>JBNMLJ010000034.1:0-35483 GCA_050874785.1 Lachnospira sp.
ATAATTAAATGTAAAAATCTTATAATTAATAAAATCAGTATAATTAATACAATTATTAGAATGTCACATAATATTACAAACATATGTTTTATGTTCCACGTGAAACATTTATACCACTTTGTGGTTATTTAATAATAATATAATTACTGCAAGTTACATTTGTAATTTTGTCACAACCACACACATTTAATTGATTTTTTATGGATATTTCCAGTCATAACATTTATAATATAAGAATATTAACAGATATTGGCTGATGAACGATAATCACTATTAGATAAAGCATACATTAGACAGTAGTGCTGTTAACCAACATTAATTAGCTGATATGCTATTTATTAAACATACACAAAGCTAATATACAATGAATATATTGAGGAATATAGATAATGATATATAAAGAGAGATATAAAGTAGAGTTAGAGGACATTGGAAGAGAAAATAAGATAGATAACAAAAGAATTGTTACAATTATGGAAGATATTGCTGGCTCTCATTCAGATAAAGCTGGATTAGGAGTATCGGCATCTACTATTAATAAAAAGGCGTGGGTATTGCTTGACTGGAAGATAAAAGTCTTAAAAAGACCAGCCTACAATGAATATATAGATGCAAGCACCTGGTCTAGGAAATCAGATAAGCTGTGTGCATTCAGGGATTTTGAATTGTATGACCAGAATGGTGAGTTATGTGCGATAGGTACTTCAAGATGGCTATATATGGATTTGGTAAGGCGCAGACCTATTGTTTTAGACCAGAAAATGAATGATATATATGGTACTGAAACAGGGAAAAAGGTATTCGATGAGGAAATAAAGAAGATAGAGCTTCCAGATTTGGATAATCTGCCAGACACCATTAAGATTACCGAAAAGCCTTATTTAATACAGAGAAGAGATATTGATATTAATGGACATTTGCATAATGTCAGCTATTTGGAGGCAGCATTAGAAGCAATTCCAGAAGATATTTATAAAAATGTTGATTTTAACTATATAAGAATCGAATATAAAAAGGAAATTATGCAAAATGATAATGTAAACATAAAATGTCTTACAGATAATAATGATAACTGTCTTGTTATATTTGAAACAGATAATAAAATAAATGCAGTAGTTGAATTAAAATTGTTATAGGTAATTAAATTATAAGGAGTTGATAATAATGGGATTTATTAATAAAGAAAAGGTTTTAAGAGGCGTTGGCAAAGCTGTTGATGCCACTAATAATGCGGCAGATAAGGTTACAGATTATGTAAAAGAAAATGAACTGGACAAGAAGGCTAAAAGTATGGCTAATGAATTTGGTGATGCAATGAAATCAGTAGGAAAAAACCTTGAAGATACATTTTCAAATATAGTTGGCAAGAGGTAAGTGCTTTAAATAAAACTACAAACGCCATTGCTATTATCAAGCTTAATGCTGAAAATACAGATAAAGTAATAGGTAATATTAATAATACAGAAGATAAAGCAAGTAATGTTATTGATAATACAGAAGATAAAGCAAGTAATGTTATTGATAATACAGAAGATAAAGCAAGTAATGTTATTGATAATACAGAAGATAAAGCAAGTAATGTTGTTGATAATACAAAAGATAAAGTTAATTAATGTAATAAATGATGTTAATAATATAAAATGCGATTCAAACAAAGTAATAAACAAAATTATTAATACCAAGTTCACAATAATTCAGAGTAATAATATTAATATATTTCAGACGTCTGGATTTACGGAGGATTTAATGGATATATTCGATATAATTGGTCCGGTTATGGTTGGACCGTTCAGTTCACATACAGCAGGTGCGGTAAGGATTGGATATATATCCCAGAAGCTGATGGGAGAACAGATAAAGGAAGCAAATATATTGCTGTATGGTTCATTTCTTGATACAGGAAAAGGACACGGAACTAATAAGGCTATTGTTGCGGGACTGCTTGGAATGCAGCCTGATGATATGAGAATACCACAAAGTATGGAGATTGCCGAAAAAAAGGGAATAAAGGTGACATTTGGCAAATCAACACTGAAAGAAGCGCATCCTAATAGTGCTCAGATTATATTAACTGGCATTTCTGGAAAACAGCTTGAGGTTGTGGGTGAGTCACTTGGTGGTTCAAGAATAAATATCGCGCAGATTGATGGAATAACAACGAATTTTTCGGGAGATTATCCTACATTAGTGGTGCATAATCAGGATCAGCCAGGTCACGTTAGTGAAGTAACGTCAATGCTTGCGCACAAATCTGTGAATATTGCAACTATGCAGTTGTATCGTTCTAACAGAGGCGGCGATGCGGTAATGGTTCTGGAATGTGATCAGGAGATACCACGCGAAGGCATAGAATGGCTGAAAAAGGTAGAAGGTATAACTAAGGTAACATATTTGTCGCAAAAGGGAGATTAAATAATGAATTATCATTCTATAAATGATTTGGTGGAGTTATGTCATAAGAACAATGCACAGCTATGGCAGGTTATTATGATGGATAATGCGCACGAGCGTATGGTTTCTGAAGATAAGATATTTGAAAATATGCGTCTTATGTATAAAGCTATGAAAAATGCAGATAATAACTATGATAAATCTCTTAAGTCACCAAGCCAGATGGCAGGTGGTGACGGAGAGCTGATGTATCAATACAACAAATCAGGGAAGAATATATGTGGAGATTTTGTTGGAATGGTTATGGAAAAGGCTCTTAAAATGGGTGAGTCTAATGCGTGTATGCGTAGAATAGTAGCCGCACCTACAGCGGGTTCGTGTGGTGTAATTCCAGCGGTATTTATATCATATGAAACATATTTTAAGACACTTGAAGATGATATGGTTAAAGCTTTGTTAATTGCTTCTGGAATTGGAGCAGTTATAGCAGAAAATGCTTCTATAGCCGGTGCATCGGGCGGCTGTCAGGCAGAGATTGGAAGTGCCAGCGCAATGGCGGCGGCAGGTTTGACATTTCTTCAGGGAGGAGATACATTACAGATAGTTAATTCGAGTGCGTTAGCATTAAAGAGTATGCTGGGGCTTGCCTGTGATCCTGTATGTGGACTTGTAGAAGTTCCTTGTATTAAAAGAAATGTTGCAGGAGCTATGAATGCAATAACAGCGGCACAGATGTCTATGGCAGGCATTAAAAGTGTAATATCGCCTGATGAAGTAATTGATTCGATGCAGAGAATTGGTGCGGCAATGCCATCAAGTTTAAAAGAAACAGCCAAGGAAGGTCTTGCTATAACGCCAACGGCGGAATTAATTAAAAGAAAGCTTGACAAAGTGATAGATTAATTATTATAATATCGATATAGAACAATAAATCATTAAAAAAACATAAAAAATACAATTTTTCAGTTGCTATATTAAAAGCAACCTATTATAATATATAAAAGTGTCAGGTTGATATTAACTATAATTTTTGTATGTTAATATTCAACTGATAAGAAAGATTTTATTATTTAATGTTGAATTAGGTTAATTACTAATTGACAATATTTAATAAGATATTATAATAGATAGTGTCAGGTTATGATAGTTGAAAGTTAGATATTGTTTGTTTGGTTATATTTTGAGAACCTGATACTAAGTTTAATTTGGACGAAAGTATATTGGACAATCTCCAAAGCCAATATGCTTGACTATATTTCTATCCCCTCTACTCATCCCCGGTCACCCCAGACCGGGGAACTTTTTTATTTATAAAATATTTATTGAAGAAAATTAACTAATTAACACGTTTTGCTCTATAACCAACATTTTGCCTATAATGTGCATTTTGTCCTATAACCCTAATTATAAGTGGTTTCCATAATGTGATTAATTTCTATCTAATAATACAGGAAAATATGTGCAAAAAGAGTAGAAAAATGTAGTACATTCATATTTATTTATGTTATAATATTCCAACAATATAAAATGATATATTCTATGTTATATAAGAAACTAGGAGGTTATGGTATGGAAGATACAACAAAGGTTAATGCTGAATCTACGATGCCTGAAGCAGACAGCGCGGAAGCTGTAACAGAAGTGGATGAGAAGGTAAAAGTTCCAAAGTCTAAAGGATTTGGGAAAGAGGCATCAGCTAAGCAGCCTGTAAAAGATAAATTGAAAGCTGACAAGCCTAAGGTTGTTAAGAATAAGCCTAAGAAATCAGTTAAGAATAAGGATATTTCTAATAGCGGTAATACACCTAATGAGGGTAGACAGTCTGGACTTAAGATGAGTATTAAAGCAAGGCTTATAGCAAGTTCTGTTCTTCCAACAGTTGTTGGTATTGCAATAGTACTTATTATCGCAGTTGTTAATATGTCAGCTGGTATGAATACAGAGGCATCTAATGGGCTTGCGCTTTTAGCAGAGGCAACAAAGTCTAGTTATGAGAACACATATTCTGGTGACTGGCGAGTTGATAATAATGGCAATATGTTTAAGGGAGATGTTAATCTTTCACAGAAGCAGGATGGAATTGATAAGTTTACAGATGATAACGATGCAGATATAACAATCTTTTATGGTGTTGATTCCAAGGTAACATCATTAAGAGATTCTAATAATAAGAGAATGTTAAGCCTTAAAGCAGCTGACGACGTATGGGAAAAAGTTAAGACCGGCGAGACATATGAAGCAGATCATATCGATATAGATGGAGTTGATTATACGGGTGTATATCTTCCATTAAAGAATTATAATGGCAATATTGTGGGTATGTTATTTGCAGGAGAACCAAGAACAGCTATATCATCATTTGTTACACAGAAGGTTATAGCGCTTGTAGTGGTAACAATTATCGTTCTTGTGGTAATAGCTGTGATAGCATTTATGCTTTCCAGAAGGATTGCTAATGCTTTAGTGGCAGTTAACAGATTAGTTGTTTCTTTATCCAATGGTGATTTAACTATGAAGGTTGATCCTAATATGTTAAAGCGTAATGATGAGATTGGAGAAATGGCAGGTTCTGTCCAGGCACTTATCAGCAAGCTTAATGGTATTGTGACAGGACTTACAGAGTCAGCAGAGCAGTTACATAAGTCTGGAGATGAGATGGCG
This sequence comes from Lachnospira sp., assembly GCA_050874785.1. Lineage (GTDB taxonomy): Bacteria > Bacillota > Clostridia > Lachnospirales > Lachnospiraceae > Lachnospira. The sequence goes on from JBNMLJ010000034.1 coordinate 5,053, forward strand.
GCTACAGCAAGTCAGTCGAGTAAGGCTACAGAAGAAATATCAAGTGCAGTTGAAGATATATCAAAAGGAGCTGTATCGCAGGCAGAAGAAATCCAGAATGCATCATCACATATTGCTAATATGGGTAAGCTTATTGAAGAGATTGTTGAGAAGGTTGCTAACCTTACACAGGCAGCCAATGTTATGGGTAATGCAGGAGATACTTCAATGAATACTATGGTCGAGTTATCTGAGTCTAATGACCATACTACAGAAGCAGTTAATAAGATAGCAGACCAGATTGAACTTACTAATGAATCAGTAGGAAAGATTGGAGAAGCAGCAGCATTTATTACCAATATAGCAGACCAGACAAGTCTTTTAGCTTTAAATGCTTCGATTGAATCAGCAAGAGCTGGTGAAGCAGGAAGGGGATTTGCGGTTGTTGCATCTGAGATACAGAAGCTTGCATCACAGTCAGATGAAGCGGCTGGTGAGATTAAGCAGATAATTGAAAAGCTTAAGCAGGAATCAGAAAAGACAGTTGAAGAGATGGATTCTACAAAGATTCTTATTAATGAGCAGGTTATTAAGCTTAATGCAACAAAGGACAGTTTTGTTGATGTTAGTGATGGTATTAATGTATCAAGACAGGAGACAGCGGCAATTGAGGTTAATGCGGATTCCTGTGATGATGCAAGACGACAGGTTAATGATGTAATAGCTAACCTTTCAGCTATTTCAGAACAGAATGCCGCATCAGCAGAAGAAACAACAGCTTCAATGCAGGAACTTACAGCTACAATCAGTATGCTTTCAACAACTGCTAATGATCTGATGAAGATATCAGAGAAGCTTAACACAGAAATGAAGTTCTTTAAGATTTAATACATAAGCAGATATGTGAATTGTGACTATCAGTTTAGTGCATAAATAATAAAAAATGCCGCATTAATGTGGATATTCCATAGTTTGGAATATGTTACACGTTAATGCGGTATTTGTTTTGTCTTGTAAGTGTTATTATCCTATAGATATTTATTTTGTCTTATAAACGTTATTTTATCCTAGCAATTTTTATTTTATTATGTAATTAGTCTAGTATATATTGTTATCAGCATTTTCATTGCGGTCAATTACTTCGCCAGTATCAGGATTTACAGAAATTCCATTTACTTCAAGATGTTCGTCAATCTGGATAACAAGGCACTGCTTTCCGTCAATGACACGGGTTTCTACGAGGTCGGTTTTATCAGGATTGATTTTGATTACAACGTCAGGTGTCTTTACTTCAAATTTTCTTGAAGATGTGATATTGTTGGCGGCAAGTTTTCCATTTTCACCGGCAGCCATCTCGAAGTGTTCTTCAAAGCCAGCAAGCTTTTCTTCTTTTACACCGCTTTTTTCAAGAATTTCCTTAACCTCGGTTTTATCAAGCATTACAGGAGCACTTGAAACAGCTTTGTGTTCGTCAATTATTTCATTGAGGTTGTCGTGAATATTTTTAACAGTTTCATAGTTACAATCATCGCCAAGTGTTTCTGTTACCAATGTGTTGAAGGTTTCTTTCTGTACATTGGCTGGAAGTGGAATTTCACAGCTAAGTACATATGTAAGAAAATTCTGCTGAAAATCATCTACATCTTTGCAGTGATATAGAATTTTTTCATCATCTGCGCTTCGATTATTAAAGGCTGGGAAAAGAAATGCTATGTCAGGATTGTCAACCATATGGCTCTGGACCTGATTGTGGAAAGTCTTATCATTTTCAAAATATCCAAGCCCAGGTTTCGAGAGCGTTACAGGACAGATACAGCATAAAATGTAGTTATATACTTCATCAGAAGCATCTTCCATAGCGATATTATCCGACGTCATACCAGGAACATCATATGCCTGATTGATTATAAGAATTAAATAGTTGCCAGGATAATAATAGTTGGCAATTATTTTATCATATAACTCATTGAGTTTATTCTCGTCTTTTAATTCGCTGTCTCTTAAGTCAAGCAGAAAATCGTGAGGCTGTTTACCGCCATAGGCATCAAGAGTAAACTGCATATCGATAAGATTACGGCCGGGTGTGCCAGAAAGACATTTTTTAAATATATCTATATATTTGTGGCGTTCTTCCTCAGGAAGATTGAGGAATGTTTCATTCATAGTTGTGACTTTATTCTTTTCACCATCAACATAACAGCCGCATAATTTAAGAATTCCGCAGTCTTCTATATTGAATTGTGACTTAATTTCATTAATCTCTTTTCTTGTCATAATAATCCTCCATAAATGCCGCTGCATAGGCGCGGCATACTAATTCAGTGCTTCTTATTGTATCATAATGAATTGAAAAATGTAATTATTAATAGTTGAAATTTATTTAAGTGAATATATAAAAAGTATATAAAATTTAAAATGTATATGTACAGTAAAAATATAGTGTGGTATACTATACATATAATAATTCGGTATAGAAGTGAATACATTGTATAGTATATTTAATTTACATAGATTTTACATATAAGTTTGTTAAATTTTACATAGCCATTATAATATAATGTCAGAAATTGTAAAACTATGAAACAGTCTATATTAAATATGTCAAGAATGAAGATATTAGATAGTTGTTTAATGTACAATAGAAAATAATAAATAACAAAGGTAAAGATGTAAGTGTGGCTAATAAGTTTTTCACACGCGAAAGTTGTGTCTGTGTGCACAGGACACAAAGTTGATATGCATAAAGAATGTGCGCAGGAATGGAGATTAATATGAGAATAGGAATGTTGACAAGCGGTGGCGACTGTCAGGCACTTAATGCCGCTATGAGAGGTGTAGCTAAAAGTCTTTATAATAAGGTAGATGATGTTCAGATATATGGTTTTCTTGACGGATACAGAGGACTTATTAATAATACATATAAGCTTATGGATATTAATGATTTTTCGGGGATATTAACTATCGGTGGAACTATACTAGGAACATCAAGAACTCCATTTAAGAAGATTAATGAACCTGATGAGAATGGCAGGGATAAGGTTGAGGCAATGAAGCACACATATAAGGAGCTTGGGCTTGATTGTCTGGTAATATTGGGAGGTAATGGTACACATAAGACAGCTAATCTTTTATATGAAGGAGGACTTAATGTTGTAACACTTCCTAAGACTATTGATAATGATCTGGTTGGAACAGATGTAAGCTTTGGTTTTCAGTCAGCAGTTGATATAGCTACGAATACCATAGATTGTATACATACAACTGCGGCATCACACAGCCGGGTATTTATAGTTGAACTTATGGGGCATAAGACAGGCTGGCTTACACTGCACGCTGGCATAGCAGGTGGATCAGATGTAATACTTATACCAGAGATACCATATGATTTAGATAAGGTTGTAGAAGCTATTAATAAAAGAATTAATGATAAAAAGCATTTTACAATTCTTGCAGTTGCAGAAGGTATAATATCAAAAGAGGAAATGCTGTATAGCAAGAAAGAACTTAAAGAAGTAAGAAAGAAGGAGCATTACCCATCAGCAGCATACAGAATTGGTGCAGGAATTATGGAAAGAACAGGTCAGGAAGTAAGGGTTACAGTACCAGGTCACGTACAGAGAGGTGGAAGCCCTTGTGCTTATGACAGAGTATTAGCTTCAAGATTAGGAGCTAAAGCCGCAGAGCTTATAATGAATAAAGAATATGGATATATGGTATGTGTCCGCAATAACCAGATAGATAAGATTGAGTTAAATAAAGTTGCAGGCAGATTAAAGACTGTAGATCCACAGGCAGGAATAATTACAGAAGCAAAGGCGATGGGAATATGTTTTGGAGACTAGGATTTTGGAAGAAAGATAAAGAGGCTCATATGACTATTAATAATGACAACAATAAAGAAGTTAATAATAAGAAGAATATCAGTGATAATAAAGAGATAAAAGAACTTGAGCTTAAAGAGATTAATTCAGATAACACAGATATTAGCAAGGCTTCAGCCAGTATTGTTGTGACTGATAATGGCAGTAGGCATAATACTAATAATCATAATAATAATGATAACAGTAAAGCCATACCAGCTAACAATATACATACCAGCCATAAGTCAGGTGCTGATGTACCAAAGCCATATTTTGCTAACAGAGAGCTGTCTTGGCTTAAGTTCAATGAGAGAGTAATTGATGAGGCTGCGGATTTAAAAGTGCCTTTATGTGAGAGATTAACATTTGTATCTATATTTAATAGTAATCTTGATGAATTCTATATGGTAAGAGTTGGTTCATTATATGACCAGATGTTACTTGCTAAGGGAAATAAGAAAGAGAAGAATGCAGGATTTGATAATAAGACACTTATGACAGCAAGAGAACAGCTTGATGCTGTCTTTGATGAGACAAGGGAATTACTGCATAAGAAAGATAAGATATACCAGCAGCTTATGTACAGATTTGAGGAGCAGGGAGTAAAGCTTATAAGCTTTAATGATGTTGAATATTCTGATGCTGTATATTTAGAGGAATATTTTAATAATTCCATACTTCCTATATTATCACCACAGGTTATAAGTAAGAAAAATCCATTTCCATTTCTTAAGAATAAAGAGATATATGCAGTGGCACTTCTTGGTTCAAAGAACAATGACAAGATAGGAGTTATTCCGTGCAGTAATGGCGTATTTGACAGACTTATTCCAATACCGTCAGACAGCCATAAGTATATGCTTATTGAAGAACTTATACTGCATTTTCTTCCAAAGATATTTAAGAAATATAGTGTTAAGAGTAAGTCTTTGATTAGAATTATAAGAAATGCAGATATAGATATGGACGAAGCATTCTATGATGAAGAGATGGACTACAGGGATACTATGGAACAGCTTATTAAGGAAAGAAGGAAGCTGTGTCCAGTAAAGCTTGAATATTCAAGAGTGCTTGATGATAAAGTAATATCAGCTTTATGTAAGGAGCTTAAGCTTGATAAGAAGCAGGTATTTTATTCTGAGTCACCTCTTGAGATGTCATTTATATCAAAGATACAGGATGACTTAAGAAGTAAGAGAGAGCTGTTCTATGAAAGACGTGTACCACAGAATTCAAGCAATATTGATATTAAACAGCCACTTATAGACCAGCTTGCAAAGAAAGATTTATTACTCAGCTATCCGTATGAGAGTATGCACCCATTAATAAGGCTTCTTAATGAAGCAGGCAATGATGATAGGGTTCTGTCAATAAAGATGACATTATACCGTGTTGCTAAGAATTCACAGATAGTAGAGGCTCTTATTGATGCGGCTGAAAATGGCAAGGAGGTTGTCGTACTTGTTGAACTGAGGGCAAGATTTGATGAGGAGAATAATATTGAATGGTCACGCAGGCTTGAAGAAGCAGGCTGTAAGATTATATATGGAATAGACCATATCAAGGTTCACTCAAAGCTTTGTCTTATAACATATAAAGACGGAGAAGATTTCCACTATATAACACATATTGGAACTGGTAATTTTAATGAAAAGACTGCCAAGTTATATACAGATCTTGCTTTGTTTACTTCAAGTGAAGCTATTGCCAAGGAGACAGCAGATGTATTCAATAATCTCGGACTTGGAGATGTTGTTGAGCATACGGAGCATTTACTTGTTGCACCAAAGTGTTTACAGAATAAAATCATTTCATTGATTGATGAGCAGATTGCTCTTGCAAAAGAAGGAAAGGAAGCATATATAGGCATAAAGATTAATTCGCTCACAGATAAGGTTATAATAGAGAAGCTTGTTGAGGCATCTATGAGCGGAGTAAAGATTGATATGATTATAAGAGGAATTAGCTGTATGGTTGCAGGGATAGCCGGATATACTGATAACATTACAATAACAAGTATTGTCGGCAGGTTTCTTGAACATTCAAGAATATATATATTCGGAAAAGGTGCAGATATGAAGATGTACATTTCCTCAGCCGATTTTATGACACGCAATACTCTTAAGAGAGTTGAAGTTGCTGGACCAGTATATGATGAAAGTATTAAAGAGCGCATATTACATATGTTTAAGATAATGCTTAAAGATAATGTCAAAGCAAGAATTATGGGAAGTGATGGCAACTATTACCGTAAGGGAATTAAAGATGGTGAACAGCCAATTAACTCGCAGGAATACTTTTATGATGAAGCGATAAAGGCTTCAAGGTAATATATGTGATTAATCAATAAAGAATATATAAAGTTATTAAGTTTTTCGATTTTTCGTATTAAGACTTGCTGTAACGCTTGAATTTGCATATGTGATTACTGTATAATGTGCGTGGTGAAATAGTTTAATAATTAACAATTTCTTATATATGGAATGTTAGGATAAAATCAGGCATGGAGGATTGACAGTAATGAAGCCGGGTAAATTTTTTCATAATTTTTTTGGACATTTGCATACTATTAATACGCATAAGTTAGAGGTTATGAAGAATTGTTTTCGTGTTGGTCTGTATAAGCAGGGACTACTGCACGATTTATCCAAATACAGCTTTTCAGAGTTTATTCCAGGTGTAAAGTATTATCAGGACGGTAACAGAAGTCCCAATAATGCACAGAGGGAAGCAGAAGGCTGTTCGACAGCGTGGCTTCATCATAAAGGAAGAAATAAGCACCATTATGAATACTGGATAGATTACCCAGCCAAAGGTGGTGACGGAAGTCTTATAGGAATGGAAATGCCTGTTAATTATGTTATTGAAATGTTTTGTGACAGGGTAGCTGCAAGTAAGATATATAATAAAGATAAGTATACGGACTCGGATTCTTTGAATTATTTCAAGAGGGGAATGGACCATTATATTATTAATCCGAAGACCAAGGAATTATTATATTCATTGCTTGTTATGCTGTCAGAAAAAGGTGAAGATTATACATTTGCGTATATTAGAAAGAATATACTGCATAATGGATAATTATGCTGTTGATAAAGCATTTTACAGATGAATAGCAGGAAGGAACTTAAAATAACTAATGGGTGTTGAAGATTTTTTAAAACAGGAAGAACAGAGATTTATAAGGGAAAATCTTATGTCAGATGAGGTTTTCGATTTTATAAGAGAGAATACAATGCCATTTAATGAGCTTATGGCTTATTACAGATGTGCAATTATGGAAGTTGAGACTAAGTTCAAGGTTCTTAATGAGCAGTTTTCTTTACAGTATGACCGTAATCCGATAGAAACTATTAAGACGAGAATAAAGTCAACAGAAGGAATTATCAAGAAAGCCAACAAGAAGAATATTCCATTTACAATGGAATCTATTGAACAGAATATAAGGGATATTGCAGGAATAAGAGTAATATGTTCATTTACTGAAGATATATATATGCTTGCAGATTGTCTTTTACAGCAGGATGATATAACACTTATTGAGAAGAAAGACTATATCAAGAATCCTAAAGAGAGTGGTTATAGAAGTCTTCATCTTATTATTGAGATACCGATATTCTTACAGAATGAGAAAAGAAGAATGAAGGTTGAAGTTCAGTTAAGGACAATTGCTATGGATTTCTGGGCAAGTGTTGAGCATAAGCTAAGATATAAGAAGAATATTCCAGATAGTGAAGCCGAAGTTCTTGCATTGGAATTATCAGATTGTGCTAATCAGCTTGCACAGTTAGATGATAAAATGGAACAGATTAAGAAACGGATTGTTGAGGCTGAGAAAGAATCAGCACCTAAGGGTGACAGGAAAAGACCTCTGCCAACAATTGGTGGAATGTTGATTAAGAATAGAATTAATGGGATGATTAAATAACTTATTTAAAGAAAGCGTGGCTTCAAAAGCTGTTTGTTTAGGAGAAAAAAGAAAATGAATAAATTAATCTTATTTCATGGTACTCCTGATAAAATAGTTGTACCAACTTATGGTAAGGGTGAAGAAAAGCACGATTATGGACAGGGATTTTATCTGACTGATAGTATTGATCTGGCAAAAGAATGGGCAGTTTGTAGGCCAAACGAGGAAAATGGATGGGTACACAAATATCACCTTGATACTGATGAACTTAAAATATTAGATTTTCAGGATAAGGGTGTTTTAGCCTGGCTGGCAGAATTAATGAAACATAGAGAAGCTGCTGATTCTAAGCGTTATCGTGTACTCGCAAAGAAATTTATTGAAAAGTATGGCGTGGATACAGATGGATATGATGTTATCAGAGGGTGGAGAGCTAATGCTTCATATTTTTATATTGCAAAAGAATTTGTAAGAGATAATATTGATATAGATATTCTAGAAGAATTACTTTCGCTTGGAGGTCTTGGTATTCAATATTGTATTAAATCTGAATTAGCGTATTCAAAATTGTACGAAATGAAAGATGAATTACAGGCGGTTTCGTATGCTGAGTTTAATGAAAAGTATAATTATCGTGATATTACAGCAAGGCAGAAAATGCGTGAGCTTATTGATTCAGATGCTAACAATGTGACTAAAGTGTTTAGTACACTTTTTTAGGAGTGATTATTATGAGAGCATATTCAAAATATTATTTGAATGATGTAGTAGAAAATCAAGGGAAACTATTTGACTTTGTAGCTCAGAATTTTCCTAATATGGATACAGAAGATTTTATTAATGTTTATATGCAAAGTAAAACAAGAAAAAGTATAGATGAAGCCAAAGCTTATGTTAATACAATGAGTGCAAAGGAATTGTGGGAATATTTTATTAAAACAGATGGGTATTCTTTAAAAGCTGGTAATTCACTTAAAGGTTTTATGCCTGATTGGATTGGAGAGTTTTATGCTTATTATCAATGGTATTATAATATTTCTAGTTATGATGTAATAAAAAAGATACCACTTGATTTTATGAAAAAAGCATATTATGGTCTTCATGATTTGGAACTTGACCTTGCAGTAAAAAAAGTAGGTGAAGTATGACAGATATTATTTGTTTTCATAATCCAGATGAAGAAAATGGTTATATGAGTAATTGGTATATATCCCCATTTACAGTTAATGGTGTTACATTTTCTTCAATGGAACAATATATGATGTATTATAAGTCAATTGCTTTTGGAGATAAACTTATGGCAAGAAAAATACTGTTTTCGGATGATGTTGCCAAGATAAAGACATTTGGCAGAATGGTGGCAAATTATGAGGATAATTATTGGAATGGTATTCGACAGATTATAGTTTATAAAGGATTACTGGCAAAGTTTTTTCAAAATGAAGACATAAAAAAGGCGCTTAAATCTACAGAAGGAGCACTATTAGCTGAATGTGCAGTTAAAGATCACATTTGGGGTATAGGTTTATCGATAAAAGATCCGAATAGATTTGATAAGAATAAATGGAGAGGACAAAATTTACTTGGATATACACTTATGATGGTGAGGGAATGTTTGTGTATGGAAAACATTAATTTAGATATAAAAAATACCGGCCTTTAATTATTAATTCTAATAATTAGAGGTCGGTATTTAATTACAATCCATTTTATTGGAATTTAGTACCGATTATAATACTATATAAGTATGTCATTGATAAGTAAGATATTAAGATATAGCCCTTTCCTGCCTATCAAAGTAGTCCTTCAAGTTAATGACAGGCTGTGGCTTAGCATACTTGTAACCTTGAATATAATCAAAGCCCTTGTCTATGCTGTAAGATGCCTGTTCTTCATTTTCAACACCTTCGATTAATAATACAAACCCCTGTTCCTTGAATACGCTTGTAAGATGAGATACGATGTCTGATACAGCGGAGTTATCAAGCGATTTGTAAAGCAGTGTTTTGTCGAACTTGATTGTGTTAAATGGACAGCCAATAATTCTTTCAAGATTAGAGTATCCAGTTCCGAAGTCATCAAGATAGAACTTGATACCTGACTCATTAAGCTTTTCCATATTGCGGATAACCATATTGAAGTCATCAAACATAGCACTTTCTGTAAGTTCAAGACGGATATGTTCTGGCATAATGTTGTTAGAAGTAATTATATCCATAAGTTCATCAAAAAGATTACGATTAGATAATTCTGATGATGAACAATTGATAGTTATTGCATCAAAGTCATATTTCTTCTCAAATTCAGCTACAATCTTACATACCTTGTTAAGAATTATTCGCGTTAAAGTATGAATACAGTTATTCTTCTCAGCAATAGGTATGAACTTATCTGGATATATGATTGATCCATCAAGTGATAGGCGCATAAGTGCCTCGGCTGTTCTAAAGCTGTTGTTATTAACACTGAATATAGGCTGTGCATAGCACAATACACGTTCGTCATCAAGGTCATTTTTGTTGCGGATATCAAGAAGAAGCTGTTCAATTTTGTATGCCTCGTGAAATTCCTTGTAATCCTTGTCTGTAGCAAGATAACACTGATTGCCTGGTTCATTAGCAATTTTATTAAAAAGGTAGGCTGACATTGAGCTTAACTTGTGTGTTGTTGATACAACAGGGTTGCTCTGTATAGCAGCTATTCTGTAATTAATCGTATAAGATGAAGTAGTCATATAATCAATTATTGACATCTCTACATTATTGAGAAATTGCTTTATTTTGCTTTCATCTTTAATATATAAAATCATAGCAAATTCATCATTGGTAAATCTATAAATGTGAACCATATGATGAAGCTTTTCAATTCGTCTGCATACATTAGCGGCTGTTTCTTCAACTTTTTCATTATGAATAGCATAATTTACATTTTTAAGCTGAGGAAAGTTAAGGTATACAACGAGAAATTTACGTTTCATTGATACACTGTCTGTAAATCTTGCTTCAAAGGAGTGCTGGTTCTGACAGCCAATAAGTTCATCATATGGATTGCTGTGAAATAATACATAATATATTAAAAATGGTAATACATATGTCAGACTTGAAAATATTATATGGCTTGCCATAAATTGAACTGAAAGCATTATAAAATCTACCGGAATAAATATCAAAGCATATTTATTGACTACCTTTGGAATTGAATGGCCATTTAATAATATAGATAAAAGGCACATTAAACAGGTTACGATGCCAAAGATAGCATAAAAATCAATATAATATTCTAATGGCAGTAAGCCATCAATGATAGCTGGTAATTTACCAGATACTGCAAATGCAAAAACAGCTATAGCGTAAGTACAGCCGAATGATAATACTTTTGATTGCAGATTTTTCGTGTGATGTAATGTCCTTGTTGAAAGAAGACATATATACACATAGAGCATCATTAGTAATACAAGGTATTCTGCTAAAAATGCTAACGACAGGAATAATCTTAATTCTCTGTTAAACATATCAGTGTGAGCCTGACTATAAAAAAATGCAAGCTGCGTGACGATAGATATCATTGATAAAAGTATTCCATAATGAATGATTTGGTATGAACTCGTCTTTCTTGGATTGGAGTACAACATAAGAAATGTTAAAAATCCAGCTATAATTAAGCTGACAAGTTCAGCAGTTACGTTACAATTCCCTATTAACATATAAGTTTCCCCCTGATAGTATAAACTACAAGTATGTATTATACACGAAAATTATTGTTTATACAATTCATAAAATAATTCAAATACAATCAAAATAATTCAATCCCAGACAAAATTGATAAATATTATTTAATAATAAAACTATATTTGTGTGGATATATTAAACTGGGTATACAACTACAATATTTTATTGTATAAATTATATAATAATGTGAACTTAAGAAAAATAAGAAAAAATAGCTGATTAAATAAAAAAGTGTATTAAACAGCGGTATTATGGCAACTGTGTAATTAAGAATGGAGAAAAGATATGAGTAATATTTTATTAATAGAGGATAACGAAGCAATAATTATGGGGCTTGAATACCTTTTTACTAATAATGGTTATAACGTCAGGGTTGCAAGAAGTGCAGGTCAGGCAAAGGAGATATTAGATAGTGCAAGGGAGGCAGGAAGGTCTGATGTTACAGGAAAGTATCACATAACAGAAATGCATAATGATGTTGAAAAACATAATACTGCTGAAAAGCATAGTGCTTCGGTAGGAGATGGTGATGTGTGGAACATAGATATTGTCATACTTGATGTAATGCTTCCTGATGGGGATGGCTTTTCACTTTGCAGAAAGATTAAAGCTGATGATATATCCCCTGTAATATTTCTTACAGCTAAAGATGAGGAGAAAGATGTTGTAATGGGGTTGGAGTTAGGTGCAGATGATTATGTTATAAAACCATTCCGCAATATGGAACTTCTATCGAGAATTAAGAATGTGCTAAGAAGAAACCGAAGCGGTAACGAACTTACATTTGCAGATTTAAAGATGGACGTTGATATAAGAAAATTGTACAAGGCGGATAATGAAGTTAAGCTCACAAAGCTTGAATTTGAGATATTAAAAATACTGTTACAAAATCCTAAAAAAGTATTTACAAGAGAAGAAATATTATCACATATATGGGACTCAGCAGGCAACTTTGTAAATGATAATACACTTACAGTTACAATGAAAAGACTTCGTGATAAGATAGGCGATAAAGAAGGAAATATTATTGTGACGGTCAGGGGCGTAGGTTACAGATTGTCAGATTAGAAAGAATATGATAACAGATTGGAGAGAATATGGGTGCATATAAGAATAAGCAGGCGGTTAAAAGCCTGCTATTAATAGGTGTAGTGCTGGTTGTCAGTGTAGTGACATATATTTCCTGGATAAGCTGGTATACACATAAGTATAAGAATATGGAGAATACATATATAAGATGTATTATGGAAAATGTTATTAACCAATATCCAGACCTTGATATGGAAGAAATTGCGATTATATTAAATAAGTCCTACAGTGAGCTTGAAAGTAGTACGTCATCAGAAGAATTTGACAGTATATTAAGAAAAAATGGAATAACAGATAATACATTTTACATTAAAGATATGGGTGACATAAGAAATGTCAATATCATAGTCAGCACTTCGATTATAGGCGTGATGTCGGTATTGTTTATTATATGTTTTTGTATGTATTTGAGGAGAAGAAAGAAAGACATTTTCCAGTTGCAGGATTATATGGATAAAATATCACGCGGTAATTATGAGCTGGAAATAAATGATAATTCAGAAGATGAGCTTAGCAGTCTTAAGAATTCGCTATATAAAATTACGGTATATATGAAAGAACAGGCGGACTCAGCCAGAATAAAAAAGGTTATGTTAGCACAGTCTGTATCGGACATATCACACCAGTTAAAGACACCGCTTACTTCAACGCAGGTTCTATTGGATAATCTTAATGACAATCCGGATATGGACTATTCTACAAGAAAGAAATTCATATATGAAGCTTTAAATCAGGTTAATGGAATGAGCTGGATGATTGTGTCTATGCTTAAGCTGTCAAGAATTGATGCAGGTGTAGTTGAGTTCAATAATGAGAACATTTCTATTAATAAGATTATAGAAGAAGCTGTCGGTAATCTTGAGGTTATAGCAGAAATTAAAAATGTAAATATAGAAAAGAATATCGATAATCGCAATGAAGATGAATTGAATAAATCGGATATATATATAAAGGGAGATTATAACTGGAACAGGGAAGCATTGCAGAATATTATTAAAAATGCAATTGAACATAGTAATGATAAAGGTACTGTAAAGATAAATATAACAGATAATGATGTGTATACAGCAGTGTATATAGCTAACAGAGGTGAGAAACTGAGTGATAAACAGCAGAAGCAGATATTTGAACGCTATTACAGTGAAGCTAAATACGAAGATAACAGTATGGGAATAGGACTTCCGCTTGCTAAGGCAGTAATTGAGAAGCAGGGAGGATATATAAGCGTGGAGTCTGATGATGAAGAAACAGTGTTTATAGTTAAATATATAAAATAAATGTCACCGAAATGTCATTTTGCTTGTGTATATTGAGATATGTAATAAAGCAACGCATATTTATAATCTATATTTACGACAGAAAGAGAGGCAGTATATGGAGATATTAAAGGTAGAACATCTTGTTAAACAATATGGCAAAGGTGACAATGCTGTACTTGCAGTAAATGACATTTCATTCAGCGTGGAACAAGGCGAGTTCGTAGCTATAGTGGGAAGTTCAGGAAGTGGTAAATCAACACTTCTTCACTTGCTTGGTGGTGTGGACAGACCTACAAGTGGAAAGGTATATATACAGGGTGAGGATATATATTCACTGAATAGTGATAAGATAGCAATATTTAGAAGAAGACAGGTAGGGCTTATATATCAGTTCTATAACCTTATACCAATTCTTAATGTTAAAGAAAATATTACTTTACCTTGTGAGCTTGATGGCAGGACACCAGACAAAAGCGAACTTGATGAGCTTATCAACACGCTTGGTTTAAAGGACAGGGTGACACATCTGCCTAATGAGTTATCAGGTGGACAACAGCAGAGAGTATCAATTGGCAGGGCATTGATTAATCACCCGGCAATACTTCTTGCTGATGAGCCGACAGGAAATCTTGACTCACGCTCAAGTGATGAAATTGTAGAATTATTAAAACTCTCTAATCAGAAATATAAGCAGACAATTGTAATGATTACCCACAATCTTGAAATTGCAAAGATTGCAGACAGAATTTTACGAATTGAAGATGGCAGGCTTGTATAAAGATTATGAACAGGCACGAGCCTTATATAAATAGTTTCATAATTTTATAAGATTTTATAAGATATAGAATTATGTAAATTCATGAAACGGGCTGGAAAGGAGAGTTTATATGCAGATACTTAACAGGTTGACAATAAGGAATCTAAAGCTTAATAAAAGAAGAACAATTGTTACAATTATTGGTATTATACTTGCAACAGCACTTCTTACTGCAGTTGCAACTATGGCGGTAAGTTTAAAAGAAAGCGTAACATTAAGATCAAAGAAGGTAGATGGAGATTTTCATCTTCTTTTATATGATATGACTGATAAGGAAAAGGAGTCAGTAATTAATAACAGACAGGTGGAGAGCTATTATGAAACGCACGAAGTAGGTTATGCAGTGCTTGACGGATGTGTTAATGACAGCAAACCATATGTTTATATTGAAGCACTTGATAGTGATACATTTGAAAAGGCAGAAATAAATGTAACATCAGGAAGACTTCCGGAAGATGACAGCGAAATAGTTATATCAAGTCATATTAAGACCAATGGTGGTGTTAAATATAATCTTGGAGATGAGATTACATTTGATATAGGAGACAGGACATATAATGGCAAAAAGCTTTATCAGAATGATGATTATATAGAAGATGAACAGCTGGAAGCTAAGCAGACTAAGACGTATAAAGTTGTTGGAATATGTGACAGGCTTCCATATGGTGAAGAACCAAGAACTGCACCAGGTTATTCGGTTATAACACTTGCCAATAAAGCAGATACATCTTTGAATAAATCGGACATTTACTTGAGGTTTAATAAAAAAGCACTCAAGGACAGATATGATTTAACGGCTGATATATTAGGTGTCGATAAGACTTTATTTAATAAGCTGAATTCGGGAAAGCTTGAAGATAAAGAGATACAGACATTAAAGAGCCAGCTTGATAAGACACATTCATATTACATTAATAACAGTCTTATCAAGTATGAAGCGTTTTATGATTCAAGTGTTGCATTTGTATATAATATGGCAGCTGTTGTTATGGTTATAATTATTATAACTTCAGCGGTATGTATAAGTAACAGCTTTGCTATATCTATTAACCAGAAGACTAAGCAGTACGGAATGTTAGCTTCTATCGGTGCTACGCCACGCCAGATTAGAAAAAATGTATTTTTTGAAGCTGCGTTTATGGGTGTAATAGGTATTGTAGCAGGCATAGGCGGAGGTCTGTCAGCAAGTTATATACTTGTCGTATTAAGTAACAAAATGCTTATTGATACATTTGAAATGAACATTGTGTATGCACCTTCTTTATCAGGAGTGCTTTTATCAATCGTACTTGCGATAGTTACGATTGTATTGTCGGCATTAGTACCAGCAATAAGGGCTTCGCGAATGTCACCAATAATGGCTATCAATCATAGTGAAGATATTAAGATAAAGTCTAAGTCATTAAAGACACCTAAATTAATCGGTAAAGTATGGGGAGAAGGTGGCGTTCTGGCATATAAGAATATGAAGCGTAACAAGAGAAAATACAGGGTAATTACTATATCTATTGCTTTAAGTGTATCAACATTTATTGCTTTATATGGTTTTATGAGTTTATTAACAGAATCAGTTAATAGATATGCCAATGATAAGATAGATTTAAGGGTGTATATGTCTTCATATAAAAGTATGTCTGTGGATGAGGCCAATAAAAAAGTAAGCAATATAGTGAACAGGATAAATAATGAAACGAATATAACTGATTTTAC
Source organism: Lachnospira sp. (assembly GCA_050874785.1). GTDB lineage: Bacteria > Bacillota > Clostridia > Lachnospirales > Lachnospiraceae > Lachnospira. Next base: position 21,405 of record JBNMLJ010000034.1, read on the forward strand.
ATTTGCAAGAGGCTTTTATGCTTCATTAAAAGATGAACCAAAGTATAGTAGTGATTATAAGGAAGTAAATAAATATGAGGCAGGTTTAGCAGAAAATAATGGTTACTATATAAGTATTATTTCATTAGGTAATGAAGAATATGGAAAGTATATTAAAAAGCTTGGCATCAGCAAGGAAACTGCACAGAGCGGAGGCATACTTGTAGATAATACATATCAGTATATTAACAATGGTAATGATATAAAATATTTTAATATATACGATGGCTATAAAGCCGGTGATGTATTAACTTATAGAATTGATACTTCAAACAGCAGTAAATCATTGGATAATAGTAAATCGTCAGATGATACAACATTATACGATATAAAGATTGTGGCACTCAGCAATGAAAGACCATTTGGATATGACAATGCTTATACTTCTTATGGATACCTTATTGTGAGTGACGATTATATGAACAGAATTGATACTAAGAATACAGATAGCACACTTCTTAATATTAACTGTGACGATCCTGATAAAGCACAGGATATACTTGTCAATGAATTTAATATTGGGCAGAATTACATATTTAATGCCGCACAGGAAAGAAGAAACGATGAAAAACTTATTCTGACAATGAAGATATTCTTATATGGATTTATTGCTATTGTTTCATTGATTGGCATAACCAATATATTTAATACTGTTACAACGGGAATGGAATTAAGAGGTAAAGAGTTTGCAATGCTTCAGTCGATAGGTATGACAAAGAAGGAATTTGATAAAATGATAAGGCTGGAAAGTGTATTTTATGGAAGTAAGGCTCTTATAATCGGTGTAGTGTCAGGAACAATACTTTCTTATGTCATATATATTTCGGCAGGAGAATCGCAGTTAAAATACACTTTACCATTACTAGCTATAGTTATGTCGGTTATTGTTGTAATTATACTGCTTCTTGGAATTATGAAATATTCAATAGTCCAGATAAGAAAGCAGAATATTATAGAAACAATAAGAAATGAGAATATATAAATAAATGTATAGATGTAAATATGAAAATGCGAATATGAGAATATATAAATAAAATATATAGATTAAAATATAAAAACGCGAATATGAGAATATATAAATTAAAATATATAGACGTGAATATATAAAAGATAATGTATGGAATAGTAATGAAAGTATTGCTTTGACAGAAACTGCTGATTATAATATAATCTCTTATTGAAATACTACCATAATGGTAGGTTTAGTAATTAATAATTCGGAATGGAGATAAAGATGTTAAATCAGTTTTCAAGAACACAATTATTGCTAGGTGAAAGTGCAATGCAGGAACTAGCTAATAAGAGAGTTGCTGTATTTGGAATAGGCGGAGTAGGTGGATATGCCTGCGAAGCACTTGTAAGAAGCGGAATAGGCGCATTTGATCTTATAGATGATGATAAAGTATGTCTTACTAATCTTAACAGACAGATTATAGCAACAAGAAAAACTGTTGGAAAGTATAAGACAGAGGTTATGAAAGAGAGAATGTTGGAGATTAATCCAAATGTTGATGTAAGAATTCATAATTGTTTCTTTCTTCCAGAAAATGCTGATGAATTTCCATTTGATGAGTATGATTATATAATTGATGCGGTAGATACTGTGACAGCCAAGATTTCAATTATTATGAAAGCAAATGAACTTGGAATTCCTGTTATAAGCAGTATGGGAGCTGGTAACAAGCTTGACCCGACAGCATTCAGGGTTGCAGATATATATAAGACAAGGGTGTGCCCTCTTGCAAAGGTTATGCGCCGCGAACTTAAGAAACGTGGCGTGAAAAAGCTTAAGGTTGTATATTCAGAGGAACAGCCAACAAGACCAATCGAGGATATGTCGATAAGCTGTCGTACTAACTGCATATGCCCTCCGGGAGCTGCACATAAATGTACAGAAAGACGTGATATTCCGGGAAGTGTGGCTTTTGTGCCATCTGTTGTAGGTCTTATAATTGCTGGAGAGGTGATTAAGGATATCGCAGGGGTTAATGCAAAGTAGACTTATAATAAACCCATTCAGACAGACACATATGTGGTTATGGTGTCGGGCTGGATGGGTTTATTTATAATATTGTTGTATATACAGATGTTTTATTTAATATTATATTTCTTCTTGATTGCGGCAAGTTCAGCTTCAGCATTATCAGCTCTTTTGCGTTCGGTATAAGTTATAATTAAAAGAACCTGAATGATAATGATACCAAGTGGCAATTGATATGATTATCATTCAGGTTCTTTTTGGGAGAGTGATAACTACAAATTTAAGGGAGTAGGTAGTTATCTGTTTATGAAAAAGTTTATTGAAAGCAATGTCATATGTCTTTCAACAATGATTATATTAGAGGGAAAATGTGAACGTGTTATGTAAAAGATGTGAGTAAAATGTGAATTATAAAAACAAAATATAAACTAATGCAATAAGGCTGATTATATATTATAATAATTTATATTTCATCAAAGAAGATTTCAGCATATTATGTCTCCTAGTCGGTAGGAGTCACAAAGAGGGTGATATTTAGTGGATAGTCATATTCAAATATCCATATATTGTGGATACAGGGATGTTTATAAGAGGTATAAATTGCGAAGGATGGTAATGATTATGTTTGGAAAGAAAGAGTTGAGCTTTTTGATATTTGTACTATATAGTCTTGCTGATAAATGGAAGATGTTTCCAGTCCAAGTATATAAAATATTAAATTCAACAGGAATTTTGGATAATTATATCATTAAGTGTTATGATGTTCTTCATACGCAGGGAAAGGAATATTTGGTAGAAGATATTACAGATTTTGTGAGAGAAAAAGGTGTTAATGTATGATTTTATAACCGATTGATTCCAGTTAAGGAGCAGTCGTTTTTTTGATGCCAACTTTTATACATAGCCAGTTCTTTAAAATGGATTGGTTATTATATTTTTTTGAGGAAAGGGTAACTAAGACACAAGGGAGATTTAACTTGCAGTGGAGAAAGTCGTAAGATATAATCAATATATATTGATATGAAGAAGGTGATACAATGAAAATTGATTTTCTAGAGTTAACAAATTTCAGAAATATTCAGAAGCAAAAGCTAGTCTTTGAAAATAAAAATTTTGTTGTACTAATAGGTGATAATGGAAGTGGAAAGACCACAATTTTGGAGAGTATTACGAAAGGATTTGTGCCTGTATTAAGAGCTATAAATTCTGAGGCAATGAAACAATGTGATTTAACCAACAATGATATAAAAAGTGGTATGAATAGTACTGGGGTTACACTTGGAATTACACTGGATAATGAAAAGTATGTTTGGACGAACAGGCGAAGGCTTTCATCACAGCAGCCATTTGAAAATATTGGAGATCAGCAGGAAGAAGGCGTTAAGGGATTAAAAGAATTAAAATTAAGATATGCTCAATGTGTTGAAGATAAGAAATTACCATTGGTTCTTTATTATGGAACAGACCGAATTATAAGAGATGTTCCGGTAAGGGGACATATAAAAGATTTTAAGGTGACAGATGCATTAAGATATTGTTTTGATAATGTAAATTATTTTAGGGACTTTTATGATTGGTTTAAAACAGAAGAAGATATTGAACTTCGAGGACTTCGGGAAAATCCAGAGTATAAAAATCCAAAGTTAAATTGTGTTAGAGAAGCATTGGAACGAATGATTAAAGGATATTCCAATTTGAGAATAGAGTTAGCACCTTCCAGAATGGTGATGACAAATTCTGACGAAATAGATTTGGAAATTGATCAGTTAAGTGGTGGCTATAAAGCAGTATTATCTGTAATAGCAGATATTGCCAAAAGATTGTCCATAGCAAATCCTGAATCTGTAAATCCATTGGAGGAAGAAGCAGTAATTCTGATAGATGAATTGGATTTACATTTGCATCCAAAATGGCAAAAAGAAATAGTGGCAGATTTAAAGAGAACATTTCCGAATTGCCAGTTTATTATTTCAACACATTCGCCATTTATAATACAGTCATTAGATGCAGACGAGCTGTTTGATATTAAATCAATGAGCTTCGCAGAAGAAAAGGGCAATTATAAAGGGTGGAGCATAGAGGAAATACAGGAACATAAAATGGGTGTGGAACCGAAGACTGCTATTTTTAATGATTATCTGGAAAGATTTTCTTCAGCAATAGATAATGAAAACTATGATGTTGTAAAAGAGCTTTATGAAAAACTGAAGGAAATGGTAAGTCCTGATAGTAATGAAAGCAGAGTATTAAAATTAGATATGGAGATGGTTGAAGCAGATGATAAAGCTTGATCGAGGAGAAAAACCAGGAGAACTTACAGACGAGGTTTGTGAAGAATTAAAAAAGTTATATGCTGAAGATAATGACAAAGATGTATGGAACTCACCTAAAATAAAAGAGCCATTAAAAAAGGCTATACTTGAAATGAGCCATGATAAATGTTCCTATTGTGAGTGTGAATTAGGAATAGAATCAAAAGATGTAACTATTGACCATTTCTATCCTAAATCTGAAAATCCAGATAAAGTTGTTGAATGGGAGAATCTTTTTCCTGCCTGTTTACGATGTAACAGAACGAAAAGCAAGCGAGAAGAACGAATTATCAACCCTTGTAATGATGAGCCTAAAGAATATTTAGGGGTAAGAAATATAAATCGTTATAGGTTGAAAGGAATAGATTCAGAGGGTATTGGAAAAAATACAATAGATGTGATTGGTCTTAATGACGTAAAAAGAGTAATTACTCCACGAATGGTCGCTTGGGAAATATTAAAAGAGCGATTGGTAGAGATAGAAGAAGATTTACAAGATGGAGGTTACAAGAGAAAATATAAAAACAGGTTACGGAAGATAATGGAAAATTGTTTACCTGATACAGCCTATGCAGCAGTTAAGGCAACGAATCTGTTAAATGATGAAAGTTATAATGCAATAAAAAATATTTTGATTGCAGAAAGTCAATGGACTGATGATATGAAAGATATAGAAATAAGAATAAAAGAAATAGCATTAAAACTAGTTTAATTGTAATGGCAGATAGCCGATTGATTCAAAATTAAGAGTCAGTCGGCTTTTTTCATACTCGTTTTTGTACATAGCCAGTCCCGTAAAACGGATTGGCTATTAAATTTTTCGAGGAAGGAGGAAAACATATGACCAAGTGTAAAGTAATCGCCCTTGCAAATCAGAAGGGCGGAACAGCCAAGACCACAACAACATTAAATCTTGGAATCGGTCTTGCATATCAGGGGCGAAAAGTATTATTGGTTGACGTTGATCCACAGGGAGATCTAACAACCGCATTAGGGTGGACTGATGCAGATAATGTTCCGATTACGTTGGATACACAAATGAAGAAGATATTACAAGACGAACCGTTTGTGTATAATGAAGGCATTTTACACCATAAAGAAGGAGTAGACATTATTCCAACAAACATTGAATTATCGGGTATGGAAATCTCATTGGTAAATGCTATGAGCAGAGAGCAGACTTTAAAGTTGTATCTGGCAGATTTGAAAAAAGATTATGATTATATTTTAATTGACTGTATGCCTAGTCTTGGAATGTTGACCATCTATGCGTTAGCTGCCGCAGATAGTGTAATTGTTCTGATGCAGGCTCATTATCTTCCACTAAAGGGCATGACGCAGTTAATGAAAACAATCAGTAAGGTACAAAGACAATTAAATCCTAATCTGAAGATTGATGGAGTATTGCTGACACTTGCAGATATGCGGACAAAACTTGCAAAGACAACAGAGGATAGCCTTAGAGAAAATTACGGAAAGCATATCCGAATTTTCAAAACGGTTATTCCAGTGGCTATCACAGCGGCAGAAAGCAGTGCAGCAGGACAGAGCATTTATGAGTATGACAAGAATGGAACTGTTGCAAAGGCGTATGCGGAATTTACGAGGGAGGTAATTCAATGTGGCAAAAAGTAGAGAAATAAATATGAATCTTCCTTCAGCCGATGACCTTTTTACCACGCAGGAAGAAAGAGACCATAAGAATTAGGAGTATGTAAAAAATATTTCTCTTTTTGAGATTACGGATTTCCCGAATCACCCATTTAAGGTAAGAATGGATATTTCCACGCAGCATGATGAAAAATAGAATAGTAGTAATAGAAAAAGTACAAACAAGAATCGAACATTCGTTTTTTTCTTACGTTAATCTATATACTTTCAAAAAAATGTCTGATATAATAGGGACTGTTACAAGAAAAAAGAGTAAAAATATGACAGAACCTGACCCTGGCATCATCAGGTATTTCAAGGTGCTGTTTTATCCGCAAATGTGGATTTTGTGACTTTTATTCATAACGAGCTAAAAATGCCACCTGTTCGACACAAAAACAGGCGTTTCGTTACGAATCTGATTACGAATTTTTGGCTGATAGTGATCGTACTAAAAGTCACAAATGGAGGAATTTACCATGAATGAGTTCAAATTAAAAGCTCCATATAAGCCAACCGGAGACCAGTCACAGACGATTGCAGAGCTTGTAAAAGGGTTCAAGGAAGGCAATCAATTCCAGACTTTACTAGGGGTTACGGGTTCTGGAAAAACTTTTACGATGGCAAATGTGCTTCAGTAATTACAGAAACCTATACTTGTCATCGCTCATAATAAGACGTTAGCGGCTCAGTTGTACGGAGAGTTCAGGGAGATGTTCCCCGATAATGCAGTAGAATATTTTGTTTAGTTAATATGAAAAATATATATTATATTAAAGTGTAGTATAAAAGAATACATTTTATTCGTAAATACAATAAATAATTATCTATAAATAAATAGAATAAAAAAGAGAAAAAGTGAGGGAAAGCGTGGAAAGGGAGAATATTTATAAAGGCAATACCTTTAATATGAAATGTCAGTATTGTGGGGCAGCGCTTAACCTGACTGATGAGGTGTGTCCGCATTGTGGCAGAAAGAATAAGGCAGGGGAAGCTTATAAAAAAGATTATGACAAATATCAGTCAAAATTTAATACAGTGGAAAAGTCAATAAGCGCACAGCAGTTATATACAGTAAAAGTGCTTGTGCGGGGAGTGGCTATAGCGGTGCTTCTTGTAGTATTTATTGGTATGGTGGCATATATGCTTACGCACGACTGGTATTTTGTTAAGCAGAAAAATGCTGTTAAGGGGTATGATACGGTGACTGCCACGTTAGACAGATATTGGGAGAATGAAGATTACTATGATTTCTTTAATTATAGTGACAGCATTAATATATCAGGCTGGTCAGATGGCCCATATCTTGATTATCACCCACAGATAGAGGCAGCACAGATATACATATTTGTGAATAATTATATAAGTGAATATCTTGCCGCTGATAATATATTTGATAAGAATAAGGCACTTACAGATATTTGTGGTCTGCTGGATGAATTTTATGATTTAGATAATCTTCATTATATATATGGAAAGCTTGCAGTTGGGGATATGTCTGATGAGAAGGTGGAACAGATTTATAAGAATATGGATGCGATATTAAAGACATATTTTTATGTGAGTGATGAACAGGTGCAGGCTATAAGGACGGCGGATAGTACGCAAATCCAGCTTATTATAGAAGAAAGTGTGGAAAATAAGTATGAATAATAAAATAAATGTGATATGTCCTTCGTGTGGTGCAGAATTTAATAAAAATCTCAGCCAGTGTCCATATTGTGGCAATTCCAATTATTATGGACAGGAAAAATCATATATGAAGGGACTGGCAGGACTTAGACAAAGGCTGGCAGAACTTGCGGATATTAATAAAAAAATAATTGTAAAAGAGGCTGTAAAAGTGCTTGTCCTTGTGCTGGTAGTTGTAATCATACTGGTGGCAGCTATATTTTCTGTAAAAGCAATTGACAGGCACAATGAGAGCATTGCAGTCAATAATATAAGAAAAGAGATAATAGATGGAAGATAAGTATTATACAGAAGGTCATAAAAAAGCCATAGACAGGTATGATAAAGATTTCAATAATACAGAGAAAAATGTACATAACAAGGCAGACAGTAATTCAAAGAAGGCTCATGCTTTTGCAATACCAGCAGTTGCTGTGGCACTGCTTCTTATAGTATTTATTGGGATTGCATTAACTGGGTCAGTAAATAAAGCCATACATAAATCGGCAATAACGAATAATTATACAGAAATCAGTAATAAAATATATTCATATCTTGATAGCAGCAGTTATAAGGAATTGTCGGATTATAGTGATGAGATAGAGGCTCTTGATAATAAAGCATTTGATAAGGAATATTCGGTTCTTATGGGTGCAAGGTATTATGCGTGGTCAGTGGGATTTATGAATACTAACAGTGATAATTATAATCTTACACAGTCAGATGTGTCTAATCTGGCATATTATCTTTCGCAGTTTTACTATTACACACAGTTATCGGCATATAAAGATAAAGAAGTAACTATGACTTCTGACAATGAAAAGTATCTTAACAAAATGAGGGAAGATATGGGAATACTGCTTAAGAAATATTATCATATTACAGATGAGGACCTGGAGGATATTGATACATTTTCCAGCGCACGAATTGAGCAGTGCCTTATACAAAGAGGATAGGTGTGAAAATGGATTTTTTACACGCAGGATTTGTGTCTGTATACATTTGACACAAAACTGATATGCGCCAAAATAAGCGCAGGAATGAGGATTATTATGAAGAAGAGCAGATTAATTATTATGGATATAGTCATTGTAATTCTTGTTGTTCTTAATGCTGCAATGATAATAGCGGTGACAGAGAATTATAATGATGAGAACAGGACATATAATACACGCTGGTTTATGAACCTGTATAAGAATGATGAATATGGAAAGGCAGTAGATTATGCCAGCAGGGATAAGCTTGTGATAGATAATATTCAGGACAATGAATTAGATGAAAGCATAGCGGTTGCAGAGTATTATAATGCAGAATTTTATAAAAATGTATATAAGACAATGGGAAATACGCAGAAGCTAAAGCAGATGGAAGAACAGTCTGATATGGCATTAAAGAGAATGGGAAGCCTGTCAAAATTAAAGCAGAAGATAGATAGTATAGTCAGCGTATCTGACAGGCAGACTAAATAATAAAGTAATAGAATAATAAGGCAATAAAGTAACAATATAACGAGATATTGAAAATTATTATTGATAAATCTATGTATAATTATTAATATAACAGATAGAAGCAATTATGGCATTGTATGCTGAATTAATAAATTAACCAAGAGGTGCAAAAGGAGAACGATGGCAGATAATATAATAGAATTAAGACATATTAGTAAAGTATATAGTGATAATGGATTTAAGGCTGTTGAAGATTTCAATCTTGAAGTAAAGAGAGGGGAATTCGTAACATTTCTTGGACCATCTGGATGTGGTAAGACTACTACATTAAGAATGATAGCTGGATTTGAAATGCCGACAAGTGGCGAGATACTTCTTAATGGAGAAGATATATCACAGCTTCCAGCTAATAAAAGACCTATTAATACAGTGTTCCAGAGATATGCTTTATTTCCACATATGAATATATATGACAATATAGCATTTGGACTTAAGCTTAAGAAGCTGCCTAAGGAAGAGATTAGAAAGAAAGTAAAGAGAGTTCTTGATATAGTTGACCTCGAAGGTTTTGAGAATAGAAAGATATCTACATTATCAGGTGGACAGCAGCAAAGAATAGCCATTGCAAGGGCTTTGGTTAATGAGCCTGAGATTCTTATGCTTGATGAGCCACTAGGCGCACTTGATTTGAAAATGCGTCAGGAGATGCAGATTGAATTAAAACATATGCACGATGAGCTTGGAATTACATTTATATATGTAACACACGATCAGGAAGAAGCACTTACTATGTCTGATAAGATTGTAGTTCTTTCTGAAGGTAAAATACAGCAGATTGGCACGCCTGAGGATATATATAACGAGCCACAGAATGCGTTTGTAGCTGACTTTATTGGTGAGAGTAACATTTTTAAAGGTATTATGACCGGACATATGAAGGTGCGATTCTGCGGTGGTGAATTCATGGGAATGGACGATGTTGCAGAGGGTACACTTGTTGATGTTGTTGTAAGACCAGAAGATGTGATTATAACTAAGCCAGAGGACGGAACTGTCGAGGGCGAAGTTGTGTCGGTTATATTTAAGGGTATGCACTATGAGGTTACAGTTGAATCGGGCAAGTATGAGATGGTTATAAGAACAACCAAGTGTTATTCTGTTGGTGAAAGAATTGGTATGAAGCTTGAGCCAGATGGAATTCATATTATGCTTGCTGAGGATCATACAACAAGCTTTGTTACTAATATTAATAGTGATTACACGCTTGATTTTAATGGTAAGGTTATTAATTGTGATTTGACAAAGGTTATTCCTAAATCAAGCATAAAGGATAATGTTTTAGTTGATGAGAATAATGAGGCAATTGATACAGCTAAGTTAAAGGTTATGGTTTCAATCCAGCCATATGATATAAGAATGAGTGATAATGTAGAGGAAGGTCTTGTATCGGGACATATTATTAACCTTATATATAAGGGAGACCATTACAGCTATGTTATAAGAACAGAGTATGGACACGACCTTATTGTAGATGATGAGTATCTGTGGAATATGGACGATGCTGTAGGACTTATTATGCCAGAGGATAAAATGAAGTTTCAATTGAAAAAGTAGGTAGAGGGAAAGGAATTAATAAAGATGAATAATGTATTATCGCGTAAGCAGCTTGGAATTCCTTATGGAATATTTCTTTTGTTATTTGTTGCAGCCCCTTTGCTGGTATTGATATATTACGCTTTTACGAATGGACAAGGTCAGTTTACTGTTAGTAATCTATGCAATTTCTTTACTGACCCTAATACACTTGGAACATTATGTTACAGCTTTGCACTGGCACTGGTTGTAACAGTTGTATGTCTTTTAATAGCGTATCCGGTTGCATATATACTTGCACAGAGTGAGATTAAAAGAAAAGCAGTTATTCTTATGCTTTTTGTTCTTCCGATGTGGATTAACTTTACATTAAGAATTACAGCTCTTAAAGAGGTTCTTTCATTAATAGAAGGTAATCTTGCATTTTATCCGTTTATTAATACAGTAATAGGAATGACTTACGATTTTCTTCCGTTTATGATATTACCATTGTATACAACATTATCCAAAATGGATAATAGTATTATAGAAGCGGCTAATGATCTGGGAGCTAATAACTTCCAGACATTTATAAGAGTTATATTGCCATTATCTGTACCGGGAATTATAAGCGGAATATCAATGGTATTCCTTCCAGCTATGACTAATTATGTAGTGCTGGATATGCTTTACAACAGTACATATATTATGGGTAGTCTTATTGGAAGTTACTTTAGTGCGTATGACTGGAACAATGGTTCAATGATAGCACTTATACTTCTTATAATTATATGTATAATCAGTCTTATATCAGCAGACAGCGATAATGAGAATTCAGGACGTAAGCTGTAGATATATGTGATAGGAAAGAGGACAGATATGTTAAAAAAATGTATTAAATATGCAATTATCGGTCTTGTACTTTTATTTATGTATGTTCCGATTCTTATATTAGCAGTATATAGCTTTACAGATTCACCAAATATTGGAGCTATTCATTCATTATCGTTGCATAATTATGTGACATTATTCACAACGCCAGAGCTTATAGATATGATTATAGGTTCAGTAGCATTGGCACTTGGAAGTGCCATACTTGCAACAATACTTGGAACAACAGGTGCAATTGGAGCATTTTATTCTAAGAAGAAGGTGAATGGAACAATGTCAGTTCTTAATCAGATACCAGTAGTCAATGCTGATGTTGTAACAGGCTTTTCATTGTGTATTCTTCTTGTTGTCGTATTCGGTGTAAGCAAGAATACTTATGTTCCGCTTGTGATAGGACATACAGTGCTAAGTGCGCCATTTGTATATCTTGCCGTTGTTCCAAAGCTAAAGCAGATGGACCCAAGTCTTTATGAGGCTGCACTTGACCTTGGAGCAACACCGGGATACGCGTTAATTCATATCATTATACCTCAGATTGCATCAGGTATTGTATCAGGCTTTGTTATGGCAGTTACTTTATCATTAGATGATTATTTTGTGGCAACTTATACGAAACCAGCGACATTTGATACAATAAGTACATATGTTGTTAATGCTACAAAGGGGTCACAGACTAATATTAAGACTGCATTATGGGCATTATCAACAATCATATTCCTGATTGTGGTTATAGTAGAAGTAGTTATGAACTTTGCACCTATAAAGAATGAAGCCCAGAAGGAGAAACATTAATGAGTAAAAATGTGATTAAAGATACTACATCTTATATCAGACATTTGACGAAAAAAGTTATAAAAGTTTCGCTTGCTATGCTTTTGGTTGTTGAAATGTTGTCTGGAAGTATAACAGGAGTGTGGAAAGGATTTAATTCTACTAAAGCAGAAGCGGCAGATAACGATACAATTACCCTTAGAATATGTAACTGGGAAGAGTATATAGATGAAGGCGGCTGGGACGATGATGAAACAATTGACCTTGAGAGTGGAGATATCAGAGGCGATAATTCTATGGTTGATGATTTTGCTGAATGGTATTATAAGACATATGGCAAGAAGGTTAATGTCGAGTATAGCTGTCTTGGAACTAATGAAGAACTTTATAATATGCTTACATTAGGAGATGAGTATGATTTAATATGTCCTTCAGAATATATGTTTATGAAGCTTATGGACGAGGGCTGGCTTGAACCATTTTCTGATGAATTTTATGATACAGGAATTAAAGAGAATTATTATGCTAAGGGAGTATCCCCATTCATAAAACAGACATTTGATAATAATACAATTAATGGTGAGCCATGGAGCAAATATGCAGCAGGCTATATGTGGGGTGTTACAGGTATTATATACAATCCTGAAGATGTTACCAAGGAAGAAGCATCTACCTGGAAGATTATCAATAACGATAAGTTCAGACGTAAGATTACAGTAAAAGATAACGTAAGAGATACAATGTTTGCGGCAATTGGTGCTATTAAAGCTGATAAATTAAAATCACAGGATTTTGTCAGCCAGCCTGATTACACCAAAAAGCTTGCGGCTGAGATGAATGATACATCTCAGGCAACAGTTGATGATGTGTTAGAGTATCTTCAGCAGGTTAAAGATAATGTATATTCTTTCGAGACAGACAGCGGCAAGGTTGATGCTATTACAGGAAAAATAAGTGCTGGATATCAGTGGTCAGGAGATGCTGTATACATAATGCAGCAGGCAGCAGAAAGTGATGTTGAGCTTAACTTTGCTATTCCAGAAGAATGTACTAATATGTATTTTGATGGCTGGACAATGTTAAAATCAGGCATTAATGGTGATGCGGAAAAGAAGCAGGCAGCAGAAGCGTTTATTAATTTCGTGTCTATGCCAGAAAATGCTGTAAGAAATATGTATTATATTGGTTACACATCAGTAATATCCGGTGGCCTTAGCCCGGTTATATATGATTATGTAAAATGGAATTATGGTCTTGAGTCACTTATGGAAGAAGATGATACAATAAGTGAAGCTGATGCAGTTGATTATTCATTAGGATATTTCTTCTCTGGTGTATCAGGTGATGAAAGATATATGTTAAGAACAAGTAAGTCACAGATTGATGGTATGTTGTCAGCGCAGTATCCTACCGAAGAGGTAATGCACAGAAGTGCTATCATGCAGTATTTTGATGCTGATGAGACAGCAAGAATTAATCAGATGTGGATAAATGTAAGATGTTTCAATATTCATAATGTACCAGTCTGGGTATGGGTTGTCACAGTTATTGTTATTGTTGGAGTTGTGTCTTTAAGAGTTGCGGCTGTTATAAGACGTAAGAAAATATAAGGTTATAGGATATTCTTGCGGAGAATATTATTATAAAAACAGAGAATAGAAAGTTATATATTGGAGGAGAAGCTCCGGGTAGACTTTCTATTCTCTGTTTTTGATTTCTTATTAAGATTGGCACTAATTAATAT
>JBNMLJ010000035.1:0-31378 GCA_050874785.1 Lachnospira sp.
GTAGGTAGCCTGTCTGAAATCTCCGCCCTCTGTATGCTTGTTATGAGCCCTGCCTGCAACAACCGTTATCTTAACATCAGTAAGCGCAGAACCTGTAAGCACGCCCTTATGTGTCTTTTCACACAGATGTGTATATATAAGCCTCTGCCAGTTCTTTGCAAGCATATCTTCACTACAGTCAAGCTCATACTGCATACCACTTCCAGCTTCACCCGGCTCTAATATAAGATGCACCTCCGCATAATGTCTTAAAGGTTCAAAATGTCCGATTCCTTCAACTTTATCAGCTATCGTTTCCTTGTATACAATGCTTCCTTCAGAAAATGTCACTTCACAATCAAAGCGTTCTTTAATAATATTCTGAAGAACTTCTATCATAACAGGTCCCATAACCTGCACATGTATTTCTTTAAAACTCTCATTCCACTCAATGTGAAGCTGAGGTTCTTCCTCCTCAATCATCTTAAGCTTAGGAAGCATCATAAGCGGGTCTGTTCCTGCTGGAAGATTAATCTTATAATTAAGCACTGGCGATAACACAGGTGCATTATCACTGTTCTCACTGCCTAATGCCTGTCCTGCATAGGTGCCCTCAAGCCCTGTTATTGCGCATATGCTTCCACACACAGCTTCATTTACCGAAGTGTACTTCTCACCTGAATATATTCTAAGCTGGTTAATCTTCTCACCGTTAATAAGCTGTTTGGCTTTAAGGCTTCCGCCTGTAACCTTAATGTGTGTAAGTCTTTCGCCTCTGTCATCTCTTGATATTTTATATACCCTTGCTGACATATCTGACTGTCCATTATCAGCATTTTCAGGTATCTCACAATATTTATTCATAATATCAAGAAGCCTGTCCACTCCATCAAGTCTTAATGCAGAGCCGAATATTACAGGAAACACTTCTCTTTTAGTTATCATATCTCCTATAAGCTTATCATCAACAGTGCCTTCCTCTAACACCTGCTCTAATGCCTCTTCATTGCACACAGCAAGCTCTTCATAATCAAGCCTGTCAAAATCCACACAGCCTGATGATAATTTATTCTTTAACTGTTCTAATATTCTATGCCTGTCTGTTCCCTGCTGGTCCATTTTATTGACAAATATAAACACAGGGACTTTTAATCTCTTTAAAAGTCCCCAAAGTGTCTCTGTATGTCCCTGAACCCCATCCATTCCGTTAATAACAAGAACAGCATAATCAAGCACCCAGAGTGTTCTCTCCATCTCTGCCGAGAAATCAACGTGTCCGGGTGTATCAAGCAATGTAACATCTAAATCTTTGTAGGTAAATACTGCCTGCTTAGAAAATATCGTTATTCCACGCTGTCTTTCGTAATCATTATTATCCAGAAACGCATCTTTATTATCTACTCTTCCAAGCTTTCTTATCGCTCCTGATGTATATAATATGCTCTCAGATAATGTTGTCTTACCTGCATCAACGTGGGCAAGCATACCTATAACAAGTTTCTTCACTACGTTTATCTCCAATTCAGTTATATATTTCCGGTCTTCTATCTCTGAATAACCCCCACGATAATCTGTCTGTCATATATTCATCTAAATCAAACTCTGCAACAAGCACTTCTTCTGTATCTCTGCCTGCTTCACATATGACCTCACCTGTATTATCTGTTATAAATGATGAACCATAGAACTTAAGTGAGCTTTTCTGTCCACCATTTGCCTCACAAGGGTCTACTGTTTCTATTCCAATTCTGTTAGCCGCAACTACAGGAACAAGATTACAGCCGGCATGTCCCTGCATACATCTTCTCCAATGAGGCATACTGTCACATTCAAGTATAGGTTCACTTCCTATAGCTGTAGGATAAAATAATATTTCTGCACCCTTCACTGCTAAAGCTCTAGCTGTTTCAGGAAACCATTGATCCCAGCATATTCCTATACCTATATTGCCGAACTTTGTATTAAATGCCTTAAATCCTGTATTACCCGGCGTAAAATAGAATTTTTCCTGATAATAATGGTCATCTGGAATATGTGTCTTTCTATATATTCCCAGATTACTTCCATCTGCATCAATAACCGTAACTGTATTATACAACACATTTATGTTTTTTTCATAAAAACTTACAATTATAACAACGCCAAGTTCCTTAGCAGTCTGTGTAAAATGCTGGACAGCATCATTTTCTTCTACACTTTTGGCATAGGCGTAATATTCATATCTTCTCTCCTGACAGAAATACTGCCTTTCAAATAATTCTGGCAGAAGAATTATATTAGCTCCCTTTTTAACTGCTTCTCTTGTCATTCTATCAGCTTTTTTTATATTATCGCCGACATTATTACTGCACTGCATCTGAATTGCCGCAGCTTTTACTTTTCTGCTCATATTACCTCATTTCCGTGTCTGTCGCACTAAAACCAATCTATAACCTATTACGCTTTAACTTCTTTTTGTGTCTTAATTATGCCAGCAATATCACTAATCTCTAACATATATACCACTTTAACATATCCTGTTATTGTGGTATCTGCTGTGTAATACAATGTATATTGCCTCCACCGACAATTATATCTCTTGCATACACCCCCATAACTTCATACTCTGGCATAAGCTTCTGAATAAGTTCTACTGCCTGCTTATCCTTAACATCACCAAACTGTGGAACAAGTACAATATCATTAGCTATATAAAAGTTAGCATAGCTTGCCGCAAGCCTCTCTCCTGCTTCACGCATATCTTCTCCTGCCTCAAATACAAGTCCCTTTAAATCATTATCGGTTATGCACACTGGAACATCTGGTATATGCAGTTTATGCACATTAAACTTACGTCCTCTGGCATCAGTTTCCTTTTCAAGCACCTTCATATCAGCCACAGACATTGCATATTGGGGGTCTTTTTCATTGTCCGTCCACGCAAGAACTACATTAGCTGGTGAAGTAAATGCACACACATTATCAACGTGCTCATTAGTTTCATCATTATATATCCCATAAGGAAGCCATATAATTTTCTCTGCGCCCAGATATTTCTTAAGATTATCCTCAATCTGCTCCCTGCTCATATCAGGATTTCTACCCTTACTTAAAAGACAGCTCTCAGTTACTATAACAGTACCTTCACCATCACTGTGTATTGAACCTCCCTCAAGCACAAACGGAGCTGCATCATAATAATCATATCCTGCCATATTACAGAATTGCAGAGCCGCCTTATCGTCCTTTTCCCAATTCTTGTAAAGACCATCATAATTGCCGCCCCACGCATTGAATTTCCAGTTAATCCCACGCACATCACCTGTATGTCCGTTTTTTACAAACGTGGGACAAACATCTCTTGCCCACGCATCATCGGTTTCAATGCAGATTACTTCAATATTCCCAGCAGTTCCAATATCTTTACCAGCTTCATTACATTCTCCTGTTACGTTATCTTCTATTTTCATAAATCTGGCTTCTGCCTGTGCATAGTGCTTCTCATCTGCTAATATGTACACTTTTTCGTGTCTGGATATTATATGTGCAATATCTGCAAATACATTCTGCGCAGCTACAGCATTATAAGGCCACGAGCCTGTCCTTACAGGCCATATCATAATTGTAGCTTTATGTCTGTCATATTCTGCTGGCATATAATAGCTATCTTGTATAGGTGTAGTATCTGTTATTCTCACGAAAGCCTCCACTTAAAATCTTCATAACCAAATTCTTTAATAATCTGCACTTCTTTATCTTTCATTACCGCTATGGCTGGAAGTGGTATTCCATTAAATGTATTATTCTTTACCATTGAGTATATCGCCATATCCTTAAATACAAGCCTGTCACCTATATTAATCTTACTGTCAAACTTATAATCACCTATAATATCTCCTGCAAGACAGGTATATGAAGACAGCCTGTATACATTTTCTCCATATGTTTTGTCATCTTTACTTTTCTTAATATCTTTATTTTCCTGAATATCTTTACAGGCATTACTATGTTCATACTCTTTGATATCTTTAATTATCTGCGCTCCCATAAGCGGTGGTGTATATGGCATTTCAAGTACATCAGGCATATGGCACGCGGCAGAAGCATCAAGTATAAGCGTTTCAATTCCATTATCAACCTTATCTAACACCTCAGTAACAAGATAACCAGCATTAAGAGCAACAGCCTCGCCAGGCTCTAAATACACCTGCACATTATAATCATTCTTTATGTGATTAACAAAGTCAATAAGTGTATCTATATCATAATCTTTTCTTGTTATATGATGTCCACCACCCATATTAATCCATTTCATATTATTCATAATATGTCCGAATTTATCTTCAACCACTTTAAGTGTAATCGCAAGTGCATCTGAATTCTGCTCGCAGAGAGTATGAAAATGAAGTCCCTCAACTCCATTAAGAGCCTCATCATCTGCCTTATTTAACATATCAATAGTTACTCCAAGCCTTGAACCATACGCACAAGGGTCATATATTGCATTATCACCCTGCGTAGATATTTCAGGATTAATTCTAAGACCTATGCTGACACCGCTTCTTATGCATTTTTCCTTATAACGCATAAGCTGTCCGATTGAATTAAATATTATATGGTCACATATTTTCACAAGTTCATCTATATCCTTCTCTTTGTAAGCAGGGGCATAGACGTGATTTTCTTTATTCATCTCTTCCCTGCCAAGCCTTGCCTCATACAATCCGCTTGCTGTTGTGCCGCTTATGTATCTGCCAATTAACGGATATTCATAAAATGCTGAAAACGCTTTCTGGGCAAGCAATATTTTACAGCCTGTTTTATCCTCAACATATTTTAAAATTTCAAGATTATGAACCAGCATATTCTCATCTATAATATATGCTGGTGTTGTAATATCATTTATTGTCATTAATTCTTATATCCTCTATTCTACAAGCTGTGGATTTTCCTCTACTACCCAAGGAAGTCCCCATTTATTAAGTGCTTCCATATATGGATCTGGATCAAATTCTTCCACATTGTATACACCTGCTTTATTCCACATTCCTGTGACAACCATCATTGTTCCTATCATTGCTGGAACACCTGTAGTATATGATATTGCCTGTGACTCAACCTCCCTGTAACATTCCTGATGGTCACACACATTATAAATATATATTGTCTTTTCTTTTCCGTCTTTTCTTCCTTTGAATATACAGCCTATATTAGTCTTTCCTACTGTTCTTTCTCCAAGAGTAGCTGGGTCTGGAAGAAGCTCTTTTAAGAGTTGTATAGGAACAACTTCAACACCATTAACTTTTACAGGGTCAGTTCTTAACATTCCAACATTCTCAAGACATTTCATATGTGTAAGATAGCTCTGTCCAAATGTCATAAAAAATCTTATTCTTTTAACTCCCGGAATATTTTTCGCAAGCGATTCTATCTCCTCGTGATGTAAAAGATACATATCCTTCATTCCAACCTGTGGGAAATCATATTCTCTCTTTATAGACATAGCTGGTACTTCTACCCAATGTCCATCTTCCCAATATGAGCCCGGCGCTGACACTTCTCTTAAATTAATCTCCGGATTAAAATTAGTTGCAAATGGATAACCGTGATCTCCACCATTGCAGTCAAGAATATCAATTGTATCTATTTCATCAAAATAATGCTTAAGCGCATATGCTGAGAATACACTTGTTACACCAGGATCAAAGCCTGTTCCTAAAAGTCCCATTATTCCTGCTTCTTCAAATTGCTTCTTATAATTCCACTGCCAAGAATAATCGAAATAAGCCGAAAAGCCTTCTTCCTTACATCTCTTTTCATATATAGCTCTCCACTCAGGATCTTCTGTATCTTCTGCCTCATAGTTAGCAGTATCAATATAATGCACCTTTGTCTTAAGACAGGCATCCATTATTGTTAAATCCTGATATGGAAGTGCAAGGTTAAGCACTGCCTCTGGCTTATAGCTTTCAATAAGCTTAACAAGTTCTTCAACATTATCTGCATCAACCTTTGCTGTTGTAATTACTGTTTTTGTATGAGGCTGTAATTTATCCTTTAAAGCATCACATTTGCTTTTAGTCCTGCTTGCTATACATATCTCTGTAAATACATCACTGTTCTGACAGCACTTGTTAATTGCCACTGTTGCAACTCCACCACAACCTATTATTAATACTCTGCTCATAATTATCCTCCATTCTTTAAGCCATATTTATTAATTCTTTTAACGCTTTCTTTAAGCCCTGTTTATTAATTCTCTTCCGTCTTTCTTTTTAAACACTGTCTATTACTCTTTTCAGGCTTTCTTCTCATTTTCTTCTTCTTCAAGCATCTGCTCTACATAACCTGGAAGCATAAATGCTCCCCTGTGAAGATTAGTTGTATAATATCTTGTCTTTATCCCCAGCTTCTTCCATTCCTCCGGTCTGAAATCATCAAGCGGATGATATTTTTTGGAAGCAAATCCAAACAGCCAGTAGCCTGATGAACAGGTTGGTATATGTGCCTGATATACCCGGCTTACAGGAAATGCCTGATATGCCTTTCTGTGCATTTTCACACATTCCTCTTTATCTTCTGAATAAAATGGACTTCCGTGCTGGTATACCATAATGCCATCACTTTTAAGTGCTTTATAACAGCTTCCATAAAATTCTTTGGTGAATAAACCTTCTGTATATCCAAATGGATCTGTCGCATCATTAATTATCAGGTCATAATCATCTGTCTTATTTCTTAAAAATCTTAATGCATCCTGAATATACACATTAACCCTGTCATCATCTAACCCACATGTAAGCTCAGGAAAATGCTTTCTACACACTTCAACAAGCATTTCATCAGGTTCAACAACATCTATTCTTTCTATGCATTTATAGTTAATAAGTTCTCTTGCAACTCCGCCATCAGCTCCACCGATTATTAATACATTCTTTACATCAGGGTGGACTGCCATCGGAATATGGGTTACCATCTCATCATATATAAACTCGTCTTTTTCTGAAAATAGTATCTCTCCGTCTAATGCAAGAAATTTACCAAATTCATCTGAAACAAGCACGTCAATTCTCTGACAGTCGCTCTCCACCGAACATAACTGTTCTTCTATTCTCATTGAAAGCTTCACATTACTTGTATGAAGCTCCGAAAACCACATCTCCATATTAAATAATCCTCATTTCCTGTATATACTTTCATATGGCTCTGCCACAATTATCTGTCTATACCAGAACCTTTAAGTTATTAACACTCTTATCTTCTGTTCCCTGCATTGAACAGCCTTTTTCTTTAACATACAGAATATACTGTATAATCTCATCTGTAATCATCTCTCCCGGTGCTAATATTGGAATTCCCGGCGGATAACACATCACAAATTCTCCTGATATCCTTCCCTCAGTCTTCTCAACCGGCAGGGACTCCTTGGCAGAATAGAAAGCTTCCTGTGGTGATTTGGCTACTATTGGACTTATAAATTCTCCGCTTAACATTCCTGTGCTGTCCTTTTTATATATTCTTGCTATATCCGCCAAAGCTCCAACAAGCCTTTCTATATCCTGCAATCTGTCTCCGATAGATATATAAGCAAGGATATTGCTTACATCTCCGAATTCTATCTGAATATCATATTCATCTCTTAACAGGTCATATACTTCAATTCCGGCAAGTCCCAGTCCAAGCGTATGAACTGACAATTTGGTGACATCATAATCATATACGCTTGTTCCATTAACAAGCTCTTTACCATATGCGTAGTATCCACCTATTTCATTAATCTCCCTGCGCGCATATTCTGCCATATCCATTACTTTTGCAAATGACTCTTCACCCCTTAAGGCAAGATTTCTTCTTGAAATATCAAGGCTTGCAAGCAAAAGATATGAACCACTTGTCGTCTGCGTAAGATTAATAATCTGTCTTACATAATCAGCATTAACACCTTTATTCGTAAGAAGTATCGAACTTTGTGTTAAAGAACCACCCGATTTGTGCATAGATACCGCCGCCATATCTGCCCCTGCTGCCATAGCAGAAACTGGTAATTGCGGCTGGAAATATAAATGTGTTCCGTGTGCCTCATCAGCTAACACTTTCATTCCGTGTTCGTGTGCCAGCTTCACTATTGAACATATATCAGAGCATATTCCATAATATGTAGGGTTGTTTACAAGCACTGCAACCGCATCAGGATTTTCTTTTATAGCTTTTCGTACTGACTCTAGATTCATACCAAGTGAAATGCCAAGCTGATGATTAACCTCCGGATTAACATACACTGGAATTGCACCACATAACACTAAAGCATTAATGGCACTTTTATGCACATTCCTTGGAAGTATTATTTTATCTCCTCTCTTGCAATTCGATAATATCATCGCCTGCACAGCAGATGTAGTTCCCCCAACCATAAGGAATGCGTTCTCTGCACCAAATGCCTTAGCCGCTAATTCTTCTGCATCTCTTATAACTGATACCGGATGACACAGATTATCCAGGGGCTTCATAGAATTAACATCTATTCCAACACATTTTTCTCCTAATAATTCCACTAATTCAGGATTGCCCCTTCCTCTTTTATGACCCGGAACATCAAATGGTACTACTCTTTTTCTTCTAAGCTTTTCCAGTGCTTCATATACTGGTGCTCTTGTCTGATCGTTAGACATTTCCCTTACCTCACATACAATAAAAATAATTACTTTAAGCACTGCCAGAATTTTTATAATTATGTAAAATCTCATAATTGCACAAAACTTCTTAAATTGCGCAAAGTTTCTATATTGCGTAAAATTTCTTAAGCGCACAAAGCTTCCTAAATGGCATTAAAAAAGGTGGCAGTGCTTACACACTTACCACCTTATTAGTCATAATATAATATCAACATCATTACATTAAAATACACCTGTAATTATACAATACAATGTCATAATATATACGAAATCAGCGAATATATTTCATAGACGTCTTTGTCTATGTCATACAAATATGCGTCACTCTTTATTGACCGTTTCACAAGATGATGTGCTTGGCACAGATTATAAAGTAATCAACTTAAAAAACAGAGCTTAATGCTCAATCAATAATAATAATGTGGTTCTACCACACCGGCAACCGACCCGCCTGTCCGTTAGGCTTAACTTTATCCTGATATGCTGTAAACTATCACACGCTTAGGATATAAGTGGTCATATTTGTATGAAATCATATACTTCCTGACTCACACGAACAAATTGTATCATATATTAATACTATATGTCAATTATTATCTGACAATCTTTTTATCTATTTATAATATTCCTACTGCTTTCTTAGCAAGCCTGTCGGCTTCCTCGTTACCTTCAACGCCTGAATGTCCCTTAACTTTAACAAAATTAATGGCTATCTTATCTTTTACTGACTGCATATAATCATAATAAGCTATAGTACCTTTCTTATTGCGCTTCCACTCTCCGAGTGCCCACGCTCTTATTCCCATATAATCAAAATATATGTCTACGCTTTTAATGCCAAGTTCTATCGCTTTCTCTACTGCCGCCATACTTCCAAGAATTTCACCGGCTACATTACGCATTGAAGCCATTTCGCTGTCACTGCCACTTCCTGTGAGGATATATTTCTCATTATTGTATACAAGAAATCCACCATATCCATAGACCCCTGTCGCTATATTAAAAGAACCATCAACAAATGCATAGCTCTCACTCTGGACATCATTATTCTTAAGCCTGCCAATATATTCAAGAGCTTCCTGTTCAGTTGTAAAGCTTTTATATTCAGCTCCGGCATATTGGAACACCTGACTTTTACATTCGTCCCAGGTTCTATATATTCCCGTATCTCTGCCTTTTCTTACTGCATAATATTTAGCCGCCATTATTAACTGCCTTTCTGTTAATCTTAATACACTCTTATAACACCAGCAATATTCTTAACTGCTGAAAGTCCCTTAAATACAGCCATAGCATCGTTAAAGTTCTTCTCAAGAACCTCTGCTGTTATAATAACAAGCTCCGCAACACCGTCTTTTCCACTCTTCTGAACTACCTGTGCTATGCTTACACCGCTGTTGCCAAGGACACTTGCAATATTGGCAAGAACACCCTGCTTGTCTGCTACTTCAAGTCTTAAGAAGAATTTGCTCTTAGTATCTGTTATATCCTTCACTTCAAGATTCTTATAACAACAGCAGCCAATTCTTCCGCAGGAATCGTGTACTATATTTCTGCATACATCAATTATATCACCTACAACCGCACTGGCAGTTGGCATCTGTCCTGCACCTCGTCCCATAAACATTGCATCGTCCATAGCCTTACCGTGTACAAATACAGCATTAAATGCATCGTTTACATTTGCAAGAGGATGATTATTAGGTATAAGCATTGGATGAACCTTTACTTCAATTCCGTCCTCTGTATTCTTTGCAACACCTAAAAGCTTGATTACATATCCAAATTCCTTGGCATACTTAATATCATCTGCGGAAATCTTAGTAATACCTTCTGTGTATACATCAGCAAATGTCACTCTTGAATTAAATGCAATAGAAGCCATAATAGCAATCTTTCTTCCTGCATCGTACCCTTCCACATCTGCTGTTGGGTCTGCCTCTGCATAGCCTAACTCTGTAGCCTTTGCTAAAGCTTCCTTGTAGTCCATTCCGCTCTCTGTCATCTTAGTAAGAATATAATTAGTCGTACCGTTAACAATACCCATAATCTCTGTGATATGGTTACCAGTCATACTCTGCTTTAATGGTCTGATAATTGGTATTGCACCAGCTACAGCCGCCTCAAACTGAAGGTCTGCTCCCGCTTCATTAGCCGCATTGCCAACTTCCTCGCCATACTCAGCAATAAGATCCTTATTAGCTGTAACAACCTGCTTGCCAGCCTTAAGTGCCTCAAGAACATAATCCTTGGCTGGATGAATTCCACCCATAAGTTCAACAACAATGTTGATATCCTTGTCATTAATTATATCTTCCCACTTATCTGTAAGAAGTTCATCTGGAATACCTTCTCTTTTCTTAGATAAATTTCTTACTAGAACCTTCTTAATAACAAGTGTTGCTCCTGTCTTATGTTTTATCTCATCACTCATAGCCTCACATAATTTGTATGTTCCAAGTCCTACTGTTCCTGCTCCAAGTATAGCTGCATATATTACTTTATCCGACATTTTAATTATATCCTCCATAATTCCATTAATATTAATTATGTCAGGGGCAAATGCTATTCCGCTTCCCGACAATACACTATCCTCTTAAATTCTTAATAAATGAAGATATTCTTATAATAGATATAAGGTCACTCAAGCCCTCAACCATAAGCACAATTCCAACAAACATCATAAGCACTGTTGTTGAGCCAAATGGGTTAAATAATGCAACAACTCCCATAACAACCATTAATGCTGCAACAATTGCCTCTATCCACCAGCGCTGTGCTTCCATATGATAGAATTCTATTGCATACTGAAGCTTTAATATGCCATCAATAATAATTATTATCGCAATAGCTGTTCCAAAAAATACTGCAATAGCTTCTGGTCGCATAACAAAGAATATTCCAAATGCAAGTAATGATATACCCTGTACAAGTCCGAATGATACGAATACATCTTCCCTTGACATTCTGAAATATGTCATAAGCCTTAACACTCCCCACACACATAATGCAATTCCTACTGCCCTGCATATGATAATCTGTGATACCTCAGGAAATATTGTAAGGAAAAGGCCTAACACAAATAATGCTATTGATATAATTATAAGTTCAATTTTAATTCCCTTAATCTTTTTAATCATAATGTGCCTCCATTCCTGCACCCGTCAAAGGTGCATATTAATATTATTAGTATAGCACAGCAAAGTATTCTTTAGCAACTTACTATACAACTACTTGGAAAAATATAATGCACACAACCGGATTACATCTATATCAAAACAACCTGCACCCGATAAAAACATCAGATGCAGGCTGTTTCAAAATTATATATTCATTTTTTATATTAACTTATATATTAACATATACATTTTACATATTAATATATACACCCGGTCCAATAGGAAGTCCAAGGGCATACCATATAAGTGCAAATGCTATCCACACTATCTGTACAACAAGTATTGTTGGAATACAAGGTGCTATAAAACTTCCAAGTTTCATATCCTTATCGTACTTTTCATTAACTACCGCAAGGCACATAAAAAGATATGGGCTTAATGGAGATATTGCATTAGTTGGCGAATCTCCTAATCTATATAATAACTGTGTCCACGCTGGATGATAACCTAACATCATAAGCATTGGAACAAATACTGGTCCGAAGATAGTCCATTTGGCAGAAGCAGAACCCATAAACAGATTAACAATACCTACAAGGATAATTATTGCTATAAATAATCCTGAACCTGTAAAGTTAATGCTCTTAAGGAAATCTGCACCTGATATAGCAAGCACTGTTCCAAGCTTTGTCCAGTTAAATAATGCTGTAAACTGGCCTGCGGCAAAACAGAAAGCTACGAAAGAGCCCATAGATGCCATAGCTTTAGTAACGCATTTTGATACATCCTTCTCACCGTTGATAACTCCAACTGTCTTACCATAAACAATGCCACATAACATAAACATTCCAAGAATAATAGGAATAAGTCCCTTAAGAAATGGG
The DNA here is from genome assembly GCA_050874785.1 of Lachnospira sp. GTDB lineage: Bacteria > Bacillota > Clostridia > Lachnospirales > Lachnospiraceae > Lachnospira. The sequence continues at coordinate 12,634 of JBNMLJ010000035.1, forward strand.
CTGTTAATAATACTTCCTGTCTGAGGATTACGAAGTGGACCAGCGGCAATACCTGCAACAATTATTGCGATATATATAAGAAGTGCTATTCCTGTATTTCTCAAACCTTTTTTCTGTATATCACTTAATGGTTCTCTATAATCGTTAAGTTCTCCCTGATATTTACCAACTCTTGGTTCAAGAAGATGATTAGTACACCAGCCTACAAGTAATGTTATAAGAAATGTTGATGCAACCATAAAGAACCAGTTGCAGGCACTATCTACCTGAAATGTTGTATCAGAACCAAGCAGCACCTGAATTGAAGTGTTAGTAATACCAGCAAGCATCGAATCAGTACCTGCTATCATAAGGTTAGCTGAGAAACCGCAGTTAGCGGCAAGCCAGCCACACATAAGACCAGCTATAGGATTTCTTCCAACTGCAACAAATGCTATTGCCGCTAATGGTGGAATAACAACCGTACAAGTATCCGAAGCTATATTTCCGCAAGTTCCTATAAAAGCAATAACATATGGAATCATAACTGCTGATACATTACCTACGCATTTCTTAAGTACACTGTCCACAAGACCTACCTGTTCACACATACTTATACCCATAGTCATACTAAGTACAAGTCCAAGTGATGCAAAGCCACTGAAATTCGTTGTCATATTAGTAAGAAACCAAGTAAGTCCCTTTGTTGAGAACAGATTTTGAACCGCTACATCTGAGCCATCAGAAGGGTTTGTTATATGTACTCCTAATGCCGAACATACTGCTGAAAGCACACCTACTATCACGAATAATCCGATAAACATTGTAAACGGAGTTGGAAGCTTATTACATCCGTGTTCTATACCCTTAAGTATTTTATCAAACACCGATGTTTTCTTTTTTGTATTTTCATTCATACGCTTATTCCTCGTATAATAAATATATAATCCTCTATATCTGCTAATATGTGTCTATATGGCTATATACTTATCTTCTTTCTATAGATTTATTATTTTTAAAAGTCTCCTGGTTTTACATTTGCTGGAAGCAATGAGCTGTATTCTTCACCAGCCTTTGACTTTTTGAAATCTTCCTTTATCTTTTCCTGTAATTCAGGTGACTCTATTACTTTTAATGCCGCCTGCGAAAGTATTCCTGCCGCCTTATGCATACCCTTATGGGCTATACTGCTCTTTCCCTGTGCTACTACTGTCCAACCGTGCATTGTGCTGTCCTTTGCCATAGTTGTCACTGTTATAGAACCTGTAGGTGCTATCCAGCTTACATCTGCTACATCTGTGCTTCCCGCCGAAACATTTTTCTTTCCTTTCTCATATGAAGCATCAATATTGCCGCTTAATTCATATTCTTTAGAATTGAACTGGCTTGCATACTTGTATTCTTCATCTGTATATTCTATTGGAAGATTATCCAATATGCTGTCTTCCATAATCTCATCCATCACAGGAACTGAAAGAAAATCTGCATATGCACTAACAACCCTTATGTCAACCTTAGTTCCTGTCATAAGTGCTGCACCTCTTGCCACATCAGATACTCTTTCTATAAGTTCCTTGACATAAGAAGCCTTTGGCGCACGTAGTGCATATAAAAGCGATGCCTTATGTGGAACTATGTTTGGTGCACTTCCACCAGCATTAAGATATGCATAGTGCATACGGCTGTCTGTCTTAACATGTTCCCTTAAATAATTCACACCCACATTCATAAGCTCACAGGCATCAAGAGCACTTCTTCCATCTTCGGGACACGCCGCTGCGTGTGCACTTTTTCCTGTAAAATCAAATATAACTCTTACATTTGCAAGTGTTTTATTCATAATTCCTGTTTCAAACATTGGATGCCACGCATATGCAAAATCAACATCGTCAAAACAGCCTTCCCTTACCATAAACGCCTTGCCTGCACCACTTTCCTCTGCTGGACAACCATAATAACGTATAGTGGCTTTTATATTATTTTCCTCGATATACTGTTTTAAAGCACAGGCAGCTTCCATAGCACCCGTACCAAGCAGATTATGTCCACAACCGTGTCCCGGTCCACCTTCTTCTATTGCATTTTCATATGGACAATCCGCATACTGACTTAATCCTGGAAGTGCATCAAATTCTCCAAGAAATGCCATAACTGGCTTACCTTCTCCTGCCTCTGCCACAAAAGCTGTCTTAATTGCAGCTATTCCTTCTGTGACCTTAAATCCTTTTTCTTTAAGGAATTCCATCTGTATCTTTGACGATTCAAATTCCTTATATCGTGTTTCTGGATGCTCCCATATTGCATCACTTACTTCTTCAAACTCTTTGCTATGTGTCTGAAGAATTTGTCTTAATCTTTCATTCATAATTTATTCCTCATTTCTATACGCTTTTTCATAGAAAGGCATACCAGTCCTACTGACGTATGTCTCTATTGAATATAAAAAAAGCAAAGCACACCCATATCTGTCCGATACAAAGCGCCTTTGCTTCACTGCTGTAAGAATATCAAATTAAATATCCACCTGCTAATACATATTTTTGAGTGCATTATAAAAAAATCGTATAGCAGACTGCTAATTATGTATAAATTTTTTATAAATAAACCATAAAGTCGTTTACAATTTAAAATATTAACCAATTAATTAATATTATAAGGCAAATACCAACAATTAAATAATTATATAATGTCATCTTATTTATATATCACATAATATTTATATATTTCTAAAAAATCGCTCTTGAAAATCCACAAATATTATTATAAAAAATACATATATTAATATGTCCCTTAAAATGTATACAGAAATGAGGAATATTATGAAAATAGAACATCTACGATACCTTATAACATTAGAACAGACTAATTCTCTTAACAAAGCTGCCGACAAGCTGTTCATATCACAGCCTAACCTTAGTAACGCTATTAACAGCCTTGAAAATGAACTTGGCTATAAAATTCTGAAACGCTCAAACCGTGGCATAGAATTCACGCCGACTGGCAAAAAGTTATTAATATATGCCCACAATATTCTTTCAGAATACCACAAAATACTTAACCTTGATGAAATTCCTGACAACAGAATATTTAAAATTGCCGCAAATGCTTCACAGCTTTTTAATCTTCCTTTCTATAATCTGGTTACTGAATATCAGGACTCTAGCAAGCTTGATATGTCACTTAATAATTCTGACCAGTGGGATATATTAAGACAGGTATATGATGGTGAAGTCAATGCTGGATTTCTACTCTCCTCTGTTGAGCAGGAAACAAAAATAAACAATTATATACAAGAACACAAATTACATAGAAAAATAATAAAGGAAGTAGAATGTAATTATAATCTACGGTCTGGACATCCAATATTTGAAGATGGCTTTTCTATTGAAAAGCTATGGAACTATCCTTTTGTCGAATATTTTAACAGAGATACTGATTCATATTCTGGCATAGATATTAATAAAATTGCCAACCCTTCACTTAGAATTACTGTATCGGATAGAGAAGCCAGATGCCGTATAGTATCTATGACTAATGCCTTCAGCATAGGAACTCCCCTTCCACAGCAGGAACAAAAGCAGTTGAACCTTATATGTATTCCTATCCCTGATATGCGTATGAAAATTTCTATGATTACGAAAAAAAATGTTGCTGGAAGCGAATATACCTGCTCTACTTTACTCAACAGATATCTTGAATTATTAAACCAATTCATATAATACCGGCACATAGTGCCTTTTATAATAAAGAATTCTATTAGAATTCCTTATTACATAAAAAAGGCTGTACACCAAATATTAGTGCAACAGCCTTTTCTTATCTTCATATAATCATTGTATTTTGTTGTTTTATCTTTTGATACTTAATGTATCCATATATATCAATATCTGTATATATTAGCATACTGATATATTAAATCCGCATATATTATGCTCTGTCCATAGCCTGTTCAAAATCTCTAGTTCCTGCAAAGATTTCGTTCTTGTATGGATTCTTCTTCTGTTCAACAGCTCTCTTAATGATAACTGAGATACAGATTACGTTAGCTACTACTGCAAGAATAGCCATTACACCCTGAGCAACTGGATATGCACCTGCGGCATTCATTTGCTCTAATGTATAATGTGTAAGTTCCATTCCTGACTTAGCTCCTGTATACTTGTAAAGAACTGGAAGTGTAGCAAATATTCCATCAACCTGGAATAATGGGAATACCTGTGCAAACATACACCATATTGCAAGTGTATTAGCACGGTTCTGAATCCAGCCACCCTTGTTCCATAAAGCATTAGCAAATGTAGGAGCAAGAAGTAATGCAACACCACAATACCAAGTATGTGTTGGAAGATTGTTATATGTATATGTGAAGTTCCATATATCATATGCAACAATAAACCATATTGTCATATCTGGCCATAACATATCATCCTGCTTCTTTGATGAATAAATTCCCCACCAGCCTGTCATACAGAAGATATTGATTATACCTGCAATACCGTTAAGCCAGTTCCACCAGCCACCGTAAAGCCATACGCCCTCGTTAGAGAACCACCAGCCACCATCAATTCCACCTCTGATTGCTGATTCAAAATCACTACAAACAGCGATAAGGATATTAATAGCAACAATTAAGAATGGGAATACCTTAAACCATTCTGTCTTACCTATGCTCCACTTATACTTAAGCATCATAAATCCGATACATCCTGCTGTAGCGGCATAAAGCTTAGCATAATGGAACCATCCATTCATATACTTATATGTAGTATTATTAAGTGCCCATGAAGCACCCTGTGCAGCTCCTATCTGGATAGCTACAAAATAGATTGTAAGTGCGATTGGAATTATAATAAAGAATAACAATCCACCAAATTTAGAACGTCTTGCAAGTTCGTTACAAATAACAAGCCCTGCAAAGACAAGTACCCAGCCTAATAACTGGTAAATGGCACCCTGGCCATAAAGCTGAAACAACATATTTACACGCCTCCGATCAAATAATTGATTATATGTTATTGAGATTTTACATCATTTTAATATTTTTTTCAACATTTTAATCGTTTTTTCGTATAATTTTCGATAAATTTATAACAATCATTTTGTATATCCAAATATTTTTATTCTTCTATTGTCATCTTCCCTGATGTAATCCTGATATTGCCAACAGCCTCTTTAACCTGCTTTGCATATTCAAGGTTCTGTTCACTCATATTATGTACCTGCTCTGCATTGACTGTTACTTCCTGCGTAACTGCTGATAACTGTGAAATATTCTCTACAATCTTATTATTAGAATCTGAAAGACCCGCTATTTCTTTATTAACAACATCAATATGCTCTATAAGTGTTTCTATATTCTTATTAAGCTGTTCAAATGTCTGTGCCGCTTCAATTATTCTCTCACTCTGCTCTTTAGTCGCTTCAACTGAAGAATTAACAGATACAACAACTTCATCTGCATTATCATTAAGTTCATTAGTTATCTTAGTAATATCTTCTGTAAAATTCTTAGTCTGTTCTGCTAACTGTCTTATCTGCTCAGCAACAACCGCAAAACCTTTTCCCGCTTCACCAGCTCTTGCACTTTCTATTGAAGCATTGAGCGCTAAAAGATTAGTCTGGCTTGATATATTAAGTATCATTCCAGCAATATTTTCCACGTTCTTAGTCTTTTCCTGCAATCTCTGCATAGATGCAGTAACGGACTTATTAGTATCCGTTATCTGCTCAGACTGCTTTCTTAATTCGTCCATCACAACAATATTCTTCTGTATACTGTTGTTAGAATCAACAGCCAGCTCAACCATCTGCTCAGAAGCCTTTCCTGTATGTTCAATAGCCTCTTGTATAGTTGTTGTCATACTGCTCTGTTCTTCTATGCTTGTCGCTGTCATATTAGTTGCGGCAGATATCTCTTTCATACTATTAGTTACTGTATTAGTTGTATCAACAAGTTCATTGATAAGTTTATCACTCTTCTTAGTTTCATCGCTGACAACACCTGATACCATAATTATATTATCTAAAATCTCTTTTATTCTGCTGTGTTCATCTTTAGCCGAATTAACGGCATCATCATTAAACAGAATTGTTAATTTACCTACTTCTAATATAACAACACCTATAAGCACTATCATAAATGTCGAACATACTGCATTAACATCCTGTCCATATATTCCCTTTGAAGCCTGTACAGCAGTTACAATTATGTATAATATCAACATTCCTGCAGCAGTTTTTTTCAATGACTTCTTCTCATAATAAGGAATCTGAAGTATAAATACTCCAAGAATAGCATAACTTATAAAGCTTGCATCGGTCTGCACCCCAATTAACAGATATTCTATTCCAATCTCAATGGTTGCCATAACCTTTAAATATCTTGTCGCTGTATTCTTTCTGTGAACTATTACATTAGCAACTGCAAATATAGCAATAAGTGCTGTGTTAGCATATACAACAATTGATGGAATATTGTGATTAAGCTGCTTCATCCACAGATAAAAAAGAAACATTAAGCCAAGCAGAGAAGTCGCTGCTATATAGAACTTATTCATTCTTCTGTTTCTTTCGCCCACATCTGTGTATTTATATTTATTGTCCTGCATTAAAAAAATACCTCCTCCATATGTTACTATTTTTAATAGTACCACCAGAAGAGATATTTTTCCATAATTTTATAATTATTGCAATTATTTTGCAATTATTTCTCACTTTTTATATAAAGTTAATAAGTTTTTTATACATATCCTCAACAATCATTCTTATATCGCGGCCTTCCTGAACAATTGTTATATCTGCATATTTCTCATAGAGCCTTTTTCTGTCCTCAAAGATTTCTTCCACTGTAGACTTGCCGTTAGATACAACGCCTCTTTCTTTAAGGCTTCCTAATCTGCTCTCAAGCTCTTTTTCTGAAACCTTTAAATATATAACTGTTCCTATCTGCTTAAAATGCTCCATAGCCTCATCACCATATACAGCACTTCCACCTGTTGCTATAATTGTATGCTCTGGCGATATTGAACAATTCACATCATTCTCAATCTTAATAAATCCTGCATCACCATTTTCTTCTATAAGCTGTTCAAGTGTCTTCTTATAAGTGTCCTGAATAACAATATCAGAATCTATAAATGAATATCCTAACTTCTTGGCAAGTACAACTCCAAGTGTACTTTTACCGCTTCCCGGCATACCTATAAGTATAATATTGTTCTTTGCCATTTTACTCCTCATTCCTGCCTGCAACCTCATATGCTGGTTACTGCCTGTTACCTACTTATCCTTACCATCTATTACTGTCTGCAAAATGCTGATTTCTTTCATTACATCATCTAAAAGATTATTAATATTCTTGCTTCCATTAATAGTCTTATTGCTGAGTTCCTGTGTATTCTCTGTATTGGCAAGAAGCTCTTCACTGAATGCACTAAGGCTTTCTATATGCTGTGTAATCTCATTATTGCTTGTTGTAATATTATCCATATAGTTATATTCTTCGTCTATCTTTACCTGAATATCCCTTATGTCATCTCTTATCGCATCAAATGACTTTTTTGACTGATTCACTAATTCTATCTGGTTCTCATTAGCCGAAAGAAGATTATTAACGCTAAGCCCAGCTTTCTCAGCCTGCTCTGCAAGTGCCACAATAATGTTCTCTATCTCTTCTGTTGACTTCTGTGTCTCCTCTGCAAGCTGTTTAATCTGCTGTGCAACTACTGCAAAACCAGCTCCTGCCTCTCCTGCTCTCGCCGCTTCTATGCTTGCATTAAGTGCAAGGAGTGCCGTCTGTCTTGTAATTCCGTTAATCATTCCAAGAATTACCTTGGCTTCTTCTGTCTTAGCTGTAAGCTCATTCATAGCACCGCTTACGTCATTTCCAATGTTACTGCTGTTCTTCGATACATTTTCAAGCTGTTCCATATTGATATTGCCCGTCTTGGTAATATCTGTTGTCGTATCAAACTGCTTCTTGATATCTTCAATAAGTGTTCTCGCATTCTCTGTAAGCTTTCCAATACTCTCTGTCATCTCAAGCTGGTTCTGCACTGTTCCTGCAAGCTCATTCGCACCTGATACCATCTGTGATACTGCAAGCTGGCTTCCTTCTGCCTGCTCCTGCATATTCTTTGACTCATCATTGATATTTCCAATCTCTTTGCAGAGGTTATCATTAGCTTTAATTATCTTATCAAGCATATCATCAGTCTTAGCCTTCTCAGCTTCAATCGTTTCAAGCTTATAAGCTGATATATGTCCAAGTGCATCTGTTGTAATGTAAGAAAAAGCCACTATAAGACCCATAAGTGCAATCTGAATTTCATAATCTACAATATCTGAACTTGTAATTCCAACATTAATATATTGTATGATTATATATACAATATTAATAAATATACTTGCCATACCAACCTTCAATGTATAGAATTTATCCGCAAACACTGATATTGCTATTATCATAGGGATAGCATATGTGAATGAAAGAATACTGGTAGACGTCCATAATACAAAAGCATACAATATTCCATAGCCCAACGCTGTAACAGACCTTACAAGCTTACAACCTGAATTTTTGGTATATGCAAGAGTGGCTATAATAGCGGGACCAATAAGTAATACTGAAAATACAAGTACATATCCAAATGTTCTATTACCTTTTACCAATTCGATTATATACGCCACAAAAAGTACAGCTGATATAATCCAGTAGCACTGTAACAGCTTTTTATTAATATAACTTTTTTCATCAAAATTATCATCCTTAGTTTCTTTGTTATTCATAAGTAAATCCTCCATTTTAAAATTGCATATTTCACTTTAAATTTTTAAACTTAATATTCTTTATACTCTTCACTTAATATTATCTTAACTTATGCATACTATCTCATTATCTGTACGCCGGAATTATAAATATCCATATAAGTGAGCTTATAAGTAACATCATCGGATAGAAAAGAACTGGAAGTATCTGAAATGCTGACATCTCATATCCAAGCTCATTAACCGCTGATATAGCAACAAGCATCTGCGCTCCATAAGGTATAATTCCCTGAAATACACACGAAAATGTATCAAGAAGTGAAGCCGCTTTCCTGTTGGATATTCCGTAATCTGCAGCCATCTCCTTGGCGATTGGGTTAGCCATAACTATTGCCACTGTATTATTAGCAGTTGCAATATCCATAGCTCCGACCAGAAGCCCCATACCAAGCTGTCCGCCCTTCTTTCCTTTAAATGTTCTTTTAACCCAGCCTAAAAGTGCCGTAAATCCGCCATATTCCCTTATTAATGCGCACATAGCAGACACAAGAATGGCAACCATACAGGTTTCAAACATTCCAGATACGCCTGAACCCATACTTGTTATTAATTCAAATACACCAATATGACCTGTCACAAGCATAATAAATGTTCCTGTTACAATTCCTATCAGTAACACAACGAATACATTTATTCCCGCTATTCCGCCTATAAGCACGAATACATATGGTATTACCTGAACAAGATTATATTCGTGTGTTACACTTCCTGAAATATCTGTTCCGAAAGACAACACAAGTATAATCACAAGTGTGACAACTGCTGCCGGAAATGCAATCCAGAAGTTCTCCCTGAACTTGTCCTTCATAGCACAGCCCTGTCCATTGCACGCCGCGATTGTCGTATCCGATATAAATGATAAGTTATCGCCAAACATTGCACCGCCCATAACAGATGCAACACACAGTGCCATATTAAATCCAGAAGCTTCTGATACTGCAACAGCAATCGGCGTTATAAGTGTTATCGTTCCAACTGATGTACCCATCGCTGTCGATACAAAACACGCAACAATAAAAAGTACTGCAACTGCAAACTTAGCCGGTATAAGGTTAAGCATAAAATATGCCACGCTTTCTGCACTGCTTCTTCCAACAACGCCAACAAACACGCCCGCTGTCAGGAATATAAGAAGCATAGTTATAATATTCTTATCAGCAAGTCCGCCTGCCATAATCTGTAACTTTTCATCAAAAGATACCTTCCTGTTCTGTATACACGCTACCAGTATTGCCGCAAGAAATGCTACAATAATAGGTATGTTATAAAATCCCATTGGTATCTTACATATATATTCAAATATAATGCCAAGTCCAAGGTATAGCACCAGAAATACTAAAACTGGCAACAGTGCTGCTGCATTAGACTTTTTCAAAACAAAAATCCTCCAAACATAATATATAGTTAAATTATCTTAATCTAAACTATTATATTACATTTGGAGGATTAAGTATAGTGCGAAGCTGTTATATATTAAATTAAATAAATTTATATGTTAAAATTTCTTAAATACCTGGACATAACCCTGAAGCTTCTGTCCTGTAACATTATTATTCTCCGCCTCTTTTTCTATATCATCTATAGAATTAACAATTCCGCTTACACCGTCTGCCGCTTCATTAATGCCCTTAGTGCTTTCATCTATTGTAGTTGAAATATCACTAATTCCTGAATTCATCTCTGCCATTGTGTTCTTTAAGGTTCTGGCATTTTCTGCAAAATTCTTTAATATGTCATTAACTCTTGAAGCATCATTTCTGTAATCATCTGTTATGCCGCTGAATTTCTCATAATCTGCAAGTATGCTTTCATCAACATAATCTATAAGACGCTGTGAGTCATCTGTAAGTGCTGATACGCTTTCTGTAACAATAAGGCTTATCTCCTGAATATTGTTAGCTATATTCCTGCTCTCATCAGCAAGATTTCTTATCTGCTCTGCAACAACTGCAAAGCCCCTTCCTGCTTCACCAGCTCTTGCCGCCTCTATGCTCGCATTAAGCGCAAGCATATTAGTCTGTGATGATATATTTAAAATGTCATCTGTAAGCTGCTGTATTCTTTCAACCTGTCGGCTGTTCTCAATAGATCCTGTAAGCCCTTCTCTTATATTCTGAACCATAGCATTAGTTGCTTCCCTGCCACGATTAGTATCCTGCATATATTTAACGGATTTGTTCTGTATATCACCTGTTATCTTATTGCCCTGTTCTATCTGCTCATTAACATTGACAATTGCCTCAAATATATTATCAGCACCTGCATTAATCTGCTCTACTGTTGCAGATACTTCCTGCATAGAAGCCGCCATCTGCTGCATTGCCGCTGATACCTCATTAGCATTGTTATTAACCTCTGCCACCTGCGAACTCATATTATCTGATGATGTTCTAAGCACCTCAGACTGTACATTAATATCCTTCATTATGAGCTGTAACTTCTCAATAAATATATTAATTCCGTCTACCAATGTGCCGATCTCATCATCTGACCTGACATCAATTCTTGCTGTAAGGTTGCCGTTATTATCCTCAATATCTTCTATGATATCATCAAGCTGTCTGCTTGCTGATTTTAAAGGTCTTATAATTGCAAATATCATTAAAATAATCGCTACACCCATAATAATCATAACTATAAGTATTACAGAAAATGCTTTTACTGATAAAGAATACTGGCTGTTAAGTTCATCTGAGGCACTGCTTACCTGCGCACTTATTAAAGCGTTAAGGTTATCTGCCGCATTTTCAAGCTTAGTTGTTATGCTGTCATCACCTTCTGCTGTAAGTTCAAAGAAATCATCCATACTTGAACTGTCACCGCTTAAGATTGACTGGATTTTACTGCTGTATTCCTCATATATTTCTTTATATTCGCTAAGTCCTTCAAGAACCTCTGCATTGCCGAACTTATTGATTACAGCTTCAAGCTCATCAAATGTATCTGTCAATGTCTGAATTACATTTTCCATATTTTCCTGCATATCTGTAGCATTATCCTTAGTGTCACCTGACTGCTGTGCCATACCCTGCTGGGCTGTATCTGTTCCTGACTGTGCCGCACCCTGCTGGGCTGTATCTGTTCCTGACTGTGCCACACCCTGCTGTGGTGCACTGTTATCACTGCCACCATTGACACGGCTCTGCATTCTGAATGCCGCTGAGCTGTTGGCATATTTCTGCACCTTTTCAATTGATGTCTGTGTATCTGCCATCAATGTCACTGCCTGCATACATTCATTGGATATATTCTGGCTCTTGTCATTCATACTGTTAATAAGTATCATTCCCATTATTATTCCTGCCGCACCTGCCGCGAACAATGCGCCAACAAGTACAAGTATTTTTGCACTAATCTTTTTTCTCATTGTAATCCTCCGTTTCTATGTAAAAAATGTTTGTTTTTACTTAGATGTTTTTGTTTGAACATATGTTATCTAAATTTTGTGATTGAATAATGGAAAATTTGTGGAAAATTTATGAACTGCATCTATAGAAAAAGTAGGTATTATATAGTATAATAAACTCATATTAAGCTAAGATTTGACATTTAATTAAGTATTTATATTAGGAATTGGGGAGTAATATGATTACTAGACATTTTATGAGAACCAGGCAGCTTAAACCAGGAATGAAGCTTGACCAGACAATTCTGGATCGTACAGGACGAAACCTCGTTATGAGAGGTTCTATTCTTGACGATTATGTAATTGACTCACTTTTACGAATGGGTATTATGAACGTATACATACAGGAGGGTGAACCTGAACCCGATAATATCGAGCAGATGATAACTCCTGAAGCTAAGAAACAGATTGAACGACTTCACAAAGATGACCCTGCCAAGGTAAAGCTTTCTGACAGTGTCAAGAACCGTGTCGCTGAAGGAATTCAATACATATATGCTAACACAGAATCTGAACAGCTCTCAGACACTGCTAACAGCATTGCTTCTAACTTAATGGACGCTATTAATACCAACAATGCAATAGCAATTGATATAAGCACACTTAAGACAAGTGATGAATACACTTTCAAGCACAGTGTTGACGTGGCAACTATGGCTATGATTATCGGCAAACAACAGGGTCTGCCTGATAAGCAGATATATGAGCTTGGTGTATCCGGACTTCTGCACGACATTGGAAAGACTAAAGTACCAGTTTCAATACTTAACAAGCCTGCCAGACTTACAGACGAGGAATTCGCTGTTATGAAACAACACTCTGTATTTGGATACCATATGTTACAGAAACGCAATGAATTCAATAACGATATATGTATGGCTGTCTTACAGCACCACGAAAAGATTAACGGCAATGGCTACCCTCTTGGATTTGATGCTCCAAGAATAACACCTTATGCAAGAATACTTGCAGTTGCCGATATATATGATGCGCTTGTCACAGAACGTCCTTACAAGAAAGCATTTTCCCAGAAAGATGCAATCGAGCTTATTATGTCTATGACAGAAGAGCTTGACATCAAGGCTATGAAGAGCTTTCTTGAAAGTATTATTCTGTACCCTGTTGACTCAATCGTGGAATTAAGCAACGGCGAGAAAGCCAAGGTTGTAAGCAATAACAACAATTATATACTGCGCCCTACTGTAGTCGGCATTACAAGCGGTCGTGTATACAATCTTGGAGAAGATATGGATTGCGCTAATATTGTAATTGTTTAATATAATCATTTTATCTTATAAGTCATCATTTAATACACAATAGTTATATACAATAATTAATACATAATAATGCAAAAAGGTCTGACATTATGCTATGTATTCTTTCCACCGGATAGTCCGGTAATGGGATATAACATTCTGTCAGACCTTTTTTATATTATTATATTTTTTGCGTTAAATAAATTGTAAGTGATTTACTCTTTATCTGCACCGCATTTACCAGTCCATACTATCGTACTTCTTTAATCCTGCTACATAGTTTACGCTCTCTTACGCTTTCCTATGCACACAAGAACGCACATAGCCATAGCTGCTATAATTACATATATTGCAACTGGTGTCATATCTGCTGTCTTTGGTGCTACAGTTGTGTCTGCTGACGAATTATCACCTGTTGCCGTATTTCCAGATGATGAACTGTTATCTGTTACAGAACTATTACCGTTGTCAGATGAACTGCCATTTGAAGCATTGCCATTATCAGATGAACCACCATTTGAAGCATTACCATTATCAGATGAGCCACCATTTGCGGTATTATCATTAGAAGTATTACTATTATTAGTGTTATCACTGCCTGCTGACTTTGGCTCTGTCTTTGTTACAACATAGCTTGAGCAATGGCTCTGCTTTACTGTTATGTAGCCTTCATTATCAACTACCACTGCCTGAACATCTGCAAATGTATTATCTTCATTCATAAGTGAATAGTAAAGTGTCTGTCCTGCATACTGTGTTCCTACTGGAATACGGATATTTGATGTTGCAGGAAGCTGTCCCGAATAATTGAACTTAATCTGTGATATAAAGTTACCGCTTGTAATGTATGATGGCATTGCAGAAGAATATGTGCTGTTGATTGTTGTTGAAAAATCGTATTCTGTCTTATCTGCTACATTTGTCATTGTTCCTTTTGCAAATGTGAATGTCACATTATTGTTTGACTTGATAATTACGTCTTTCGTAGCATTTTCTGCTAGGATTGCAGCAAATGTGTCAGCAGAGATTGTCTGTGAATCTCCTAAATCAACTGTGTAATTATCTTCACTTGGTGCTGGCTCTGGAGTTTCATCTGCAAAGTTTAACACCGTTGATATGCCTTCTGGCAAAATCCAGAAATCTACATATCCAAATGTTCTATTTAACCTGTCTTCATTTGTATATATTCCAGCAAAATCAAGGCAAGCTGCGGTATAATTAGGTCCATCGTCTGTTGTAAATTTAACTCTTACAATATATACATCCGTAACATCAACATTTTCCAAAGATGGATTACTAAGATTTTCATTAATATAACAATCTGAGTACTTTTTTGCTGAAGCTTCTTTGCTTAAAATACTAAAGCCTGTTGAACTTAATACTGCTGGTAAGCTAGTATTGCCATCCCAGCCAATATGTCCCCAACTGTCATTTTTTGCTTTTACTGCTCCATTTTCATCCTTAGCAATAACAAGGTTTCCATTTTCATCTCTTGATAAAATAGGACAGAATACATATGTATCGCATATCTTTTCAAAAGGCACACTGCTTTTCTCATAATCAATATATCCTGTAGCATTATCCCCACAAACTATAATATTATTAACAGCCAAATCATAGCCAAGTGTTTCATTAATCACCTTTGCATCTGCCTTTGAAATCTGCTTTTCCTCATAGTTTCCATTAATCCCTAAATCAATAGGTGTCTTACTTGTTACATCAGCAGCTTTTACACTCGGTGTATTGCCAACTGAAAATGCAGTTATTGCCGCCATAGCTACAGCAGCCGCCACAGTCATAAACTTTTTCTTTTTCATAAAAAGTCCTCTCTTTCTTTAGTTTTATATCTAAAGAACAGTTTACCCCCCCCCGGTATTTTTTTTGTCAAGGACTTTTCTATACATTTTTAGTTATACTTCAAAGGCAAAAATCAAGTAATTATTTCTGATGAGTTATAATCCATTGTAATATATCCTGCATACCTATCTTACCTGATGCCAAATCTAAAATTATATTGCTTAATTCTATCTGTGTATATGAAAGTTCATAACCATTTAACGCTAAAAATACCAGCATTACATGCGTACCTAAACGTTTATTTCCATCAATCATAGGATGATTTTTTACAATTCCAAAGCAAAGCTGTGCCGCCTTTGCCTGTACACTTGGATATAATTCTTCATCTCCAAAATACTGAAAAGGATTAGCTAATGCTGAATCCAACATTCCCTCATCACGGATACCATCACTTCCACCAGTAGCCTCAATCAATCTTCTATGAAGTGAAATAACCTGCCTTTACTCAATCTTATCATTTTGCTAATACCTCGTAAGCCTCCATATTCTGTTTGATAAGACGCTCTGATATTTCTAATACATCCTCTGTAGGAGCAATTTTTTCCTGCTCTGCTTTGCTAAAATCAATTACAAGATAGCGTGGAACATTATTTTTTAAAATAACCGCTGTACCATGTTCATCAACAACTTTGGCAACCTTTGAAAAATTCTCATTGGCTTCTGTTATTGAAATCATTGTATTTGTATCTACTATCATAATAAACACCTCTCTTTCACTTCTATTATACGCAATTATAGAATATATACAATCTATACTCATATATCAAGCTACATTCCCTATTCTAAATAATTATAATCTTTGTATACTTTTAAAAATGTTTTGATATATAAACTCCTATTTTTATTATTATATCATTTACTTTTTATATTTACAATTATACTTTATTAAATATAGAAAAGACCAGTAAACTCCCTAAGAATTTACTGGTCTGATATACATTCATAGATATATTTCAATTAAGCTGTCTTACGTCTTTTTACAAATATGATTGCTCCCATAGCCGCAACTGCAATCACTGCATATATTATAACTGGTGTCATATCTGCTGTCTTTGGTGCTACATTTGTATCTGCTGTTGATGAATAATCACCTGTTGCTGTATTTCCAGATGATGAATTATTATCTGTTGAAGATGTATTTCCATCGTCAGATGAACCGCCGTTTGAAGCATTACCATTATCTGATGAACCGCCATTTGCAGTATTATCATCAGAAGTATTATCACTGCCTGCTAACTTTGGCTCTGTCTTTGTTACAACATAGCTTGAGCAGTGGCTCTGTTTTACTGTTATATATCCTTCATCATCAACTACAACTGCCTGAACCTCTGCAAATGTATTATCTTCATTCATAAGTGAGTAATATAATGTCTGTCCTGCGTACTGTGTTCCTACTGGAATACGGATATTTGCTGTTGCAGGAAGCTGTCCTGAATAATTAAACTTAATCTGTGATATGAAGTTGCCGCTTGTAATGTATGATGGCATTGAAGATAAATAAGTACTGTTGATTAATGTTGAGAAATCATATTCTGTCTTGCCGGCTACATTTGTCATTGTTCCTTTTGCAAATGTGAATGTCACATCATTGTTTGACTTGATAATTACGTCTTTTGTAGCATTTTCTGCTAAGATTGCAGCAAATGTATCAGCAGAGATTGTCTGTGAAGCACCTAAATCAACTGTGTAGTTATCCTTACTCGGAGTTGGTTCTGGTGTTTCATCTGCAAAGTTTAATACTGTTGATACACCATCTGGAAGAAACCAATAATCTACATAAGCACTTACTCTGTTTTCCAATGTATAATATTTACGCCAATCATCTACATCTGATATATTTGCACCATATGTATCTGTATTGTCTTCTCTCCAAGTTTCAAGTCCACTAGCAACCTGAATATTTCCCAAATCATCTGTTGTATAATATACTCTAATGATATATGCATCGTCAGCCATAACACCATTATAACCAATTTCTCTAGAACCCATATTCTGGTTTATACAGCCTGAGTTTGAGTTATCTGTCCAATATTGCTTTGGAAGAATATTAAAACTTTTTCCAGTAACCTTTCCAAATTCTGATGTGCTGTCATATGTAATTGCACGTCCACTTTTACTACCCTTCCAACCTAATGCACCATTTATCTTTGTCTTTAATGAACCATCTTCATTTTTCTCAATTACAAGATTGCCACTATCATCTCTTGATAAAACAGGAACTAAAACAAATGAGTCATATGCTTTCCAATATGGAATACTGCTGTTATCCCAGTCAATATATGCTGTTGTATTACTACCGCATACAACAACATCACCGCCAAAGTATTCATATCCTAACTGATTAGCAATTGCTTCCCTATCAGCTTTTGAAAGTGACTTTTCTA
Source organism: Lachnospira sp. (assembly GCA_050874785.1). GTDB lineage: Bacteria > Bacillota > Clostridia > Lachnospirales > Lachnospiraceae > Lachnospira. Next base: position 30,342 of record JBNMLJ010000035.1, read on the forward strand.
CATAATCACCCTCCACAACAATATCAATTGCTGGCTTATCTGTCACATCAGCAGCTTTTACACTTGGTGTATTACCAACTGAAAATGCTGTTATTGCCGCCATAGCTACAGCAGCAGCCGCAGCCATAAACTTTTTCTTTTTCATAAAAAGTCCTCTCTTTCTTTAGTTTTATATCTAAAGAACAGTTTACCCCCCCCCGGTATTTTTTTGTCAAGGACTTCTCTATACATTTTCTATACATTTTTATATTTTTTAATTCTCCTTTAAGTAAAAAAATAAGAGCTAGTCTTTCAACCAGCTCTTACCTGCTCCATACACATTATAATTTATTGGGATAATTCTCCAACTGATGAAAAATACCCACTATATTTACAACGTCTTCTCTCACATCAAAAATAATAATATAATTCATCTGTGGCACAACTGCCTCACGGTATCCTTTCTTTGCAAGATAAGCATCTCTGCACTCAGAAAACTGAAATGGATTTATCACCAGCCTATCATAAACAGCATCAATACTATCTAACAAATGCTTTGCCGCCTGCTTATTCTTTAAACGATAAATCAAATGATACACAATATTATCAAGCAATTCACCAGCATTTTGTGTAACATTTAATTTATAAGCCATACTTTGCCCTCGTTTCTCTAAGTACCGTTCTTGCATCCTTTACCTGTCCTGCCTCTATCTGCTTTTCAGATATTTCTATATCTCTGTACATCGCAATCTGCCTCATCGTTGACTCATAAATCTCCATACTCATAATGACCATATCTCCATAGCCATTTTTCGTAACATAAATTGGTTCATCTGCCTTGTGACACATATCAGATATCTCTGACGTATTCTTCAAATCTTTGATTGGAATTATCTGTGGCATACTATACACCTCCTTGTTTATGGTCTAATTATACCATAATTATACCCTTTTTCAACTCGATAATTATTTTTTATGCAAAAAGACCAGTAAACTCTCTAAGAATTTACTGGTCTGATATACATTCTTAAATATATATTCATAGATATATTTATAGA
>JBNMLJ010000036.1:0-29928 GCA_050874785.1 Lachnospira sp.
ATTGATATTGGGATTTACACGAAAGATTTTGAAAATGAATATATTTCGTTGACAGATATTGCAAAATATAGAAATGATAATGATCCCAGATTTGTCATTCAGAACTGGATGCGAAACAGAAATACAGTTGAGTTTTTGGCTGTTTGGGAAGAACTTCATAATCCAGATTTTAACCGTGTGCAATTCGAGGCGGTTAGAAGTGAGGCAGGATTAAACAGGTTTGTTATGACGCCAACCAAATGGATTGAACAGACCAATGCTATTGGAATAGTGTCAAAAGCAGGCAGATATGGTGGAGGAACTTATGCACATAGCGATATTGCTATGGCATTTGCTACATGGATTTCTCCAGAATTTCAGTTGTATATTATGAAAGATTATCGTAGGTTGAAACAAGATGAAAATAGTCGGCTTTCATTGGATTGGAACTTGAATAGAGCTTTATCAAAGGTGAACTATCGTATTCATACAGATGCGGTGAAAGAAAATTTAATTCCACCAGAATTAACGCCGGAACAGATTGCTTATACGTATGCCAGTGAAGCGGATCTTTTAAATGTTGCTTTATTTGGTCAGACTGCAAAGCAATGGAAAAATAATAATCCAGGTAAAAAAGGGAATGTGCGTGATGATGCAAACTTAAATCAGTTATTGGTACTAGCAAATATGGAGAGTTATAATGCTATTTTAATTGAGCAGGGAAAAACGCAATCAGAAAGACTTGTATTGCTTAGAAATTTAGCAGTTAGGCAGATGAATACGTTAGACAGTATCAATTTATCAGCGGTTTCTAAACTCCCTGTAGGTGATGTGTAAAAATTGCACTTTTGGCTGTAAAAGGCTGAAAGTGCTTTTTATTATTAGGAATTATCAGCTATAAAGGTCAAACAATACAATCATTTGAGCGAAAAACACAATAATCAACTCTAAATAATGAAAAATATATGAAAAATGTACAAAATCCATATGTGAAACCATTCTTATATGCTACAATATAATAACAAGATGTGTTAATAACTATACAACACCTTTTTGTGGGTAAGAATGGAGAGAAGTATGAATATATCGTTTTTTTTACAGCCAAAGTGCAAGGTAGCATATATTTACAATGATGACACAATAAGACAGGGGTTACAGAAGATGAATTATTATGGTTATTCTGCAATTCCTGTTCTTGATGAGAATGAGCATTATGTTGGGACAATTACAGAAGGTGATTTCCTTTGGCATATATGCAGAATTAAACAGAATAACGCAATGGAAGTTGATATAAAGGAATTAGAGAAGCAGAGAGTCAATGAGCTTTATTTCAGACGTAATTATCCAAGCGTTAATGTAGATACATCAATGGAAGCGCTGATTGAAAGAATATCTAATCAGAATTTTGTTCCGGTTGTAGACGACAGAGGTGTATTTATAGGAATTATAACAAGAAAAGATGTAATTACATATTTGTCTACCAAGAAGAAAGAGCCAGTGTTTCAGAAGATTTCTTAGATGTGAGGTTTAGCAGGCTGATTTTGCGATAAGGAAATGTCAACATCAATAACAATTGGGTTGACATTGATGGGCTGAATAACTATACTTATGCGTATGCACAGGTTTTAAAGGATAAGGCTGTTTATTGATAGAATTATCCATTTTACCAGAGTTAGTATTAATTCAATTAGGGTGCAGGAACGGAGTAAAGTATAGGCGTTATGCAGAATGCTACAGAAAATATTAATGTTGAAAAATTATTAAATAATTGGGACGAAACACACGAATTAACTAAAGCCGAGGCACTTGCAATTCTTAATTGTGATGATGACTGTCTTGAGAAGCTCATTGAAACAGCGTATGCGTTAAGACTTAAATATAAAGGAAAGAAAGTAAGCATACAGCTTCTTACTAATGTCAGAAGCGGTAACTGTTCACAGAATTGTGCTTACAGTGCCCAGTCGTGTGAGTCACAGGCTCAGATAGAGAAATATAAAAGAGTATCAGACGAGAAGTTGTATGGAGATAATGATCTTGTAGATAATAAACATCTTGCAAGACATTGTATTGGACTTAGCGGTATAAGCTTTACGGATGCTGAGATAGAAGATTTAGCTGGACGTATTAGAAAGATGAAGAAGAACGATACCCAGATATGCTGTTCTATTGGATTTCTTACAGAAAAGCAGGCTTTAATGCTTAAGGAAGCAGGACTTAACAGAATTAACCATAATCTTAACAGCAGCCGCAGATTTTACCCTAATATATGTACAACACATACATATGACCAGAGAATTAACAATATAAGAATGTTAAAAAGAATAGGTTTTGAGATGTGCTGTGGCGGTATTATTGGAATGGGTGAGAGCAGGGAAGATGTTGTAGATATGCTTATGGACGTAAAGGAAATCAATCCAGAGTCAGTGCCAATTAATTTTCTTCTTCCTATAAAAGGAACAAGACTTGCAGACAGGGATATATCAGGACTTACACCACAGTATTGTCTTAAGGTGTTATGCCTTGCAAGATTATTAGTTCCAAAGTCAGACATAAGGTGTGCGGCTGGACGTGAAGTATACTTTAAAGGAATTGAACCAACATTATTTAAAGTTGTAGATTCAATATTTGCTTCAGGCTATTTAACAGCAGACGGACAGGGAATAGATGATACTATTAAGATGATAGAAAATGCAGGCTTTACGGGTGAGATAGAGAGTAAAGATTGTTAATAAGACTTATAGGACAAAATGTGTTGATAGAAACAGCCGCCAGCCTTTGAAATTAAAGGGTTGACGGCTGTTTAATCTTTTTAATTTAATACATCATTGAGGGTGGACAAATTATTGTAAATCATTAATATTACTGCTTGTTATTTTTATCAAGCGCAGTAATCGTCTTAGTAGCTGTGTCGAGTGCTTTCGTGATTGCACTGCTGGCTTCGCCCATACCCTTGGCAAGCTTCTGTACTTCCTCGGCAACTACAGCAAAGCCTTTTCCAGCATCACCAGCTCTTGCGGCTTCAATGGAAGCATTAAGTGCAAGTATATTCTGTCGTTTGCTAAAGCCGTCTATTAATTTGACCTTGTCATTGGCTGTAGCAAGCTGGCTGGCGGCGGCACTAATTCCTGTTGTAAGTTCGTTTAAAATAGTTGAGTTCTGGTGGGCAGTATAGCTTGCACGGACAAACATATTGATAACATCACCCAAAAGATTGGCAGAAGCGTCAATCTCATCTTTAGTACGCACGTTTACTTTTTGCAGGGCCTTAATGTACTTATCTTCATTAAGGCCGAGTTCACGTGCTGTTGCCCTGAACTTTTCTTCATCTGGGTTCTCAGGCAGAACCTGTCCGCCGATAATACTTCCAAGAACAGTTCCATCATCAAGAGTGATAGGAATACCAAAATCAACTAATCCTGCATGACATGGATAAACGCCCTTACCATCACGGTCACATTGCTCACATCTCTTGCGGCCTTCGTTACTTCCTCTGGTAAGATCAATACAGAATTCAGTAAAATTATAACATTCGCTTATGTACTTGCCGTCCGCACCTACAGCAACAGTTGCCAGTCCAGTGCTCTTAGCCCAGTTAGACATAATTTCTTCAAATTTGGTCATATCGCAAAAATCCTGAATCTTCATAACTAAATCCTCCAATTAAGGTTTTATATTTTTATATTATACTATATTGTTGGTATATTTACACTATATTTTAATGATAAAATTAAAAAATTTAAAGAAAAATCAAGAAGTTGTTATATAATTTATTGTTTTCAATGTAGAATATTATAAGTTTATTATTTGTGTTTATTTTATGGTGTAATTAAACAAATTTAATTATTCGGGTATATTTTTTTAGTAATCAGCCATAATATTTATGAAATAGAAGTTTATATTCTGAAATAGACCTATTTGGGTCAATCGTAACTATCATAAAATCTTTAGTAATAGCATAGCTAAGAGGTTAAGGTAAATGAACAATACCCGTTACGAAGATTTTTGCAATAGAATGAGAGAATATAGAAAAAGACTTGGCTATAATCAGGCAGATATTGGAAAAGAGTTAGGAATATCACAGAATGACTATTCTAAAAGAGAAAATGGACTGATAATGATTTCTTATGATAATTTAAAGACATTGCAGGAAATTGGAATGGACATTGATGAGCTGGTTTCGGGAAAGAGAAACGATATTGATACTAAAGATTTGGATGAGCTTATAAGTGACTGTGAAAGTGAAGAACTTAAAGATATGACTATGCGTATGGTTGCTGAATGTATAAAATATTATCGTGTTAATGATACTAAGAGCCAGAATAATGATACGCAGAATGACAGGATGTTTGATTTTGTGTTGAAGCAGTGGGACGATTTTTCAATGCTTGAGTATGTAAGGCACGAAACTCATTATTCACAGGAGGTTATGTCTGAAAAGCTGGGACTGACACGAAAGAAGTACAGAAAATACGAAAAAGAGATTATGTATCCTGATGCAGACACTCTTGTTCAGATGTATAATTTGTACAAATGCAGACCATCGCTGTATCTTAATATGTATGACAGAAGATATTATGCTATGCAGAATGTATGGCTGGAGTTAGATGGTAGCCAGCGTGACAGAATAATAAGAATGGTCAAGGCGATAAAGAAGATAATATAGAAAAAGGTGTACCTGTAAATGCAAGACATAAATGATGTTAAGCATTTTCAGGTACATTTTTTATTTAATAGCAAATTTCAATAGAATTCTTTATTATAACGAAAGGCACAAAGAATATCACACAAAATAATATTGTTGTGGCTTTACAGAGTGTGATAAAATATATTGTGCAGTGTACATTTATCTTATAATAAACAGATGATAATCAATATATTAAATAATGTATCGTGGTTATAATTTTAATTATTATAATGTGAATTTATGCGTAATAATAATCAGAATAAGTAGAAAGAAAAAATATGAGAACAATACAGCAATATTATGATGACAATAGAGATAAAATCCTTTTTGATGTAAGAGCATTAGAGGAGTATGAAAAAGAAACAATGGAGGCTTCCATACATTATTACTGGGAGGATATGATAAAAGCTCTTGAAGATAATAAGGAAGAATTCGAGGCAGAGTATTCAAAGGATACACCAATATATATCCTTTGCTATACTGGACAGAAAAGTGAAGAAATAGAAGACATTCTTGATGAGATGGGCTATGAAGCTTACAGCCTTGACGGCGGATTTGTCGCATACTTAAGATGGAAGTTTAACAAGTACCTTGAGCAGGATAAAGAAGGTGGTAATGATACTTCAGAAGAAAATGTAGTATCACACGAAGAACGTGTTAAAGAGATTGAGCGAAGCATAGTAAAGAAGTTCCGTAAGCCAATATGGAGAAAGTTCACACAGGCTCTTAATGAATATGACCTTATTCAGGACGGCGATAAGATAGCAGTCTGTATATCAGGCGGCAAAGATTCAATGCTTATGGCGAAGCTTTTTCAGGAGTTAAAACGACACGGAAAGAATAATTTTGAACTTGTATTCTTAGTAATGAATCCGGGTTATAACGACCTTAACTACAATGTAATACTTAACAATGCTAAGATATTAGATATTCCGATTACAGTATTTAAGACAGAGATATTTGATACAGTAGTAGATATTACAGAGTCGCCTTGTTATTTGTGCGCCAGAATGAGGAGAGGATATCTTTACAGTAAGGCAAAGGAACTTGGCTGTAATAAGATTGCTCTTGGACACCATTATGATGATGTAATAGAAACAATTCTTATGGGTATGCTTTATGGTGCTCAGATTCAGACAATGATGCCTAAGCTTCACAGCACGAATTTTGAGGGGATGGAGCTTATAAGACCTATGTATCTTATAAGAGAAGCTGATATTATTCACTGGAAAGAATATAATAATCTTGAGTTCATACAGTGCGCCTGTCGATTTACAGAGGGCTGTGCTTCCTGCGGCGGAACAGGAAAAGGATCTAAGAGGGCAGAGATTAAGCAGCTTATAAAGGATTTGACCAAGGTTAGTCCTTATATAGAAAAGAACATATTCAGAAGTGTAGAAAATGTTAATCTTGATACGGTAATCGCCTACAAGAAGAAGGGACAGCGACACAGCTTCTTAGATGAATATGATATAACAGATGATAAATTTACTGGAAATGCAGATGTTGATAACACAGAAAGAGGAGCTGAATAAGATGAATAATGTTAAAAATACAATATTGAACAAATCGGACATTGATAAAAACAAAATAAGTGAGAACACTTTAGCTAAATATGAAAAGCTAAAGTCAATTATTAAAGACTGCGGTAAGTTAGCAATCGCATTTTCTGGTGGAGTTGACTCGACATTTTTAACCAAAGTTGCAAAAGATGTATTAGGAGAAAATGCTGTTGCAGTTACGATAAGTTCAATTCTTGTTACAGATGATGAGCTTAAAGAAGCTGATGATTTCTGCAAGGCTGAGAATATAGAACATATTATATATAAGGCAGATGTATTATCAATTCCGGGCTTTGAAAATAATCCACCAGACAGATGTTACATTTGTAAGAAGGTGATATTTACTAATGTGCAGAACCTTGTAGGTGAGAGGGGCATTAGTGTAATAGCAGAGGGAACAAATGTTGATGATGACGGTGATTACAGACCTGGTATGAGAGCTATAAAGGAACTTGGAGTAAGAAGTCCTTTAAAAGAGGCAGGTCTTACCAAGGCTGAAATCAGGGAGTTATCTTGTATGCTTGGCTTAAAGACGTGGAATAAACCATCGTGTGCGTGCCTTGCTTCAAGATTTGCGTATGGCGAGATTATTAATAAAGATAAGCTTGATATGATTTACAATGCAGAATGTTATATAAGAAGTCTGGGATTTGAGCAGTTCAGGGTAAGATTACAGAGTGAAATTGCAAGAATAGAATTAAGACCAGCAGATATACAGAAGTTTGTTGAAAATGGAATAAAGGATAAAGTATCAGAAAAGCTTCACGAACTTGGATTTAAGTATGTATCCCTTGATTTGGACGGTTACAGGCTTGGAAGTATGAATGAAGTATTGAACAAACAGGAAAGAGGTAACAATGGCGGTAGCTCATTATAATTGTGATTATTGCAATAATATGGTATATGATGAAGAAACGGAGCAGTTCGTGTGTGATGTAGATATGGATGAGGACGATTATGCAAGGCTTCTTACATCTGAATATAAAGAATGTCCATATTATCAGAGCAATGATGAATACAAGATTGTAAGACATCAGATGTAGTTTTATATAAAATGTAATTAATAGTGGCAGATATTTCGATATATTTATTAGAAAGATATGCCTGAAAGGAAGTGAGAGAATGGATGATAAGAGATACGCTGTACTTATCGACTCAGATAATATTTCATCAAAGTATATTTCGGACATTCTTGATGAAATGACAAAGTATGGCGTAATAACTTATAAAAGAATATATGGCGACTGGACAAGTACACAGGCAAGCAAATGGAAGAAAGAGCTTATGGAGAATTCCATAACACCTATACAGCAGTTCCGTAATACAGTAGGCAAGAATGCAACTGACTCAACGCTTATAATTGATGCTATGGATATTCTTTATACGAATAATGTTGACGGCTTCTGTATCGTATCTTCTGATGGTGATTTTACAAGGCTTGCAAGCAGGCTTAGAGAGTCGGGAATGGACGTTATCGGTATGGGTGAGAGTAAGACACCCCGTTCATTCAGAGCCGCTTGTTCGGTATTTACAGACCTTGAGCTTCTTCGTGAACAGGCGCGCGAAGATGAGCCAGATAGTAAGCCGGTTAAGAAGACAGAAAGAAGCAATATTATTAAGCAGTCTAAGATAGAAAATGCAATTATTGAGATTATTCAGGAGAATGACAATAAAGGCAAGCAGACAGGACTTGGCGAACTTGGAAGCCGTTTACAGAAGAAATATTCTGATTTCGATGTAAGAAATTACGGTTACAGTTCATTGTCTACATTTCTTGAGGAAATGGAAAGTCTTGAATTAAAGAAGTTTAATAACACGGTTCTTGTAAGACTTAAGGAAGACAAGAATATGAAAGAGCAGGTTATGGAGTATGCAGTGAATTATGTAAAGAGTTCAGAAAATGCAGTAGAACTCGGAGCATTAGGACAGAAAATCCATATGAATTATCCTAACTTTAAGGTTAAGGAGTATGGTTATTCTACACTCAGCAAATTTATTGCAAGCATAAAATGTTTAAAAATAACAGCAACAGATGAAAACCGCAGAATGGTTTCAATAAAATAAACTAAAGTTAGTCATAAAGACAGGAAAGGAATATTATGAATAAGATAGCAAGTTTTACAGTTAATCATTTGGATTTACTTACAGGAGCATATGTATCAAGAAAAGATTATCAGGGAGATGTAGTGCTTACAACATTTGATTTAAGATTTACAAGACCTAATGTAGAAGCACCTATGGATACAGCCGGTATTCATACAATAGAACACCTTGTAGCAACATTTTTAAGAAACCACAAGGTATGGGCAGACAAGACTATATATTTTGGACCAATGGGCTGCCGTACAGGATTTTATGTAATATTTGCAGGTGACCTTGAGTCAGAGGATATAATTGATGTGTTAAGGGAAGCCGCTGATTTTGTACTGAATTATGAGGGTGAAATACCAGGATATTCACCAAGGGACTGCGGTAATTACCTTGATAATAACCTTACACTTGCAAAGATATATATGAAGAAGTATAAGGAAGAAGTTCTTGATAACCCAGTACCAGAAAGACTTCATTACCCACAGTAAAATAGATTGGAGCTGTTTATTATAGCGGAAACAGAAGAAAGTGATTGAAGGGAACCTGTTTTGATGGGGAATATGGATATACAGATTATAAAATCAAGACGCAGAACAGTTTCAATAGAAGTGCATACAGATGGAAGTGTTGTATTAAGAGCACCTAACAGGATAACAAAGAAGGAGCTTGATATATTTATTGACAAGCATATGTCTTGGATTGAGAGCAAACAGCAGTTGATGAAGGAAAGAAAAGAAGAAAAAATTCCTACAAATGCAAAGGCTTTCGATACGCTCACATCTAAGGAACGTGCTGTAATAAGGGACACATTTATAAGAAAAGTAGAATATTACAGTAAGATTATGAATGTGACTGTTGGAAGGGTTACAATACGCAATCAGAAGACACGCTGGGGAAGCTGTAGTTCCAAGGGAAATGTTAATTTTAATTACAATTTATATTATATGCCAGAAGAATTGTTAGATTATGTAGTGGTGCACGAGCTTTCACATAGAAAATATATGAATCATTCACAATCATTCTGGCGTGAAGTTGAAAAGTATTGCCCAGAATATAAGTTATGCCGCAGGAGGCTGAAAGACTACACGCCTTCAATATAATAATTTAGGAGGTAATAAAACTATGAAAATTCCATTTAAAGTAGATTTGACAGGAAAGACTGCAATTGTAACAGGAGGAAGCGGAACACTTTGTTCAGCAATGGCTTATGGACTTGCTGTAAGCGGTGCTAAGGTTGCAATAATCGGACGTAATAAGGATAAGCTTAAGAATGTCGCAGAGCAGCTTATTAACAATGCTAAGACAGAATACAGCAAGAAAGTTGTTGTTAAAGGTTATAGCTGTAATGTAATTGATAAGGAAGAACTTAATAAAACCTATGAAATAATTAAGAGTGAGCTTGGAAGCTGTGATATTCTTATCAATGGTGCAGGCGGCAATCAGCCAGGTGCTATCACATCAATAGAGATGTTAAAGAAGGAAAAGGGAGAAAATGATTACTCTTTTTGGAATCTTGATGAGGATAAGATAAGAGATGTTATGGACCTTAATTATATGGGAACACTTTTTCCCATTCAGGTATTTACTAAGGATATGGTCGAAAAGAGAAGCGGAAGCATTATTAATATAGCCTCTGTTACATCTATTTTGCCACTTACAAAGGTAATGGCTTATGGCAATGCCAAGAGTGCAATACTTAACCTTACACAGTGGCTGGCAGTCCATTTTGGAGAAAGCGGAATAAGATGTAATGCAATTGCACCAGGATTTTATGCGGCTGAACAAAACCACGCATTATTATTTAATGAAGATGGTACATACACTGACAGAGCAAGAAAGATAGTTGCAGGAACTCCAATGGGAAGATTTGGTAATCCAGAGGAACTTATCGGAGCGGCATTATTCCTTGCAAGTGATGATGCGGCTGGCTTTGTAAATGGTATTGTATTGCCGGTAGACGGCGGCTATAGTGCATACAGTGGTGTATAAGCATAAATAGAATAGTAAAATGCAACTAAAGATGTGGCGTATATGATTAGGAGGATTAGGTATGAAATTAGGAGAGGCAATACCAAATTATCAGGCATATCGTAACGAATTACAGAACAGGAAGAAAGATATTTATAAACAGTATAAAACAGCAAAAGATAAAGCTGAGCGTACTGGTGATGAGGAGTGGACACAGAAGGCGGCGGAGTTAGAGCTTTCTTATAAAGAAGCTAATGACGAGTTCGACAAGTATGAGAGTGTCCTTGATTCGCTTAAACAACAGTGGAATCTTGCGGCAGATGCAGAGAATAATAAAGCACTTGCTGACCCGGAGACAGGACTTGGTGCAACAATCGGCAAGATAATGACGACAATTGCAAGAATGTGTGCCGGTGATAAAGTTCCATATACAGATGAAAAGAAGGTTATGGAATACAATGATAAAATGTATGCAAGAGCCAAGCAGGCACAGATGATTATGGCGGCAATGAAGAAAAAGCAGAAGGAATACGACTCGCTCTGGGATAAAGAGGGTGGTGAGTATGACCCTGAGGGTGTAGCTGATAATACAGAAGCACAGGGAGATCTGCCAGATATCCCATCATCAGACGGAGGCAGTGCGGATACAGGCGAAGCTGTATCAGATAGTGAATAATTAATAAAATGGAGTGTCATATGAAACATAATCGATACTTTATGCAGGTATTAACAGTATAACAGTTATCTGCGTATTGTATGAATTGTTTCCTGTGACACTCCATTTTTGTCTTATAAGTCCAATATCAATTATTAAGATAAATACATATTATAAAGCAAGTACTTATTAATAATTAAATATGTTATAAATTAAACATATATATTAAAATAAGTACTTGCTTATTAAGTATTAAATATGCAGTTGATATTAATTAAATTAAGATTAATTAAACCTCAAATAAAAGGTCGCCGTAGCTTGGGAATGGCCAGAATTCCTTATCAACGATCATTTCAAGCTTATCAGCAGGAGCTCTTAATTCGTCCATAGTTGTCTTAACTTCATCTCTGAAGTACTTAGCCTGTTCTGCAATGTCAGTAACATCAGCAGCCTTAGCTGTAACATCGATAAGCTTAGTATAAGCAGCCTTCATATCCTTTAAGTAACCAGAAACTTCTGCAAGTAAATCAGCCTGAACAGAAGCGTCAGCACCAGCTTCCTTAACAGTAAGAACTGAGTTAGCAAGCTCTGTTGTGTAAGAGATAACTGAAGGAATAATCTGCTTTCCAGCCATATCTATCATTGTCTTAGCTTCGATATTGATAGCCTTTGCATAAGCTTCATACTTAATCTCAGCTCTTGACTTTAATTCAGCCTCTGTAAATACACCGAAGCTTTCAAAAAGCTTAACAGCTTTTTCTGTTGTAAGAGCAGGAATAGCATCAACCATAGACTTGATGTTTGGAAGTCCTCTCTTTTCAGCTTCTTCAACCCACGCATCTGAGTAACCATTGCCATTGAATACGATTCTGTGGTGGTCTGTGAAGAGCTTCTTGATAAGGTCGTGTACAGCCATATCAAAGTTCTCTACGCCTTCAAGCTGGTCAGCAATTTCCTTGAAGCTTTCAGCAACGATTGTATTAAGAACAACATTTGCAGGAGCAATTGAGTCTGAAGAACCAACCATACGGAATTCAAACTTATTACCTGTGAATGCAAATGGAGATGTTCTATTTCTATCTGTAGCATCTTTGTTAAGATCTGGAAGAGTAGAAGCACCAGTCTTTAACTTACCCTTCTGGATTGAGCTTGTAGCATCACCCTTGTCGATAAGCTGCATAACAACGTCCTCAAGCTGTTCACCAAGGAACATAGAGATAATAGCTGGAGGTGCTTCGTTAGCGCCAAGTCTGTGGTCGTTACCAACATCAGAAGCGGACTCTCTTAAGAGGTCTGCGTGTGTATCAACAGCCTTCATAATAGCACCAAGTACAAGTAAGAACTGGATATTTTCGTGAGGTGTCTTACCTGGTTCAAGAAGGTTGATACCATCATCAGTTGTGATAGACCAGTTGTTGTGTTTACCAGAACCATTAACACCTGCAAATGGCTTCTCGTGGAGAAGGCATACAAGACCATGTCTGTAAGCAACTTTCTTCATAACTTCCATCATAAGCTGGTTGTTATCTGTTGCGATGTTGCACTGTGCATATATTGGAGCTAATTCGTGCTGTGCAGGAGCAACTTCATTATGCTGTGTCTTAGCAGATACGCCAAGCTTCCATAATTCTTCGTTGATATCCTTCATAAATGCAGCAATTCTTTCACGGATAGAACCGAAGTAATGATCATCAAGTTCCTGTCCCTTTGGAGGCATAGCACCAAATAATGTACGTCCAGAGAAGATAAGATCCTTTCTCTGAAGATATTTTTCTCTATCTACAATAAAGTATTCCTGTTCTGCACCAACAGAAGGAGTAACTTTCTTAGATGTTGTATTACCGAATAATCTTAAAATTCTTAAAGACTGTTCATTGACAGCATCCATTGAACGAAGAAGAGGTGTCTTCTGGTCAAGTGCTTCACCAGTGTAAGAACAGAAAGCTGTAGGTATGCAGAGAGTAGCACCCTGTGCGCCTTCACGAACGAAAGCTGGTGATGTGCAGTCCCAAGCTGTATATCCTCTTGCCTCGAATGTGGCACGAAGACCGCCTGAAGGGAATGATGAAGCATCTGGTTCACCTTTAATTAATTCCTTTCCAGAGAACTCCATAAGAACCTTTCCATTTTCTTTTGGTGCTGAAATAAATGAGTCGTGCTTTTCAGCAGTAGTTCCTGTCAAAGGCTGGAACCAATGTGTGTAATGAGTTGCGCCTTTTTCGATAGCCCAATCCTTCATTGCGTTAGCGATAACGTCTGCATCAGTAATATTTAATTCCTGTACACCTGCCATTGCTAACTTAAGATTTTTGTATACGTTTTTTGGTAAACGTTCTTTCATAACTGTGTCGTTGAACACGTTCTCGCCGAAGATGTCAGCTACATTGAATTTTTCGCTCATAACTTTTTCATCCTTCCTTTTCATAGATTATTATTCTATTAGTAAAACTAAAAAAGGCGCACATATATACATTATTAAGATGTATAATATGAACGCCTTTGTTCTACCTTATTTGATTAGTGACAACTACCTGTTGTCTTTAATTAAAATAACTCAAAACTAATAATAATGCAAGTTCTTTTTTTAAAAATATTAAAAAAATTAAAATTATTAATTAGCTAAGTTAATTTCAAGTAAATTCTACTCTAATGAGGCTTCTCCAATATACATTCCGTGCACGATAAAGCGTTTCTCACCGTTATCAGTACAAGTAGAAAGTGTAACTACCTGACTTGCTGATGAAATATCAACCCCTGTATCATACAAAGATTTGGCTTTCATATCTGCTGCATAGCTCTGCATAGAAGCAAGAGAAGGGAAGTTGAAGGTGTATGTATCACTTACAGCTTCACTTATGTAGCAGCTAAAGATTTTATATTGTTTAATGACATTACCAGTGTATATATAGAATACATTGTTGCCAGAACCATTATAGAATGACGAATTCTCATAACTTTTAAGCTTGCCAAACATCGCACCATTACGCATATTGTGTCCGTATATGATTACGTGGTTTGAAGAAAGTCCGCCATTAATGCGGGAATCCTCAAACAGACAGCCGTTAGCGCTGGATTGCTTATCAAATGTATGTGTAAGGTAATAATCATTATCATCACCCTGAACCATTGGAAGCCTGCATCCAATAGATGGAATATATATGTATCCAAGTCCATCAGAATTAATATTAAGAAGTGCCTGATGGTTATACTTAAATGGAACTTCGACTTCTTCTTCCTCATCACCGATAGCTACATTAATGTGAGAGTCTTCATCAAGAACATTCTGTTCAATGTCATTATATATTACATCAGCCTTGTGATATGCAAGGAATATGTTGATAAGATTGTATGCGGCAAATATAAAGACAGCAACGGATATTAAAAGAACAATTCGTCTTATTATATTAGAACGCTTTTTCTCTTTCTCCTGCCTGTCAAATACTGCATCAGCATCATTCTCATCATATGGAGAATTACTGTCTGAATAATCCATATCATCATCTATAAAATCATCTACATCATCATTCAGAATATCATCAGGATCTTCTAATTCATAATCGAGCATATCGTCATCTGATTTAGTCATATTTCTACGAGATGATTGTTCTGGATCATCATTCAATAAATCATCATTATTGTTAGTTGTATTCATAGTATTGTAGTCCTTGTGTATTGTGTAATGCTAATTATGCCTTTCCAGCTGAACCGAATAAGTTAATCTTTTCGCGAACAGTCTCTTTAATAGCTTCACTACCAGGAGCAAGGAGCTTTCTTGGGTCAAATCCTTTACCTTCAAGGTCTTTGCCTTCTTCGATATATTTTCTTGTTGCAGCAGCAAATGCAAGCTGGCATTCTGTATTAACATTAATCTTAGCAACACCTAAAGAGATAGCTTTCTTAATCATATCTTCTGGAATACCTGTACCACCGTGTAATACTAATGGCATATTGCCAACCTTTTCTTTAACAGCGGCAAGTGTTTCAAAGCTAAGACCTGGCCAGTTAGCAGGATATTTACCGTGGATATTGCCGATACCAGCAGCAAGCATTGTTACACCGAGATCAGCAATAGCTTTACATTCGTTAGGGTCAGCACACTCACCCATACCGATAACGCCGTCTTCTTCACCACCGATTGAACCAACTTCTGCTTCAAGTGAAAGACCTTTCTCCTTGCAGATTTTAACAAGTTCTTTAGTCTTTTCGATATTTTCTTCAATTGGATAATGAGAACCATCAAACATAATTGATGAAAATCCTGCATCAATACAATCATAACAAGCTTCATATGTTCCGTGGTCAAGGTGAAGTGCAACAGGAACAGTAATCTTAAGATCATCTATCATTGCGCTTACCATACTTGCTACAGTCTTAAATCCTGTCATATATTTACCAGCACCACACGATACACCGAGGATAACTGGTGAATTCATCTCCTGAGCTGTAAGAAGAATCGATTTAGTCCACTCAAGATTATTGATATTGAACTGTCCAACAGCATATTTGCCATCTCTGGCTTTTTCTAACATTTCTTTTGCTGAAACTAACATAAATATTAACCTCCTACTATGTAATATGGACATAGATTTGCTTAATGCCCACTCTTATTATTCATTATACATTAAAGCTAATAAAATGCAAAGAAAATAGTGTCAAATAGTGCGAATTTGAAAAATAAAATCAATATATTTAAGTTGTTATTGATACTAAAAAGAAGTATAATCTAAAAAAGGAATATAGAACCCGAAAGGAGAAAGAAATTTATGGGGAAATTTATTTATTTAGCCAATATTATAGCCGCAGACGTGGATTTTTATAATATTGAGGGTAACAGGGGAGATTCATATCTTCCATTTATAGGTTTTATGATGTTTGTAGTAGGTGCTGTTGTAGCGTTTATGGGTTTTTCAAAGTACATAACAGCCAAGAAGAATTTTAACCTGTTCTATGATTTAAGGGACAGCGTTAAGGTTGATAAAGCCACTAATGAGAAGAACAAGAAAACTGGAATCATTATGATAGTTGCAGGAATAATTGTTCTTATTGTTTCATTCTTTGTAATATAGAAGATTAATAATAAGAGGTTAATGCAAAAGATTAATTAGAAGATTAAGTATAAATGATAAGGTTCTTATTCCTTGATATTAATTTCTGGATATTTATGAGAATGAACTCTTTCGTATTAGTTAATGATGATATCAATTATCACAACACGTAAAATGCCACCCCGTTAAGGGTGGCATCGAAAGAGGGAGGAGAGTTGTACATTATGATTAACAACTCATATTTATGAAGAACTATAAAAGTCAATAAGCTTTATTAATATATATCAGCTTGCCTAATATATTTTCTATACTTGAAAGTATATTGATTAAAAGTGAAGAAAGAATGTTCATAATGTTAAAACTTATTGAATGTAATATGAACAAATTATGAACATATATAATATTACATAAATTAATGGAGGTAAGATATGCCAATTATATACAAGTGTCCTAACTGTGGAGCGGCAATGGAATTCTCAAGTGAATTGCAGAAGCTTGAATGTAAAAGCTGTGGTACAAGTATAGATGTTAAGACATATGAAGATGAATATGCTTCTTTAATGGAAGAAGTAAGTGGAAGCACATCAGATAATAGCGATGACGGATATAATGACAGTGAACAGGGTAATGATACAGACAACAATAATATGAAGATATATCATTGCCAGAGCTGTGGAGCAGAACTTGTTGCAGATGAATATACATCAGCTACATTTTGTTCATATTGTGGTAATCCAACATTGGTTGAAGACAGGCTTAAAGGAAGTTTCAGGCCTAAGTCAATAATTCCATTTAAGATTAACAAAGACCAGGCGGTAGATACATATAAGAAATGGCTGAAAAAAGGAATACTTACCCCAAAGGAATTATCAAGAAAAAGCACAATTGAGAAGATTAGTGGTGTGTATGTTCCATTCTGGCTGTATGATTATTCAGCAAGAACTATGATGAGTGCCAATGCTAATAAGGTAAGAACGACAAGACGTGGCGATACAGAATATACATATACAGACCATTTTGATGTATATAGAGATGTATCAGCAGAATTTGAGAAAATTCCGGCTGATGCTTCAGAAAAAATGCCAGATGAGCAGATGGATATGTTAGAGCCTTATAATTACAGCGAGATTACAGATTTTGCAATGCCATACTTATCAGGTTATCTTTCAGAAAAATATAATTATACAGCTGATGAAATGCAGAGCCGTGCCAAGAAGAGAGCAGACTCATATATTACACAGATTGCAAGGGATTCAATTACTGGATATTCAAGTGTCACAGTAAGGAATAACAGCATAAGTATGAATGGCAGGGGCAGTGAATATGCGCTTTTGCCAGTGTGGATGCTCAATTTCAGATACAATAATAAGGAATTCCATTTCTATCTTAATGGACAGACAGGAAAAATAGTAGCAGACAGACCTATAAGTGCAGGAAAAGCCGTTACATATGGCATTGGAATTTTTGTGCTTACACTTATTATTACAATGATAGGAGGGCTGTTGTTTACATGATGTGCGTAGATTTAAAAAGACATTTTAACCGATTAAAAGTGGCTGTAATGGCAGTATTAGCTGTTATGGTTATGACGTTTGCATTAACAGGAACACAGAGTGTGTACGCGGGTACGGATAATAAGACTTATGTAATAGATGATGCGGGAATTCTGACAAGTGAGGAAGAACAGAAGCTTACAGATATGTGCAGGAAGGCATCTAAGAACTGCCAGCTTGATATTGTTATCATAACTATGAACAAGAATTTGGATTACAGTCCTATGGATAATTATCTTCGTTCAATACTTGAAGAACAGTATGGCTATGATGGAACAGGAACTGACTGTGAGGCTGTCGTATATGGAATAGATATGACTTCAAGAGCAGACAGAATTGTAACATCAGGAAGAGCAAGAAGCAGCATTTCACAGTCAAATCTGGATTCAATCAGGGAGAGCGCTGAGGATAAGCTTGCTGATGGAGATTATTATGCAGGGTGTAAGAAATACATAAATGGAATTGAGAGAAAGCTTAATGTAAATATGTTATCAAGACTTACATATTATATGCCAGTTAAGCTTTTGATTTCACTTGTGGCAGCAGTTGTTGCAGTATTGGCAATGATGAGCAGTGCCAAGTCAAAGATGACAGTGAGCAGTACAGAATATACGAAGAATCACGGATTTAAGATGAATGACAGAAGAGATGTATTTATCAATACAACAGTAACTACAAGACATATTGAAAAGAGCAGTTCAAGTGGTGGAAGCTCTGGCGGCGGCAACTCTGGAAGTTCAGGCGGACACTTCTAAGAAGATATATATACTTAAAAATTGTATAAGACCTATAGGATAAAATAAGGTTATGTAAATTTTGTCCTATAACCCTAAATTTTTTATATATGTCAGATTTTAAAATAAGCCCGGTATGATTAAAGCAACCGTATTTACGATTGCGATTAAGCATACCGGGCTTTTATTATATTATTAGAGTGTTTCTGGTTCAGCGTAATCTACACCGAAAGTATCAACAGTAACAGTCTTCATAACCTGAGGAGTTCTAGGTCTGTCGCTCCAGTCAGTATCAATTGAAGCAATGCTGTCTAATACATCTTCACCTTCAACAAGCTTACCAAAAGCGGCATACTGTCCGTCAAGATGAGGTGCATCAGCGTGCATAATAAAGAACTGAGAACCTGCTGAATCTGGGTGCTGTGCGCGTGCCATAGAAAGGACACCTCTTGAATGCTTAAGGTTATTTTCAACACCATTGTAGTTGAATTCACCCTTGATTGAGTATCCAGGACCGCCCATACCTGAGCCTTCTGGGTCGCCGCCCTGAATCATAAATCCAGCGATAACTCTGTGGAAAATAAGTCCGTCATAGAAACCTTTCTTAACAAGACTTATAAAATTGTTTACTGTATTAGGTGCAACGTCTGGATAAAGTTCTGCTTTCATAACGTCGCCATTTTCCATTGTAAATGTTACAATAGGGTTATGATTAGACATAATTAACCTCCAAAATAATGTGTAATGTGTGGGATAATTGCAAGACGAAAGCTAATACGACTAACGGACGTTGTGAGATAAAAATATATTACCGCTGGGCACGCTTGCGCTACTTGAAACCGTAGCGGTACTAAGCAGCTAAAGGACAGCCGCTAAGTGCCGACGGTTTCAAAAGTACCCAGCTTGTAATGTATTTTTATTTCACAACTGGTTAGCGATAGTGGTCGTTTTGTAATTATCTGTGATAATATTATGTATTGTAATGGGGATTATTGTAAAAGTCAATTGGGAGGATTATTTGTGGATGGGGATATAGATTATTAATATTATGTGTTGAGGAGATATTGGGAGAAAGGAGAATAATCAATTATCATCAAAAGAGGATAATTGGATTATACGTGAGTTATGGAAAGAGTGTATATATTGGATTGTGAAAGGATTATAGGTGATGAGGAAAAACGGACTATTATAGAGAATATGGAAGGAAAGGCTGAGGTTATTTTTGATAATTCTGAGGGGTATGACAGGGATAAGGATATAGTTATAAGTACACGTTGTATGGGGGATAAAGATGTGGCTGGTATGGAAGCTATTATAAGGGAAGATATTGGGGTTGGGCGTGATTATGTGGGCGATGCGCCTTATGTGATATATGAACCGGAGGAGATAGATTATTATTACTGTCAGAAGGTGTATGCAAGAAAAAAAGGACTTCCGGCATTTATTCTTGAAACAGAGAGGTTTATTGTGAGGGAAGAAAGTCTTGATGATCTTGGAGAGCTGTACGCATTGTATGACACACTTGCAGATTGTGAGTTTATAGAGCCTTTGTATGAATTAGAGAAGGAAAAAGAATTTGTAAGAAATTACATTAATAATATGTATAGATTTTTTGAGTACGGAATGTGGCTTGTATATTCCAAAGATACAGGCAGGCTTGTTGGACGTATGGGAATTGAAAATAGAAGCATTGATGGGGAAAATGTTCAGGAAATAGGCTATCTTACAGGAAAGCCTTATCAGAATATGGGAATAGCATATGAAGTATGCAGTGCAATTATGGAATATGCCAAGGAAGAATTAGGCATAGATAAATTATATTCCTGTATAGATAAAAATAATAAACCGTCAATATCTCTTATACACAAGCTTGGCTTTAAAGTGTATGCACAGGATATTGACGGTATGAATATTTATATATGTGAGCTTAATTAGTTGGTACTGTTATCTGATTGATTATCATTGGAAGTAACAGTATTATTGTCCGCAGTGTCTTCAATAGCTGCATTTTGTTCTGCCTGTTCTGTTTTTTTAGCTTCTCTGGCTCTCTCCTCATTAGTGTTCTCTAATGACTTAAATATTCTTGTGAATATGAATGAGTCAACATAAATAATAAGCGGTATAGTTACTATAAATGCAGTAAAATACTTTAAAGAAAAGAGGATAAGTCCGTATGTTGCAATCATCATAATAAATGTCTGTGGCAGGTGATGAACGCATAATATAAGCGAATTCTTAACAATTGTAATTGCTTTATCATCATATCTTGAAAGCACTGCAAATGAATATAAAAGAACACCAGCCCATACAAGAGCACAGCCTGCGATAGCATACATAAAAATAGTACCAGCCATTGAACCAGATGAGAATGCCCAGTAGGCACAGGCTCTTATATCAAAGAATAAAAGAAGTCCGATAACTCCCATAATAAGTTCAACCAATAATCCCTGAACAAAATTAGTCTTGAAAGACTTCCAGAAATCTTTAAATACATAATTTTCTTCATCTTTAACAAGCTTCATTCCAGCATAAAATGCGGCTGTAAGTGAAGCGCCTATTGTGATAACAGGAATACAGAATATAACTGTTATTAATCCAAGTATAAGAAAATCACCAGCTTTCGTGAGTCCCTTAAATAATTTACCATCTAATCCAAAACCACGCATAATATATCTCCATTCTACATTCATAATGAAAGTGACTAAATCAGATTATACTTATATATGTAACAAAAAGCAAAGAATTTTTAATGTATATTTCTTAAATGTTTATAAAAGCTGTTTTTTTAAGTGTTAAGGTATGATAAACTAACAAATGTTGATTAATTAAAGAGTAATTAATAAAAAGCAAAGCCACAGTGTTTTTGGCTGTTTAATGAAATGTAATGTATTAGGAGGCTATATGGCAGAAGGTAATTCTATTAAAGATGAAATAAAAGAACAGCGTAAGAAGTTCTCGACACTTACGTTTACAGGCAAGCTGCAATATATATGGGAATATTACAGAATTCCAATTGCGGCAGTTATAGCTGTTGTTCTTGTGGTATTATCATTCATAAATGCTTACAGAAGAAATGATTATGACTCATTATGTGATATTGCGGTATGTGACGGCAAGATTACAGGATACGATACAGATGATGATTTATTGACAACAGGTTTTACTAATTATCTTGGAATAGACGGTAAGAAACAGCGTATACATATAGATTACAGCTATACGCTTGAAGAAAAGCTTTTCGACCAGGACCCACAGATAAGCAATGAGAAGATATATGTTTTGTCACAGACTAATAACCTTGATGGGTATATGTCAGAATATGATGAGATAGACCATTTCTGCTTTGATACAAGCTGTTTCTTCTATGATTTAACAGAACTTTTTACAGAAGAAGAAATGGAACAATTATCTGATTATATAATATACCATACACAAAGAGATGGTGAAACCCGTGCAGTAGCGGTAGACTTATCCAATGCGCCAAGAATACAGGATACAGACCTGACAATGGAAAGACCTTGCTACGGAATTGTTCAGTCAGCAAGAAATCCAGAAAATGCGGCTGATTTTATCAGATATGTATTTGATATGGAAAGAAAATAAAAATGTAATATTTATGGAATGATAATGGAAGGCTTGATATATGAGCCTTCCATTATTTTATAATTATGGGATTATTAATTATATTAAGGCTGGCACCTGTCGATAATATAAATAATAAAATGAATTATGAAGAAAAGAACTATTTAAAGAAGAAAATAAGAGTTATTTTAATAATAGAGTTATTTTTATATGCTATTTTTATTGTATTATCAAAAACGGACTACGGATTAATTGTAGTTTTATGTATTGATATAGTAGCTGGATTGCTTATATTAGGGAATATAAGTAATAGGATACAGGAGAGAGGGGAGAAATATGATATACAGGATAGGGATATGTGACGATGAACAGTTGACGTGTTCAGAATTGGAGAATTACATTAATGAAATTTTTGAATGTAAAGATGATAAAGCGGAAATATATGTGTGGAACTCAGGTGAAGCGTTAAAAAAGGATATATCTAATGGGGCAGAGATTGACATTTTGTTTCTGGATATAGAGCTTCCGGACAGCAATGGCATTGAACTTGGTAAATATATAAGAAATTATATGAAAAATATGTCTATGAATATTGTATACATATCGTCAATGACAGAATATGCTATGGAATTATTCCAGATACATCCATATGATTTTGTGGTAAAGCCATTTGATAAGAATGAAATTGAGAACTTAATAGATGAAATGTGTGGATATTATGAGCAGGATAACAAGCATTTTAAGTATTGTGTGTATGGAAAGACCAATATGGTTATGATGAGGGATATTAAGTATTTTGAGAGCAGGGGACGGCATATAATTATCAATCTTGTGGATAATCAGTCAATACAATATGTGGGACAATTAAAAAATGAAATAAAAAAGCTGCCATTAAATTTTGTGGAAATTGGCAAATCTTATATTATAAATTTAAAGCATATGAGGGAATGTCACGTCAGTTATGTGGTTATGGATGATGGAAAAGAGCTGGGGATAAGCAGGGCATACCGCAATTATTTTAATGAGAAAATATTAGAATATAATAGCTGATTAATAGAATAAAGCGTGAATATATTTTAGTGAGTTAGAGGGATAAATTATGACATACAATTATATAATATCGGTTTTTGTGGAATTAGTAAGGACAATACTTATTGTACAGTATTTTCAAGTGTTTTTTGATAAGAATAATAGTCTGCGCAAATGTCTGGTTAGTGGATTTATGTTTGCTGCAACAGTGCTGGTTTATATTACGTTTAATAACGTAATCTTAAATATGATAATAACATTTGCGACAATATTTGCTATTGCCAATGTATATAGTGGTTCGCTAAAAAAGAAATTTTTATTATCGTGTATGAACTTTGGAATATGCTGTGCAATAGACATAATATGTTCTTTTATATTGGGAGTTACGGTAGAAAACAGAAATAATGAAGTTATAGGTATGATTATGTCTTTGTTGATATTTTATGTAGTCATATTGATTATAAAGAAAATATATAAAGGAGGAATACAGGATGAATTCGCAGGAAAATGGTATTTTCTGCTTATAATTTCAGCTATGAGTATTGCTTCTGAATATATTTTATCAATTGATAAGGGGATAGCATATATAACGGTAATAGAGATTAGTTTTATAATTTTATTGATAAATGTCATTTTATATTTCTTCTATCTTTCTATGATAGAACAGTATTCATTACAGCAGGAAATGGAAGCATTAAAGAAGCAAATGGATGTGTATGAGCTGAGAATGCAGAACAATATACAGAATGAGCGAAATATAAGAGCTATTAAACACGATATGAAGCATCACATAAGGGAGCTTACATATCTTGTGACGTATAATAATTATGCAGAGGTGAAAAAATATCTTAATTCTTTGGAAAATGATGTGTACGATAATACATCATATATCAATTCTGGAAATCAGATAGTGGACGGAATAATTAATTATTATATATGTAAATTTAAAGAAAATAAAATCCAATATGAAACAAAGATTGCTGTGCCGGATAAGCTTGATATAAGTTCATATGATTTGAATATTATATTGGGAAATCTTCTGGATAATTCAGTCCAAAGCACGATTTTAACGCAAGCACCAGGCATAAATATACGAATTGAATATAAGACGGGAATATTATACATATATGTTAGTAATACATGCCTAGAAAATTCAGTAATCTATAAAAATAATAAAATTATCAGCACCAAGGGAAGTAATCACGGATATGGCATAAGTAATATTGATAAAATTGTAAAGAAATATAATGGAACTTATAAAATAGACTGCATTAATAATGAGTTTAAAAGCAGGATTTTAATACATTTATGTAACTAATATGTGCAAATTATGTCGAATTATCTACCAAAAATATCGTTGCCCTAAATAAAGGCATATAAAGTGTTATAATCCAGCTTGAGAACAAGATAGGAGGTGGGTAAAGATATGATTAAAAATAGTGTTGATAAAACAATGGAAAAGATGATGTTTAAGATTGCTAAGCATTATGCTAATGTAGCGTGTCCTATGATTTTATATCAACCTAAAATAACAAAGTCAGTTAAAAAACTAAGAAAAATGTAGGAGGAAGTTCAATGTCAGTAGGCGGAATAGGCAGTTTTAGTGCATTGACTAGTTACAGTGGAGTTAATAGCAGTAAAGCTAATAGTGAGCTGGAATTTGATAAAATCTACCAGCAGAAAACAGATAGTGTAGAGATAAATTCAACAGCAGGAAACAATGACATAATGACAATATATGAAATGTTGTGTTCAGAATTTCCAGAAGCTAATTACATATTGGAAGATAGAAGTGATGAAGAAAATCTATTTTTTAATAATGTTGATACACGAATAGGAAAAGATTTTGGAAATCCGAGTAAAAAGAATGTATTTATAGATGTGAGTGTAATTAAGAAAATACAAGAAGACCCATCGTATTATGTAGAAGCTAAGGTGACTTTAAAATGTGTGATTGAGCAATATGATGAACAACGAACTCACGGTGGTTCAGATTTGCCATATACAACAGGATATCTTAGTTATGAAAATGATAGAATGCAGTCATCGTGGCAGCATACTAATAAGGGTTGTCAGGAAATGGTAGAAAGAGAAGTTAAAAAGTTAGAAAGTCTAAAATTATCAGATACAATCAATTATGACTATATTAAAGATAAGATAGACACAATGCTTGACGATTTTATGGATAAGGTAACGGAAGGCATAGTAGGGAATGATAAAGAAGGAAAATAAATAGTGAACTTTCGAGATTATAAAAAAGTCTGTAAATTCAAACTTCTATAATAAATAAGAGCTGGAGGTATGCTTCCAGCTCTTATTTATTATAGTCAGGAAATCTTTAGATAGATATTACGAAGATTTCCTGTCCCTTGTTTATATTATTCGTGATGATTACTGTATAGCCAGGAAAGTCTTAAAGAGCCTCTTCCCCACGTTCGCCAGTACGAATACGAATGGCATCGGCTACTTCATAGACGAAGATTTTGCCATCGCCATATACACCAGTGTTGATTTCTTCGATAATCTGGTCAATGATTTGTTCGTAGGTTTCATCAGATACAATAGATTCAACCTTTACTTTAGGCAGCAGGTTGCCGCCGAAGTCAACGCCGTTGTATACCTGCTTATGTCCTTTCTGGCTTCCGTAACCCATTATATTAGTAATCATAAGCCCGTGGGCATTGTTATTGTTAAGAATTACCTTTAAATCGTCAAGTCTTTCTGGACGTATAATTATTTCAAGTTTTTTCATAATTAAGCCTCATTTCTGCGCACGCTTCTAGTGCATAGTGAATTTGTTAAAAAATGCATTATTAATCTTCATAAAGCTGTTTGCTTGAGCTGTAAACTGTGAAGCAGTAGTATAAAGCACATATTCCAACGAGAGCTTCAACAAGTATTGAATATAAAGAAATTGTTGAACCGAATATCATAAAATGTGCAAATACAGCAGCCGATAAGATAAGCCATGTCATTTGATAGTTACGTGTTACAGCAGATTTCTCCTGAATATTAGACTCCATAATAAGTGCTTCTGTAAAATAATAAGTAAAATAGATTGCAAATATTACAGTTATTCCAAGTGAAATAGTAAGCATTGAGCCAGCAGCTTCCTGCCAGTCAATAAAGTTGATGACCTGTGAGATGACAGAAGCAATAAAGCCGACAATAGCAACAATACCGGATTTCTTGAATCTGGAGTTACGGTTCATCATTGGAAGTACGCCAATTATAATTAAGAGAAAGCCAACGCAGTCATTAGTTACATCAATATTAATATGACCAAATGTTACGTTGAAACGCATAGAAATAATTAATATTCCTACAAGAATTAAAATAATATTTTTTTTGTTCATAATCTGTGTCTTTAAGGAAAAGACATCTCCTTTCGATATAGTCTTTCAATACAATATAATATTTTAGGTAGATTATTTCAATAAAAATTGTATTAAATAACAGATAACGGAAAGCTTGACAAAGTAAGCTTTCCGTTATTATTAAAAGGCGTCTTTTTATATGACACTGAATTTCGCTATTTCCTGCGTGAGGTCATTAGATACACCTTCGTTGACGTTAGTACATTCCTGAAAAGTTAATTTTATGGGGATTTTACTGGGTTTTAACATATAATTTATATAGGGAACAGTTGTTTATTATAAATGGGTGTGTTAGAATGTCAGATAATTATCATAAGCCTTATGTGCTTTAGAAATGGAGATGTGTATGTTAGATTGGAATACTCCAAAGCTTAGTGATAAAGAATGGATAGAAAAGTGCGTAAAAGAGGCACAATATATAGGTAGTGATGCCGCATTTGCCAATATATACCTGTTAAGAAGCAAATATAATATAAAGGTGACATATTATAAGGATTTACTCATAAGATATTATGAGGGGCTTGGCAATAGAAAAGGTTATACCTTTCCGTTAGGAAGAAAAGATGTGTTATCCGCGCTTTATGCAATAGAGCAGGACGCTAAGGAAATGAACAGACCATTGGAGTTCTGTTTTGTGACAGAGGAACAGAAAGAAATATTAGAGAATACATTTGCAGGCAGGACAGAATGTTCATCAGATGTCGGCGATTACGATTATATATATGGACAGCCAGAGCTTTCACTGCTTAGTGGAAGAACATATCATAAGAAGAAGAACCACGTTTCCAAATTTAAAAGGACATATGAGAATTATATGTTCTGTGAAATAGGAAATGGTAATCTTGATGATGTTATGCTTATAGAAGATGAGTGGCATTATGACCGCTTACAGCAGGGCGACACTTCTGCAATGAAGGAATATGAGGCGATAAGGGAAGCAGTTGATAATTTTGAGGAATTGTCGCTTTCTGGTGGAATTATTTATGCAAATAATGTTCCTGCGGCTATGACGATAGCATCATATATTAATGATGAGGCGGTCGATATACATTTTGAGAAAGCAGTCGGGGAATATGCTGTTAATGGAGGATTTGCCGCGATTAACCAGATGTATGCTTCAACGCTTAAAGATGTTAAATATATTAACAGGGAAGAAGATATTAACATACCAGGTTTAAGAAAGGCGAAGGAGTCGTATCATCCTAAGTTTATGCTTAAAAAATATGGTGTGAGAGTGAAATAAAATGCGTGTAGAATGATTTATGCGTAAGAATAAGGAGTAATATACAATATGCTGTCAAAGGTATTATCAAAAGAAACTTGTGCAAAATGCCGTTTTTGCTGTTCGTTTAGAAGGTGCAGTCTTTGGGAAACACCTTTGTTTCCAAAAAAAGAGTGTGAAAAGTTATCAAAGGATAATGAATATGGTGTGAAATCAGATTTTCAGATGCAGGGAGAATATGGGCAGATGAAGCTTTTGCACAAATATTGTACACAGGATAGTGAGGAAGAAGCAGCCTGTGATTATCTTGATGCACATAAGGGCTGTATTCTTTCACAGGAGGACAAGCCATTTGATTGTAAGATATGGCCTCTTAGAATTATGAGAAAAGGGGACAGGCTTGTAATCGCACTTACACCAACTTGTCCTTCAATAGGAAGTGAACCATCAGAGGAGCTAAAAGAGCTTGTTAATAGCGGCTTAGGTGAGATTATATATAATTATGCAAAGGAAAATCCATTTATTATTAAAGAATATAAAGAAGGATTTCCTATAATTATGGGTTAACAAAGTGTAAAGGTTGTCCGATATATCATTCGTATGTAAGAAATGATTAGGAAAGGAGTCAGGTTATGACCGTTATAGGAGCAGGAAGCTATAGTATTAAAAGCGTTAATTATAATAATGACAGAACTGTTATAAAAGATAATCAGGATACAGACACTAATGTTTCGTCATCGGGTGTTAATTCACAGCTTGATAATGCAAAAGCTGCCAGCGGTAAGTCTGTAGATGATGTACAGGCTGATGACGAACAGGTTAAGGAAGCTGATAAAGCACCAAGACATTCTGATCCTAAGAATTTTACATTTGATTTCAAGAAAGGGAATGAATTCAATCTTGAGGGTGCAACTAAGGATTATGAAGATATTAATGTTAGTAAAGCACTTACAGATATGAAGAAAGACGAAGTCCTTGAACAATATAAGTTCTTTGTCGATTCTCCAAATCTTGGAACTGACGCAGATGGAACGGTACGAATTGTAAGGCGTTAAAGGCGGTATTACAGGTTTTATTAAAGGGTTTAATTCTGCCGCAGATAAAAAGCTTCAAATTTTTTCAAAAAATTTTGAAAAAACACTTGCATTTTGTAAAATGTTAGTATATAATTCATTCTGTTGTCACGACAATGGGCTTTCGCCAAGTGGTAAGGCACTGGATTCTGATTCCAGCATTTCGGGGGTTCGAATCCCTCAAGCCCAGCTTTTACCCTCGCATTTAATGCGAGGGTTTTTTGTGTAATAGGAAGTTTTGCAAAGGAGGCAGTTATGATACAGTTAGGTAAAACACAATGTCTTAATGTAATAAAGAAGACCGATTTCGGTGTATATCTTGGAACAGAAGATGATAAGGTACTTCTTCCAAAGAAGCAGGTGCCTGAAGATATAGAGATAGGAGATGCACTTACAGTATTTGTATACAGGGATTCAAGCGACAGGCTTATAGCTACAACTAACACACCTAAGATTGAGTTAGGCGGACTTGCAAGACTTAAAGTATCAGAGGTCAGCAGTATAGGTGCATTTCTTGACTGGGGACTTGAGAAGAATTTACTGCTTCCTTACAGGGAACAGACAACACACGTTAATACAGGTGATGAATACCTTGTAGCTTTATATATAGACAGAAGTAACAGGCTTGCAGCAACAATGAAGGTAAGCAGATATCTTCAGACTACAGACAAATATGTAAAGGATAGTGCTGTATCAGGAACTGTTATCGGAATTAAGCCAGACCACGGAATATATGTGGCTATTGATGATAAATACTACGGATTTATAACAAGAAATGAAATGTCAGATGATATCAAAATCGGAGATGTAGTTCATGGAAGAGTTATAAAGGTAAGGGAAGATAATAAGATAACAATAAGCATACATCAGAAAGCGTATATACAGATGGACGAAGATTCAACACTTATCTATAATAAGATAGTTGAGCTTGGCGGAAGTCTTGGATTTACAGATAAGGCAGACCCAGAGGTTATCAAGAAGCATTTTAATATGAGCAAGAATGCATTTAAGAGAGCAGTTGGAAGGCTTTTAAAGCAGGAAAAGGTTGTTATTACAGAGGACTCAATAGTTTTAAAATAATAATTGTTTTAAAATGAAAATAATAATAGTTCTAAAATAATATTTCTTGAATAAAGATAACTATTGTTATACAATTTAACTTGATGTGAATATTATATGTGTAATTTCAGGTTAGATATGCACAGTTACACATCAACTTTTATATATGCGAAGGCATTAGAAGGAGACCAGCTATGAAAAGTCAACCATAAATTAGCAAAAAATTTCTTTTTCATATCGGTGGTAAAAAAGGGTAACTTTAATAGAGCTCCCTTAGGGTGCTTTTTCAAAATCTATCGATATTGGTATACAGAC
>JBNMLJ010000037.1:0-27152 GCA_050874785.1 Lachnospira sp.
GTATATAATAATTAAACAGACATATTAATTGGCTAATATGGAAACTTTCTAAATATTATAGTAACAATAAGAACAGGAGATATGCGGTTTTGCTGTATATCTCCTGTTTAAGTATAAATAACAAAATAATAAAAGAACATTGTAAAGCATATATACAAACTATTATTGACAAAGACAATATGAACCTATTAGACTATAAATATAAAATTACATAAGAAAGTCGGAAGAAATAAGAGGTATAAAATGGCAGAAGTAAAGGTTATTAAGTTAAATGAAAGTGTATATTCACAGAATGACAATCAGGCAGAAGAAACACGCCGTATGTTAAATGATAAAAAGGTATTTTTTGTTAATATTATGTCATCACCGGGAAGTGGCAAGACTACTATGCTGTCAAGACTTATCAATATGATTAAGGATGACGTAAGAATTGGAGAGATGGACGTGGATATCGAGTCAGATATAGATGCAAGAAGGGTTGCAGATGCAACAGGTGTAAAGACTATGCAGATTCATAATGGTGGTCTTTGCCATATTGATGCTAAGATGACTGCTGATGCAATCAGTGAGTATGGGGTTGATGACCTTGATATATTATTTCTTGAGAATATCGGTAATCTTGTGTGTCCTGCTGAATTTGATACAGGAGCACACCGCAATATTATGATACTTTCAGTTCCAGAAGGCGATGACAAGCCGCTTAAGTATCCACTTATGTTTTCTGTGTGTGACGTTGTGCTTGTTAATAAGATAGATACTATCAAGGCATTTGATTTTGATATGGAAAAGTTCACAAGCTACGTTCGCGGGCTTAATCCTAATGCAATCATTATGCCAATAAGTGCCAAGACAGGTGAGGGTATGGACAAACTTGTGGAATGGCTTAAGAGTGAGCGTAGTAAGCTGATTGGCTAAAGCAGGAGATTTTAGATATAATAGAGCAGAATGCGCAGATTGAAGATAACATTTATGATGTCCAGACACTTTTAATGCAGGAACAGAGCAGTCCCGATACTTGGGATGAACTTAGCAATAAGCTGTCAGGGTATGGATATGGATTGTATATTTCGGACATTAATCATAAGAAAATATATTCAAATGTTACACACAGTACTATGGAGTGTATTGAAGAACTTGAAAATGACGGCTTTAATGCTGACAACGTCAAGGTATATGGTATGGAGCGTATTACAATAGCAAGGTGTATTATACAGTCAGGAGGCGAAAGGTATATGACCTATGCCGTGTGTATTCCAGAAGAACATCTGCACTGGGAAATAGACAGCGGCGTTATTGAAATGTTTGTTGTTGTATTCGTGATAGCTGGTGTTATTGTAATCGCAGGGTTGTTATTATGCTGTCAGATATTTACCAAATGGATTATGCAGGCAGATAAGGGAAAAGGTTGATATGCCTATATTTATGGTTACAGCTAAGACAGAAACTATAGATAAAGTCAGAGGAATGGGGCTTGGCGCAGATGATTATATAACGAAGACATTTGACCCCGCAGAGCCTGTCGCAAGAGTGCAGTCACATATCAAGCGTTTTAAAAGACTTACAAGTAAAGCATACGATAATAAAGAAGAAAGTTCCTTGACCGCTGATGTAGCAGAATAAGGTGTTATCGTAATTGATGATGTAAAAATATATACCAGAAGCTGGAGAGTATTCAAAGGCAGTACAGAGATAAAGATTGAAGATTGTTATATGTAAGAAAAAGGCTTTAGGAGAGTACAAATATGATTAATAATTTAGGTGAGGGCAGTATACCTAAGCTTATGGCTAAGCTTGCTATTCCAGCGGTTGTGGCTCAGGTAGTGAATTTGCTTTATAATATAGTTGACAGGATATATATAGGACATATACCACAGATAGGTGCAGATGCACTTACAGGTGTTGGTTTATTTACGCCGGTTCTTATGCTCCTTAATGCGTTTGCAATGCTTGCAGGTTCAGGCGGAGCACCAAGGGCGGCTATTTATATGGGTAAGAAAGATAATGCTACGGCAGAGAAAATTGTCGGGAACTGCTTTACATTTTTAGTGATATGTGCAGTTGTGCTTACAGCAGGATTTTATGGAACATTGCCAGTGCTTCTTAAATGGTTCGGTGCAAGCAGTGTTACAATGCCATACGCTCTTTCATATGCAAGGATATATGTGCTTGGAAGCATATTTGTGCTTATTGTGTTAGGAATGAATTTGTTTATTACAACGCAGGGCTTTGCAAAGATTAGTATGCTGACAACAGTTATCGGGGCAGTTATTAATATTATATTAGACCCGATATTTATATTTGTATTCAATATGGGCGTTCAGGGAGCGGCACTTGCAACAGTGCTTAGTCAGGCAGTTGGTGCAGTATGGATACTGCATTTTCTTACAGGAGATAAGACCATTTTAAGACTTGGAAAATGTAATCTGAAGCTTAAAAGCAATATAATAATGCCCTGCCTCGCACTTGGAATATCAAGTTTTGTAATGCTTTCGACAGAGAGTATATTATCTGTAAGCTTTACATCAAGTCTGTCACGTTATGGTGGTGATCTGGCGGTTGGCGCTATGACGATTATAACGAGCACTAACCAGCTTGTCCTTATGCCATTGCAAGGAATATGCCAGGGTGGACAGCCTATTATGAGTTACAATTACGGTGCTAAGAACTATGACAGGGTTAAGAAGGCATTTTTTACACAGTTTAAGGTATGTATTATATTTACAATTGCAAGCTGGGCAGTTATGATGCTTGTGCCTCAGATATTTGCCGGAATGTTTACAAGCAATTCAGACCTTAAGCAGTATACAGTGTGGACGTTAAGGGTATATATGGCAGGAATGTTTTCACTGGGCTTTCAGATATGCTGTCAGCAGAGCTTTATGGCACTTGGGCAGGCAAAGGTCAGCCTTATTATGGCTTGCCTTAGAAAGCTGATACTGCTTATACCACTTATATTCATACTTCCGCTATTTATAAGCAATAAGGTGTTTGCGGTATTTCTCGCAGAGCCAGTAAGTGATATTATAGCGGCGGCGGTTACGACAAGTGTGTTTATGGTTAAATTTAAGAAACTGCTGGCAGAGGATAATAACTAATATAAATAATTGAGGAGAAAACAGTTAATGAATTCACAGTATGAGCATATTATTCATCCATTTCCTCCGCTTTATGACAGCAATTCCAAGATACTTATTCTTGGAAGTCTGCCATCTGTTAAATCAAGAGAGCAGATGTTCTTCTATGGACATCCACAGAACAGGTTCTGGAAGGTTATAACGGCGGTCATTAATAACAGCGGAATGAATGATAAGAATATTGAAGTTCCAGTTACAATAGAGGAGAAGAAGCAGATGCTTCATAATAATCACATAGCATTATGGGATACTAT
This sequence comes from Lachnospira sp., assembly GCA_050874785.1. Classification (GTDB taxonomy): domain Bacteria; phylum Bacillota; class Clostridia; order Lachnospirales; family Lachnospiraceae; genus Lachnospira. Next base: position 3,389 of record JBNMLJ010000037.1, read on the forward strand.
ATATAGCTGTGATATAATCGGCTCAAGTGACAGCAGTATTAAAAATGTTGTGCCAACGGATTTAGGACAGATTATAAGCAATTCCCAGATTGAGCGTGTATACTGTAATGGTGCGGCTTCAGGTAATTATTACAAAAAGTACCAGCAGAAGGTGTTAGGTATAGAAGCTGTCGTTCTTCCGTCAACAAGCCCTGCTAATGCGGCATATTCACTGGACAGGCTTGTTGGAATATGGAGTGAGGCAATTATAAAATAATAAATATATGTAAGGTGGACAGATATTTGAATAATAATAATCGTAAATATAAGAAAGATATAATATTAATTGCCGCATTTGTTGTCATAGCGGTTGTTGCATTTGTTGTGATTAACCAGTTTGTTAAGAAAGATGGCGCATTTGTGCAGATAAAGGTTGACGGACAGGTGGCAAAGACAATACCTGTCAGCCAGAATGAAACATTGACTATAGAAGGATATCAGGGTGGAAGTAATATTGTCACAATAGAAAATGGTGGCGTGACAATGACAGATGCGGATTGCCCTGACAAGTTATGTGTTAAGACAGGAAGGATAAGCAAGACAGGTGAAACAATAGTCTGTCTTCCGCACCGTGTCGTTGTAGAGATTATAGGAGCGGCTGATGATAACGGGGTTGATTCAATAGTAAGATAGTAATGTTAGAAAAATGCAATAGCGGGTTCGTAAGTGTATGATGAAAAGAAAAATATGATATAATAGTTGAAGGAGTAAATACATTAAAGAATATGACAAAAGAACATAAAAAGAATAACAGCACATATAATATTGCTATGTGCGGAGTGCTTACGGCACTGGCTATGATATTCAGCTATATCGAGAGTATTATACCAGTTCCGATACCAGTTCCCGGAATTAAGCTTGGAGTTGCCAATATAGCGGTTATCACAATTCTTTATACTTTGGGAATTAAGGAAGCGGTTATAATTAATATTTTAAGAATATCATTGACTGCAATGCTTTTTGGTAATATTAACAGCTTTTTGTTTAGTATTGCAGGGGCGGTGCTTAGTATGGTAACAATGATTATTTTAAAGAAGATAGACAGCTTTTCGTATATCGGTGTGAGTGTCAGTGGAGCGATTATGCATAATGCCGGACAGATAATTGCGGCGATATTCATAATGGGAAGCAGTGCTATAATATATTATCTGCCAGTGCTTATAATAGCAGGTGTAATAACAGGTATTATTATAGGAATTGTGTCAGGAATAGTAGTTAAATATGTAAAAAGAGCGGTAATTCATTAATAGAATTACCGCTCTTTTTTATATCATTATCTGATTTGGATTCTTAATAGAATTACTGCTTGTACTGTGTCGTTGATAAATCGTCAATAGTCTTAACGACAGTATGAGGAATTGGCTTCCATTCAACCTTCTTAAATAATGCTACGATTGAGATTGGAATATATGTAGCTATAAAGAGAGGGAAAGAGAAGAGATACATAATCTTCTTTCTTGCAGGTGCAAGAATTTTCTTCCACTCAGTAATTAAAGTTATAAGCCCAATTACCAAAAGCATCATATAGAAATTAAAGAAACCAAGTAAAATAGCCATAACAGTTGGTCCAGCAATCTGCTTGAATAATGTAGGGTTAAGACCGCCACATAATAATATTATTACATTAAGAAGTATTGTTCCAAGTGTAAACAGAGTAGCAGGAGCAAGTGTCATTATCATATCATAGCAGGATACGAACATTCTCTTTTCCTTGAACATTGTCTTGAATAAATCCTTGCCATACTTAAATAATACCTGATAGAAGCCTTTAGTCCAGCGCATACGCTGATTCCAAGACTGCTTAAATGTTGTTGGCTGTTCATCATAGAACATAGCATCTTCACAATAGCCAACCTTTTCGCCATCAAGAATATTAGTTACAGTAAATTCAATATCCTCTGTTAAGAGATTGCATTTCCAGCCGTGGTTCTTCTTGATAATAGAGCTGTCTACAAGATATCCTGTTCCGGATACAGCACAGCTTGTTTTAATCATCATTCTTGGATTGTTAAGATATTTAGCTTCTCTTATAAACCATAAAGAATAACCTGCTGTAATCCAGTTAGTGTCATAATTCTTAGAGTTACGATAGCTTGTGACAACCTTGTATCCACTGTCGAATACTTTATTCATCTCTCTGACGTAATTAACATCGATAACATTATCGGCATCAAATACGAAATAACCGTCATAACAAGTGTAATCACCGCGTTCTTCACATATCTTATTAAAGACATAGTCCATAGCATAGCCCTTACCAACAAGTATATTGTTGAAACGCTCATAAACAATGGCACCGTGCTGTCTTGAAATCTCGGCAGTATTATCAGTACAGTTATCAGCTACTACGATAACATCAATAAGCTCAGAAGGGTAATTCTGGTTCTTTATACTGTCAATTAAATTGCCAATAACAGCATTTTCATTACGCGCGGCAATGATAAATGCGTATTTGTGAAGTGTCTTAGCCTCGGTGTTGTAATTCTTTTTTTTCTTTTTACCAAGCAATGCGATAATAATGTATATTCCCTGATAACAATAGAAGAGGGTCAATACGATATACACAAATGCGTTGATATCTGATACGATTTTCATTTGAAATCCTCACTAATCATTTAAAAAATAAAAGTCTGTTAAAACTTTTACAAACTTTTGCAAAGTTCTTTACAGATTATATCATTAGTTCGTTAGCTGTCAATAGTTAATCGAACTAATATTTCTAAAAAAAGTGACAAAATTCACTCTCAATGTGATATTATATATGTTATTATATAAAAGTTACATATACACATTGGCGAAAGGAATATTAAAATGTATAAAGAAATATCTCAATTAATTATGTATGGAAATCTCGATAACAGTTCTATTTTATCATCAATGGCAGATATATTCAATCGTTTTGATAACAAATTATCATCAAAAGAAGAGCTGGTTACAGATATATATACTCAGGTAAAAAGAATTTTAGAAGTTGCAACAGATTATGGCTTTGATAAGAATTTATGGCAGAATTATCTTACCTATTTCCTTATTACTAATGAAAATCCATTCAGCATTACCTGTGAAAAGGTAGGAGCTAATGACGGAAGCGTTAATATATTTGCAAAGAATGACTTTAAAGTATTCTACAATCTTTTCCATTATGATTTTTCAGCTATAGAGAAAGAACTCGGCATTGACTGTTTTTCTATAATCTCTAATTATAAGGCAATTGTTAAGAAAGAGCTTATGTATAATAAAAATGTAAGCGAAAAGGTTCAGGCGTTAAGTGAAAAGCTTGCCAAAGCTGCTAATGCAGATGAATTCTTTGATATAGTTACAGAATTCTATAAGGCATACGGCGTAGGAATGTTCGGACTTAACAAGGCGTTCAGAATATCTACAACAGAGAATGGAAAGCTTACATTTAATCCTATTAATAATATGGATAAGGTTGTATTAGATGATCTTATTGGATATGAGATACAGAAAAAGAAGCTTGTTGAGAATACAGAGAACTTTGTTCAGGGCAGAAAAGCCAATAACGCTCTTTTATTTGGTGACAGCGGAACTGGTAAATCTACAAGTATCAAGGCTATCGTTAATGAATATTATGACCAGGGCTTAAGAATGATAGAGATATATAAGCACCAGTTTAAGGATTTATCAAATGTAATAGCAGCCATTAAGAACAGAAATTACAAGTTCATTATATATATGGATGATTTATCATTTGAAGAATTTGAGATTGAGTACAAGTTCTTAAAGGCAGTTATTGAGGGTGGTGTTGAAACTAAGCCTGACAATATTCTTATATATGCAACATCTAACAGAAGACACCTTATCAAAGAAACATGGAATGACAGAAATGATATGGAATCTTCTAACGGACTTCACAGATCAGATACGATTGAGGAAAAGATGTCGCTTGTTAATAGATTTGGCTGTCAGATAAGTTATTCTAAACCATCTAATAAGGAATATTATAATATTGTAATAGGACTTGCCAAGAAAAATGGACTTGATATGTCAGATGAAGAACTTATGGCTGAGGCTAATAAGTGGGAATTAAGTCACGGAGGCATATCAGGAAGAACAGCACAGCAGTTTATTAACCACTGTCTTGGAATGCAGAAGTAATATCTGGCTGTAAACAGATGATATAAAAAGCATTTTGCAAAATAAGATAAAATTGAGAAATAAAATCAAGAAATAGCATTTTAAATATAAAAGCGGAGAGTAATAATGTATTCATATATAATAGGTGAATTTGTTGAGATGACGCCAGAAGGGATAGTTATAGAGAATAATGGGATTGGCTATGACATTAAGACTTCGTCCCTTACGGCGGAAAATGTCCCTAAATCCGGTGAACTTGTAAAGGTGTATACATATCTGCACGTAAGAGAAGACGATATGAGCCTGTATGGTTTCCTTACAAGAGATGAACTTAACGTATTCAAATTATTAATAAATGTCAATGGAATAGGTCCAAAAGGTGCGCTTGGAATATTATCAGCAATCAGCACAGACGATTTAAGATTTGCAGTACTGTCAGATGATGTTAATCTTATAAAGAGCTGTCCGGGTGTTGGTGCTAAGACAGCACAGAGGCTTATTATTGAACTTAAGGACAAGTTAAAGGTTGAGGAAGCCTTTGAAATGGCAATTAATAACAGAAATAAGGCAAAAGCAGCAGTAGAGCAGGATAATTCTATTATTGTTATGAATGATGCCGTTGAGGCACTCGTATCACTTGGCTACAGCAGTAAAGATGCGATTAAGGCTGTAAAAAAGGTTGATGATATTGATAAGAAGAATTCAGAGGCAATACTTAAGGAAGCACTTAAAAGTCTTGCAACTTTATAAGTAAAATAAAAGAGTGTTTGGTTATGAGGAGGTGAAATACAACGTGGAAAGAAGAATAATATCCACAGAAATCCTTACGGAAGATGCAAAGATAGAGAATTCGTTAAGACCATTAAAGCTTGATGATTATGTCGGACAGGAAAAAGTTAAAAGAAACCTTAAAGTATATATCAAGGCGGCAAAGGAGAGAGGAGATTCATTAGACCATGTCTTGTTTTATGGACCTCCCGGACTTGGTAAGACAACACTTGCTGGAATTATAGCTAATGAGATGGGGGTTAATATAAAGGTAACTTCTGGTCCAGCTATAGAAAAACCAGGCGAAATGGCGGCGATACTCAATAATCTGAGTGAGGGAGATATATTGTTTGTTGATGAGATACACAGACTTAACAGACAGGTTGAGGAAGTGTTATATCCGGCAATGGAAGATTATGAGATTGATATAATGATTGGAAAAGGTGCTACAGCAAGATCCATAAGACTTGACCTTCCACATTTTACGCTTGTTGGTGCAACTACAAGAGCAGGACTTTTATCAGCTCCTTTAAGAGATAGATTTGGAGTTGTTAATCATCTGGAATTCTATAATTGTGATGAGTTAAAGAAGATTATAGTAAGGTCAGCAGAAGTTCTTGGCGTTGATATTGATGATGATGGTGCGTATGAGCTTGCCAGAAGATCAAGGGGAACACCTCGGCTTGCCAACAGATTATTAAAGAGAGTAAGAGATTTTGCACAGGTAAAATATGACGGCAATATAACTAAAGATGTTGCTGATTATGCATTGGATCTTTTAGATGTTGACAGGGACGGACTTGACAGGAATGACAGGCTTATTCTTTCTACAATTGTAGAGAAATTTGACGGCGGTCCTGTTGGAATAGAAACACTTGCGGCTTCTATTGGTGAAGATTCGGGAACGCTTGAAGATGTATATGAGCCGTATCTTATACAGAATGATTATATTAACAGGACACCTAGAGGAAGAGTTGCAACAAAGAAAGCATATGATAATCTTGGTATTGAACTAAGAGAGTAGATATTGTATACTTAATATATATTATTGTTAAGCAGGTCAGGAGGATGCAGATGTCATCAAAGAATACAACAGAGGTAATCATAGGCGGAAAAGTATTTACTTTGGGAGGATATGAAAGTGAAGAATATCTTCAGAAGATAGCATCATATATTAATAACAAACTTGCTGAGTTCGGTAAAGATGAGAACTTTAGAAAGCAGTCAGCAGAGATAAGAGCTAATCTTATGTATCTTAATGTTGCCGATGATTATTTTAAGGCAAAGAAGCTTGGTGATGGTTTATCTTTAGAGATTGAGAACAAAGATAAAGAAATCTATGACCTTAAGCACGAACTTATTGCAGCACAGATAAAGGCTGAGTCTGCTGATAAGCAGATTGAGGAATTGAAGGGCAACATAGAGAAGCTTCAAAATACCATTGTAAAGCTTGAAACAGAGCTTAATGATTCAAAAAAATAATTATATTTAGCGGGGCTGGGGACAATGTGCTACAGTCCCGATTTGATTAATAAGTATTATAGAATGAGGATAAATGATATATTATGGAATTAACACATAGTAACAACTACAACAGAATAGAAGTTCTTGCGCCAGCAGGTTCTCTTGAAATATGTAAGGCTGTTATTAATGCAGGGGCAGATGCAGTGTATCTTGGAGGAGATATGTTCGGTGCAAGGGCATACGCAGGCAATCTTAATAATGAAGAGATGTTTGAGGCACTTGACTATGCACATAGATTTGGGCGCAGAATATATCTTACGGTTAATACACTTCTTAAGCAGAAAGAGATAGAAGGGCAATTGATTTCATATATAAGACCATTTTATGAGCACGGGCTTGATGCGGTTATTGTGCAGGATTTAGGAGTTATGCGGCTTATAAAGAAGCATTTTCCGGATATGGACATACACGCAAGCACACAGATGACACAGACAGGCAGTCTTGGTTCTAAGCTTCTGTGGGATATGGGCGCAGAGCGTGTTGTCACTTCAAGAGAGATGACATTAACTGAGATTGCACAGCTTCATAAAGATTGTCCGGATATGGAGATTGAAAGCTTTGTTCACGGTGCTATGTGTTATTGTTATTCGGGACAATGTCTTATGAGTAGTTTCAGGGGTGGAAGAAGCGGCAACAGGGGAAGATGTGCACAGCCCTGCCGTCTTTCATATAAAGCATATGATAATGACAGGCAGATTAACGATAAAGATAATTCCTTTGCATTAAGTCCTAAAGATATGTGTGCCCTGCCAATACTTCCAGATATAATAGAAGCTGGCGTGTATTCGTTAAAGATAGAAGGAAGAATGAAAAATGTGACATATGCCGCATATGTTACTTCTGTATACAGACATTATGTTGACGAGTACATTAGATATGGAAGGAAAGGCTATAAAGTAACTAAGAAAGATATAGATAATCTCTGCGATATATATAACCGTGGTTCTTTTACGACAGGATTTTATAACAGCCAGAAGGGTAAGGCTATGATGTCGTATGAACGTCCTAACCATTGGGGAAGCGAAGCATTAAAGGTTGTTGGCAATGATAAGGGAAAGGTTACATTTAAAGCATTAAAGGACATCAATCCACAGGACGTATTCGAGATTGATAAGGAACACAGCTTTGAGAGTGGCTCATATGTTAAAGCTGGCAATACTCTGGTAGTCAATCTTCCAAGAAAATATAATTTGTACAAGGATAGAATTATTAGCAGAATGAAGAATTCTTCTCTTGAAAGACTTGTAAAAGAAAAGTATGTGCAGACAAGCCTTGAAAGAGATATTGATATGTATATGGAGGCTGTAAAAGGCTCACCGTTAAGCCTTACTGCTGTGACTGGTGAATTCAGTGCAGGCGTATCTGGCAGTGAGGTGACTAAAGCTTTAAAACAGCCAGCCGATTACGAAGATGTTAAGAGTAAGCTTACAATGACAGGTAACACTGGCTATAAGGTATCTGGCATAGAACTTCATATGGATAATGATGTGTTCTTATCAGTTGGAGAATTAAAGAAGCTAAGAAGAGAAGTTATAGCACAGCTTGATAATAATATATTGAGTTCATATTGCAGGACATATCACGAACCGGACGATAGTATATTAAATTCATACTGTATGACATATAATGGCGATAAGATGTTATGTACAGTATATTGTCATTCTTTTGATGTTGTCAGCTCGGTGCTTGGTATAGTCAGCAGTTCTGATAATAAGCTGGATATTGCAGTTGGAAGAATATATCTTGATTTTGGAATGTATTACAGCGACCAGCAGAGATTTATTAAAGCGTGTGAAGAAATTAACAAAACAGGAATTAAGCTGTTTATAGCACTTCCTTATATTCTTGAACAGAGCAGGGTAAGACAGCTTTCGGCAATGCTTGATGATATAGAACATAATGCTGGAATAATAATAGATGGCTATCTTGTAAGAAATATTGAAGAAATCGGACTTATAGGAAGCGGGAATTCTAAGGTTAAAGATATAGTTACTGATACAGGGCTGTATGTATTTAATAAGTATGCGGGCTATGAATTGAAAGATATCGCTGATAAGGCAGGGGTACGGCTGTTATCCCACACACTTCCGCTTGAGCTTAATAATTCTGAGTTACAGGATACCCTGACTGCCGGAAGTGAGATTATTGCATATGGAAAAGTACCAGCTATGGTGTCTAAATCGTGTGTGAGAAAGACTTATGGAATATGTGATAAGAAATGTGGCACAACTCTTTTAAAGCAGGGCAGTGATGTAAGCTACCTTGTTGAGAGTGTATGCAGTTATTGTTACACAGTGACGTGGGCAGGCACATTTGATTTGACAGAGGAACTTAAAAGCAATAACCTTGGCGTAAGGTCATTGAGGTTTGAGTTTATGGATGAAGATGCTTCTACAATAAAGAAAGCCTTAAGCTTTGAGGGAGTATCGCCATATAAGGGACATTTCTATAGAGGAGTCAATTAATTATGCAGACAGTTTGTTTGGAATTATCAAAATATGTACTTGCATTTCTTATGGCTTTCTATGCACTGGCGGCATACAGGGGTGCAGTAATAAGAAATGAAGATAAAAGAAAAAAGATATACCGCATACAAAATATAATAATGGTAATTGTACATTTTACTGGTTACCTTATAATGTATGTTGTGTATGATGATATGAAGTATATATATCTGTACTTTGCACAGCTTGTATATCTTGGTGCAGTTATTATGCTTTATATGGTATTTTATCCTAAAGCGTCAAGACTGCTTGTCAATAATATGTGTATGTTGATGGCAGTTGGCTTTGTTATGATAGCAAGATTAAGCTATACCAAATGCGTAAAGCAGTTCGCTATAGCAGTTGCAGGTACATTGCTTACACTTGCCATTCCGTGGCTGTTAAAGACGGTGAAAAGCTTCAGAAAAATGGGCTGGATATACTGTGGCGCAGGTCTTGTGCTTCTGATGGCAGTTCTTCTTGGCAATAAGATATATGGAGCTAATCTTGTGCTTACAATTGGACCTGTGTCAGTACAGCCGGCGGAATTTGTAAAGATATTATATGTAATGTTTGTAGCTTCAATGTTTAATAAAGCAACAACATTCAGACAGACTGCTGTAGTTACAGCATTTGCCGCACTTCACGTTATAATACTTGTGCTGTCAACAGATCTTGGAGCGGCACTTATATTCTTTGTAGTCTATATTGCAATGCTTTATATTGCAACCAAGAATGTGTTATATGCAGGTGCAGGGATTGTTGGCGGTGGAGTTGCAGGTGTTATTGCCTACAAGCTTTTCTCACACGTAAGAAAAAGAGTTATAATATGGAAAGATCCGTGGAGCCATATTGATGACAGCGGCTATCAGGTATGCCAGTCGCTGTTTTCAATAGGAATGGGTTCGTGGTTTGGATATGGTTTTTGTCAGGGTATGCCGGATAAAATTCCTGTTGCAGAAAAGGATTTTATGTTCGCAGCTATTTCAGAGGAGTTTGGATTGATATTTTCTATATCATTACTGCTGGTATGCCTTAATAATCTTATACTTATGATGAATATTGCATCAAGATGTAAGACATTGTTTTACAGGCTTGTCGCAGTTGGACTTGGAGTTACATATGGCTTTCAGGTGTTCCTTACAGTTGGAGGAGCGATAAAGCTTATTCCAATGACAGGTGTAACACTGCCGTTCGTGAGTTATGGGGGAAGCTCTATAATAAGCTCGTTAGTGATGTTTGCACTGATTAATGGAATGTATAATATGAGACTTGATGAAAGCGAGTATGAAGATGACAGAAAAGGTAAAAATGCAAAAAAACAATCAACAGCAAAAACAACGCAGAAGAAACATCAGGCATAAAGAAAAAGAAACGGATATCGTAGAAGGAAGTAAAAAAGGTCTTAGAAACAGGGAAACTAATATAATATCGTTTGTGTTTACAGGCTTATTTGCAATTATGATAGTATATCTTTGTGTATTTAATATTAAAGATGCCAAAGATGTTATTAACAATCCATATAATAAAAGAATAGATAATCAGGCTGATAAGGTTGTGAGAGGTGACATATATGCTTCTGATGGAACGGTGCTTGCAACGACAGAGACAGCTGATGACGGCACAGAGACAAGAGTGTATCCACAGAAAAAGCTTTTCAGCCACGTCATAGGATATAATTCCAAGACGAAGATGGGAATTGAGTCAACAGAGAATTATTATCTGCTATCTGAGACAGATAATATATTTGACCAGATATCCAATGATTTAACAGGCGATAAGGCAAAAGGACATAATGTGTATACAACATTGGATACAACCTTGCAGAAGGCGGCATATAAGGCACTTGGCAGTAATAAAGGTGCTGTAATAGTTATGGAAAGCTCTACAGGAAAGATACTGGCAATGGTTTCAAAGCCTGATTTTGACCCTAATCTGGTAGATGAAGATTATGATAAATGGATTAATTATGAAAGCTCTGAGTCAGTTCTTTTAAACAGGGCGACACAGGGGCTGTATGCGCCGGGTTCAACCTTTAAGATACTTACAACGCTTGAGTATATAAGGGAAAATGGCACAGATAATTCATTTTCGTATGTATGTGACGGGAGTGATTATGAGGAAGGCGGAACAACAATTCCCTGCGCAGACGGAAAAGCACACGGAAAGCAAAGCCTTGTAGATGCCTTTGCTAATTCCTGCAACTCAGCTTTTTCACATATAGGTGCAGGGCTTAATCTTGCTTCGTTTAAAAATCTATGCACATCATTCTTATTTAATAAGAATATACCAGTTACATTTGAATATAATAAAAGTTCATTTGCACTGAGTGAGGAGTCAAGCATAAGCGAAGCGCAGGAAACCGCAATTGGACAAGGTAAGACTATGATAAGTCCACTCCATAATCTTATGATAGCCGCAACAGTGGCTAATGATGGTACAATGATGACACCATATCTGGTTGACAGAATAGAAGATGCCTATGGCAGAGTAGTAAAACAGAATAAACCAACAGCTGTTGACAAGCTTATGACAAGTGCCGAAGCAAAGTATCTTACAGAATGTATGGAAGAGGTTGTTGACTCTGGTACAGGTGGTTCAATGAGATGGTCGTCATATAATGCTGCTGGTAAGACTGGCTCGGCACAATACGATAATAGTGATAATGTACATTCGTGGTTTGTTGGATTTGCTCCGGCAGAGACACCAGAGATTGTAGTAAGTGTTGTGCTTGAGGGCGGCTATTCAGGTGTATCAAGTGCGCAGTATATAGCGAAGGCTGTATTTGATGCGTATTTTCAATAATATGTTAATATGTTTGACTGGAGCTTATTTATTGATAGCGTCAAATATATAAGAGATTGCGAAAAATGTCAGAAAACAGCATACTATGTCAAACATTTAGCCTTGATAAAAGAATATCAGCATTGTATAATGGATTGGAGGAAACGATATGTCAGAAGCAGTAAGCTGTGGAGGAGTAGTAATATTCAGAGGCAAAGTTCTTGTATTATATAAGAATTTTATGAATTCACGAGATGGCTGGGTACTTCCTAAGGGGACAGTCGAAAAGGGAGAAACTTACGAACAGACAGCTATGCGTGAAGTGAATGAGGAGGCAGGTGCTAATGTAAGAATAAGAGCTTACATTGGCAGTACAAATTATTCATTTAAGGCTGGACACAAGAATATCGATAAGACCGTTCACTGGTATCTGTGTGAAGCCGACAGTTATGACTGTGCACCTCAGAAAGAAGAATATTTTTACGATGCAGGTTACTATAAGTATCACGAGGCGTATCACCTTCTGGAATATCCGAATGAGAAACAGATACTTTCAGATGCTTATACAATGTATAGACAATTAAGAAAAGAAGGAAACTGGTGAGTAATGGTAGTAGATTCAGTTAATATATTAGACGGTAATGTATATCTTGTAAGTCAGGGAGATAATATTAAACCGGCTGGTGCAACTAATTTTGATAATGTAATTAACAACATAAGTTCAGGAAGCGAGTCGTTAGACGATATATTTAATGAGGTATCGAATGAATATGGTGTCAATGTTAATCTGTTAAAGGCGGTTGCAAAGGCAGAGTCGGATTTTGATACAGAAGCAGTATCATATTGCGGAGCACAGGGGATTATGCAGCTTATGCCAACAACGGCAGAATCGTTGGGAGTTGAAGATCCATTTGATGCAAGACAGAATATTACAGGCGGAGCTAAGATGCTTGCGTATCTTTTAGATGATTACAATGGCAATGTTACACTTGCTCTTGCCGCATATAATGCTGGAAGCGGTTCTGTAAGCAAATATGGCGGAGTTCCTCCATATAAAGAGACATTAGGATACATAGACAGAATTAATGATATATTAGGCGGAGCGCTTTCTTCTGATTCAACAACAATTGATGGAGCTAGTGCTACAGACCTTTCACAGAGTACAGGTGTTGGCGATACAGGAATAATGGTTAATTCCCAGAATAACAGCCAGCAGGGACAGGATAATCAGGAGCTTTCAGCGCTTAGAAGCCAGATAACAGCTAATAAGTACAATATATCTGATGCAGTATTAAAGAGCCGTGCATCATCAGGAACAAGTAGTTCCAATGTGCTGTTCAGCTATGATGATTACAAATATGTAATTAATACATACAAAGCAATATTATCAAAGCTGTTTGCGGCATCGTCGACTATTAATGCAAGTGATGATAGTAATACATATAATACAGCATACAATAATTACAGTGATGATAACAGTGCTTTAGGCTACTATAAGAATGGTCTGCTTAGCACAAGTCAGGCAGTCCTTAAAATGCTTAATATGAATTAAAGATTATAACCGGTATTAACACTGCTGGTTTAAATAGACAGCGAACATTGCCGCTTTGCAATTGATAGCAATGTAGAATGTGAGGGAAAGATTATGAACAATAAAAGAATTAAGGTTACATTATACAACAGAACATATAAAGAGATAGATATGAGTGATTTCACTCGTCTTCCAGAAGAATTATTTGCTAACAGAGATGATATTGTGGAAGTTGTACTTCCAGAAGGTGTTAAGGTTATAAGCAACAATGCATTTGAGAACTGCCAGAGATTAGAGAAGGTAGAGTTCCCATCAACACTTGAAAGAATTGAAAGTGAAGCATTTCTTAACTGCTTTAATCTTAAGAGCGCACAGTATGGCAAAGATGTAAAGATTGACCCTACATCATTTAAGGGCTGTACTAATCTTGCATATTAATTTGTAGTTTTTAATATTAACATATGGCAGGAGCAGTATATAAGGCGTGCAAGGGAGAGGTGCACAGCCAGCAGATTACGGCTTCCTGCCATTTTGCATTAAATCGGGATAATGTTAAGTTAGAACAACCGTACTTGACGAATTGTCATAACTAATATACAATTCAACGTGGAAAAATATATAAATTACATTCAATGAAATCTGTTAAAAGTACAGACTTTAATACGCAACAGGAATGTGGAACGGAGAGTAAGATGAGCGAAAAGAAGACATTTGTAACATTAGAGCAACTTAAGGAGATTGATAAGACATATCCTACACCTTATCATCTTTACGATGAGAAGGGCATAAGAGATAATGCAAAGAGATTAAAAGAAGCATTTGCATGGAATAAAGGTTATAGAGAGTATTTCGCGGTAAAAGCTACCCCTAATCCATACATATTAAATATATTAAAGGAGTACGGCTGTGGAGTTGATTGTGCATCTGAGACAGAGCTTATGATGGCATATGCACTTGATTACAAACCAGGTGAGATTATGTTTTCATCTAATGATACACCAGCAGAAGAATATGCTTATGCTAATAAAATTGGTGCAACAATTAACCTTGATGATATTACACACATTGAATTCTTGGATAAGATACTTGATGGCAAGTTCCCGGAAACTATGAGCTGTAGATATAACCCAGGTGGATATTTCCAGCTTGGAACATCAATTATGGACAACCCTGGTGATGCCAAGTATGGTATGACACACGACCAGATTATTGAAGCTTTCAAGATATTAAAGAGCAAGGGCGTTAAGCATTTTGGTATACATTCATTCCTTGCAAGTAATACAGTTTCTAATGAATACTATCCAACACTTGCTAAGATTTTATTTGAGCTTGCTGTAGAGCTTCGTGATAAGACAGGTGCTGATATTAAGTTTATTAACCTTTCTGGCGGAGTTGGTGTTGCATATAAGCCAGACCAGACACCTAATGATATTGCTGTTATCGGTGCTGGCGTTCATAAGGTATATGATGAAATTCTTACAGCGGCTGGTATGGGCGATGTTGCAATATATACAGAGCTTGGAAGATTTATGCTTGCTCCTTATGGCTGCGTTGTAACAAAGGCTATCCACGAGAAGCACATTTATAAGGAATATATCGGTGTTGATGCCTGCGCAGTAAATCTTATGAGACCAGCTATCTACGGTGCATATCATCATATTACAGTAGCAGGTAAGGAAAATGAGCCTTGCGACCACAAGTATGATGTAACAGGTTCACTTTGTGAGAATAGTGATAAATTTGCGATTGACAGAATGTTACCAAAGATTGATATGGGAGATTATCTCATTATCCACGATACTGGAGCACACGGCTATTCTATGGGTTACCAGTATAATGGCAAGTTAAGATCAGCAGAGCTTCTTCTTAAGGAAGATGGAAGCGTACAGATGATAAGAAGAGCAGAGACACCAAAAGATTATTTCGCAACATTTGATTTCTGCGATAAGCTTGATAAGCTTAATTTAAAGTAATCATTGATTAAAATTAACGATTGGAAATAGGTATATGAAGAATTTAGGATATATTGCCAGTGAGATAACAAAGGGTAAGAATTTATCAGATAATCTTGTTAAATATGGAAAGGGATTGTCATCATTATATAATGGTCTTGCTTATATTAAGATGTCTATGAATTATTACACAATTCTTAATATGATTAAGGATAATGAGATAGATGATGAGCTGTTTCTTGAAATGTTTCAGGGTGTCAATGAAATAATAGAGATTTCTTCTATAGATTCAGCAGTTGCCAGTGAAGATGTGCTTACAGACAAGATTAGTTCGTTAAGAAACCGTCTTATAGCTATTATGGAAAGCATAACTGATTATGTTGACAAGTTTAAGATATACGAATATGTGTTAAACAGAGTAGAATACCGCTTCAAGGATGATGAACTTGATGAGGAATACTATAATACATATATGACTAATGACATAATGCACTACATTTTATCTGATAAAGATAATGTATCTATCAATGGAAGAATATCTGAAATGGTTGGACAGCTTCCAATAAGAATGTCAAAAGCAAGATTTTATGATCATATTAAAGATGCATTTACTCTGTATCACGGAGCACAGAAGCAGACAATTGATGATTTCTATTATTCATTAAGTACAAGTGCGATGCTCAAAGATGCTGATAAAGACTCAATGTTCTTTAAGGATATGAATGATTTCTATGTGACATTAAAGAATGCAGATTACAAAAATCTTGACAGCAGTGAGTACACACGTTTAAGAGGTGCGCTTGATATAGCTACAGAAAAGATGAACAATGCGGCTGATATATATGTGCTTCTTGCCCAGATAATTAATGATTTGTATACAATTATATTATCTGATAATAATACAATAGGGGATAATACAGAGGTAAATGTTGCTAAAGATATTATTCTTAAGTCTAAGAGCCTGTTTGAAGATGAACAGGAGCTTGATGAGATAGCAGAACTCTTTACAGCTTTTGAGGGCAAACAGGAGCGTATATTAGAAACTGTGATGTCGGCTGATTTTGCAACGCAGTATGCTACTGCCAATCTTAATGATACATTAGATGAGCTTGCGCTGGCAGATATGTATAACTCACTTGAAGCAATCAGCAAGCTTCAGTCGGGAAGCGACTTTGTTGATATATCGCCTAAAGAATATTTTGATGAAATTCCTGATGATTCATATGCTGATATGGCGGCAGAAAAGCTTATTACAGAGCTTGATAAGTCATTTGCAGACTGTCAGCAGAGCGTTAAAAGAGCAGTTATGGCGGCTGTATTATCAATGCTTCCAGTGTTCTTTAACAATACAGAAGAAATTCAGGATTATATCAACAGTTCATTAATACAGTGCAGTGATGAAGCTGAGAAGAAGGCTGTTGTTGAAGTTGTGAGAATGATTATTGCCGGACAATAAATGTATATTAAGCGGTCTTGTACTGCTTGGAAACGAGGAATATTGTGAAGTGGTATAGAAAGCTGTATATTGGTGAGAATGCAAAGAAAGATAAATATAAAGTATTTGGACACATAAGAAAGAACAGATTTTGTGCGGATACATTTTTGATAACACTTGCTTCTAACCCTCGCAATATTCTTGATATATATTCAGCTAATATGCTTTTACAGCCACATTTTAAGAATGAAAATGTAAACGAAGAAATATATGTAGTTGGACTTGCTAAAGGACGCGATGAGGCACTTAATCTTGTGAGAGATATAATTGATGAAGTGTATAATGCTACAGGTGGATTTGATATAAGAGAATATCTTGGATTTGGCAATAAATAATAATGGGGGCATTAATGGTTCATATTATATTATTAATTCTTAAAATAGCAGGAATAGTGCTTCTATCATTGCTTGGAATATTAATTCTGCTGGTGCTTATGGTTTTATTCGTGCCGGTAAGATATAATATTAGTGCTGATTATCATAGCAGGCTTACGGCAAAGGTTAAGATAAGCTGGCTTCTTAACGTGCTTAGATTAAAGGTTTTATACGATAATGACTTATCGGTTAAAGCATATGCTTTGTTCTTTAAAATATTCGATAATAATTCGGATAAGGCAAAGAAACAAAAAGACAGGGAATCTGATAAGTACATTGATGATATGTATGGGGCGGATGGTGGTCAGGAAACTGCCGGACAATATGCTGGTAGTAGACAGAATGAAACAAGTTGTGCTGGCAATAGTCAGGACACTGCTGTGCAGGTTGAAGCTTTAGAAACTGGAAAGGCTGCAAGGAGTGCTTCTAAAGAAAAGCTGGAAGAAATTCCTAAAGAGGCTGACACAAAGCCGCATAAAAAAAGCGAAAGTAATAGCCAGCATAATGATGATGATGATAAACATAATAAGCAGTCAGTCAGCCAGCTATATAAGAAGAAAGGTCTTATTAGCAGGCTGAAAGCAGTATTTAATAGTGTTAAAGGCAGGATTATAAGCATAAAGAACAAGCTTAAAAAGTTCATAAAAGCCATTGCGGATAAGAAGCGAAGTGCAAAGCAGAAGATTAATGATTTAAAAGCAATTATTAATGATGAAGAGAATAAAGAACTTGTAAGGCTTATTAAGAAAGAACTTAAAGAGCTTATAAAAGAAATAACACCAGTTAAGTATGATGTTAATGTACGCTATGGCTGTGAAGAACCATATATGACAGGCAGGATATTAGGAGTGCTTGCGGTAATATATGGAGTTACAGGTGTTCAGTTTAATATAACCCCTGAATTTGAACAAAAAGTGCTGGAGGGGGATATATATATGAAAGGCAGGGTAAGAATATACCGCCTGCTTTTGATAGCTTTAAGAATATATAAAAACAACAGGTTCAGACAGCTTGTGTTTAATAAGGGTTAGTAATGGAGGATTAATATGGCAGAGAATAAGAATGATTTTAATGAAACTGTTGCATCACTTTTTAAGGGTATGGATTCCTTTTTGTCAGCTAAGACAGTTGTTGGGGAAGCAGTACACGTTAATGATACAATAATACTTCCGTTAGTAGATGTATCATTTGGCGTTGGAGCTGGTGCATTTTCTGGTGATAAGAAGAATAACGCCGGCGGCGGAATGGGAGGCAAGATGTCTCCAAGTGCTGTTCTTGTTATCCAGAATGGCGCAACTAAGCTTGTTAATATCAAAAATCAGGATACTGTAACTAAGATTTTGGATATGGTTCCAGATGTGGTTGACAGAATAACTGGCAAGTTCGGTGATGTAAAGATGGATGATGATATTGACGAAGCTATCAGCGATGTTACAGATGAAGAATAGATTATAAAAAATGAGTATACAGCATATACATTTACAAAACGGATAATATGTATATCTGCACCATATGTATTGATAACATCATAAAGATGAGGCAGTGTACATAAGAAGAGGATTGTTATGTGCAGAATGTTGGGCTTTATTATGTTCTGGATTGCGGTTGGAATGATTATAGGATTAATCTTTACAGGCAGTTTGTTCTGGCATATAGTTATAATAATTGCTCTTATTATTATAGGTTATAATATGTTTTGTCATTAAAATGTAATATTTTTAGTAAAAAGGTGTTGCAAAATGTAATATGTTCTGATACAATAATTTCTGTTGTGGGTAAATTTACCCAATACCGGTAAGGAGGTGTAATTGATATGGCTAAATGTGCAGTTTGCGAAAAAGGTGCTCACTTTGGTAATGCAGTGAGTCATTCTCATAGAAGATCTAATAAGATTTGGAATTCTAACGTTAAGTCTGTTAGAGTTAAGGTTAATGGAGCAACAAAGAAGATGTATGTATGTACTTCTTGCTTACGTTCAGGTAAAGTTGAGCGTGCCTAATGCTATTAATTTTCGGAAATTTATATCAGTACATTAAAGTGAATTGCACAATTTAATAAAATTGCGTAATTCACTTTATTTATTTTAGCTTTGATAGTATAATGAAAATATACTTTATATGTGGGGAAAGTTTGACTGCGCAAAACTTCTTGCAAATATGCTTCATAAGAGGCTTTGCATAGATTCCTTAAAATACAAGTCGCAGTATGGAGGCTAGATATGAATGGAACATTAAACAACAAATTAGGAAAAGTATCCATCTCAAGTGATGTTGTTGCTCAGTATGCTGGTTCAACAGCAGTTGAGTGTTTCGGAATTGTCGGAATGGCGGCAGTAAGTATGAAAGATGGTCTTGTTAAGCTGTTAAAAGGTGATAGTCTTACAAGAGGTATTAAGGTTGAGATAGACAGTGACAACAGAATAGAAGTTGATTTTCACGTTATAGTTTCTTATGGTGTAAGCATTTCAACAGTTGCTGACAACCTTATTGAGAATGTAAAGTACAAAGTATCTGAATTCACAGGCCTTGAAATTAAGAAGATTAACATATATGTTGAAGGCGTTCGTGTTATAGATTAATTGTTTTTATAAAGTAGATTGACGGGCCTTGTTTATGGCAGAATGGAGGAAATAAAGTGGCTACTACTACAATAGATGCAGCACTTGTGCAGAAGATGTTTCTTGCAGGAGCTAAGAATCTTGAATCAAAGAAAGAATGGATTAATGACCTTAATGTATTCCCAGTACCAGATGGTGATACAGGAACTAATATGACTCTTACAATTATGTCAGCGGCGAAAGAGGTAAGTGCAATTGCCAATCCAACAATGGAAAATCTTTCTAAAGCTATTTCTACAGGTTCATTAAGAGGAGCAAGAGGTAATTCAGGAGTTATTCTTTCTCAGCTTCTTAGAGGTTTTACTAAGGAAATGTCACAGGTTAGTGAGATAACTGTTGAGACACTCGCAGTTGCAACACAGAGAGCGACAGAAACAGCTTATAAGGCTGTTATGAAGCCAAAGGAAGGAACAATCCTTACAGTTGCAAAGGGAGTATCTGATAAAGCGGCAGAGGTTGCAGGCAATGTGACAGATTTAGAAGAAGCATTATCAGTTATTATTGATTATGCAGAAGAAGTGCTTGCTAAGACACCAGAGATGTTACCAGTATTAAAGGAAGCTGGAGTGGTAGATTCAGGTGGACAGGGACTTGTAGTTGTTCTTAGGGGAATGTTAGATGCCCTTACTGGAAAGGTTACAGATTTCACAATTACAGAACCTAATGCTGAGTTTAAGGCTGGTTCTAGTATGCCAGGAAAAGGTGCTGCTATTGAAGATGCAGACATTAAGTTTGGTTATTGTACAGAATTCATAATTATGCTTGAAAAGCCATTTGATGAGAAGACAGAGGCTGACTTTAAGGCTTTCCTTTCATCAATCGGTGATTCAATTGTATGCGTTAATCTTGATGATATCGTTAAGGTACACGTTCATACTAACCATCCTGGTCAGGCATTTGAAAAGGGCCTTGAATATGGTCAGCTTACTAAGATGAAAGTTGATAATATGAGAGAAGAACATAACCAGAAGGTTATAGCACAGTCAGAGATGCAGTCAGCTATTGCCGCAGATGCTATGAAGAAGCACGAGCAGGAGAAGAAGGAACAGGAACCTAAGAAAGACTTCGGTTTTGTTACAATAGCTGCTGGTGAAGGTATAGCAGAGATATTCAAGGGTCTTGGTGTTGATGAAGTAATACAGGGTGGTCAGACAATGAATCCATCAACAGAGGATATTCTTAATGCTGCAGAGAAGATTAATGCAGATACTATATTTGTTCTTCCTAACAATGGCAATATTATCCTTGCTTCTAATCAGGCTGCTTCAATTATTGAGGATAAGAAGATTGTTGTTATTCCAACAAAGACAATTCCTCAGGGAATTACAGCTATGATTAACTTTGAGATGACAAGAAGTGCAGAAGAGAACGAGATGGCTATGCTTGATTCACTTTCAACTGTACAGTCAGGTGAATTAACATATGCTGTAAGAGATACTTCAATTGACGGCAAAGAGATTAAGAAGGACAATTACCTTGGACTTGGTGACAAGGGACTTGCGGCTGTTGGAACAGATATGAATACAACACTTATAGATATGCTTGATACATTTGTGAATGATGACTCAGAACTTATAAGCGTATACTATGGACAGGATATTAAGGAAGATGATGCCAACGAACTTGTATCACAGATAGAAGAGAAGTTTGACGGTGTTGATGTGGAACTTCAGTATGGTGGCCAGCCAGTATACTATTATATAGTATCTGTTGAATAATAATTAAAGATATTAGCCCTTTATTTAATTGATGATGACACGCATATAAGCTGTCAGATATGGAGTAGATGTATGGATATTACTCAATTAAAAGGAGTAGGGGCTGTAACTGCTAACAATCTAAACAGGCTTTCTGTATACACAGTAGAAGATCTCGTAAAGCTGTATCCGAGAGATTACGATGTATATGAAGAGCCTGTTTTTATTAGTTCAATTGATGATGATACGGAGATTGCCGCTATAGAGGGAACAGTAGTTAAAAGCCCTGATATATATGGTAATGGACGGCTTAAAATGCTGTCTGTTATCATTAAAGATTCAGAAGGTGGTGCGATAAAATGTGTATGGTATAATATGCCATTTTTGAAAGCATCATTAAGAATAGGAACTCACTATGTATTCAGGGGAAAAGTGAACCGCAAGAAAGACAGTTATATATTAGAGCAGCCACAGATGTATACAATGGCTCAGTACAATGAGGTCAAAGGACAGCTTATGCCTGTATATCCGCTGACAAAAGGCTTATCTAACAAGACGGTTGTAAAAGCTGTAACACAGGCGCTTGATAAATATAAAATCGGGCTGGAAAAGGAATATATACCTGAATATATAAGGGAAAAGTATAACCTTGCAGAGCATAATTATGCGATGGTTAATATACATTTTCCACAGAGTATGGATGATTATATTATTGCAAGGCACAGGCTTGCGTTTGAGGAATTCTTCCTGTTCGTGCTTGCAACTCTTAATATGAAAGCTTCTAATGAAAGGATACCTAATAACTATGTTATCCCTGATGATGTAAGGACAGGAGAGTTCATTAGCCAGCTTCCATTTAAGCTTACTAATGCACAGTCGAGAACCTGGGAAGAAGTTAAGAATAATATGAGTGGAAAGCATCTTACAAGCCGTCTTATACAGGGAGATGTTGGCTCTGGTAAGACGATTGTCGCTGTGCTTGCGCTTATGAATACAGCATTTGCAGGGTATCAGGGGGCAATGATGGTTCCTACAGAGGTGCTTGCCAGGCAGCAGTATGAGTCTATCAGAAATATGTTCGTCACTGCCGGTATAGATATTAATGTTGGACTTCTTACAGGTTCTATGACACAATCTGCCAAGAGAAAAGTGTATGAGGATATTAAAAATGGTACTATTGATATAGTAGTTGGTACTCACGCACTTATTCAGGAGAAGGTTGAATATAATAATCTGGCGCTTGTTATAACAGATGAACAGCACCGATTTGGTGTCAACCAGAGAAAACAGTTGTCAGATAAGGGAAGCAATCCGCATATAATTGTAATGAGTGCGACACCAATTCCAAGAACACTTGCGATTATATTATATGGTGATTTGGATATATCTATCATAGATGAAATGCCGTCAGACCGGCTTGCAATAAAGAATTGTGTTGTAGATGACTCATACAGGCCAAAGGCGTATGCATTTATTAAAAAGCAGGTCAGCGAGGGCAGACAGTGCTATGTAATATGCCCTATGGTTGAGGACAGCGAGAATATTGAGGCAGAAAATGTAATTGATTACACGGACAAGTTAAGAGCCGAGCTTAAAGGTGTGCGAATTGAGTATCTTCACGGAAAAATGCGCCCAGCCGATAAGAATGAGATTATGGAA
The DNA here is from genome assembly GCA_050874785.1 of Lachnospira sp. Lineage (GTDB taxonomy): Bacteria > Bacillota > Clostridia > Lachnospirales > Lachnospiraceae > Lachnospira. The sequence continues at coordinate 26,410 of JBNMLJ010000037.1, forward strand.
AGATTTGCCAGCGGAATGATAGATGTGCTTGTGTCTACGACAGTTATTGAGGTCGGGGTAAATGTTCCTAACAGTACAGTTATGATGGTTGAAAATGCTGAAAGATTCGGACTTGCACAGCTTCACCAGCTAAGAGGACGTGTAGGAAGAGGAAAGTACCAGTCATATTGTATATTTGTTACAGGCAATAAATCCAAGAAGATAAAGGACAGGCTGGATATACTTAATCATTCCAATGACGGTTTTAAGATAGCAGAGGAAGATTTGAAACAGCGTGGTCCGGGAGATTTCTTTGGAGTGCGCCAGAGTGGTGATTTTGATTTCGGAATAGCAGATGTGTTCACAGATGCAAAGACTTTAAAAGAAGCCTCAGATGCGGCTAAAGAGATGATGGATAGTGGCTTTGACCTTGAGGATAGTGCTAACAGCTATCTTAAGGAAAAAGTTGATGAATATACAAGAAAATGTCTGGAGAAAATCAATTTATAAAGGAGACTGGCTATGAGACAGATGGAATTTACAATGAGCAGGCCTAATCTTGTTAAGCCTGGTGATGAAGTTGAGATAACTGAGGGAAAGCTTCCAAGCAGCTATTATTATATTATTGAGCCGGCGGTTGCTATGTCAGGCAACTATTCAACTCCTGACAGGCTTAAGTCAAGACACGGAGTTGTTAAAGAAGTCGGAGAGACAAGCAGGGGATATTATGTGCTTGCGGAATTTGAAGATTAAAAAATATATTA
>JBNMLJ010000038.1:0-26897 GCA_050874785.1 Lachnospira sp.
ATGTACATTTATTTAATGATAGGGGATATATGCAGTTAAATATATAAGATATGATATTTTATAATCAATAGATATATTTATAGGAGGATATATATTTGCACGATATAATAGAACATTATGGAAAGGTTGTTGTTGCACTTGCTGGTGTGCTTGCGGCATTACTTTTAACAGCAGCGGTTGTGACAATAGTAAGTGGAAAGACAACAGGAGCAATAGAAGATATTGAGTATGAATCACAGATATATGAAGCTATGAAATAATTAAGCAGGTGCGCAGTAAATGGGGTGAAATATGGATAAAGAAGATTTAAAAGACATTATAGAAAAGAATAAAGATGAATTATTCTGTGAGATAGCACAGGAAATAAATAATGATAATGTGACGGATATTGAGTGGGATGGCTACAATCTTTGGATAACGGAGCTTGGTATTGGAAGTTATATTTCAGGCAAGGAATTAAGTGACAGATATGTGGAAAATGTATCAATAAAGCTTGCCAATATAATGGGAGTTTCATTTAACAGAAGCAGACCAATTCTTGAAGCTAATACGGAGAAGCTTAGAATTTCAATATGGCACGAATCAAGGTGTCACAAGAAAAGTATGTCTATAAGAAAGATACCAGAATATCTGAGATTTTCGCATAAGGATTTAGTTGAGTCAGATTATGCCCCGGAAAGCATTATTAATCTTTTGGAGAATAGTGTTACTGCGCACCTTAGCATAGTTGTGGGAGGACAGCCGCACGCAGGAAAGACAGAGCTTGTAAAGTATCTTTCAACGAAAATTCCGCATAATGAGAAAGCAGGAGTATATGAGGATAATCAGGAGATACATTACAGAAAGATTAATCCTAATAAGAAATGCGTTGAATTTTTTGTAGATGACAAGGTTACATATCAGGATATTATAAAGGCAGGGTTAAGACATAATATAGACTGGATTTTACTGTCGGAGTCAAGAGGACCAGAGGTTGCACATCTGCTTAACAGTTTGTCTACAGGTTCATATTGTATGACAACTATGCATCTGGATGAGGTAAGGGATATGCCTGACAGAATGTACAATATGCTTGGCAACAGCAGTGTCAATGAAAGGTTTATCAATAGTGTATACAAATATATAGACCTTGTTGTGCTTGTGGAATGTGATAAGCACGAGAAAAGGAGAATTAAGCAGATTGGGTTTCTTTCAAGACATAATTCTGTTAATTACTGCTGTGTAATATACGAAGACGGCGCATTTACAGACGAAACTGTCCCAGAAGATATTCTTGATAAATTTAAAAGGAGAGGCATAAAGAACATATATGAAAAGGTTAATTAGATATTTTTCGGGACGTTCAGTTATTAAGGATATATCATCATATGGATATGATTTCTCAATGAAGAAATACATTTTATCAATAACAACAGGACTTCTGGTGATATTCATAATAAGTATGATATATGGACTTAAGCCTGTATGCATAATAATAACTGGTCTTGTGTCCGTAAGCGTTATTCCCGGTATTATAAGAAAAAGGTATTACAATAATAACAGGCTTAAAAGGTTTATGGATGTTGATATATATCTTCACCAGATGTCGTATTCATTTATGAGAAATCCTAAGATATACACAGCTTTAGAAGATACAAGAAAGATAGCCGGCGGCACGCTTGGCAGGGTGATAGAGCAGGCTATGGATGAGCTTGAATATGGTATGGGAGAAGACATATATGCCAATGCGCTTTATATCATAGAGAAAGAGTATAATTGTAGTCGCATAAGGACACTTCATAAGTTTATTATTGGTATTGAGAAGAGAGGTGGAAGGTATAAGAATGCGCTAAGAGTGCTTCTTGATGACTGTGACAGGTGGGTTAAAGGAATATACAGGCAGGAGCTTGAAATCAAGAATGTAAAAAGGGATACCACGATAGGAGTTATTATAAGCATTGTGCTTTCAGGTCTTACAATAGTTATGAGTGTTCTGCTTGACCGCTATAAAAGCGGACAGGGAAATATAGTTGATGACTGGCTGTATCAGTGGACAGCAGTGATATTTCTTGTGTTATGTATATTGTTCTATGCTTTTACTAATAAGCATTATGGATATGAAATTCTTAATGATAAAGATATTGATACTGACAGCAGGAAGTATTATAAGCTTGTGTTTGAAACGAATGTATGGAATATAGTTGAGAAGATAATTCCTGTTATAGCGGTGCTTGGAATATTGGCAGGTCTGGCATTTATTAAGGGATTTTATTTTATATTTGTGTATCTTGTTATTGCGGCGGTAGTAATGGTTATTTATCCGTTGATTAATAAAAAGTCGGCAGGGAAAAAGCTTACTAACAATTTAAGACAGGCATTTTCTGACTGGCTAAGAAATGTTGCACTTAATCTTGAGAATATGCCATTGATTGCGGCAATTGAAGATACTTACGATGAAAGTCCGTATATAATCAAGAATTCACTTGATACTTTTATAAGGGACATAGAGGCAGACCCGTCAGATATTAAGCCATATTATGAGTTCCTGTCAGAGTATGGACAGACAGATATAATGTCAACAGTAAGAACATTATATTCAGTGTCAGAATTACCGGATAATCAGGTAGATGAAACTATTAATTCTTTAATACAGAGAAATAACGAGCTTGTAAACAGGCAGTCGGAGATTGCTTATAAAGACAGGATAAGCGTGCTTAAATTTATGGAATACATACCTGTGTTTCTTATGGCAATGAAAATGTCTGTTGATATGATGCTTGTTATAACATTATATTTGTAATATGTAATATTGATACAGCTTCGGACTTTGGCTGGTTATACCTTAATAAGGTGGAAGTAAATATCATTATTGACGTGTAGATAAAGATTTATTACTGGTAATATTAAAAGTGGAGAAAGGTTTGGTATGGACTTTATATTAGAAAAATTAGGCGAAGCGTGCATTGCCATAGTATTTATATTATCAATGATAAATATGTATGCAATGCTTGCAGATAAAATGCTTGGCAGTTGATATTGGTAAATAACATAAATGGGTAATTTAATTGTTTAACACAATTTCACAAATGAAAGGAGGACAGCAAAATGGAATATTTATTGGAAGAATATGGTGATGTAATTATATGTATCGCAGGACTTGCCACAGCATTTACATTCTTAGGAATATGTATGAACAAATGCGCTGTATTAGAGGGTGTACAGCTTGCAAAGCTGTTCTACAGGTAGGTGCATAATGAAGATAATAGTGGAAGCTTCGGCATATCTTGTAATACTTTCTTTTATATGTCTGATATCACTGGATTTTATTGCTGTTAATAAAAGTGTAAGCAAAGGCAATGAGGTACAGCAGTACATAAAAGATGTAATCCAGATAAATGGCATAAGCTATGAACACAGGGATATTGATTATGATACTAATAAAAAGGTCTGCGAGATAGCGGCACAATATGGGGCAGATGTAAGTTATGAATATTTCGATACAGCCGCAGGATATGATTATTACTGCCTGAATATTAAATATCCTGTAAAGTCGGGATTGTTCGGACTTAATAAGCTGAGTGATTATAAGGCACTTGTAAGGGTTGGGATGGCGGTGTAGTATGTCCCAGCACAATAAGGATAAATCGGGATTTGCTCTACGAAGTAAAGATGATGGGGATTGAATAAATACAAATATGGATTTGCCACGTTAAATTGAGATGTCGGCGCAATGTAATATAGATAAGGAGTTATATGAGATTAATAATAAGTAGTTCTGGAATGATGGTTATTATTGTTCTGCTTGTAATTATACATAATTCAGTTATCAGCGATAATTACTGTAATATGGAGATGAACAGCAGTATTAATGGGGCATTTGATTATGCTTTGGATAAAGTGTCAGATGGTTATATAACGGGTGAATATGATGATATTCCAGATGATGTATTTACAACACAGCTTATGAGAAGCTTCTGTAAGTCGTTTAATGAGGCAGTCAGTTCAGATGCAGAGTATACAGTTACGCTGTTATATGCGGACAGGACGGCAATGCTGTATGACATAGCAATTGAGGCAGAATACAGTTATGGATATATGGGAAGAAAGAATAAATGTATATGCCAGAGGGCTGTGAAATTAAATTGACAATATATATATATTAATTTATAATTCCACAATGTGATTTCAATTGCCTAATATAAAAGGTCAATTGTGGAAAGGAGAGGCCACATTAAAAGTGGCTGTTATATAATGGAAATTCAGATATTACATTGGTTTGAAACATTACATAACCCAATAACTAATCCAATATTTTATGTGATTACTACATTGGGTAATGCAGGCTGGTTCTGGATAGCATTAGCTGTGCTTATGCTTACAGTGCTTCCTAAGAAATATAAAAAAGTAGGGCTTACAATGGCAATAGCACTTATATTGTCGCTTATATTCTGTAATGGAATAATGAAGCATTTATGGGCAAGACCGAGAGCATTCTGGGTAGCTGGGCAGAATTTTGTTGTTGGCAATGAATTCGAGAATTTGTATGGAATATTTAATTCTATTCACGATTATTCGTTCCCATCAGGACATTCGTCAGCTTCGTTTGCTGCGGCAGTGTCAATATTTATGTGGAGAAAGAAGGAAGGAAGTGCGGCTCTGGTGCTTGCGGCACTTATAGCATTTTCAAGATTGTACTTTACAGTACATTATCCAACAGACGTGCTTGTCGGTACAATCACAGGCGCATTATATGGCGTAGCAGCTTATTTTATTGTTAAGGCACTTATGAATAAAGTTCCAAAGTTTGATGCAATATTTAATAAGCAGTAATAATGAAATAGTGATAATTATATAAATAATAAAAATATATAAGTAATAAGTTAAGTCTTATAACTATAATAAATTAAGTTATAAGACCAATAAGGTAAAAATAATTAAGACCAATAATTAATACAAATAATATGATAAATTATTAAGATAAACAATTAAGATAAATTGTAATTGTATTTAAAAATAAAGGCTGTCCGGTTATGATATGGCTGAGATTTACTGAACATTTTGTGTGAGGTAAAGAGGCATATCAATATTGGACAGCCTTTTATGATAGTGCCTTGTATTTTTTATGTATTTTTGTGAAAGTTATATTGACATTTGATTAAGATGTGCTAATATAAAATCACTTTTGTAAAACATATTTATAAAAGATATTTACAGAAGCGATTTTGAAACAAATAACAATTATTAAGTGGCAATATTATTGTCATAGAAATGAGGTTAAGGATGAACGAAGAAATGTGTGTTGAAAAGATGCCAATTACAGAAGAATATCTTGAAAAGATGAACGCATATTGGAGAGCCGCTAATTACTTGGCAGCAGCCCAGCTTTATCTTTTAGATAATCCTCTCTTAAGAGAGCCTTTAAAGAAGGAACATATTAAGAAGAAAATTGTAGGTCACTGGGGTACAGTTCCAGGCCAGAATTTCGTTTACTGTCATATGAACAGAGCTATTAAGAAGTATGACCTTGATATGGTGCTTATATCTGGTCCTGGCCACGGCGGTAATTTCTTTGTTGCTAACTCATATCTTGAGGGAACATATAGCGAAGTATATCCAATGTAAGTCAGGATATGAACGGATTGAAGAAGCTTTGCAAACAGTTCTCATTCCCAGGAGGAATATCAAGCCACGTTGCACCTGAGACACCGGGTTCAATTAACGAGGGTGGTGAGCTTGGTTATTCAATAGCCCACGCATTTGGTTCAGTATTTGACAATCCAGATCTTATAACAACTTGTATTGTTGGTGATGGAGAAGCTGAGACAGGACCACTTGCTACAGCCTGGCATTCTAACAAGTTCCTCAATCCTGTGACAGACGGAGCAGTGCTTCCAATATTACACCTTAATGGATATAAGATAAGCAATCCTACAATATTCTCACGTATATCACACGATGAGATAGAAAGCTTCTTCCACGGCTGTGGCTGGAAACCATATTTTGTTGAGGGTGACGACCCTATGACGATGCATAGAAAGATGGCAGAGACAGTAGATACTGTTATCGAGGAGATTAAGGAAATTCAGAGAGAAGCAAGAGAAGAAGGTAAGACAGAAAGACCATTCTGGCCTATGATCGTACTTAGAACACCAAAGGGCTGGACAGGTCCAAAGGTTGTTGATGGAAAGGAAATCGAGGGGACTTTCAGGGCACATCAGGTTCCAATTATGATGGATAAGCCAGAACATTTACAGCAGCTTAAGGATTGGCTTGAAAGCTATAAGCCAGAAGAATTATTTGATGAAAATGGCAGATTAATTCCAGAGTTAAGAGCACTTGCACCAGAAGGAGATCACAGAATAAGTGCCAATCCACACGCTAATGGCGGTAAGCTTTTAAGAGATTTAAGACTTCCGGATTTCAGGGATTACGGTGTTGACGTACCTTTCCCAGGAGCAAAAGACGGTCAGGATATGATTGAACTTGGAGGCTTTGTAAGAGATATATTCAAGTTAAATGAAGAAACTAAGAACTTCCGTATCTTTGGACCAGATGAAACAATGTCTAACAGATTAGGAAAAGTATTCGAGGAGACTAACAGGGACTGGAACAATGCCCTTAAGGATAATGATGAATTCCTTGCCAAGGACGGACGTGTAATGGATTCAATGCTTTCAGAGTATATGTGTGAGGGCTGGTTAGAAGGATATCTTCTTACAGGACGTCACGGTTTCTTTGCAAGCTATGAAGCATTTATAAGAATAGTAGACTCTATGGCGGCACAGCACGCTAAATGGTTAAAGGTATGTTCGCAGCTTCCTTGGAGACAGTCAATTGCCTCACTCAACCTTATTCTTTCATCAAATGTATGGCAGCAGGATCATAACGGATTTACACATCAGGATCCAGGCTTCCTTGACCATATAGCCAATAAGAAGGCAGATGTGGTAAGAATGTATCTTCCACCAGATACTAACTGTTTACTTTCTTGCTTTGACCACTGTATAAGAAGCCGTGACTATGTCAATGTGCTTGTTACATCTAAGCACCCAAGACCACAGTGGCTTACTATGGAACAGGCTGTTAAGCACTGTACACAGGGTGTTGGCATATGGGAATGGGCAAGTAATGACCAGGGTGAAGAACCAGATGTAGTTATTGCTGGCTGTGGTGAGACACCTACACTTGAAGCACTTGCGGCTGTTACAATATTAAGAGATAATATGCCTGATTTAAAGATTAGATTTATAAATGTAGTCGATTTATTTAAGTTACAGTCTAATACACAGCACCCACACGGTCTGTCAGATACAGATTATGATGCTTTATTTACAAAGGATAAGCCAATTATATTTGCATTCCACGGCTATCCAACACTTATACACGAGCTTACATATTACAGACATAACAGAAATCTTCAGGTATTCGGTTATCAGGAGGAAGGTACAATCACAACTCCATTTGATATGAGAGTACAGAACGAAATTGACCGTTATCATCTTGTACAGGCTGTTATCAATGCACTTCCACAGCTTGGCAACAAGGGTTCATATCTTCTCCAGAAGATGAGAGATACTTTAGTTGCACATAAGCAGTATATAAGTGAGTATGGTATGGATCTTCCAGAGGTACAGGAATGGAAGTGGCATACACCAGATAATAAATAATTGTTATAAAATTAGTTAGTGAATAATTGAGTGATTTATATAAAATATTTTTATAAAAGCTGCTTAATGTATTGCAAAATGTACAAAAAAATAATATTATATAAGTAACTTTTTGAAATGTGTTTATTAAAAGTAAGGGGATACGTCATATTGCAGGATGTGTCCCCATACTTGTAGTAACGGGTGTTACAGAAATGGAGGATTTTACAATGAATAACAAACCATCTATTAAAATCGGAATTGTGGCAGTGAGCAGGGATTGTTTCCCAGAGAGCCTGTCAGTGAACAGAAGAAAAGCTTTAGTTGAGGCTTACAAGAGCAAATATAACGCAGATGAAATATACGAATGTCCAATATGTATAGTTGAAAGCGAGATACATATGCAGCAGGCATTGGAAGATGTCAAGAAAGCTGGCTGTAATGCTTTATGTGTATATCTTGGTAATTTCGGACCAGAAATTGCAGAAACTATGCTTGCTAAATATTTTGACGGACCTAAGATGTTCGTTGCGGCAGCAGAAGAAACATCAGCTAACGGTGGTCTTGTAGGTAACAGAGGAGATGCTTACTGTGGTATGCTTAATGCAAGCTACAACCTCAAATTAAGAGGAGTTAAGGCATATATTCCAGAATATCCAGTAGGAACAGCAAGTGAATGTGCAGATATGATTCACGAATTCATACCTGTTGCCAAGGCTGTATATGCATTAAATAATCTTAAGATTATAAGCTTTGGTCCAAGACCTAATAATTTCCTTGCCTGCAATGCGCCGATTAACCAGTTATACAATCTTGGTGTTGAGATAGAGGAGAACTCAGAGCTTGACCTTTTTGAAAGCTATAATAACCACGCAGGAGATGAGAGAATTCCAGAGGTTGTAAAGAGTATGGAGAAGGAATTAGGAGAAGGCAATAAGAAGCCTGAGATACTTCCTAAGCTTGCACAGTATGAGCTTACACTTCTTGACTGGGTAGAAGCACATAAGGGTTCAAGAAAATATGTTGCAATCGCAGGAAAATGCTGGCCAGCATTCCAGACACAGTTTGGATTTGTTCCTTGCTATGTTAATTCACGTCTTACAGCTATGGGAATACCTGTATCTTGTGAGGTTGATATATACGGAGCTTTAAGTGAATTCATCGGAGCAGTGGTAAGTGATGATGTTGTTACACTTCTTGATATTAACAATACAGTTCCATCAGATATATATGAGGAAGATATTAAGGGCAAATTTAATTATACAATCAAGGATACATTTATGGGCTTCCATTGTGGCAATACAGCAGCGTGCAAGCTTTCATTCTGTGAGATGAAGAACCAGATGATTATGGCACGTTCACTTCCAGAAGAAGTTACTAACGGAACACTTGAGGGAGATATTGTACCTGGTGATATTACATTTTTCAGATTACAGAGTACCTCAGACAGCCAGTTAAGGGCATATGTGGCACAGGGTGAAGTCCTCCCTGTAAGAACACGTTCATTTGGTGCGATAGGAATATTTGCCATTAATGAAATGGGAAGATTTTACAGACACGTGCTTGTTGAGAAGAATTATCCTCATCATGGTGCAGTTGCATTTGGACATTATGGAAAGGCTTTATTTGATGTGTTTAAGTATCTTGGTGTTGAGGACATATCATATAACCAGCCAGCAGGCGTGCTTTATAAGTCAGAAAATCCTTTCGCTTAGTTAAGAGCATAACGTAAATAGATATTAGTGCATAGAAATGGGGTGTGGTATGTATTATATAGGTGTTGACCTTGGAACATCTTCGGTTAAGCTGATATTGATGGAACCAACAGGTAATATTGTAAATACGGTATCTAAGACTTATCCTATAAGCTTTCCAAAGCCAGGCTGGTCAGAGCAAAATCCGACAGACTGGTATGATAAGACCTGTGAGGGAATTAAGGAGCTTATAAAGGATATAGATAAGGATAAGGTTGCAGGAATAAGCTTCGGCGGTCAGATGCACGGCCTTGTTATTCTTGATGAGAATGATAATGTAATAAGACCGGCAATTCTTTGGAATGACGGAAGAACAACTAAGGAATGTGATTATCTTAATAATGAAATTGGAAGGGATAAGCTTACAGAATATACAGCAAATATAGCATTTGCTGGCTTTACAGCTCCTAAACTTCTATGGGTTAAGAATAATGAGCCTGACAATTTCAAAAAGATTGCCAAGATAATGCTTCCTAAAGATTATATAGCTTACAGGCTTACAGGAGTACATTGTACAGATGTATCGGACGCGTCAGGTATGCTTTTATTAGATGTTAAAAAGCGTGACTGGTCAGAAGAGATGATTAACATATGCGAAATTTCAAGAAAGCAGCTTCCAGCTTTGTACGAAAGTTACGAAAAGGTTGGCTGTATTACTAAAGAAGCTGCCAGTGAACTTGGACTTTCGGATAATGTATGTGTAGCGGCTGGAGCAGGTGATAATGCGGCTGCGGCAGTAGGTACTGGAACTGTCGGGGACGGAATGTGCAATATTTCACTTGGAACAAGTGGAACAATATTTATATCAAGCAGTAACTTTAGTGTTGATAATAATAATGCACTTCATTCCTTTGACCACGCAGACGGCTATTATCATCTTATGGGTTGTATGTTAAGTGCGGCTTCCTGCAATGGCTGGTGGATGGACAATATTTTAAAAGATACTGATTATAAAGAAGCACAGTCGCATATAACTAAAGATATGCTTGGCAATAATCATGTATATTTTCTGCCATATCTTATGGGAGAGCGTTCACCACATAATGACCCGCTTGCAAGAGCAACATTTACAGGAATGACTATGGACAGCACAAGGACAGATATGACACAGGCGGTGCTTGAGGGTGTTGCATTTGCAATAAGGGATTCTTTTGAGGTTGCCAGGTCGCTTGGAATTAACATCACAGAAACCAAGATGTGCGGTGGTGGTGCTAAGAGTGAGCTTTGGTGCACAATTATGGCTAATGTGCTTGGAATTAAAGTACATCTGTTAAAGTCAGAAGAAGGACCTTCTATGGGAGCAGCTATGCTTGCAATGGTGGCGGCTGGTGAATATGAAAATGTTAAGCAGGCGGCAGACAGCATTGTTGAAATATGCAGGACAATCGAGCCGGAAAAAGACATTGCGGACAGATATAATTCACGTTATAATACATTCAAAGACATATATCCTGCATTAAAAGGGGTATTTAAGAAAATGTAACTGATGTGTCTGGCATAATAATAACAGATAGTGCTTAGACAGAATGGAGGTTTTTATGAAATTTTTTATTGATACAGCAAATGTTGATGACATAAGAAAAGCTAATGATATGGGTGTAATCTGCGGAGTTACAACTAATCCATCTTTAATTGCCAAAGAAGGCAGGGATTTTAATGAAGTAATTAAAGAGATTACAAGTATTGTTGACGGACCTATAAGTGGTGAAGTTAAGGCAACGACAGTAGATGCAGAAGGAATGATTAAAGAGGGCCGTGAGATTGCTGCAATTCATCCTAATATGGTAGTTAAGATTCCTATGACAGTAGAAGGTCTTAAGGCAGTCAAGGTGCTTTCAGCAGAGGGAATAAAGTGTAATGTAACACTTATCTTTTCAGCTAATCAGGCACTTTTAGCAGCAAGAGCAGGTGCGGCATATGTATCACCATTCCTTGGAAGGCTTGATGATATATCACAGCCGGGTATCCAGCTTATTGAAGATATCGTTGGAATATTTTCTAATTATGATATCCAGACAGAGATTATATGTGCAAGTGTAAGAAATCCTATACATATAACAGACTGCGCACTTGCAGGAGCTGACATAGCAACTGTTCCTTATAAGGTTATTGAGCAGATGGTTCATCACCCATTAACAGATGCAGGTATTGAGAAGTTCCAGAAAGATTATAAGGCAGTATTTGGAGAATAAATGATTTCATCACAGAAAATAACCACGTCAGAGGTTAGAAAGTATAATAAGAACAGAATATTTAAGCTTATATATAACAGTAATGCTATATCAAGGCAGGAGATTGCGGATACACTTGGATTGTCGCTTCCGACAATTAACCAGAATATCAAGCTTTTAAAAGAAGCAGGACTTATAGTTATGGAGGGTAATTTTGACTCAACAGGAGGAAGAAAAGCCCAGATGATTATGGTAAATGCTGATGCAAGATTTGCAATAAGCGTTAATGTCCGTGCTAATGAATTAAAGGCGGCGCTTATAGACCTTAATGGAGAGATAAGAAGCCAGAAAAGTGTTGATATTGAATTCAGTCCGGAAAGTGATTATGGAGTTAAGGTATCAGAGCTTGTCGATGATATAATAGAGGAGAATAATATTAATCCAGATAATATACTTGGCATAGGAATAACTATGCCGGGTATATTTAATAGTGATAATACGATGATAATTTCATCTCCACCGCTTAATACAAGAGGCTATAAGACTGATAATATTACAAGTCATCTTAAGTATGATTATATTGTACAGAACGATGCAAGAGCCAGCGCATTTGCTGATTACTGGTATTCCCATAAGAATGAAAATGCCCACAGGGACGAGTCTTATCACGACAAATTCTATCTTATGATTAATGATGGAGTTGGCGGTGCGTGTGTAAGCAATGACAAGATTGTACAGGGAGAGCATAACAGATATGGCGAATTTGGACATATGACATTATATCCTGGCGGAAGAAAATGTATGTGCGGAAAGAAAGGCTGTGTTGAAAGCTATCTTTCAGCGAGAAATCTTTCATCAGACCTTGGTATGCAGATAGATGAATTCTTTAAGAAGGCATCCGAGGGTGATGCACAATGTGTCAAAGTCCTTAATGAATATCTTGATAACCTTACAACAGGAATTAATAATCTGTATGTTATATTTGACAGGGATATAGTAATTGGTGGATTTGTTTCAAGATATCTGTTAGAATATGAAGAGGATATAAGACAAAGACTTATTGATAAATATTCTTTTGATACAGATGGCAGATATTTTTCAATTTCAAGCTGTACATCAGAAAGAACGGATACAGGAGCAGCAATAATGTTTTTGTCAGAATTTATTAATAGCATTTAATAATAAGAGGGACAGAAACGTGATGGATAAGAGCAGACTGTATAAGGTTATTAACAATTTAAGAAATACAATTACATTAGAACACTGCGTCATAAGATTTATTATGGCGTGGTGTTTTGTTAGTTTAATTGAGAGTTTTATAATGAATAGCAGAAGATATATGATAAACAGCCTGTCATATGTAAAAAATGTGGATATGGTTTCGGTTATTATATGCTCGCTGATATTGACAATAGTATTATATGCCCTGTTTGAGAGGCTTCAGGATAATAACAGGCTTAAAGCTTGTATTCTTGAGGGCGCATTATTAACAGGAGTTGTGTTTGTATATGCCTGCGTGTGTGTGTATGAATATAATGATGTGTATTTTGTGGCTGGAATGACACTTGTTGTACTGGTGGCGGCTGTATATTCGTATGGTTATGTGCAGAAGAATTACAAGGAATATATTAGTGATGGCACTGCTTATAATACAGATATAAAAGATATAGATAAGTCAGGTCAGGGCTGTTATCAGGATAAAGACATAAGCAAAAGAATGTATATCACAGGTGTTGCGATAGCTGCGAGTGTTATGGCGGCATTTATAAGTATATGTATGGTGTTTCGCTATCTGTCATTTGGTTCGCCTAATTTTGATATGGGACTTTTTTCACAGATGTTCCACTATATGAAGACAACAGGAAGAATGTTAAACACAAGTGAGAGAGATCATCTTATGTCACATATGTGTGTGCATATATCACCTATATTTTATACAATACTGCCATTTTATATGCTTGCATCATCACCAGCGACACTTGAGGTTATGCAGGCGGTAGTCCTTGCAGTAGCAGTAATTCCACTTTGCAGGCTTGCTGAGTACAAAGGAATGTCAAGAAGGGCTGGGTTAATAATATGTATAATATACTGTTTTTATCCGGTTATAAGCGGCGGATGCTTTTATGATATACACGAGAATATGTTCCTTCCGGTGCTTATATTTACATTCCTGCTATATATGGAAAAAGACAATATGACAGGAATGTTAATATCTGCAATACTTATATGCTTTGTAAAGGAAGATGCGCCGGTATTTCTTATGTTCATTGCCCTTTATATGATTATAGGAAAGAAAATGTATAAAAAAGGATTTATTATACTGGCATTATCCGTAGTTTATTTTGTTATTGCCTGCAAGATAATTGAGATAATAGGAACGGGTATAATCTCTAACAGATTTAACAATATGATTGCGGACGGCAATGGTAATATAACAGGAATAATAAAGACAGTTATTAACAATCCAGCGTATATAATTACGCAGATTATGGATAAAAGTAAGATTGATTATATATTAAAGACACTTGGCGTGCTTTTATTCATACCATTATGCACAAGAAAGTGGAGCAGATTTATTCTTCTTGGACCTTATATAATGTTTAACCTTATGTCCGATTATGAATATTTCCACAGCATATATTTTCACTATTCATTTGGTTCGGGAGCACTTCTTATATATCTTTTGATTATTAATATATGCGATATGGACTTAAAGAAGAAAATGTTAATGCTTCGTATGACAGCTATGGCAGTTGTTATATTTTTTATGGCATTTAATGTATCAAGGCTTGATAATGCGTTTAATTATGTGGATGAGAATAATAAAAAGGTGATTGATACTATGAATGAAGGACTTAGTACAATTCCTGAAGATGCAAGCGTTACAGCGACAACATTTTTATGTGCCAGCTTATCAAAGCACAAGATATTGTATGAATTATATTATACCGACAAACAGACAGAGTATATAGCTTTGGACTTAAGATACAGCGATACTTATTACAATGTCAGCAGTTACCTGGATTCATCACAGTATGAAACTGTATATTATGCAGAAAATGTAATCGCAGTATTCAAAAATAAAGCAACAGGCAATTGATTAAATTGTCAGATTTGTTATAATACATCTATATAATTATGTGAATTGGAGGACAAGTAAGATGATAGCAGAATCAATGAAAGCACTCGTTAAAGGAAGCTCAGTTATCAGGGCAATGTTCGAGGAAGGTAACAGGCTTGCTAAGATATATGGAGCAGAAAATGTATATGACTTTTCGTTAGGTAATCCTAATGTGCCAGCTCCAGATGAAGTCAATGAGGCAATCAAGAATATAGTTGATGAGGAAGAGTCAGTTGTCCTTCACGGATATATGAGCAATTCAGGCTTTGAAGATGTAAGAGAAGCAATTGCACAGTCACTTAATAAGAGATTTGATACACATTTTAATTACACTAATATTGTTATGACAGTTGGTGCGGCAGGTGGTCTTAATACAATACTTAAGACAATTATCAATCCTGGTGATGAGGTTCTTACATTTGCTCCATTCTTTGGAGAATATAAGAATTATGTAAGTAATTTCGGTGGAAAGCTTGTTGCAGTATCTCCAGATACAACTACTTTCCAGCCAAAGTTTGATGAATTTGAGAAGCTTATTAACAAGAATACCAAGGCTGTAATTGTCAACAATCCTAACAATCCAACAGGAGTTGTGTATTCAGAAGATACAATAAAGAAGTTAGCTAAGATTATGGAAGACAAGCAGAAAGAATTAGGTATAGAGATATTCCTTATAGCTGATGAGCCATACAGGGAACTTGCTTATGACGGAGTAGAAGTTCCATATCTTACTAAATATTATGATAATACTATAGTTGGATATTCATACAGCAAGTCATTATCACTTCCAGGTGAGCGTATCGGATATCTTGTAATTCCAGATGAAGTAGCAGATTCAGATGATATGAAGTCAGCCGCTTCTGTAGCAACAAGAATATTAGGCTTTGTTAATGCACCATCATTACAGCAGAAGGTCATTGCCAGATGTCTTGATGCCAAGGTTAATATCGAAGCTTATGATAAGAACAGAAAAGCACTTTATGAAGGACTTACAAAGCTTGGTTTTGAATGTATTAAGCCAGAAGGAGCATTTTATCTTTTCGTAAAGTCACCAACAGAAGATGAGAATATTTTCTGTGACACAGCTAAGAAGCACAATATACTTATTGTTCCTGGTTCATCATTTGGATGTGCAGGTTTTGTAAGAATGGCTTACTGTGTATCATACGATACAATAATTAATTCACTCCCACATTTTGCAGAAGTTGCTAAAGAGATGGGTTTATAAATTCAATATGCGCAAAAAATGTGCGCGGAAATGAGGATTATTAATGAAAGCATGGGAGAGTAATGTAAGAAAGGTAGAACCTTATGTTCCAGGTGAACAGCCTAAGGTTCAGGATGTTATCAAACTTAATACTAATGAAAATCCATATGGACCATCAGAAAATGTCAGAAAAGCAATGGAAGCGATAGACATAGACCGTTGCAGATTATATCCGGATCCTGATGTGACTAAGCTTGTTGAGAGCATTGCAGATTACTATGGAATGGATAATAATCAGGTATTTGTCGGTGTTGGTTCAGATGATGTGTTATCAATGTGTTTCCTTACATTTTTTAATGGAAAGAAGCCGGTATTATTTCCAGATATTACATATTCATTTTATAGTGTATGGGCTGATCTGTACCGTATACCATATGAGAAGCAGAAGCTTGATGATAATATGAAGATTGTTCCAGAAGACTATTATAAAGAAAATGGTGGTGTAATCTTCCCTAATCCTAATGCGCCAACAGGTCTTTTAATGGATCTTGACAGTGTAAGGGATATTATTGAACACAATAAAGATGTTGTAGTTATAGTTGATGAAGCATATATTGATTTTGGCGGTGTATCAGCTAAGGATTTAGTGAATGAATATGACAATGTGCTTGTTGTACAGACATTTTCTAAGTCACGTTCTATGGCAGGTATGAGAATTGGATATGCGTTTGGTTCAAAAGAACTTATAAAGGCACTTAATGATGTTAAATTCTCATTTAATTCATACACAATGAATATGACATCAATTGATATGGGGGTTGCTTCAATCAATGATAAGAAGTATTTTGAGGAATGTGTTGAAAAAATAACAGCTACAAGAGAGAGAACTAAGGAAGAGCTTACAAAGCTTGGATTTACATTCCCAGACTCTAAGGCTAACTTTATATTTGCAACACATAAGAGCGTTCCAGCTAAAGAAATATTTGAAAAGCTTAAGGATAAGAATATATTTGTAAGATATTTTGCACAGCCAAGAATAGATAACTATTTAAGAATTACAATAGGTACAGATGAGCAGATGGATAAGCTTATAAGTGCATTATCTGAGATTGTTGGTTAGAGGAGACTTTATGGCAGTACCATTTGAGAATAGAAACTTCCATAAGGAAATGCTAAAGCTTGCAGGACAGCTTCAAAAAGAAGGAAAAGTACCAAGACTATTGTTACATAGCTGCTGTGCACCTTGCAGTAGTAACTGTATTGAAGTTTTATCGAAGTATTTTATGGTTACGGTATTTTATTATAATCCGAATATATCAAGTGATGAGGAATATAAGAAAAGAGTTGCAGAGCAGATAAGATTTATAAAAGAATTCGATACCCCTAACAAAGTTGAATTCATTGAGGGTGATTATGAACCAGATGTATTCTTTAAGGAGGTTAAGGGGCTTGAGAAAGAGCCAGAGGGCGGTAAGCGTTGTTTTAAATGTTATGAATTAAGATTAAGAAAGACAGCAGAACTTGCCAAGGCAGAGGCTTATGATTATTTTACAACAACTCTTACAATCAGTCCTTTAAAGAACAGTGTAAAGCTTAATGAGATAGGATTGAAGCTTCAGGAAGAATATGGTGTTAATTACCTGCTTTCGGATTTTAAGAAGCAGGAGGGCTATAAGAGATCTATTGAGCTTTCAAAGGAATATGGCTTATACAGGCAGAATTACTGTGGCTGTGTATATTCAAGACAGCAGACATTAATGAATAAAAGTGACGAGTAACAAGACAGAGCATAATAAGGAGGAATGATTATGGCTAAGAAGAAATCGGGCATTGTTAAGGCAGCAGTTGGTATTGGTGCGGCAGTAGTTGCTGGTAAAGTCGCATACGAGAAGTATAAGACAACTAAGAGCCGTTATACAAAGGAAGAACAGGATAGTGCAGACCTTGAGGTCCGCAAATATAATGCAATATGTGAGAAGAAGGTTGTTGAGGTAGAAGATGAGGAGTTTGTTGGCTGTGAGATAAAGTCAGTAGCTTCTAATACAACCCTTGACCTTGGTCTTGCTGTATTTGAAAAAGATGTATACATTAATTTTGAAAGTGTATGCAGTAATGTCACAATCATTCTTCCAGAGGGTGTTAATGCAACTTGTGACATAGAGAACAGAATAGCAGGTATTCATAATCTTGTAGAAAATGTTGATGAAGATGGAATTCATACAGTATATGTAATTGGAAAAGCAGCATTAAGCAAGGTTGATATTATTCCTGTTAATTTCTATGTAGATGAAGATGATGTAGAAGACATATTAGCAGAAGATGATTTTGATGATGAAGAAGCATTTCCAGAGTCAGAAGATGTAGATGTAAAGGTCATTAACAAGAGCGAGAAAGAGACTGAGGCAGAAGAATCAGCTAAGACAGAAGACAGTGCAAAGAAGGCAGAGGAAACAGTTAAAGAAGATAGTGTAAAGACAGAAGAAACAGTTAAGGCAGACGACAGTGCCAAGTCAGAAGATAACACTGATACAACTGAGGACAGCACGGAAACTATTAATCTTGAAGAAGTTAAGTAGTCAGGATAAAGCGTATGAAGTTCAGGGATAAAATGATTGAATATTTTGATAATATTCCAGAAGGTACGGTTGTAGTTGCTAATGCAATGTATGAGCAGGGCTTTACCAAGATGAGCCACGATGCTTTTTTCAGGTCTATAGAAAGACTGTGCGAAGATGGTCACATTTTAAGAGCTGGAAAAGGAATGTATATTAAGGCATCTGATGGTGATAAGAACATAGAAGAATTACTGCTTAATTATTTCTTTGGGGATAATAACGACAGCGGAATGTTTATAGGATACAGGCTGTATAACAAGTATATGATATCATCTTACAAGGGCGATAAGATAGAGCTGTATTCAACTGTGTTAAGAACAAGAACCTGTGAGCTTGGCAATATAATAGTTAAAAGGCCAGAGGTTGATTTGGATTTTGAGAATTCCAAGGTGCTTGAGGCTTTAGAGATTTTGCAGAATTATCATAATATCGAGAAGTTAGATAAGCTTAAGTTTGCAAGATATGCCAAGCAGTTTGCAAGGGGCTATAATGATGAGGCGGCTGTAAATGTGCTTTTACATATGAAATATAAGAAAAGCACAATAGCTTTTATGAAGAAAATACTTGATATGTATAAGGCACCGAACAGTTTACAGCAGTTTTTAAGCTACGCTTCAGATTATAAAGTTCCGGCTGTCCAGAGGATAGCAAGATAAATGTATACATAAAAATACAATAAAACACTTTACAACAGTAAAGCAGGTGTATATAATAACGCTTGAACAATAATAAAAAAGCAGAGTAGGAATATGTGCGTTAAGTGCCATTTGGACAGGGAGTTGCCATTTGGACGAAAAGTTTTCTTGCGATACATAATCCGCATCCCGCTGCTACATACTACGGCGAATAACCTCCTATGTAGAGCGAAGATTACTGCAAAGGAGGTTTTTTTATGTCAATTTTATTAAGAAATTTTGCATTTTCTGCAAAAGAATTCAAGAGCATTAAGTCAATAGTTGCCGCGGCATTATTGATAGCCCTGCACACAGTGTTAGCTGTGTTTGTATCAATTCAGGTTACACCAACACTTAGAATTTCGGTATCCTTCCTTGCCAACTGTGCGATAGGATATATGTTCGGTCCGGTTATGGGCTTTGTGTGTGGAGGACTTGGAGATTTAATTCAGTTCGTTATTAAGCCTACAGGTGCATACTTCCCAGGCTGGACAATAAGTGCGGCATTAGCTGGATTTATATATGGTCTGTTCTTTTATGGCTGTAATATGAAGGTGGCTGAAAAGTATGACGAACAGGGTCAAAAGAAAGGTATATTAAAGCTTATAGACTTTAAGTTCCTTTTAAGATGTACAGCGGCACTTACAATTGATACATTACTTGTAAATGTATTACTTGGAACTTACTGGTGCAGTATAATGTATGGAAAGGGCTTCGCATTTTACTTATCAATGCGTTTTGCCAAGAATATAATACAGCTTCCAATTAACATTATACTGACATATTATGTATTAGGATTTATCAAATACATTAATAATAAAATTTATCAATAAAAGAATATAAATTTTGTTAAAGATATGGACAGCGTATCAGCGCGGAAAGGAAGAAAGTTATGTCAAAGATAATGATAGCATCAGATATTCACGGTTCTGCATATTATTGCAGATTAATGTTAGACAGATTCAAGGAGGAGAACGCGGAAAGATTAGTTCTTCTTGGCGATATACTCTATCACGGACCAAGAAATGATCTTCCTAAAGAATATGCTCCCAAAGAAGTTATTGCAATGCTTAACCCTCTGCGCAATAAGATAATATGTGTAAGAGGCAATTGTGATACAGAGGTAGATCAGATGGTGCTTGATTTTAATGTGTTATGCGAACAGGCATATGTTAATTTTAATGGCCGTTCAATAGTATTAGCACACGGACACAAGCTTGATGACAAGAATATTCCAGCGTTAAATGATGGCGATATCCTTTTATGCGGACATACACACGTTCCAAAGTGTGAAAAGAGAGATGGATATGTATATATGAACCCAGGCTCAGTATCTATCCCTAAGGAGAACTCAGCTCACAGCTATATGATACTTGATGATAAGTTCTACTGGAAAGACCTTGATGGCAATGTATATATGGAACAGGAATATTAAACTATAACAGCCTTTTAATAATTCTTTATATATTTTTAATTGCATTTGCAAAAGTATATGATAGAGTATTATTTGATGATAATTATTGAGAAATGTGAAAGGCTGGATGGGTTATGAATGGTTTCAAGGATAAATTTGCAAGATTTATGTATGGAAGATATGGCATGGATCAATTGTCAAGAAATTTATCTTTAATATGTCTTGTGTTACTGGTTATAACAATGTTTAGCAGAAGCAATGTATTATATGCCATAGCACTTGCAGGAATAATATATACATATTTTAGGGTATTTTCGCGTAATATATCTAAAAGAAGCGAAGAGAATGAGAAATACCTCTCTTTCCACTATAAAGTAGTAGGAAAGATTAACAAAATTAAATATAGAATTAAAGACAACAAGACACACAAGATATTTAAGTGTCCAAGTTGTTCACAGAAGATAAGAGTGCCTAGAGGAAAGGGCAGAATAAGTATTAAATGCCCAAAGTGCAGAATAGAATTTATTAAGAAGACCTGATTTAAAGTGTAAAGACTTGAATCAGGTCTTTACTTATATTCTGGCGAATATAATTTATGGAATATAATGAAAGAATTGCCGGCGGCATTATTTATAGAAGAAAATGGTGATTATTTATCTATGGTAATACCGGATGATTATGAAATGAACCAGAAGCTTGAGAATATATTAAATGTGTCTTTAGATGCCACAGAAGATGAATTAAGAAAAGCTGACAGCCTTAGTACAGGTTATAACTGGCGTGATAATACGTGGGAAATAATAGTTAAATATTCAGGAAGCCTTCAGGGTATACGAAACAGATATAACGTATATATCAAAGAGCTTCTTAATTATTATGCAATTGTGGTGGCTGATAAAGCTACAATAGAACTTATATCGCAGGAAGAAGTCATAGATTATGTGGAAAAGCCCAAGAGTCTTTATTATCAGATAGAACGCACCAAGGCAGCCGCCTGTGTAAGAAATGTAAGGGCAGGCGTGAGTATTTTATCAGGAAAAGGCGTGATTGTCGGTGTGATTGATACGGGGATAGATATATATGATAATGCTTTCAGGAATTCTGATGGGACTACAAGGATACTTAATATATATGACCAGATGACAGGAGAGGAATATGATAAACAGTCGATTGATGAGTATATTAGGCTGAATGGCTTATCAGGCGGCACATTTTCTTTAGATAATGCTCCGGGTGTTGACAATATAATGCACGGAACAGATGTTGCATATATAGCGGCAGGTGGTTTGGGTGTTGCTTACGAGGCTGATATTATAGCAGTTAAAATGGGATATTCCATTAATAATCAATTTCCAAGGACAACGAGCCTTATGGATGCAATTGATTATATTATAAGAAAAGCTATTGAATACAGAAAGCCTGTGGCAGTAAATATAAGCTATGGCTGTAATTATGGTGCGCATAATGGTAATACGTTGTTAGAAAGCTTTATTGATGACATATCCAAAAGTTACAGGTGTGTTATATGTGTCGGGAGTGGCAATGAAGCAGATAAAGCGATACATTTTGGAGGAAATATTAATACCGGACAGGTGCAGACAGCGTATCTTAGTGTTGGTGAATACCAGAGTGCAATGGATATCCAGATATGGAAGAATTACTGGGATACAATTGATGTTACGTTAATCAATCCGCGTGGCGAGCAGATTGGAATAATAACTGAGGGAAAAATCAACAGGTATGAAACCTACAATACTGAGATTATAACCTTGCTTGGCGAACCATCACCGTATAATATATATCAGGAAATATATATTAACCTTATTCCAAAGGCAGATTATATATTATCAGGCATATGGCAGATAGTGCTGACAGCAGGCAGTATAAGGGCTGGTGAATATAATATATGGCTTCCGTCAAGTCAGGCACTTGGTTATGCAACAGCATTTAACAATCCTACAGCCGATGGGACGATTACAATACCAGCAACGGCAAGAAGCTGTATAGCAGTTGGAGCGTATAATGCATACACGAATTCTTATGCGGCATTTTCGGGACGGGGATTTGATAATAGCATAAGAAATGTTAATGCAGGAATTAAGCCTGATATTACAGCACCGGGTGTTGATATAAGCATTGCAAGGCAGAGGGAAAATGTTACTACATATAGAAATGTTACAGGCACATCTTATGCAGTGCCGGTTGTTACAGGTGCGGCGGCGCTTCTTATGCAGTGGGGAATAGTTATGGGTAATGACAGGTTTATGTATGGCGAGAAATTAAAAGCAGCCCTTATTGATGGTTCTAAGCCTGTAGGACTTGTTGGAATTACAGGAAACGCTAATCAGCCAGACCCGCGAACAGGCTGGGGTGCGGTGTGTCTTACAAATACGCTTAATAAAATTTTATAAATCATCTTGAAATCCATATAAACATTGTGGTATAGTATGTTTATAGAACGAGAAATATAATAAGTTCATTATATTTAAGGCTGTTATATTTAAGAATGGAGGATTTAGATGAAGATATCAACAAAAGGCAGATACGCATTAAGGGTTATGATAGATTTAGCAGAACACGATAATGGCGAATATATAACACTTATGGATATAGCTGAAAGACAGGGGATTTCAGAGAAATATTTAGAGTCAATTGTTTCTACATTAAGCAAGAATGATTTTCTTATATCATTAAGAGGAAAGGGCGGCGGATATAAGCTTTCAAGACGTCCAGAGGAATACACAGTATTAAGCATATTACAGTGTACAGAGGGTTCTTTAGCACCCGTTGCCTGCCTTGAGAGCAAGCCTAATAAGTGTCCAAAGCTTGAAGAGTGCAAGACAATTACTATGTGGGAGAATTTCGAGAAGACAATCAATGATTACTTTAACAAGATAACAATAGCAGACCTTATTAATTCTGGTAACGGAATTGATAACTATGTTATTTAATATATAGTCTTTAATTGTAAGTCATGCTTTAGCAGGATATGATTGATAATCACATTATTTAAGCTATATGCCAGAATGTCACTTAAGTGCCAGTCTGGCATATTTTATGTAGTAGGAAATTCCAATAGAATTGCCTGTTACATAAAAGGCACTATGTGCCTGTGATGCACACTCTTTTTAATGTAATAGCAGGCTTTAATCTAGGTTTATCTATGGGCTGAAAAAGCCTCCAGCACCGCCGCAGACACAGCATATGCCAATACATTTTGCGGCAGAAGCAATATCAAAGCCAGAACCCTGATTAATGGCAACAGAGATAACGCATAAAATGGAGAAATATATAATACCATATAGTATTCCCCATATAAGACGGTTGCATTTTCTTATGTGTCCTAATATAAGTCCGCCTGCAAATGTGCTTATACCATAGGCGGCAGGAATACATATGCTGATTATGTTATTGCCTAGTGACATTTTATACATACATATAGATATAATTATCAGTAAAGCAATTGTTATAACATAACCCGCTATTAAGGTCTTTAGTATTCCAATTAATTTGTTCATACAACATTTCCAATCTATATATATTCTTTACAAGCTTATGTCCATATATTTGATAATATTCATTCAACTTGACATCTGTATTACCAATACTGTAAAATGTTAAAATGTAACACACTAATTAAGGTGTTGTTTATAAATATTATTTCATAAAAAGAATGGAGGAATATTTCCTTGGATACGGACAGTTATATTCAACTTATAACTATTATTATTTTATTATTTCTTTCAGCATTTTTCTCATCTGCTGAGACATCATTTATGACGGTAAGCAAGATAAAGATTCGCTCGCTTATGGATGAGGGCAACAAACGTGCGGCTTTAGTTGCTAAGATTATAGATGATTCTGGAAAGATGTTAAGTGCTGTACTTATAGGTAATAACATTGTTAATATTTCCTGCTCAGCACTTGTTACCACATTTACAATAAAGGTATGGGGAAGCTATGCGACAGGAATAGCAACAGGTGTTCTTACACTTTTCGTTCTTTTGTTCGGAGAAATAACCCCAAAGAATCTTGCTACATATTATTCTGTTAAGCTTACATTATTATATGCTCCAATTATATATGGTCTTATGGTTGTACTGACACCAGTGATATTTATAGTTGACCATCTTGCTGGCGGAGTATTAAGAATATTTGGTATTAAATCGAATGATAAAAATGCAACTATCACAGAAGAAGAGCTTCGTACAATAGTAAAGGTAAGCCACGAAGAAGGAATTATCGAGAAAGATGAAAGACAGATTATTGATAACCTGTTTGATTTTGGCGATACAAGCGTTAAAGATGTTATGATTCCAAGAATTGATATGACAGTTGCAGATGTTAATTCATCTTATGAAGATATAATTACGTTATTTAAGAGTACAATGTATACAAGAATACCGATATACGAGAATGACTCAGATAATGTAATCGGCATACTTAATATTAAAGATTTGATAGTTAATGATAAAAATGATGAAACCTTTAATATAAGAGATATAATGAGAAAACCATTTTTTACATACGAGCATAAGAATACATCTGAGCTGTTTAAAGAAATGCAGCTTAACAGATACAGTATTGCAATTGTCCTTGATGAATACGGACAGACAGCGGGTATGATAACAACTGAGGATTTACTTGAAGAAATCGTTGGTGAAATCAGAGATGAGTATGATACAGATGAGAAAGACGATATGACTAAGATAAGGGATAATACATATCGAATTAATGCATCGTGCAAGCTTGATGATATTAACAGTGAGCTTGGAACCAAGTTATACTCAGAAGATAATGACTCGCTTGGTGGATTTATATCAGAAAAACTCGACAGAATACCGAAAGCGGGCGATAAGCTGACAATTGATAATGTATGGCTGTTTGTTGAGCGTTCTTCGGTAAACAGGGCAGAGTCAATTATATTAAAGATACAGACGGATAATAAAGACACTAATGACCAATAATATAATGAGTACAAAAGTACTCACCTTAAAAGTTCCTTGCGGGGCTTAATATGCGCTGAAAAGCTGCGCAGAAATTATGAGATATTATAACAAAGTCAGAAAATATCATATTAGAGGCTATATCATAGGTTTAGTACTCTGATATGAATGTAATTAATATACCTATAGAAGAATGTGATTAAGTAAATGCTTAGTCACATTTTTTGTTGTATATTTTTGTCCTATAGGTTCATTCGTCCTGTAGGTCAGGTCAAGCATTACAAAAAGAATGTGTAAAACACATTCTCGCGCCGAGCGCGGTCGCTTGCGACAAAATACATCTTCGTGCGAGTGCGCATTATCGGCACGTAGTGCCTTTTATGTAATAGGGAATTCTATCGGAATTTCCTATTACAAAAAAACGATGCAACATTTTATTTCAAAATGTTGCATCCATTATTAATATCTTATTCTTATTTACATATTCTATATCGTCTATTTTTCATATTACTTTACCCCTTTTTATTAAAAAATTGACTTTTTTAGAAACTTTTTTTACAGATTAACTTTTAAAAACACAGAATCTTTATCGTCCTGCTTAATTCCTAAGTATCTTTTAGTTATTTCATAAGATGAATGGTTATAGATATCCATAAGAATTGCAGGGGGCGTCCCACATTTCCAAGCATAATACCCGAAGGTTTTACGCATTGAATGGCAGCTTATTCCATTTTCAAGATTAAGAATATCAGCCGCGTGTTTAATGATACGGAATGCCTGCGAACGGCTTAATGCAGTATTATCGTATCTCCCCGGGAATATATACCCCTCCTCAGTTACGTCATCAAGGCTCTCCATATACCTAGACAACCCTTTTCTGGTACTTTGGTTAATAGCTATCCGTGTCTCCTTACCAGTCTTTTTCTCGATTGTTACGAGATGTTTCCTAAAATGTTTTTTCTTGATGTCATAGACATCTCTCCATCTTAATTCCAGCAAATCGCTAATTCTCAATGCAGAATTAACCCCTAAACATATAAGGGCATAGTTTCTTAAGTTGGGCTCATTATCCAGATAAAACCTGCGAAATGCTTCCAGCTCATCAATATTTCTTATCGGTTGTGCTGTGCTCATATTTATACCTCCATTCACCTTATAGCATACAACATTTGATGCAACATTTTGAAATAATTTGTTGCATAGACAAGGAGGTTAATGTGTTAAAACTAACAATCAAACCCGGCGAGTACATCAACATTGGTGATGACGTAAGGGTTATCTATTCAGGAGGCTCAGAAGGGAACATTCATCTTTTAATAGATGCCCCAAGGGAACTCAACATTGTAAGAAGTAAGGTTCTTGCAAGAAAT
>JBNMLJ010000039.1:0-25744 GCA_050874785.1 Lachnospira sp.
GAATAAGAGGTCTGTATACCAATATCGATAGATTTTGAAAAAGCACCCTAAGGGAGCTCTATTAAAGTTACCCTTTTTTACCACCGATATGAAAAAGAAATTTTTTGCTAATTTATGGTTGACTTTTCATAGCTGGTCTCCTTTAAAATATTTATCAAATCAGTATCTGTCTCTTGATTTTGAGATTTATCACTAGCAAACATATTTTTCTTATATGGAATCCTTAGTGTAATAAATGTCCCTTCAAAAGCATCATTAATTATTTCCGACTTATTTTCTCTTAGATAATAATTTTCATCTTCCAATATGTAGCCTCCATTTTCCAATGATATAATCTCGCTACCTGAACAGATTATTATATCCCCACCAAGTTCACTTATATATTTCCTCACCAGATACAACCCCAGCCCTCCTGTTTCATCATACCTTCTTGTAGAATTAGTCTTCTTGAGTATCCAATATATTGCATCTATATCAGTATTAAATATTATCCCATTATCTATTAATATATTTCGTATACTTCGACCATTATTTACAATTGTAATATATAAAGAACTATTTTTTCTAATAACAGTCGAACTCATAAAGCCTTTACAATTTATTTTTCTATTAATAACGTGCATTTTTATATTAGCTATCAATTCGCTAATTATTATTGAAATTTTATCTTGTTCACATAAATCCAATTCAAACAAAAATTTTGTTAATACATCCTCCACTTCCTTTGTGTTAGGATTACCTGCTATACATCTTGGTTTAAAAAATGACCTACGATATTCTTCATCAGTATAATAGTTAAAGCACTTATATGCACCATCTTTTCCAACATATTCCTTATTATCCGGCAGAATAAATTTGACATCTATATTTTTCTTATATGCATCTTCTATTACAAGATATAAAACAGCCATTAAATTGCTTTCAAATCTTTTAGTATTGGAAAAATCCAATATTATATCCTCATTGCAGCCATAAATAAATCTATTATATATTTTAATAATATTTTTATAAGTACCAATGCTATTTTCTAAATATGTCCCAAATATAAATTTCATACCTGCCTCTTTACGCTATAACTTTAGTATTACTATTTCTTTTATTATTATAATATTACACAATTAAAATTCTGTCAATATAATAATATTATTTAAACTATTCTATAATAGTAAAAAAATGCAAGGTGAATAATATATACACCTTACATTCTCATCAGAATCAGATTCTTACAATCTAACTCCATCTGCTGTATTAACGAAATAAATAGCAAAATCCTTCTCTAAATTAGGATGCCTCTTTATATACTCTTTTCTTACCTTATCAGCAATCTCTTCTTTCTTATCTGGATTAATAAGAGCAATACTTGAACCATTAAAGCCTGCACCAGAAAATCTTCCGCCATATATTCCATCTGTATTTTCAAATATATCCTGTAAATCTCTCAGATTATCAGAGCCAGTTTCATAAAGCTCTATGGAACTTCTTCCAGACTGGAACATAAGTTGTCCGAATTCTTCAATATCACCTTTCTTCCAGGCCTTAATTCCGTCTTTTACTCTCTGTCTTTCACCATAAAAATGCTCTGCTCTTTTTCTCCAGTTCTCTGGAAGCCTGTCCTTGTACTGCAAATAAACGCCTATAGGTACATTTCTTAAATATGTATCTTTATAATTACCATAATCCATACCTGCATACGCCTGTAATGCATACGCCGCTGCCTTGCACTCATCAACTCTGGTATTATACGCAGAACCAGCAAGCTGTCTTTCTTTTCCGCCAAATACAATCATAATCTCAAATGGTTTCATATTGGGACTTACTGGTATAATCTCATTGGAATCATCCAGTGTATCAAGAAATAGTAGGCCATTTTTCCTGCAATATACCTCACAGCTCTGGTCAAGCTTGCCAACATTAACTCCTATATAATTACGCTCCGCCCATATAGCATTGCTTATAATCTCCGGTCTTGTAATCTGAATATCATTAGCTATACATACCGCATTAAGATATGTAAGAATAACTGCCGCTGAAGATGATAATCCTCCAACTGGCAGTGTTCCTTCTATAACACCTTTGATACCTCTCCTTAATTCATATTTTCTTGAAAGTGCAACAATCGCAGCTTTAAGGAAATCCCCCCAAAGCATCTCTCGTTCTAACTCATCTTCAAGCGTGAACATTATATGACCTGGATAATTCTTGCTGATAAGGTCAAATGTTCCATCTTCTGTTATGTCAAATTCTAAATTAACCCCTCTGTCAATTGCAAAACCCGTCACCTGTCCCAATTGATGGTCAACATGAGCGCCTAAGGGGCATACTCTGTATGGGGTGAAAATTGTGTGTTTCATTATTATTTCCTCTTTTTCATTGAATTTTTTGCCAAGCTGTGCAATCAAATATACTGCAAGATTATAAGTCTGCTCGCTCTCATTAATCTTACTAAATCTAGCAAGCTTTCGCTTTAGAGCTGTATCAACTTATCCTCTCCGAGCTTTTTTCCGCATTGTCTAAATACTCCCTATAATAAAATTACTTGTTAATGACATCCGTTTTCTTCCTTTTCTCCATGAATTTTACTACTGCATCCACTCCCTGTAAATAAGTCACATTAATAGGGACACGAGCTGTTCTGTCGTTGGCAGATGTTTCAATCGCATCAGCAAACTTCTCCACCTGTTTCTGACCAGATATAATAAAATTCTTAGTGATACTTGAGATTGCCATATAAACACCTCCTTTATTAGTATGACTATTCTTCTGCCTATTACTCAAAATATATTACATTCTTCTCTAATTCTATTCTATTATGTGGCCCTCTGTTTTGCAACAACCTTATCAATTTCATCTGACCGTACAACTTTAATATCTGACGAAATTTCAAGAAGCTATTTTGCATACTCAGTTGATTTATTCCAGTTATCTTTAGCTATTAACATATCCAAAAGTTTTTCCAAAAAGATTTATCACCATAATTGAATTTTCATATTAATTAATTGGTGCTGTTTTCTCCCTGATATGTTTTGATGCATCATTTATCTTCTTCTGATAACATCCACGCATTGTAGATTCAGCAATGACAGAACCAATTCCAACAAAAAGGCATATACCTCCTATAAGCGGGAAACTTAGGAATAAGCTGCCTCCGATAGTATAGGTTAAATCAGCTTCTCCGACCATTTCTGCACCATCTGCGACCAGTTTTTTATAATATTTAATATCAGCATATAGGCTAACAATCTCTGCCTGATAATTTAATATTTTTCTGATAATTGAGTAACCGCATTTTGAATAGAAACATCCCTTTGGCAAGTTTAATCAATGCCTTATTCATATTGTTCTGCCAATCAACTAATGAGCCTGTTGATTTATTATTTTTACTTTATCAAACATCCTTTAATCTTCTATATATCAACTAACCTGATTTAACGTGCTTCCGATACCTCTATCGACATCGTTTCCTTAATTTCAAATTTACCACACAATTCCTGAATTCTTTCATATTCGGATTTCTTAATAACCCAACGCTGCATAACTGGCTGTAAACAATAATAGCGGTTTCCGATGTCCCGTACTCCATTATACATTTCAAAACGGACTACCTTTTCACCATCTTTATTTACAGCATATATTCCATTATCCACGATTGTCTTCCATCCAAAGCACCTCATAGCATAATATGATATATCGCATATTTTCTGGCTAAGATTAAAGCTTGCTGTTCCTCCATTGCGGATAATTATATTACAACATGTCTCCTCATTAAATCCTGCATAATTAATTAGGATACTTCTTCCATTCATATGCCCTGAGTTTTTAGCAAGCTCATCATCATGCGCATTAGCGAGCTGCAGATACGAAAAGAGTAAGCCTTCAATCTCTCGTTCTCCCATATAATCAACCACTACTCCTCCAAGCAGCTTTTCTTCCTCTTCGTTAATACCATAGTTTAGAATCTGATGTACATAATTCTTCTGAACATTATCACTTCTCTCTAGAAATTCCTCTTTTCTCTCATTAAAGAACTTTCCATCATTATAAGGAAACATCGGAGCTGAATTCAGCAATATATAAGGTTCCGTTGACGATAATACACACTGCAGCATACTTACACAATCCATATGCCATCTGCCATTATAAAAATCTTTATACATTATATCCTGCATTGCTATATTCTCTTTACATACCGATACACCTAACTGTACATTATTTCCCACCTTGAATAATACAGAATCCGTGGTTCTTACTTGGGAAATATACTCAGCCACTCTTTCCTCAAGATTGTCTCCGCCATCTGATATCATTGAATTAAGTTTTTTAATCACACTCATAACATATTGCCCGCCCGAAACAGTCCTTGCAGCATTATGATACTTTATGAATTTCTTGCTTCCAGCATCATGTATCTGCTTAAAAAATGCTTGTTCTGCCAGATTATATACTGGTTCATCAACTCCCATGATATCGTTAATCTTAAAAATTAATAACCGTATATACATAGCTGCATTAAACTCTTCAGTGTCTGTATGGCTATGTAATACATCACTGATTTCATCAATTGCAATTCCATCATCTATTAACAACTCCAGAATCATAAGATACCATTCCTTTGCCCTGAAATGTAACTGTTTCCAATAGCCGTCGACAACATTTAATAATTCTGGCTGCAACTTCAATATATGATATAATGCTCTTAATGCCGTCTCAGCTCTATCTGCATCATTACTTAAAATCATTAGAAGAAGCATACGGATAAACAGTATTTCTAATGAATAAATCGTGTTAATATCTAAGAATTCTCTTGACTTAAGAATATCTTCATCCCGGTCAAATTCATTAATGGAAACATTAATATGACCTGCCGAACTTAACCATTCCTTTTGCATATTGAGATATTGTCTTAATCCATATACAACATAATCAGCATCTGATACTGCTATCCTTTTCTTACATGCATCCTCAAGTTCTTTATAAGGATAAAAATATTTCACTTCTCCATTTAATCCAGATATCAACCTGTCTCTTATAGAATTATCATCTGTTGCACTCTTATCAGATTCTGAATCTGCATTTTTATCATCATACCATCTGTCAGGAATTATATATCTGACTGGATCAGCATAACAACATACCTCTGCTGGACCAATATCTTTTAAATCATCAATATTAACATCAGCATTGTTCTGCTCTGCATTTTTACACAAGGCATATTTAAGTGCCGCTATATGTGATCCATTACTTTCATTTTTCCAATCTGATATTCCTATTCCAAAAGTCCATATCAAAAGCAACTGTTTTCTAGAGAACTTGTTCTCTCTAAGCAGTCCAACCAGTCCCTCAACAATATACTCTGGTTTACTAATCATCTCCTGAAAGTATCTGTCATCCTTCAAAGCATTTATTATATTCTCCAGACCACCTGAAAAGATATCACTATATACCCTGCAGTTAACATTATACGAAAGCCTGTTGTCCCCTATATCTTCCACCTTGTCAGATATTAATTTAACCTCATTAGAAAACTCTCCTGCTCTTATAGAAGATAAATCTGAGACAGCAGTATACCATTCCATAATATTGCTGAATGAATATTCCTTATGAGATACATACCCAATCACTGACCATTTTGCTTTATCATAAAAGTTCTGCAATTTTAAATACTCATACAGATTGTATTGTCTTGCCAGACGAATAATATCATATGCCAGCCTGTTTCGCTCTCCAATCTCCTGTTCCCATATTCTACTATTATCGTTCGTCCAAAATGCTACATACTCTTTTAATTTTTCTTTATTATTCCTATAGCAATACCAATAGGCATCTATTTTCTGATCTATTGGATAATTCTCAAACAGCCTATCTAGACACGCTCCCACCGTCTGCTTTAACTCAGTTCCTGATTTTTCCATACAATTAATAAACGCAATCAAGATTTCAGAATAATGCTTTCTAATATTATAATCTTCTTCGAAAATGTTATGATTACATATAAAGATTCTCTCTAGCAGAAATGTAATCTTCTTTTCATCAATTGAATCCACCTTATTATTTTTTAACTGATACAGCCAGTTTCCCAATACACACATAAGGTTAAAAACAGCACCATAATATGTTCCTTTAACTCTTGAATTATTATTAGCGTAAAGTTCCAGCACATACGATGCATTCGTATCACTGTCTACAGAAACATTTAAATAGCCTGTCACAAATGCATATACACAATAATATATAGATTTATATTCATATGAGATTTCTGATAACTCAACATCTTTAATCTGATTCCATATGGCATTGCGCTCATATTTATCTGGAAATCCTATATTACCAGATACTATCTTCATAAAGATATCAAGTAATATAAATGTTTTATTCTCTGTTTTACTAATTCTGTCTCTGAAGGATTCTTCTATAATACCAATATCTTCATATCGGCAATACTTTATGCATTGCAGACAGATATCAAATAAATCATCCCTAAAAATATAATAATTGAAATTCAGACTATTCCTTAAATCATCACCAGAGTAAATTGATACACATTCCTTAAAATATGTTGTTTCAAGTATTCCAATAAATGTATCAAATTTATCTTCATCTATATAATCCTCAAGCATCCAATACTTTTTAAATCTGCAAATCATAATCCCTAAATTACGGGCTATTTCCTTTGCTGTCTCAGCAAGCAGAATATTATCATCATCAGAAAATCTTTCATCCAGCATTCCCTTTTTACAGATATTATTCCATATATCCAATACATTCATATCAGAAAACCATCGAAGGAACATTCCTTCAGAGCGCCTGACATCAATCTTATATAATTCATCTATCCTGCCCAGAACATCTGCAATTAATTCAGCATCCCACTGCGATAATTCAACAACCTTACATTCATTTTCAGAATATGATATCATATTATTATCATTCTTGTCTGTTATTTCATAATCTTCTATTTCATTCACAGTTTTATAGATCTGTTCTATTGTATCCCATGCTGCTGAAAGATCAATCATACAATTCCAGTCAATGTCTTCCATAGATAATAAATCTTTAAGTATTTCAGATGCATTAATAGAAAGCACTTCCAGACCCACACCATTCACATATGATGCGATTACGAATTCAGGAGTAAAAATATTAATTATATCCCGTTGTCTCTCTGCCATCTTTAGAAGTTTACATATATCATAATAATACACCTGTGATTTTATTCTGGAATTAATATAATATGTTGCTATAGCATCTGATATATAAGCTGACCTGTTACCATTTTTTATTAATCTGGTCAGAAATACCTTAATATCATTGTGCAATAATCTGTATCCACATTGTTCTTCAATAACTAATGGTTTTAATGCTTCCAGCATATCTTCCCATGTACGCTCCGAGATATTTTCTTCTTTAAACATCTCTTCCAGTATGCTACCATCAAGCTTTTCATTAAACAGAATAAGCGCCCCTGCCAACTTATAATCTACAAAACCATGCGAATTAATCTTTCTTTTAGCATTATCCCATATATTGTAATAATATTGTTCAAGATTCACATGTAATTTTCTTTCTTTCAAATGCTTCTCCAACTGTGAAACATCTGTAAACATCGATGCTTCGTGAACTGCAAATATAGCTGAAAGAGTATTACCATTAGCAATCCTGTCAATTATATCTGTTATTACCGGATATTCAGACATTCTGTCATCAGATATCTTATCACTTACAAGCAGAGCTATATCTTCTCTCTGAATTCCTGGCACATCAATTTTTTTTACATTATCATCTTCATCAAATAACCAGTATGGATACTGTTCATAACCTTCCTCTGGCTGCCCTGCAATAAGCAGCTTCACATTCTTAGGAATATAGGCAGGATTAGGAAGCGTATTTAAAAATGTATCTATGCCTTCCCCTGCTCTTGCTGCGTGATCTATTCCATCTATTGCGACAACAAATATAGTTTTTTCATCAAGCGCATACTTTGAAGCAATTTCAAAGAACCTGTCTTTCATATCCTCTAATGTCATAAAGTCATTCTGCAACGGTACATTATACTTTTTAAGTTTTCCTTTCAATAAATACCTTAATTGAGAAAACAATTCATTCCAGAACACATCTTTTCTTACTCTTTCAGATGCATCAATAGGTAGATATTCTTTATCTGGCTGAACTGGTTCATATGCATAATATCTGATTCTAATTACACTGTCTCTTTTATTAGATAATTTACTTATAATATTAGTTTTACCTATTCCTGGCAACCCCTTAAGAAAAATCACCCTCTCATTACCACATATTAACTCTTTTTCTAATTCATCAATAAAACCTTCTCGACTTGTGAAAAAGGGATTACATGGACATAAATCATGATTGTATGATGGTTTAACTGTGTTCTCTGCCAATGCATCCCAGACAGCTTCAGGATTAATCTTCTCTTTATTGGCAAGTGTAGAGGTCCAATATCTCATTTTCTGGTCTAGTTTTGTAAATAATTCTGTCGCAATATTCTCATTTACTCCAAAAACTAAAGCTGTTTCCTCTATCAACTGTTTCTCAATTGATTCCAAATCTGGTTGACTAGTCTCTATTTCAAGTAATCTTAAGAATTCAATTCTATCATTATCTTCTGGAATTACTGATAATTGTTCTTTCCACTCTTCCCATGCCTGTTCATATCCATCAAAGTGAATATCTGAATACTGGGTATTATAATTATGCAGCTGTCCTTTTAATTCGAGCAGAAAATCCTTTAAAGCTGGTCTTTTAAAACCATCAGCCCTTTTTGTCGTAGAGACCTTCTCACCAAGCTTTCTATTAGTAAATATCTGTGGAACAATAATCTTATAATTATTTCTTTCCTTATGCCAAGATTCAGCTAATTCTCCTAAAAGCGAAATCTTACCATCAGATTTCGGTGATACTAAATCGGCATATGTTAATGTGTCATCAGCCCTTGTATGCTTAACCTGAATACACTTAATAGATTCATCCTTATAATAAACTACAACATCATCAAGTCCCAGACTGATATTTCCTTGAAAAGCAACAGCTTCTATATTACTTTCCTCATACAACATATCTAATAAGTACTTTTCTCCAACAGACCACTCATACCAATAAGGATCGCTCTTTCCTGGTTTGGTTGTTGATGTGTAACTGTAATTCATAATTCCCCCCATTTATCTTTTCACAAATGCTATTGTTCCGTAAGCGCTGCATATACTATTGCACTTGCAGCTGTTCCCCTTACTGTATCATAATTTACTATTTCTTAATCCTTACTCTCATAAAATAGAAAATCGCATTTTGCCAACACCTCAAACTGATTATTGATTTTTAAACTTATATTTTCCTTTTCCGTGTCCATATATCGGCTCAATAATATCCGAATTTTTCAAACATTCTACGGATATGAACTGCCGTTTTAATAGAGAAATCTTTCCCTGTTGGTGCGGATCCAACCAGAATCTCTTCTAGGTCATATCTCGAAAAGTATTCTTAAAATCCAACTTTTTTCACAGCATTTAGTAATATAAAATCTCTTTTATATAATTATACGCTCGCAAAAAACATAAACACTGCTTAGGAAATTTTAATCTTAGCTAATAATATATTTAGTGCCTTTGCCTTTGCCTTCCACTGTAATCACACCTTTTTGACACATTTCTTTTAGCAGCTTTGTTGTCTTTGATTTACCAAACGGTGCATATGGTGCAACTTCACTGATTGGCTTTAGCATCGTCTTGCTTAAAAGTTTATAGATAACGATTTCATCTTCTGTCAGATCAGCATTTTTTTCAAATATCGGAAGCACAATTTTTATAGCATTTTCTGAAACTTCAAACGCCGGTTTTATCAAGCCTTCCGCATACAACTGTTTTATTCTTGTAATTCCCGTTCCAAATATCTCTACGAATCCCAATCTGTAAAATACATTTGCAAGATTTCTATTTCTTAAAACAGAAAGTTTACCAGATAGATATTCTTCCTCTGTTATTCCAGATGGTAACCCACCTGGAGAAACAATTTCGATTCGATCATCAAACATCAAAACTCTAATTTGCGAATCTACATCCCATACCCTATGAATCAAAGCATTTGCGATTGCTTCTCGGAAAGCCTCTTCCGGTATTTTGTCCATCTTCTTTCGAGCAGCACCTTGTATAACTTCATACTGGTAATAGTCCCTGAATACATCGATTGCTTTTTCATATACCTCTAAAACTGATATATTTTCAAAAGTTGACCTTTTTTGAATAATACTGATGTTTTCTCCGAATTTAACAATATCAATTCCCGGAAAATGATTATTATCTGCTAAAATCCCTGCTGCATTATTGAATCCATTTACATCATCATATAAGTTTAATGTCTTCAACGTATCCTTATCAAAATTTTTAATCCGGATATTTTCTTTCAACTTACGATGTAAAATTTCAAAGGACAGCTCCTGATATTGGCAAGGCAATTCCTCGAATCGAATATTTTTTCCGTCCAATACGAGCCTTGAAAATTCCAGTGTATCTACCTCTATCGTTGCTGTATCATTACGCTTGTATGCTTTCGATTTATATAGATATGGTTTATGGAATCCGCTTTTCACAGTAAGTTTTATCATCTGATCATTATTCTGTATCTCAAGCATATAGTCCGGCTGCGGTGTAATGCTGTCATTTATTTTGTTTTCAATATCCAGGCAAGCTTGCTTTACATCTGACAAACCTTTTATATTCCCATCATCATCTACTCCAAAAAGGATTATTCCGCCGTCATAATTTGAAAAGGCACTGACTGTTTTTAAAAATGTGTTCGTAATCGTTTCTTTGAACTCTAATGTCCTTGTTTCACGCATATCAATTGCCTCCATTTTGTTCTTATTAAATATATTATATGCAGAAATGCACAAAAAAACAATCGTATTTTTTTACGATTGCTTTTGGGGCGATTTATTAGTAGCTACAGGCGTTTTTTTTTACTGTCTTTTTAATAATTCAAAATCTCTAGTTTGTTGCTCATTAAAATCCTTACTACGACCTATAAGCAATATTCCCTGCGGATTAACAACCTGCGGTTTTACATTTCCAATTAACATCTTAGATAATTTTAAATAGAAGCTGTCTCTTTCACTTTTTAAAGAATTTAAACAAAAAATGTATTTTTCAATCTGCTGAATTGCTCCAGCAAATTTTATCCAATATATTTTTCAATATCTAATAATTCTATATTTCCATACAGCTTTAACCACTCATCTGTATTTGAATATCCAATATTCGCATCTATTATAATATCCTGTTTCAATGGTATCTTATATATCTTCAAAGCCTTTACTTTTTCTTCTGAATCTATCCAAAACGGGCTATCCACATCAGAAAACAAATAAAAATCTCCCTGAAGCACATCACAATTATCACAACAATTGTTTATGTGACTTTCATTAGTTGTTTTAGAATATCTCATCTTATAATTATAATTCTTTTGAAGATATGTAAGTATTTTTTCTGGAATCGGATTGATGTGACCTGCCATTCTTATTACCCCACTCCAATACTCAACTTCATCTAAGGAGCTCTCCTCCACATCATAATCACTAAAATCATAAAAATCTTCTATTCCAAAACCAATAACTCTTGTTTCCTTATCACATTTAAAACAGCTCTGTCTTCCTTCTAACACATAAAGATTATTACAAACTATTATATTTCCTTGTGGCACAATCCATTTACAAAACTTAACATAATCCTGCCTGTTCTGTACATACCATTTCTTTATGTCTGGATTCCATTTTGCTCCAAGTGCCTTTGCCTGATCTTTTTCTTTATATGGTACATTTAAAATTAACACTTTTCCCCTCCATAATTTCAAGTCAGTTTTATATATTCAAGCTTTACCAACGCCATAATTAATTTCAACAAAAACAACCTCGCCAGAATAATCTATAATAATCTGTACATATTGAAACTATTCTGATATCATCATACACACTCATTGTTTTTGTATTTTGTAATAATATATTACTATTTTTAATCAATTAAATCAATTATGATATATTTTTAAAATACATAAAGGAGTCTTTACAATGAACAATTTAAACACACTTATTCAAAATTATCTGGAGTATTGCAAATTTCAAAAGAGATTAGACGAAAAAACTTTAAAAGCATACCAGATTGATTTGCAGCAATTTTCTAAGAATATTTATGATAAAAAAATCGCCGAAATTAACTCACCTATTTTAGAAAATTATATTGCAGCACTTCATTCACAATATCAGCCTAAAACTGTTAAACGAAAAATTGCAACACTAAAAGCATTTTTCCATTATTTAGAATATAAGGAAATTATCAGCCAAAGTCCATTAAACCGTATGCAGCTACATTTTCGCGAACCAATAAAACTTCCAAAAACAATCCCTCTACATACTTTGGAGTTATTTTTGTCTACAATTTATGACCAATATGAACACGCCCCAACATTGTACCAACGTCGTAATGCGTTACGTGATGCCGCCGTCGCTGAATTATTATTCTCAAGCGGTATGCGAATATCAGAACTATGTTCATTATCCCCTGATAATATTAATCTTTACGATGGAACTATACTTATTTATGGAAAAGGCTCTAAAGAACGTCGTATTCAAATTGGAAACAATGATGTTCTTGAAATTTTACGCAAATATAAAAAAGAATTTACTGCTGAAATCAACTTCTGTCATCATTTTTTTACAAACCAAAACAATGCTCCCTTATCTGACCAGTCAGTTCGTAGAATGATTAACAAATACTGCTCTTTGGCTGCCATAGAATTGCACATCACTCCACATATGTTCCGGCACACATTTGCCACCAGCCTTCTTGAAGCTGATGTCGACATAAGATATATTCAAGAAATGCTTGGTCATAGTTCTATTAATATCACAGAAATATATACTCATGTCGCAATGGCTAAACAGCGCGATATTCTAGCAACAAAACATCCTCGCAGAAATTTTAAAATATAATTTCTTATTAAGCAATCTATAGCGTTTAAGCTGTAGGTTGCTTATTGATAGATAATAGAAGATTATCCGTTATATATTGTAAATAGTATATTTTTGTTATTGACAATTGATTACAAGGAGAATTTAACATATGAAAATTGGATTTTGTTATGATACTAAAGTGGATTATGGATATCCAGAAAATAATCTGGAATATACAGATTTCGTTTCTTTAGATAACGTTTCTGAAATAGGTAAAGCAATCGAACAAAATGGGTATACACTTGAATATATAGGCAATGTATATAAATTACGGGAACAATTAGTAAATAACTCATTTGACTGTGATTTAGTATTTAATATTGCTGAAGGATTCGGTTCAAGAAATAGAGAGGCAATACTTCCAGGATTACTTGAATTATACAATATTCCACATACTGCTTCTGATATATATGGTATGAGTATAAATATGAATAAACAACATACAAAAATTCTTGCAAACTCTATAGGAGTCCCTGTAGCAAAAGGTTTTTGTTTTGATAATTTATCAGATGAAGTAATAGAACAAGCTCGCAACTTGAAATTGCCATTTATTTTAAAACCTAATTGTGAGGGTGGAAGTATGGGGCTTTATCTTATATACTCCATAGAAGATTTTATTAAAAAAGCAAAATTCTTAATTGAAATATATTCTTTTGAACTTTTAGCAGAAGAATACATTGAAGGTGTTGAAATCACAGTTCCAGTTATTGGAAACGGCAAGGATACAACAGCATTAGGTGTCGTTACTATTTTAAATGAGGATGGTACTAATATAAATTTATATGACAATTCTCTAAAACAGATTGACAATGTTATTAATTCTCCAAATTTTATGTATGGTGATGCCTTAAAGAATAAGATATTAGACTATAGTGTCAAAATACATAAATTCTTTCATTTATGCGATTATTCACGTATGGATTTTAGAATTTCGACAGATGGTATTCCTTATTTTCTTGAAATTAATACTATGCCTTCACTATGCAGGGATTGTTCTTTTGAACAATGTGGAAAACAAAATGGATTATCGTATTATCAGGTGATTGGTAAAATTATAGATGCTGCTAGAGCACGTTATAATATTTAATATAATATTCATATGGTTTTTATAAGGTCTTCTATAACCTACTATTTAATTATAGAAGGCCTTGTGATTTTACTTAATTTTCAATAAGCTTTATATATTTTTAAATATTTTTTTTAATATCATAATAGTGAAACTCATCATTATATTGTATATTATATTTTACATAATCACTGAGATTAAAATCAAAATTTTTTTTAATAAAATGCTTCTTTGAATAATAATCATGGTATTTGACATTAAAAGAAACTACTTCTGGATATTGTGACAATTCAGAACTATTTATCAACAAAAATCCATATTTATCTCCTGGCTGAAGAATTGATATTTTTTCAAATCCATTAACAAAATCATCTGTATTCTTTATTTCAATATCATAGGCATATGTATTCCCGATATTTTGTAGTATAGCATATATTTTACCAGATATTTGAATAAGACTAATTGATAAAAAAGCCTGACCGGATTCTATACGTACTATTTTACTTTCCTTCCAACTGCAATACGCAATCATCGCTGCAATTATAGATATTACTATTGATATTAAATCCTTATTATTTACAATTATCCCCAAAACATAATTTCGCATAAGTATAAATCTCTTTCATATATATATAATTCTATTTCTGTAGGTGCAGGTTTGTGTTTATTTTTAATTTTATTAAGAAATTTACTGCTTTTATTTTTTTTGTTCAAATCAGTTATATTTCTTTTTATTGAATAAATAATATTGGAATCATATTTACTACATTTATCTGCACATTTAAAATACTCTAAAGCCGCTGATAAATTATTTTCAGATTTAAAAAGCAATGCACAATTATAGTAAAATTGACGTAATTGATGTTGAATATCTGGACGTTGATTTTTTATATCTGCTATATTGCTGCATTCAGTAGTAATAATATTTTCTAAAACATTTTTTTCTTTGTATGCACTTTCATAATCTTTCATACTAATTGATATATTGAATAAATTATTATGTAATGCTAATTTACAAAAAGATTCGTCTATATTACATTTCAAAGCCTCCAATATGGTTTTAGTTGCCCTATTATAATCACATTCATTATAACTATATAGTATTGCCAATGAATTCAGTGGATAATAAATTTGATTAGCACATATTTTATTTAATATGTCAACAGATAAACTTAAATATTTTTGCGCATTTTCATAATCCTTAATAAAAATACAACTCGTACCATAATTGTGTAAACATTCTGCATATTGTTTTAAATTATTTTCTTTGTAATAATCTATAGCACATTGCATTTTTTCACGACATTCAGGAATACGGAAGTCAATATACATATTATATCTTTTATAAATTTGATATTTTATTGTATTATCACTATATGAAGTTGCCCTTTCAAATTCACTTTTGGATTTTTTATTATCCCCTAACCAATCATAAATAGAAGCCTTCAAAATATGGATATATCCTTTAAAATATCCAGTTTTATTTTGCATTTTTTCTAATAGTTTTAAAGCTTCAATCGGCTGCCCAGAATTATATAATGCTACTGCAATATCATAGTTCAAATCCTCATCTTCAAAATCATCTTTATAGTCAATTATCTTGCGATAACTTCCTATCGCTAATAATGAATGAAAGTATATAACCCAAAATTGATGGGATTCTTTATTTATCTGCAAACTATCTGCGACTTTGCTTTCAAGAAGTTTTTCGCCCTGCTTAATAGCATTTAGATACATAAAAGATTTATAATAATATTCCATTAATTCAGTAATATATTGAATTTGGCTAAATGTTAATTGTTTATGTCTTTGCTTTGTTAACATTGAAAGAAGTATAATTTTTTCAGTATTTTGCAAATCATTATAAACACTCTTATTGCAGAATAATTTATCTAAATAATCATTATATTCTGTAATTATCTTATTTATTTCTAAGGGGGATATTAGCCCTAAAATAGTCTTTCTAACATATTCACCTGAAAAAGCATAGTTTGATTTAAAATATGTATAGTTTTTATTATGGCTATTGTTATTTGCATGTATAAAACATTCTTGCTTACTTAATTCTTCTAGATATTCATCAAGTCTATCATAATCATTGTAAATAGAATAAATTATTACATCATATATCTGCTTAGAAAATGGTGCAGCAGATAAAAGTAGATTTTGTATATATTTTCTTTGCATTCCAAAAATATCTATATACAAGTCTTCAATGTTACTTGGAAGTTTATATGTATTTGTATCATTATATATTAGTCGCTCGCCTTTTTTTTCTAAAACATGTATTGATATAAAAATTTTTTGTACTGCAAAAAAATCCTGTATATTTTTTTTAGATAACAACAGCATTTGTTTAAATAGTTCTTTACTTTTATTTGAATCACAAAAATAGTTCTTATAATATTTTTCAAAGTTTGTATTATCAGGCATATCAATATGCAAAAAATGATTAGCTAATAAACATATCTTATTATCCGGTTCTACTGTAGTATTATATTCTAAAATTATATTTGCCTTCTTGTTATGATTCTTATAATATTTTACCAGTTCAAATAGTATATGCAGACTATCCAAATCAGAACACTCCATATTTTCAAAATACAAACAATAGTCCTCGGCAAACAGCTCTGAGCATTGCATAAAAATAGCGTTTTCATCATTCAACGAAATACTAATATCATCAAATCCAAAAGGTAGTACATTTTCATCAGTAAAAAATATATTTTTATATTTAATGTCATTTAATTCAAGAAATGATTGGGATAAGAAAGTTTTTCCAACCCCTTTCTCTCCCCATATTATAATTAAATTGAACATAGATGAATTATTAAATATATCTTTTAATTTGTCTTCAAATTTCTTATTAAAATGAAACATTAAATAATTGTCCTTCTTTTTATATTAATAATATACTATTTACAATATATAACGGATAATCTTCTATTATTGCTCTTTTATTATATCATACTATTATCTAATATTACATCATTATTTTATTTATTACCCTCTATTAAAAATGAAAAAAGTAAATTCCACCTCTGCACTTGAATTTACTTTTTCAAGTCAGCATAAATGCCTTTTTGATTGTCTTTATTGCAAATTTCTGCACATACCAAAATCTCCACTGATAT
Source organism: Lachnospira sp. (assembly GCA_050874785.1). Classification (GTDB taxonomy): domain Bacteria; phylum Bacillota; class Clostridia; order Lachnospirales; family Lachnospiraceae; genus Lachnospira. Next base: position 17,213 of record JBNMLJ010000039.1, read on the forward strand.
AATCTACTATTTGTATTAATTATACATTCTGTCTTGACATTTTATTATTTTATCATCATATTTTTTATCTCAACAATTCCACCTGAAGTATTTTTCCTTCTCAGCAGAAATTTGATTTCTTTTAATGTTTTCCATTCAGAAACCGCTCCACCAAACATAGACAACGGAATACTATACTTTTCCCAATCTGATGATGGTACTATTTCCTTACAAACATCTCTATTTTTTAATCTACACTCCAATTCCATTATAGATATTGTATTGCTTACCTTTAAATCAAAAACTAATTTTTTTCAAACATATTTTGATTGCATAAATCCATATCCCCAGTATATATAACTATAGAGCATATCTCTGCCTCTGTTTCTTCAAAATTAATTTGAGAAATTATTTTATTTTTAATTTTATCAAATGTTACTATACATCCACTATGCTCATATTCGCCAATACAAAATCCTTTGCACTCTTCTAAATTAATGACTACAGATTCTGTATCTATTTTCCATTTTTGTATTTGTGTAATAAATTCATCTCTTTTGCGTTCCCAGAGTATAGACTTTCTTATACGGAATAGATGTGATATTTTCCTAATAAAACAAAAACTGCCTAATAACAACACAAAATTTCTCAATGTTGTATTAGACAGAGCAAACCTTTAATTGCCCAACCTGTAAAGAAGTTCTACAAGTTACGGATATCTATATTTTGTTAAATTGTAACTTATTCTTTTACAATAATCAATTACATTTTTACCTTTTTCACAAGTTGAAAAATAAATTTTAAAATTCCCTCTGCTCTAGTGCAATAGAATTAATAACCGTAAATTAAAATTTTAGCCGCAGATGGTACATAAATCTCATATTAAAGACAGAACAGTTTTCGTAAACCGTACTTTTAATGATTTTCAATTATTCCACACACATCAATTGCCTCCATTTTGCTCTTATCGAATATACTATATGCAAAAATACGCAAAAAAGCAATCGTATTTTTTTACGATTGCTTTTTAAAATTAAAAACATAAGTTATTTTATATTGCTCCTATGTTTTTTCCTATAAATCACCAAGAGATCAAACATAGATAACAACAATAATGAAATCCATAATTCCGTGTTGTAAATATCATTCGTATCTACAGACTTTTCGCTTTCACATTCAGTAACGACTGTCTGTATTTCATCATTATATTCTATGTTACTAATAACATTCTTTTCATTGATAGCGGCTTCTTTTTCTTGATACGATTCTTTTTCTTTTTTATCCATTTTATTTGAAGTATCAATATTATCATCTAATTTTCCTATAACTATTGATTTGGAATCATTCACCTTAATTGATACAATCGATACAGCCGGCTCTTCATTCTTATCACTTAATATGTAGTCTTCTCCATACGGATTATACTGTATTGTAAATTCATATGATTTATCTTTGGCAGCTAATGTATCCATATATTCTGATAAAAATGTAATTACTCCATTATCACCAACGATATAATCTTTGCCCTTTAGCAATTCATAGTTATCATAATTAACTGATTTAATTGTATTTCCATTAAGTTCAAGAACAATTGATATATCACCTGACACATTCTTTATATACTGATAATTATTTTTTTCTATTTCTGCATCTGTATATATTACTATGCCATCAGAATTAACTATAGTTTCATTTCCTGCTTCATCAACTGCTTTGGCATATACAAACTTTTTACAATTTGCTTTTATATAAAACCCATTTGCATAATTCAACCAATTAATATCGCTTTTTGTTATCTCTTGTTTAGATAATATTTCATCTGATAAATAATAAAATACTTTTACATTTTGCGTTACATTATCACTAGCCGATATTGTTATATATTGTGGCTGTCTAGAAAATGTCTTAAAACCAGAATCATTATTAAATGTATCCCATCTGATCGAACCATTGCTTATGTTCACCTGTGGTGATACTGTATCAGGAATATTAATTACATACTTATAAGTAACCACTTTGCTGCTTTGCATTCTTTCCTTTAATGCGATAGCCTTTATTGTTATCTCCACACTTTTCCCTTCAACTCCAACTAATTCTATTGGTTTAGTAAATTTAATTCCATTATATTCATCTGGCTCAGTTCCATCAATTGTATAATAAATATCAGCTCCTTGTGTATCTGAATTTAATTCAACTACTCGCTCAGATTTATATGTGCCTGTTGCCAAATCACTTATCGGTGAACTAACTATACCAGCTGCAACTACTACTATTTTTTTCTTAATATTAAGATCAATATTATCTGAGTTAATAATGCCCTCTGGAAGTTCAATCTGACCTTTAATTTCTATAACCTGCTCCTTAAGTATACTTGAATTATATTTTTCCAATCCATCAAAATTCCATTGTATTTTTGCGCTATTAACTGTATTATCCTGCGTTACAATAGATATTTCTTTTTCTAAATATGAATCTATTACTTCTTTATCCGTTCCATTGGCAACATCTATAGATTCATTAATATTTCCTTTACTTATTAACTTAGGACTATTCACTTTAATAAAAAGATTGGATACCGCTGGTTCTTCATTCTTATCATTTAATATGTAGTTTTCTCCATACGGATTATACTGTATTGTAAATTCATATGATGTATCTTTGGCAGCTAACGTATCCATATATTCTGAAAAAAATGTGATTACTCCGTTATCACCAATGAGATAATCTTTATCTTTTATGAGTTCGTAGTTATCACAATTAACTGATTTAACAGTATTTCCTTTAAGTTCCAGTGCAACAGATACATCACCCGACACATTTTTGATATACTCATAATTATTTTTTTCTATTTCAGCATCCGTATATATTACTATACCATCAGAGTTAACTATAGCTTCATTTCCTGCTTCGTCAACTGCCTTGGCATAAATAAACTGTTTGCTATTCGCAGGCAATTCTATTGTCCCTTCATATTTCATCCATTTCACATCATCAGAATACAATTCATCAATGGTCATATTTTTATCAGATAATAGATATTTAACATTAATATCTGATGACATATTATCTGTTGATGATATTGTTACCTCTTTTCTATTCTTAAAAAATCTATTAAATTGATTGTATGAATTAAACCTATTCCATTCGCAATCTCCTGTACTTATATTAACAACTGGAGGCGTACTATCACACACAATATTACATTTTACTGGTGAAAAACTATCATGCAAAAAAGCATAAATCACAGCTTTTCCCTCTTTATTAGCCACAACCCTGCCATCTTGTACAGATACTATATCTGAATCAGATGATGCCCAAGTTATATTTTGTATGCTTGCATTTGCGGGTTGAACATTAATATCCAATAGCCTGCTTTCCCCTATGGTCAGGAAAAGAGAGGTACTTGATAAATCTGCTGATTCTATATCCACATAAGAATCATTTTCACTATCTAACTTAAGCTTCTCACTTTTATCATTTATGACAACATCAATATTACCATCTGTTCTTATTTCTGTTGGATTAATTATCATCTTGCTATCTTTTAATTGCGGTTTATTATACATATGTTTAATTACAGCTTTACCATCATAATTTAAATATGAAAATACCACATCTACTAAACCATCATCGTATGATGAAACCTCAATTGTAACATCATCTCTATCTAAATAAACTACTTTATCATAATCCCGGGTAATTGAATTATATTCTACTATAAATCTGCCATAATCATTAGATATATCCTGCTCTTCTTTATCTTTTAACTCTGCTATTACGTCTCCATTATTTGAATAAACAGTTACATTAACCGGGCAGGATATAATAAGCTTAGATAAATACTGCATTGTTTCTGGAATCTGAACATTATCACCTAAATCAAACTTGCATTTACTCTTCAAATTATTTAGGATTTCTTCTGTTGCATCCTTTTTTATATTATACCCCTTATCAAACAAGCTTTTAGCAAGCCCCTTTATATTATGTATCTCTAAATATGTCTGTTCACCTTTATATCGCATATTATATAACATATTATAATCATAATAGAACTGCCATGCATTCTCATCTGTCATAGAATTAAGGAATACTTTCTCCGATTTTAATAATCTTTTTTTATACAAATTAGCTAATTGTGCATATCCTTCTGTATACGCTGCCTGCTTTACCATATTTCCTATATCTACCACCTGATTAAAAAACCAAGCTTCAATATTTAAAACTGAAAGCCATTCAGAAAATGATTCAACCCCTAAAGATTTACAAATATCTTTTTTAATGTCTTTAGTTATCTTACTATTAGTCAGCACCTGCTCAGCTATTGTTTCTAGTGGTGTAAAATATCCATCGTTAAGTTCATCCTTCACCTGTTGTGCAGCACACCACAATTCATATGGAATAGTATCCTTAGCTTGTAAGATATCATCAAGGAAGCGTTCATATTGATAATAAGTCTGAAGCTTACTATCTACAAGCGCCAAATCATTAATATCACTTATAGCCATATCAACATAATCAATAGCATTCTTAGCAATTCCTACTGCCTTGGCAAACTGACCAAACCCACTTGATTCATCTAAAAAATGTTTAATAGTTATATTTCCCTTATTATTTTGTATCTCATATCCAATAAAAACACCTTTTTGGCTCATTTCATCTATAATTTTCCATCTTTCTTGTCTTCCCTCCACCACATTTAAATCAACACTCTCCAATTCCTTAATCTTATTTTGTACATAGGCTTTATCTTCAATTGATGTTAAATTAGACGTCAACTTTGTGACAGTCTTAATATCATTTAATACTTCATTACTATTTGATGTATATTCCATAAAATCATAAAGCATATTTTTATACTTCTTCACTCCAGGATATTCGCCTTTTATATATGTACCTATATCTACCCAATCCCCTAATTCTTGATTAAATGCTAATCCATCTGCACCAATAAGCAGTCTTCCACCATTATCAAGCCAAGACAAGAAATTAGATGCTGTATACATATCATCAGATATAAGTTCATTATATGCCCATCTCTTTTCATGAGATTTAACAACAAACTCTAATCCTTCTTTAGGATCAGTAATACCATAGTATAATGCCAAATTAATAATCTTCTCCATCTTTACATCCTCAGAATAATCACTATTCCATATTTCTTCCCATTGCTCATACATTTCATTAGATGTATACTCTCTTACTGTTTTTACTATTTCACTATCTTGTACAATAATTCCATTTACTTGGAAATCATCTGGTAAATCAAAATTACTTAATCTTAATTCTGGATATTTATCTCCCATAAACCATATACTATCAAAATCCCAATTATTAAAATTAGAAGCTATCCCCATCTGATATGTTGAATATTTATTACAATTTACGGTTGTTCCATTAATCTCATAACAATTAAAATCTGCATGGTAGACATCTCTTTCATTAACATAAGATGTACACATTAAATTCATATCATAATACGAATTATAAATTTTTAATTTATCCCCTTTAACTCTATCTTTTGATATAAATGCTAATCCTGTATAAGTCTGACCTGCATAATACGAATTTCTAATAAATCCATCAGGCTTCTTATCTATTATTGATCCAATAAACCCAGCTGAATCCCACTGAAATCCATAAGCATTCCAATATGACTCCAAATCTACAGTAACCATACAATCTGATTGCTTATAAATATTACAGCTAGCCATTTCTGCAATAATCCCACCAGCATATCCACAATATCCATTTGAAACAATCTTACCAGTTACCTTGCATTGATACATATATACATTAGCATTACCTTCAAGTATTCCAATCATACCACCTGCAACTGATGAATGATATCCATATTGATCAACACTTTTTAAATCGACTTTGCAATCAACACCATTCATAACTATTGCACATCTATTGGAATTAGTATAACATCTAGCAATAATTCCAGCTTTAAGTGCAGAATTAACCTGCCCATACCAAACTTCTTTAGCCTCATTTGAGATAATATCAAATTTACAATTAACGATATTAATTTGGCAATTATCACCACCAGCAATATATTGTCCTGATAATGCTCCACACGAAGAATTATATGATGCCTTTCCATTAAATGAACTATTTTCTATTACACACTTTCCATTTCTTGAAAGCTTCAGACTTCCAAACAAAAAGCCTCCATACGATTTACCTTCTATTATAACATTATTCATCGAAAGGTTATCAACAAGTATATCATTAAGTAATACCGATCCAAATAATCCATTGCAATTATCATTTTCAGCTATATACAATCCCTCAATAGATGCATTTTGAATAATAATGCTTCCTTTAATCTCTATGGGATTATCAGCATTAGATAAACCAATGACTATCCATTTATGACCATCTAAATTAATATTCCCACTTATATATATAGATTTTCCTTCAAAATCATTGCCTGAATTAACTTCTTGTGCAAACCACGCTAATTCAGATGCGCAATATATCTTGTATTCATATCCTATCAACTTAGGAGCTTTAATACTTGTTCCGTCCCATATTTCACTAGCTGAATTCTGAACTTCAACTCCTTTAACAGAATTGCTATCTGTTCCATTCAAGATTTCAAATGGAGCTTCTGTATTCTCTGCTTTAACATATACAACATCTGGACTTTGTATAATTTCTTCCATTAAAACAATAATTAATAACATAATTGAAATCAATCTTCTGTACTTCATAGCTCATTTCCTTCATACTAATCTTATATTCTTTGTTACTAGCTCTTAATTCCTTTGCTATTTATCATCCATAAAAACAAGAAAAGTAAGACATATTAGATAAATATGCCTTACTTTTATATCAAAATGTTCTTTTTCTATAATATCTCAAATATTTAGAATAATTCCTGTTATAATCTCTTTCATAATCGTCGTCTAATACAATTTCTAAACATTTGTCATAAATATATTTTATTATCTTTTTCCAAATAGCTTTCATAATATCTTCACATCTTTCTCTGTAATTAACATAAAAACGAAGTAATAATACCACAACCTATATTAAATATCAATGACATAACAAATCTTATCACTATAGATTTTCCATCTTCCTTGTCTTTTCTTCTAATTTGATCTTGTAAATTCATATCACCTTTAGTTATATTAAATATAAAAATCTGACCATATTCTGATAATTTATCATATACGCCTTGAGCTATATATTCAAAAATTTTTTTTGAAAAAAATAATATAACGCCACTTGTAGATAAATATATTAATAAAAATTTAAACTGTCTTAATGATAAATCTCCAAGCGTTGAAAAATTCAATTTACCAATCAAGTAAGAATCAATGCCTATTATTAATATAAACATCATTATAAACGAAATATATTCAAAATATTGTGCTAAATTCTTCCTATACTTTCTCATTAACATAATAATTGGGTTCTTAAACTGACTATTTTGCTTCAATCCCTTTACCCATTCCCCAACTATATTAAGTAACTCTTCACCAAGTATCACCTGTATAAAATCAACTCTAGCAATTATAGGAATCGAATTCAATTCAATTTCATCTAAGTCTTCAATTTTACCTGAAAATATTAAATTTAATACCTCCTCAGCTCTAAGTCCATTCGTTAATTTAACAACCAAATTATGATTTTGAGGATTATCATATCCTGGTATTCTTACATTAAAATTCCATTGTAAAGAAACACTTGAAATAGAACTACTTTCTGTCCATTCATGTTGTACAAATTCCTCCCAACATTTAAAAACAAATTCGCGTTTATCTTTTAAATATACAGTTACTGTAGCTATATACCCATCATCTTGATAATTTAAACTGATTTTTTTATTTATTCTACTATTCAAATCAATTATATCATCTCTTGTTATAATAACTTTTCTTGGATAAGCTCTTGATAAACTATCTGGCTTTGCATTTAATTGGTAGTATGCCGACTTAAATATTGCTAGTTCTCTACTTTCATCTGTCACTGCTAATTCCTGCTCAACCTTATTATCAAACATATTCCCACCTCTCAATTCTACTAAAAAATTGACATTAAATTTACATTAGCATATTGCAATATAAATCATTTATAAACTATTATTTATATAATGTAAATATATCACAACTTGTATTATTTGTAAACACATATTATTAATTATATATACATATAATATAGCTTAGCAATTAGTTCTTCATAAATAAAATTATTTTGTTATACAATAAACACTCCATCATATATAGCTACCAATATTAATATTATTACATTTCTTATTCTATAGATAATTGTGAAACTCGCTAAGCTCGTTTGCAATTCTGATTAAAAACAAGAAAGAATTCGAGACAAGCATAAAATCGATGATAAAAAGTGGATTTGTACTGGTTGTACGAATTGTACAATTCGTTAAAATCGTACTGAATAATACGCAGTTGAAAAACCTCTTATACGGACGAGCGATACCGCTCGTCCGCTCATATGATATCAACTATCCGCTAAAAGATACCGCATCATATGCTTGTATGACTTGATATAAATTCACGCATATTCATAGAACCA
>JBNMLJ010000040.1:0-24809 GCA_050874785.1 Lachnospira sp.
GTAATATCTATAGCAATATATTAGATATATAATAAATGTATATTGCATTCAATATATTCAGTAATATTATAGTAAATATGTAATATGTATGTAATGAATACATATTATATAAATATATGCAGCTAAACTATACTTATATGAAAATGCCAACAGGCAGTACATACCTTTTATCTAAGGTACTGTACTGCCTGTGTTGCTGCCATAGCACCATCTGCTGCGGCTGTTATTACTTGTCTTAATATTTTTGTTCTGACATCACCTGCCACAAATAAACCTTTGGCTGATGTAACACAATCTTCACCAGCTATTACATATCCTGAATTATCAAGTTCTGCAATACCCTTAAGAAGTTCTGTCTGTGGGCTCATTCCAACGGCAACAAATAATCCATTAACGTCAATATTTGTATCATTATCAAGTATTATCTTTTCAAGATTATTACTACCTTCTACTCTCTTTACTGTTCTGCTAGTGCATATATGCACATTAGGACGTTCCTTTAACTTTGCAAGAAGTGAAGCCGCTCCACGGAATTCTTCTCTTCTGTGTATAATATATACGTTGGCACATATATCTGAAAGATAAAGTGCATCAGAAAGTGCTGTGTCACCGCCACCTACTACTGCGACATCTTTATCCTTATAAAATGCTCCGTCACATACGGCACAGTATGATATTCCTTTGCCTGTATACTGTTCTTCATTCTCTGCCTGTAACTTTTTATGACTACAGCCAGCCGCATATATTACGGAACGTGCTTTCTTAGTGCTTCCGTCTGATAACTCTAATTCCCATATATCATCAACAGGAGTAAGCTTAGTAACATTATTATCTTCTATCGTTACTCCAAGTGAAAGTGCGTGTTCCCTAAAGCTTTCGCCCAGGTCATAACCGCTTATTGCCGGAATACCAAGATAATTGTCTACTTTACTGCTGTCAGCTATCTGTCCTGTTCCCATAAATTCTTTCTCTATAACAGTAACTGATAAACCTGCCCTTACGACGTATATAGCCGCAGACAGTCCAGCAGGTCCGCTTCCTATAATTATAACATCTGTTAAATCACTCATAATTCATCTCCATTTAAAATATGTCCCAAGTAAATATACTTCCTTATATAAAAGAACTTTTACCTGGGACACTTCTTTACATTATATTATTCTCAAATCTTCTTTATCTGATACATCACCCTCGATATGGAATGAATTAAGTACTGGTTCATCTATATTCATAAGTGAAAGTATCATATAACTTGCTTTACTGTCATAAGCAAGTCTTTTATCCTCATCTGATGGTCTTGATGGTGACTCTGGATGAGAATGCCAGTTGCCAAGAGGAACTAAGCCATTAGCTCTCATATCTTTAACTGCCGCTAACTGTTCCTTAGGATCCATTGAAAAATGCTCATTTGAATGGTCAATATTAGTAAGAAGATATACCTTTTTAATATGTTTATCTCCATTTTCTATTGTTCCTCCAATAAGACCACAAGCCTCCTCTGGAAGATTCTTCTTAGCATATTCAAGTATTGTATCAAAATCACTCTTATTAAATGTAATCACTTTGTGACGCCTCCTTGTTGTCCTTATGACTGGATATAATTATTAGTGGTCTTCACAAACTGCCTGCTCATAGTCAATAAGTTCTGTGATAGTTGGATGCTTTCCACATACAGCACAGCCATCAGTGTTAGATGGTAACTTAATCTTATGGAATTCCTGTGTTATAGCATCATATGTAAGGAGATAACCTGTAAGTAAATCTCCTACACCAAGTATATACTTGATTGCTTCCATAGCCTGAAGACTTCCGATAACACCACCCATAGCGCCAATAACACCAGCCTGCTTGCATGTAGGTACTGCATCCTTTGGTGGTGGATTTTTAAATACACATCTGTAGCAAGGTCCTTCTCCTGGAACATAAGTCATAAGCTGACCCTTAAATCTGATTATTCCTGCGTGAGAAAATGGCTTCTTAGCCATTACACAGGCATCATTAATAAGGAACTTAGCAGGGAAATTATCTGTTCCATCAATTACAAAATCGTAGTCCTTGATAATATCCATTATATTATCACTTGTAATGAATTCTCTATATGTGTTAACTGTTACATCTGGGTTCATAGCATTAATTGTCTCTTTAGCTGACTGAACCTTTGCTTTGCCTACATCTGCTGTCTGATGTATTATCTGTCTCTGAAGGTTACTAAGATCCACCTCATCTGCATCTGCAATTCCTATTGTTCCAACACCCGCTGCCGCTAAATACATAGCTGCTGGTGCTCCAAGTCCACCTGCGCCTATTATAAGTACTTTGGCATTAAGAAGCTTCTTCTGTCCCTTAGCGCCAACTTCTTTTAAAATGATATGACGTGAATAACGTTCTATCTGCTCATCTGTTAAAGCCATATATACCTCCTTTTAAAGTAATTCTTACTTAAATCTGATATTTTAATACTGTCTTGTGACATTATAGCTAATGACATTAATATAATTATCTCTGTCCGCCACCCATAAAGTATAAGAACTCAACATTATCGCCATCTTTTAACTGATATGTTTCTTTCTGGTCTCCTGGAATGAATTCTTCATTGATTGAAACTGTAACATATTCTGGTGTTTCTACATTTTCAATTTCAAAAAGCTTTGGAAGTGTAATTCCATCTTCATATTCTTTCTTTACTCCTGATACTGTTAACTGCATATTAAACCTCTTTCCTGCCTCTTTGGCATAAATATTATTTATTAGAATTAATTAAATATTAGCATCTATCCAGCTTGTAAGCTCGTCTTTTCTGAATACGCCTGTATGTCTTGCTGCTTCCTTGCCATCTTTAAAAAGAACAAGTGTAGGTGCTGCTGTTACTTCATATTCAGAAGCTGCATCTGCATCAAAGTTAATATTAACCTTGTATACAGAAAGGCTTCCTGCTCTCTCATCTTCAACTGTTCCTACAACAGGTGCAAGCCTTTTACAAGGAACACAACTGTCTGAATAAAAATCAACAAGAACTGGAACCGAACTATTTAATACCTTTTCTTCAAAATCTGATAACTTTATTCTCTCAGCCATAAATCTTCTCCTTATTCTTCAACTTTTTTAACAATGAGTGTGTATGTCTCATCATTATTATTAACAAGTTTAAGGATTTGATGTCCCTCATCTTTAATACTTCTTGGAACATTAGCTACTGGCTCTCCGTCATTCATACGGATTGCAATAACTTCACCATCATCTAATTCATCGATAGCAACCTTTGCCTTTACAAATGTAAGTGGGCAAACCTTATCTGTAATATCTACTGTATCATCAATCTTAATTCCTTCAATCTCCATATTCGTCCTCCTTTTTCTTAACCATATAAGTTCAAAAACCTTATCGTGTAAGCATATACGAATTTATAATCTTTTGACTATAAATTTTATTATTTACCATCATAAGCATCTTTAATAACTTTTCTAAATTCATCCTCACCCAATCTTTGTAATGTAAGTCTGAATCTCTCTCCTGGGTTAGCATTCTTTTCAAAGAAGCCGATTGCTGCATCTGTTACTCTGAAAAGTGTTTCTTCATCTTTAATAAGTGGAAGAAGCTGTTCACCTTTGTATATCTGGTTACCAAATAATCCACCAAATGATACGATATAACCGCTCTGACCTTCCCAGGCTTCTGTAGGACAAGCCTTTACACATCGTCCGCAGTTATTACATTTAGTTCTGTCAATAGTAACTGTATTGTTAGCACAGCTTATAGCACCCATTCTGCAAGCTTTCTCACATACACCACAATTGATACATTTATCTTCTACCCAAGTTACGTCCATACCACCTTTAACGCCGATGTCATTCTCTTCTGCCTTAAGACAGTTATTCTGACAGCCTGTTACGCCAAACTTGAACTTATGTGGAAGTTCTCTTCCGAAATAATGCTCATCAAGCTTCTTAGCAAGGTCATATGTATTAATACAGCCACTTGGACAGACTTCATTACCCTGACAAGCTGTAACTGTACGAACTCTTGGTCCACATACACCTGGCTTAACACCACCGTCTGCTAAAGCTGCTCTTACTTCTTCAATATTTTCAAAATTAATAAATGGAATTTCAACACCCTGTCTTGATGTCATATGTACATAGCCTTTTCCATATTTATCAGCTACATCAGCTACAGCTCTGATATTCTCAGATGTAAGATTACCACCAACTACCTGTATTCTTAATGAGAAATATCCTTTCTGTTTCTGTCTCATAAATCCGCCCTTTTTAAGTGCTGCGTAATCAATCTTAGCCATAATTCTACCTCATTTCTATTCTTTTCTTAAGTCGTTCCTTAAAATTTAATTGGCTGCTTCTAATGCCTGTGTGAAATCTTCTATAAGGTCCTGCACATCTTCTATTCCTACGCTTATTCTTACAAGATCATCATATACACCAGCAATCTTCTTCTCTTCCTCTGTGCTGTGAGCACTGATTGTTGAGCTTGGATGTATAACCAATGTCTTAGTATCACCTATGTTAGATACATTAAGCGGAATCTGTAATGCGTTAATAAACTTAAATGCTTTCTCTTTGCTTCCTGTACGGATTGTTATTATGCCACCAAATCCATTGTTAAGTTCTTTCTTAGCAATATCATAGAATTCGCTGTTCTCAAGTCCAGGGTAATTAACACTAAGATTACCGTAATTATCATTAAGATACTTAGCTAATGTCATTGCATTACTACAGACACGTTCCATTCTTATTCCAAGTGTCTCAATTCCAAGAATGTTATAAAATGCATTCTGTGGTGATAAACAGGCTCCTGTATTACGGTATATTCCATTTCTTAACTTAGCTGTATAAGCATATGGACCATATTTCTTAAAATCTTTCATACCAGGATATTTTACAACATCCCACTTAAAATTACCAGAATCAGTTATAACACCACTGATTGAATTACTATTGCCATTAACATACTTTGATGTTGAATTAACAACTATATCTGCACCATACTCTATTGGCTTAATAAGATATGCTGTAGCAACTGTGTTATCAACGATAAATGGAACACCTGCCCTATGAGCTTCATCAGCTATTAATCTGATATCTGTTACATCAAGTCTTGGGTTACCAATTGTCTCTGCAAAATACAGCTTAGTATTCTCATTAGTAGCTGCCCTGAACTGTTCTACATCATTATTATTAACATAATGTGTCTTAATTCCAAAGCTTTCTAAATCCCTGAATAAATCAATGCTTCCGCCATATAAGCTTGCACTGCATACAATCTCATCACCACTTTGTAATATATTAGTGAACGCATTAGTTATCGCCGCCATACCTGATGAACAGGCAACACTGGCAACCCCGCCCTCAAGAGCTGTCATTCTTTTCTCAAATGCCTCTATTGTTGGATTGCTAATTCTGCTGTATGAAAATCCAGGTGCCATATTGTTAAATATCTTCTCAAGTGTCTCAGCGCTTGCGTGCTCAAATGCACTTGACTGATATATAGGTGTCTGTGTTGCACCAGTATTCTTATCTCCTCTGAAATCGCCATGAAGTAAAGCTGTATTAAATCTCATATCATTATCTCCATTTCGTATAAACTATAAACCTACTTGTTTAATATGAATTGAATTTTAACCCTTATGTTAATATTTGTCAATAGTTATTTCATATAAATTTGGTATGTAAATATGAATTGAATAAATTAGCGGTTTATGATACTCTATTCACATATATTTATTATAAGGAAAATAACAACTATGACCAATAAAACCAACTCAAAATCAAACAATCGTTCAAGACATATATACATATATATAATGCTAATCGGTCTTTTAATAATTGCTTCTTTTCTAAGCGTTATGTTAGGAAGCGTATATATCAATCCAGTTGATATATTAAAATGCTTCTTTAACCCCGACAAGACTTCCTTAACTTACATATTAATAATGAACATACGTCTTCCACGTATGCTTGGTGCTGTTATTGCCGGTATGGGACTTTCTGTTGCTGGTGTTATCCTTCAGGGCGTTATGAATAATGCTCTTGCAAGTCCTAATACAATAGGTGTCAATTCTGGAGCAGGCTTTTTTGTAATGCTTGCTATGATGTTATTCCCACATTCAGGATATGCCACATCTATAGCTTCCTTTATAGGTGCGCTTTTAACAACACTTGCCATATATGCACTTGCATATCTTGCCGACAGCTCTCGAACAACCATTATACTTGCCGGAATAACTGTATCTTCCTTTCTTAATGCAGGTATTAACACTATCAAATTAATAAATACAGATATAACCCTTAATATCACTTCTTTTCTTATGGGTACTTTATCTGGACTTACATTTAACAAAATAGCACTGCCAGCAATTGGAATTATAGCCGCTGTACTTATGTCCTTCATTCTGGCCAAGCCGCTTAATATACTTTCACTTGGCGATGACTATGCCCGCTCTTTAGGATTAAATGTTCCACTTACAAGATTCTTTCTTCTTGTATTATCAAGCATAATGGCAGGTCTTGTTGTAAGCTTTGCAGGTCTGTTAAGCTTTATAGGTCTTATTGTCCCTCATATATGCAGGACTTTATTCGGAAGTGATGCAAGATACCTTCTGCCAACAAGTGCTTTACTTGGTGCTTCATTTGTACTTATATGCGATATCATAGGTCGTCTTATAGCTGCTCCATATGAACTTCCTGCCGGAATAATTATGGCTTTTATCGGCGGTCCATTCTTTATGTACCTTTTATTAAAGAAGAAAGGAGGCAGACGAGTAAATGCTTAAATATGAACACGTTAATGTAGCCGTATCCAGAACCAATATATTAAATGATATTAATGTAACATTTCCAAAAGGACAGATAACAACGATAATCGGTCCTAATGGCTGTGGCAAAACAACCCTGCTTCAGTGCCTTAATGGCTGTTCCAAGGTTACATCAGGCACTATTACAGTAGATGATGAAAATATCCTGTCACTGCCCTTAAAAGAAAGAGCTAAAAAAATAGCATTTCTTCCTCAGATAAGAACGGTTATCCCTGTACTTCCTGTAAGGACATTAGTCGAACATGGCAGATTTCCTTATCTTGGCTTTACAAGGCGGAAGACTGATAAAGATAATGAAATAGTTAATAATTCAATGGAATTCACTAATGTAATGCCTTATTCTGAGGATAATGCTGACACACTTTCTGGCGGAATAAGACAGCGTGTATTCTTTTCTATGATACTCGCACAGGACAGTCAGATTATAATTATGGACGAGCCTGTCACTTATCTTGACCTTGAAGGCAAAAGAACTTTCTTCGCTATGGTCGATAAACTAAAAAAATCTGGCAAAACCATCATTCTTGTACTGCACGATTTATCTGATGCAATAAGAATATCTGACAATCTCGTTATAATGAATGACCGTAAGATTGCAATAAGTGACACTCCTGCCAACTGCCTCAAAACACATATTATTGAAGATGTGTTCCATACAACCTATAAAAAATTCTCTGATGATGAGGGAGACTATTATATTTTTATATAATTATACATTTATATAATTATCTTTATATATACTGCCATTCTTATCAATACGCCACTTCTGCACCTGCCAGCTATTCATACTATCTGGCAGACTGTGGATTGTATTACTGCCTATGCCTGTATACCAGAGTTCATCACCTGATGTTCTCTTAATAAATGTGTCGCAATAGGTCGTTGATGCAGCTTTAATATACATAAATCTTTGCTGCTGCCACTGCGCATATAGATTAACTGTGTCCTCTGAAAGCTTTGTAAGTTCAGTTACAGCTTCCAGCGGATAATACATATCTCCACTCCCATCAGCCTCAGTATTCCACCCATTAAACTTAAACAGCTTTCTTGACGGACTCTGCCCCGATAATGAAACCTCCGAGCCATACACTGTATTAATGTCCTGCGGCATATTGCTTACCCCTGACGGCGCATTAGATATATATTTTATAACTTTATCCTTAGGCTTCCACCTTGCATATACCGTATAATCACTGTAGCTGGCTTCTTTTAATACATTAGTGCAAGACTTGCCCTTGCTATCCCACAGCATAACATATTCACTATCTGTATCAAATGTAAGCTCGTCCCTGTTTGAAGTCGTATTAGATGCTTTACTATAACCATACCACCCCTCAAATATATATCCATCCTTAGCCGGAATTGATACATTTCCTCTGTCAGCTCCCCAGTTCGTATCAGTAAGTGTCCCTGTTTCCTCATTATTAAGCAATCCACCATCTGCATCATAATATATGGTATTGCTATCCAGAGAACATATCGTAATCTCTCTTATAAATTGTCCTATCTTACTAAGTTCGTGTTCTGGTGCACCAATCCCGAAATCAACATCCCTGTTAAAATATGTCCTTAACTCATAGTCTGCACTGTCACCATTCGTATGAATAGTATAATCTAAATTACCTCCTGTATCATTACCGCCACACACTATATCACTCACAGTAGTGTCAGTATTAATCTGACAATTTGACTTGTCATACTTATTGCGGTATCCCGTGTTCTGCTGTCCAAAATTAACTCCTATGTCCCAATATTTCAAGGTATTCCACCCATATGCAGTAAGTTTAAAGCTTACTCTGTAATCTCCCGCCGGAAGCCACGTATATGGTCCATATATTGTCGTGTTAGTTCCTATTGTCCCTGTTAAATCATCACTCCATATAATCATAGCACTGCGCCAGTCTGATGATATTGTATAATTCTTCGTCTTAATCTTGTGTTCATATCCGTCCCAGTATGTAAATTCAATACTATTATTATTCAAATCAATAACATCTTTCTTATGCAAAAACGCTGATGTATTAACGTCCGCCATACACTCTGTTACGCCGCATATAATAAACAGCATTATAGCTGTAATTCTTATAAATGCAGTCTTTATATGCTTAGTTTTTAATATCATTAAGCACATTTTAACATTATACATATATGTATTGAGTATAAAATTCCTATAATTATATCTTTTCGTTCTTTTTTGCAAATTTCATTATCCTTTCTCTGCCATTCACTAAACTATAGTTAGACATCTATTGTCACAACAAATATCATTACTGCAATTAATTATGGCTGTTACGCTATTCTTTTTATTATTCTTACATTATAACTATGTTATTTCTTAGTATTATTACGATAACGGTGTTTCTTCTCAATTGTAACATCGTTATAATATTTATCATATAATTAATATATCGTGATTATTATTATTAAATATCGGGATTAACTGGGACATATATTGTATGGTGTATAGAATTAATTCATCAAGTATACTTTACATAAAGAATATCATATAAATTTATAATGTGCAAGTATTTTTTATAATTAATATATTAAAATAATATCATTTTAAATATTTTATTCATAGCTTTATCCAATATGGAACATATACTATTATGCAACAAAAAAGGAACTCTTACCGAGTTCCTTAATCAAGTGCAGTCGGCGGGACTTGAACCCGCACCCAAGCAATATGGACTAGATCCTTAGTCTAGCGCGTATGCCAATTCCGCCACGACTGCTTATTTATTGTATCGGTCACCCGACTTGATTAATATTACATTATTAAATAACATTTGTCTAGCATTTTTTTACTATATTTTATATACTGTATTTTATGTATGTATTTTTTGATATAAACTAACAGCAATTAACCCATTATCCTGCTAATTGACTATTAACAAAATTTTCCTGATATGCTATTATCTTCATATTGACAGACTATAGAAAGGATTGGCGGTATTGTTATGAAGAAACACTGTTTACGCTTATTAAGCTGCGTATTTATAATAACAATGTTCTTTGGCGGACTATGCTTCTACAATGTGCAGACAGCTCTCGCTGAGGTATCGTATGAAACAGAAGCTGACTTCTACGATTTCCAGCTTATAACTACGCCTGAACCTTCTATAAATGATTACAGACCCTGTACATCAGAAATGCTTGGTAATCAGACAGCTATCACTTCAGAAAATGTGTTGCCAAGAATGGGAACACGTTTATTAGTGCGCTCAATTGCCGCTGTCATTTTACATAACAACTTTAATATTGACAATTTCTATCACATATGTTCATTTAATTATTCTTTGGATAACAATCCATCTTATTCAACGATTATTGTTGATTTTATCCATAACAAGGACGGTTCAAAATAATTATCTCACAGTAAATTCATATTATATGCAGTAAATAATTGCGTATGAAATGTATATATTTGTAATAAACCAGCCTCAATATATATTGCAAAAATCTAATACATTTTATAAGAATTATTACATATTAATGCGCAAAAAACCTGCGCAGAAATGGAGATATTATGAACATTTTAACATATATAGCCATAGCTATAGGCGGTCTTATAGCTGTTGGTTCTACTTTAGGCATAACTTTAGGCATTGTAGTAACCATAATCTATAAAATATTCAGAGCAGTTAAATATAAAATTTCTTTATTTGACTAATCTGAACAGACTAACTGTGCAGTCAGCTAAATATACAGTTAGCTGACAGTACAATACAAGTCGGCTAAATATTAAATTTAACGAATTGAAATCTTAACTTAATTAAATCAGAAAAGGAGTATTATATGGTTGGAAATATAACTGTAGGAATTGTTGTTTTATTAATTGTTGGCGGTATTATATTCGGATGCCGAATAGACCATCAGGCTACTAAGGAAGCTGATGAGAAAAATAATTCAGCTGCTAAATAATCTGGCTGTTTAATAATACAGTCATTTAACAATATAGCGGTTCAATATATAAACCGCACAATAACTTGACTATTTTATAATCAGGTTATTTAACAATTAGATAATAAGACAAAGTAACTGCCAGCCTGTTAATTAATAATTTTATTATAAGTTATCTTTTATCAGACTGGCAGTTATTTTATTATTTTTTATATACTATTATTTGCATATAATACTATTTTGAACGTGTATTAAGCTCTGGGGATTTGATTTGGTGTCAGCTTTCATTGACTAATTTACCTGTGATATGCTCTGGTCTTAATTCAAGACATAGAACTCTTGCTCCTGCACGTGTATATTCATCTTCGATATACTTTTCATCATCTGTAAATTTTCTGCATAAGTTTGTACATATTTTTTCGATTTTATCGTTATCTTCAACGATATTCATATGTCCAAACACAACAACGCTTCGTATATTTAAAGCCCATTCTCCTTCTTTGCGGTAGCCTTTGTCATATACACAAAATGACACTTTATCACATCTGTTAATTGCATCTATCTTATGTCCTGTCTTAGCCCCGTGGAAATATATATTTCCTGTTGCTTCATCATACCAGTGTGTCATAGGGATACCGTATGGATAACCATCATCTCCTGACATAGAAAGCACGCCTCTTGGTTCACTTTTTATAATCTCAATACATTCTTCTTTACTAAGCTCCTGCTTATATCTTCTCATCTCGCGAAACATTTTGTATATCTCCTTAAATTTCAATTATTTATTATTAATATTTCAATCATATAATTGCTGATATTTCAATCATTTAATTAAGCTGCTTATTTAATTCACTTCCAAATCGCCGCAAAGCCTGTCTGTCACTATATCCATACATCTGTCCCTGTGTGCGATATGTAATGGATGTGTCTTGAACTTCTCCAAAGCCTCTTTGTCCCTTAATTCAGCATAAAACACTAAATCATAGCCACCAGCAATATTAGTGCCAATCTCAGCTTTAATAAGTCCGTCAATATTTCCATTCATTGTATTAACGGAATTCTGTAAAAATTTTAACATTTCCTCCTCTTTATGTTCCTTCTTAACCTTATCTGTGTAATTCCAAAAAAGTA
Source organism: Lachnospira sp. (assembly GCA_050874785.1). Taxonomy (GTDB): domain Bacteria; phylum Bacillota; class Clostridia; order Lachnospirales; family Lachnospiraceae; genus Lachnospira. Next base: position 11,861 of record JBNMLJ010000040.1, read on the forward strand.
TGTGACGTATCATAAAATTCTCCTTCTATCATTCCATTTTCTAAATAATTAATTCAATACTACAACAAATCTGAGGCAATGAATATTGATGTTTCAAGCTTTTCCCTCAAACACAATATGCCTTACAACATCAAGAACAACATCTGTAAATAACTCCCTTACCATATGTTCTTTTACAAATTGCACCAGCGCATAATCAATATCAAATAGATAAGCATAAGAAAGCGCGCGTGCCATTTCATTATATGTAAGCTCTTCCGGTTTGAACTCTGTTTTCTGTCTTAGATAATCGATATAATCAAGTGCTGTTTCTTTTATATCGGATAAATCGTAACCAAGAACATATTTGAGCTTTACAATCCTGCTGATATCATCTGTGACAATAACATACCGCATATTTGTCCTTGTTTCTGATGAGGCAAGCTTATCTTTGAAAAGTACTACTTCAGCCTCATATTTCTGTAATACACTTCTATAGTAATCTTCTGTTTTAAAATCTTCTTTTATTCTCATATGTATTTATATTCAATTGTTATTTTTGTTGTTAATTTCTCATTAATTTCCCAATTCTTCTGCTCTTATCAAGATACCCTCTCCTTTGCTAAATATCAATTTTTAAAGTCGGGCTGTCAACACTAATATTATTCTAAGAGTTTCATATATCATAAGCCATAGTCTCTGCGAATATCTGCAAATGCCTTCTTCGCATTTTGGGTATGTCCTGCCTGTATATCTGCATATCCTTTATCCAATTCTTTATTGAACTCTGCTTCTGACAATGTGTTAATATCTGCTGGCTGTGCAGCTGGTAATTTCACTTCAAATGGAAGCCCTCTCTGTAATATAATCTGTTTATAAAACATATTAATAGCACTTGAAGCAGGAATTCCAAGTGCTTCCAAAATGCTTTCTGCTTTTTCTTTAACGTCTGGTTCAATTCTTGCATATAAATTTGCTGATTTGGCAGCCATATGAAACATCTCCTTTGATGAATAATATTATATCTGTCTAAATTATATGTAAATGTACGCACAAAAGCAATACATTTCTTGTAATTTTAACGACATTTCATAATAAGCCAAAATAAAACGCTATGAAATCGCAAAGATTATAACATAGCGTTTTATATATTCTGATTATTTTTTTAACGTAGTTATTAAACTACCTACTGCATACCATTCGCCATTTTATACTTATAAAGCATTTCAGCGTGATTTTGTTCTTCTATCTCTATGTCCGCAAGCACCTTTCTTATAGATGTTAAAGTACACGCAAATACATTGGAATTATATTCGCCCGATACAAGCTTTTCTGTTCCTATGCTGTCTGTTGCAAGAAAACAGTCATTCTTTTTGTCCTCTGACTCTTCACTCTTTGAATAACTGCACTTTGGCTGATAGTCCTTTCCTGCTGTATCATTGCAGTCGCAGGATGGCACTTCACCATTTAAAATCTGACCTATTGTCTTATAATGCTCCTGCTCCTTTTTCTTAAGTTCCTCAAAAAGCTGCTTTAACTCCTCGTCCTTTGCAAGTCCTGCATACTTCTCATACTTATCAATGCAATTCTTCTCCTGTGTCTGAAGATCCTTTAATACCGACATTTCTTTTTCCGTCAACAACATACATATGCCTCTTTTCTTAATCTGATTATTTTGCGACGTGCATATCAGAAACAAATTCTGTCACCCACTATGCATTGGGATTGTTATATTGCTTTCCTGTATCAGCCAGAAAATGTTATATACTTTCCTGATATTAATACATTTGCAATATAATCTATTATACATATGTATTATGTGCTAATATTTATAATCATATACCTTTCTACGGGTATATTTTAAATCACTTTATATCTTCCTTTGCTTTTTCATAGTAAGAGTTATTCACAATAGAATCAATATTTATATCAGTAGATATTAAATTATTCTTTTTAGCCCAATTCTTTAGGTTATCTAAATTACTGATTGCCCTTGATGTGAGTTCAGGATTTAACTGTGATAATGCTGCATTCCATGCATAGCCTGTTTTTACAATTGATTTTGGAAGATTAGCAGACTCTAACGCAGTATAGAATATATCTGGATTTTCAACTGCCGATTTGTATGCACGGATTAATGCTTTATTTACTGCTATAGCTGCTGCTTCATTATTTTTAAGATATGCATTGCGTACTGCTACAACCGCCTGACTATCATTTAATTGGTATTTTGTACTATCATCAAAAACATTGCCAAGCCCCATTCCTGAAAGGAGGTTAACTGTTGTCAGCGGTGAAACATATGCATCAGCCTGTTTTGTTGATAATAAAGATACTGGATAATTTAGAATTCCATTGTCAGAATCATAGTCTAAAAATGCTAAAATATCATAAACCTGATTATCTAATGCCGGATTATCCTTCAATAACCTTCCATATAATTCATAGAATTCTTTATCCGATAAACTTTTTGCATATATTACAGGATCAATGTTTTCAGGCTTATATTCATTTTTTCTTAGTTTTTCCTTATACAAAGGTGTTAATTTAATACTGTCCTGTATGTTATGAACATTTTTATAGTCATCTTCTCCTTTTGTTTCAATACGCATAAGATATCCAATTAAGGATTCCCTGAAAGTAATAGTTTCATAGTCATCATAACCATCAGGTTTCTTTTCCCCTTTTTGAATCAGAAAATATTTTCCAAACCTTCCGCTCTTTGTTCCTAATGAGTATATTACATCTCCATATGCACTGAAAAACGGAAATAGAAAATATCTATCTTCTATTTTAGGTATTTCTAATAAATACGGTGTATCTGCAAGCTGCAAAAACCCCGCAGAATATAAGGTGTCTCTATTAGGTTTGCCAAATTTAGCTGTCTCATTAGTAGGATAAAAACGGTCATGCTTAATATAATCTGCTGGATAATCTCTATGAACCATCTCACTTACCAATAAAGGAAGTGCGTTAATATACAATTTCTCAGCTAAATCGTTATTTAAAACTAATTGTTCATCTGCCATAATTATTTCTCCTTTAATCATTTAATTTTCTAAATAATACTTTACATTTACATAGAAATTAACTATGTATTCGGAAAACGTTTTCATTAAAAGCATTAATATTTTAAAAAAACTGGTCATTTTTTACTGTAGAAGCAAAAAATAACCAGTTTTTATATGATTAATTGTTTAATTTTGAAAACGATTACAGCTTGTATATATCATACATTTCATTACATATATGTTTCCCATATTCTGTCCTGAAAATACTATCATAAGCCTTTAACACCGCCTCTTTTGATACACTATCTTCATACATATTTACAAGAAAATCAGCCTCAACAAGTATCTGATAATCAATGCCTTCAATGTTATTATATGTATGATGATGTGCAATCAGATACTGCACTCTTTCTGAAATGTCTGTTTCAAAGCCAAGTCTTTCAAGAAGCTTTTTAGCAAGTACAGGACCTTCCTTTTCCTGTAACTTACCACCGTACTCTCCATATTTTTCTTCACATATATGAATTCCTATGTCGTGGGTCAGTGCTGCCGTTTCAATAATAAATAAAGTCTTATCATCTACATTTTCCATCTGTGCAATCAGCTTGGCATAACTGTGAACCTTACAGAAATGCTGTATTCTCTTAGCATCACCCTTGTATAATTCAATCATTGCCATATGTAACTTATTTAACATATTGCTATTATGTGCAGCAGCATTTTGAATAGTTTTGTTTTGCATATCTGTATTTTCCATAATTATGCTCCTTTACTTATTTTATATATTTACTCATTTATAGTTTTAAAACAATATTTATTAGTATCCCAAAACATCATTAACAAGTATAACATGCATTCTTCCCGTATGACGTGAATACCTTGTAATCTGGAAATTGCCGCATATTGTATCAGGTGACTTACAATCAAAGCATTTTCCTGTTGTCTTACAAGGTGTCTTGACATCAAGTCTCTGGGTGTTTGCTGGAGCTGCTACATTTCTGGCACGCTTCAACGTCTCATATATATCATATAATGTCACCAACATTCTATCATATATAATCAAATATCGACAACTGCCCATCCTTCCAGCTTTCCTGCCTTGCCTGATGAATTACATCACCATATCCAGCCTCTCCAATAAGTAATGGCGAGGCTGGATTGTGCATCTTCATATTCTGTTTTACAAGTTCATTACTATAATTGGCATAACAATATCTGCACTGATGTGCGCAGGTGTTATACGCACCAATATCACAGGTAAGATAACATGCACATTCTTTTCTTGCACCCTGCTTCTTCGGAACATCCAGCTTACAGTGAAGTGCTTTTTCATATGTTGGTATTGTCATACAGCCTTCGCAGTCAGCACCATAAGGTTCAAGCTCATTGCCTTCTGCACAAGGCTTAACAGTCATACCATACCTGCCCGCAATATTTATCAGTTCTTTTCCAAGCAATAGTCTGTCGGATTGTGATACACTTTTCACCTCTGGAAAGTTATGCACAACCTTTGAATATAAGTCTATAAAACTGATAACACACGTCTTAGTATATCCCTTTAACCTTGAAGCTATTTCCTCAAAATCGTTCAAATGTCTTTCTATAGTGTAAGTATCAGATATAAATATTGGGTCATATCTCCAGCCAATACTATCTACGCCGACTATTCTGCTTAATCTTATAAAGTCATCTGTCACATTTCTCCAATCTGGAACTAAAGGCTCTATCTCGTATGTTGGATAATTACTTATTTTCTAATTTTTATTATTGTGACTTTTTACGCTCTGCAATTCCACTCCATAAGAATGTGCCATATACCATCTTCAAGAAATGGCTCTGATATCTGGACAAAACCTGCTTTTTCATACAATGGCTTTGCATAAACCTGTGCCTCTATTCTTATCTTTTCTGCATTAAATTTATTTCTTGCAACATCAATAGCAGCCGCAACTATCTGACTACCAAGCCCACATCTTCTTTTTACTGCGATTACCCTTCCTAGCGACACCTCATTAAATGTAGCTCCTGCTGGTAAAACACGAGCATATGCCTGTATTCCATTTTCATCTTTAAGATAAAGATGATACGCTTTTTTATCTGCATCATCGACCTCCTGATATGGACAATTCTGCTCAACAACAAATACTGCAACACGAAGCCTGTATATGTCTACCAGTTCATCAAGTTCCAGCTCATCAAAATACTTTACAACTAATTCCATAAAAATCCTCTTTCCGCCTAACAAAAAACAGTGTCCAGAAATTATCTTATAGTGCATATACACCGTACCTGCGATAATTTCTGAACACTGTTACTCATCTACCCGGTGGTAAATGACAGCTTTTATTAAATTATTTCATAATATAAATATATGTATTCTTTTATATTAATACTTGGATTATAAATTAAACAATACACAATCAATGCAACAGTTCCCCATTTTTTAACCAAACAGCTTTTCAGCCGCCTTCTCTAATTGTCTTCTTTCCTTGGAATTATCATATCCACTCTCTTTATCATCAATTCCTTTTACTGGAATAACAGAGAACAAACCACTTCTATTGCAATAAAAATAAATCTTTTTTACTCCGTTAATCTTAAATCGTGCCTCAGCATTTCCCTCTGGATATAATTTTACAATCTGCAACCTGTCAGAAGAAACTGCCGCAATAAAAGAAATGTAATGATTTTTAGTCATTTCGTGTTCTATCTGGACATAATATTCATCTTCCACCCGTTCAATGAAAATCTTATGATATTCGTCCGTCTGCTCTGCCTCTTCTGGCTGTAACAACACTCCGTGACAGTGAATAACTGCCTCTCCTATGCTATGAATTACATTTCCACACACCGGACATACATAAAACTTGGAGCGCAGCATATTGGCAGATACATTTGAATTACAGACTGTATTGCCGGATATAAGCTCCGCAACCGACACTGAAAGCGCATCTGCAATCGGTTCTAACAGTGTAATATCCGGATAGCCTTTGCCTGCTCGTGTCAACCCTAGACCAAAAAAAAATTGATTTTTTTGTACCCTCAAATATCACTTTCCATTATACCTGCTATCGCAGTATATTGAAAGCAATACTTATGCCTGCAGAAGAAAGGAGTGCCATATTTTCTCGACACTCCAAACTCCATAAGCATCCATCTTACTTGAAAAATGGATCATCTGTATTCCATACAATCTCTATATTGTCCTCTCCATTGATAATCACTTTTTTGATTACCTTCTGGATTTTCTCTCTGTCAAAAGATTCCATATTGATGATACTTTCTAACTGTGTCTCAAACTTACTAGAAGAATTATCTTCTGGCGGTATTTCTGTTTTAAGCTGTTCGATTTCCTGATGCAATTCATCAATCTGCTCCACCATCGCCTTTGAACGCTTGACATACTCTTCTCTTGTGAGCTTGTCATCCTTATAATCAGAATACAACATCATCTTTTTACTGCTGAGGCTCTTCACCTTCTTTTCAAGTGTTGCAATCTTTTCTTCCGGAGATACTTCTTTCGATTTACCAGCTTTCTTTATTCCTTTCTCATCCAGATAAGCTGTTGCATACATATTTACAATTTTCATGATTGCATCTTCAACCTTGGCAATTTCCACCCTGTTGTTTTTGCATGGAGAATTTTCCTCAATTCTTGACGAGTAACAAAGAAGAATGTCACCTTTTACCCTTTTGCTGGGTGCTAAAGCTCTGCCACACACACCACAATAATAAAACGGATTATAGTTTCTCTTACCACGCTTTAAACGAACACATTTTTTTGAATTAGCGTGTGCCATATCAAATAATTCCTGAGTAATAATGGGTTCATGGCAATTTTCTATCACCATCCATTCGTCTTTAGGAACATAGCTTGAAGTGTTATTGCTGCCTATCCTCTTCTTAGTTTTATTCCATATCAGTTTTCCAAGCCTGACATTTCCAGCAGTTGCTTCATCCACAACAATTCTGTTCTTCTCCGTCTTGGATTTCAGATATCCATATGGAGCAAAACCGCACATATATTCATCAGTAGTCCATTTTCTACGATGTGCAGTTGAAACTTTCTTGGAAATATCCTTTGCATAAAACTCATTTACGATATTTTTCAAAGGCATCATAAGGTCTGTGCCAGGTCTGAACGAGTCAAAATCATCCGTAACAGCAATGAATCTTACATTGAGAAAAGGAAACACTCTTTCAATGTAGTTCCCCATCTCCACATAGTTTCTTCCAAGTCTCGATAAATCCTTAACAATAATACAGTTAATTCTTCCTGTTTTTGCATCCTCAAGCATTCGCTTAAAATCCGGTCTTTCAAAATTAGTACCGGTAAAGGAAGCATCATAATATTCCTCTTCAATTACAATATCTTCGTGATCTTTGACATAATTCTTCATAAGTTCCATCTGTGTTTCGATTGTCCCTCTCTCAATGTTCTCTTCCTTTTCATGGGACAGTCTTGCATATAATCCAGCCTTAAAAAGAACCTTCTTCTCTTTATCCGGTAAGGCTGTGTTTTCCTGTAGCATCATATTTTTTCTGCTTTTTCTTGCCATATTACACAGCCTCCCTTCTGCTGATATTTAATTGTCCACCCGGTTCTTTATCTACTTGATAACCAAGTTTTTCGACTGATTCTAATAACTTCTTATAACAATCATCAAAGTCAAATACGATTTCAATCTCTTTATTCTCTGAAACCCTTACCTCAGAAATCAGTTTTACAACCACGTCCCTGGTCAGTTCCTTAATATCCTTGTATTCGGTAAAATAATTCATCCAGAGATGCTTATCATCCTTCTCCTCAAGAATTAAAGCAATGTTTCTCTCAATCTGGCGAATTATTTCTTCTCCCTCTTTTGCTTTTTTCAGATATGCCTCATGAAGTTCAAGATATTCTTCTTTAGTAAGAATTCCGTCCTTCATATCTTCATACAGTGAAGTTTTCAGTCTTTTACACTTCTCAACTTCCTCAAGTTTTTTCTGTTTTCTTGCTTCAAGACTTTTTACATCAAGCTGCTGGAAAGGAATTGTTCCAATATAATCAAGTATTTCTTCCAGATTCATTACGTTTTTGATATGAAGCTTTAGCATTTCAAGCACCGTACCCTCTAATAACGATACTGATATTGAGTGCTGTGAACACTGCTTTGTCAATTTATGATTAGAGCAGATATAGTAAGCGTATTTCTTATCACCTGCTGTTGTAATTTTTCTTGTCATTGGTGAACCACAGTCTGCACATACTGCAATACCTGAAAGATTATAGACCACATCGGAATCCGGAGAGATTCTCGTATCCATTCCTAACAGTCTTTGAACAATCTCATAGTCCCTGTTACTTATAATCGGCTCATGGTTTTTCTCAATTCTTATCCAGTCAGCTTCCGGCTTAACAACCTCCTGTTTAACCTTATGATTTGGTGTTGTTCTTTTGCCTTGAACAAGATTTCCAATGTAAATCTCATTTTCAAGAATCCTACGGACCGTGACTGAACTCCATACCGATTTTTCATTCTGTAAAAATCCGGTCTGATAACCGCTCCCTGTGCTCTGCTTATATTCCATAGGTGCAAGCACACCCTCATTATTCAACTGTGTTGCTATTGCATCCTGACTCATTCCGTGAAGCTTTAGCCGAAAAATTTCCTTCACAATACCGGCTGCATAAGTATCAATAACCAGCTTATGTTTATCATCATCCGATTTTTCATACCCATAGGGAACAAATGCACCGATATACTCACCATTTTTTCTCTTTACATCCAAATGGCTTCGTATCTTTATACTGATATCCCTGCAATATGCATCATTGATCAGGTTTTTAAACGGAATAATAATCTCATCACCCTGTGACTTTCCAGTCACACTGTCATAGTTATCATTGATTGCAATAAACCTTACACCAAGAGCCGGAAATAATCTTTCGATGTATCGACCTGAATCAATATACTCACGTCCAAAACGTGAAAGATCCTTTACCACCACACAATCAATTACTCCTCGCTTAATATCTTCCATCATCGTCTGAAAAGACGGACGGTCAAAATTAGAGCCGGAATAACCATCATCCACATATTCTTTAACTATTCTAATGTCCTTTTTGTCTGCAAGGAAATTTCGGATGAAATCCTTTTGATTTGAAATACTATTACTCTCAGCTTTTGCGCTGGTAGAAACATCGCCATCCTCCTTAGATAATCTAACGTAGATGGCTGCATGATAGATTTTTGAGATTTGTTTACTCATATCGCAACACTCCTTTAAATATTCTACGTCAGATGTACCCAACTAAAATATCAAAGGAAGTTATGCCATATTCATTTAGTCCTTGAACATATCATAGCACAACTCCCTCTCATTTTCCATATGATTCTGAAAAAAGATTCTAAACTGTAAGCAGCATATTCTTGAAAGCTTCTTCTATGGAAACTCCATTATTGGCAAAGCTTACTTTAACTTTCATCTTCCCCACTCTCATCATATAGGGATTCCCAACTTTTCTTATAAACTTCTGCTGTCTCTTTTCAATCGTATCATTCAGATCAGCATGATAAGATGCCATATCGGGCATTTCATTAATCTTGACATCACTAAAATCAGTATCAAGCAATGCTCTGTATTCTTCTGCTGTCATAAAATCTATCCCCCTTTCAGTAAAAATGCCACCCATAGAATACAGGTGGCTATGTAACCCGGAGCAAATGCCCCGGTAATATTTAATTGTACTTTTCATATGCCCCAATCTGGATTTTTACACATTCAGTAATCTTATCAAGTAGTTCCGAATCTGAAATTGAAGCAACTACCCTCTCAATCTGGACATTTACATCAATGGATACAATCTGCTCACATAATGCCATACTGTCAAATACCTCAAAATCTGTGTCAGTAACCTTTACCTTTGCAGCCGGTATTGGACAGTGGGTTGGCAGATATTTCTTTTTCCATGTTTTTGTGGACATGGCTACTGCTGTGACAACCGGTGAATACTGATTTGCCTTGTTATTTGAGATAATAATATAAGGTCTTGTATACTTCTGGACGCTCCCTTTACTTACTGACTCCAGATTTGCAATAACAATATCGCCCCTGTTCAGTTTCATCTATGTCATTCCTCCTGTTCCCTGATATATTCTTCTGCCTCATCCTCTGTCGGACAGGCAACAATCCGTTTCCCATGTTCATCAATCACTACTGTTTCGCCCGGAAATATAATCAGTTTTAATTTTCTATTTTCTTCTGTCATATCATTCAAAAGAAATGAGAGCAGGTTCATAGCCCCTGCTCTCTGCATTAATACTGATTCCATGTTCCGCTGCAAGTGTCATTACAGCTTTAATCTCATTAAGTTCCATTGAAATGTCTACCACATCTCTTACTAGCACACAGATAATAGCATCTCTTTCAATATAATATCTTAATCGTTCAATCGCTTTTTTATCTGTATTGAAATTTGTCTCAACAACTTCCATGCCGGACTTTTTTGCATATGCCTCGATACGGTCAGCTGTATCATTTGCATTATTCCTTACAATTATCAGACACTGCTTTTCTTTGGAATCCTGCATATTGCCTCCTATCTGCCGTCCCTGATGTTATGATAGAACTTTGATACCGTATCAAGCACCAGCCCTCTTATATCACTTTCCTGAACAGGCTCTTTGTACATCATCTCATAACACTCTTCAAGTTCTCCATTAATATCTTCCACATAGATATCATATTCGCTGAGTTTTCCAAGTGTATCAATAACGGTCTCATCTGTTGCACCAATCATATCCTTTGAAAGTGTTATGATTGTATTAATCTCTTCTTCCATATTTAAGCCGATAAAGGCATATTTCATCGGAAATGAAACTCCTTCTGTAGAAGCAGGCTCTGAAAGCATAGCTACAATTTCATAGCCATTATCCTTACAATACTTTTCAAGCAGCTCCGGCACAAAATGATCTGTAGCCTCTAATCCTGTTTTTGCATAATATATAATTGCTCTTTCCATCTTAAAATCTCCTTATAAATAATATTGATTTGATACTGTGCACACTTTATCTCCTCACATAAGCTGACTTATCTGTACTCTCCACACCATCACACCTAAACATTTCTTTTCTGTCGGTGACCATAAATCAGCTTGTGTGGGAAGATAAAAAATCTTCCCAACCTCTCGGTTCTCCCCTGTCCGGGTAACATATCCTTTGCCAGCCACAAACACTTCGTAGTTTCCTGCCCATCTGGACTTACGAAAGTAGCCACTCTCTGAAAATGCATTTCGCTGAAATTCAGGTGCACTTATTATCTCATTACCTCCGGCTGCTAATCCGGTAGGCACAACCCTCTGCTCTTATCCTTAAAGGCTCCTGCTGTCACGTTTCTCATAATCGGCTGCAGCTCCGAGGATAGTCATCGCACGAAATGGGATTCTGCCACCCTGTCATAGACAAGGCGATATAAGCTCGTGGGATATGCGTGTCCTATTCTGTTGTCATAGATCAATCATGGTCAATGACAGATCAGCATTCAGTGTTCGTTTGCTCTTATATTCAGTAATCTGTGTTCCTGTCATGCTTGGTCATCAACCATGACTAAATTGTATAAAAAAAAGACGCATCCAAAAACGGAGCGTCCTTCCGAAATATCAATATTTCTTCGTAAGATTTTACGCATTTTATACTGCAACTGGTTTCCTTCGTATAATATTCAACATGTCCATAAGTTGTTGCTTTTCAAAATCAGTACATTCCTGCAGTGTTCTATCAAATGAGTCTGATATATTTATAGGTTCTATCAGAGGCTTGTCTATATTGAAATAGAAATAATCAGCAGATACATTGAATTCCTGACAAAGTCTCTTTATGAGATCATGAGGTATAGCTGTTTTTCCCTTTTCATAATTATAGATTGTGTCTCTACTCATCCCCAGTCTCTCTGCAAATCTTTCCTGACTGAGTTTTGATGCATTACGCAGTTTCTTCAGTTGCCTGCCCATCTGCTCTGCATCAAAGACTTCATCTTGGATTTCCATGTTCTGCTTCACCTCCTTTTCTCTAAATTTCGTGGAGGTAAATAAAAAAAGACCTCCACAACAAAACACAAAATCTTCTCAAGTCTAAATTTCTACTCTTCTAAAATTTTCTAATTTTGTTATGTAAGTCTTTAAATTTTTTCTTTATTAAATCAAATATGTATTAAAACTTCTATCGTACTTTGCCTAATCTTTTTTCTATCACTCTTCTATCAATTTTTCCGGCATATTTTTAAACCATTTTATACACTTCAAATATTCATTCTTATTAATCTAAATTACATTTCTTTAAGTTTAATATTTGTTTCTTTGATTTTAGACAGTTCTCAATATTCAATTGTGACTTGCATATTACCATTTTTATCCAGTTTTGTCAACATATTGCGACAAATTTTGCATTTGCTAAATATCATCTGAATACATTGGAAAATATAACAATTTCTTACATAACAAAAAACAAAACGCAGAGAAACAAAGTAACTAAGTTACCTTATTTCCCTGCGTCTCTGGTGCTTGACATTATTTCACTACACTCTGTGTAGCTTTTACGAAATATGCCGCCCTTATCAGGTGAGCCATAATTCAATTTATATCTTAAATACTCCATTTTTGCTATGGCTGATTAAATATCCCTGTGTATACTTCTTCATAACCATAACGCGATCACAGCGTTCGCATTTAAGACTGATTCCACTCATCACAACTTCCATGTCGCTGCTTTTATCATCATTTATCAAGTAATCAAAAAATCTCTTTTTACATTTTTTACATCTAATTTCTATAACATTTCCTTTGTTCAATTCAGTTCGCTCCTTATTCATACAAAATCATCAATCTACAATTCTGTACTCGTAAAGGAAAGGGAAATCACCTTTGCAAGCCTTTTGCCGGGAGTTCCGATGAATGTCTGCACATTCCCCGGCTTTGCTGA
>JBNMLJ010000041.1:0-24198 GCA_050874785.1 Lachnospira sp.
CTGGTCACCTGTGTAAGCGTGAATTGTACACATAATACCTGATTCGATTGTTGCACAATCATTAAGAGCCTTAGCCATAGGAGCTAAGCAGTTAGTTGTACAAGAAGCAGCTGAGATAATCTGATCATCTGCTGTAAGTGTTTCGTGGTTAACATTGTAAACGATTGTCTTTAAATCGTTACCAGCTGGAGCTGAGATAACAACTTTCTTAGCACCTGCATTGATATGAGCCTGAGCCTTAGCCTTTGATGTATAGAAACCTGAACACTCAAGAACTACGTCAACATCAAGATCTCCCCATGGGCAGTTATTAGCATCTGGCTCTTTGTAAATCTTAATTGTCTTACCCTTTACTGTAATTGTACCAGCTTCATCATCAGCTGTTACCTGATCTTCCTCACCGAAGTTAACATATCTTCCCTGTGATGAATCATACTTTAAAAGATGAGCTAACATCTTAGGGCTTGTTAAATCGTTGATAGCAACTACTTCGTATCCTTCTGCACCAAACATCTGTCTGAATGCAAGTCTACCGATACGTCCAAAACCATTAATTGCAACTTTTACTGACATAAAAATAAATCCTCCTAATATAAAGATTGTTAATAAAAAATCAACTACATTGTATTCTACATAAATCAATTTAAAATATCAAGTGTTAATTCCTATTTTTTACAAAATATTGTATATTTCGCCATTCAAATTAAGCTTTTTACCATATTCCATTAACCTTATTGTGTCTGTTCAGTTCTGGAAATGAATAATCAGCCTATTTTTTCTCTTTTATCTCTGCTAACACACAGTCTGCAAGATTATTAGCGTGGTCTGACATTCTCTCAAGATTAGATAAAATATCAAGAAATACAACACCATTAGATGGCTTGCATAATCCAGAAGATAATCTTTCGATATGTTTATTTCTTAATTCTTCTTCTAAATCATCAACCTCGTCTTCTATACGGCACACATTATCTGCCGCAACCCTGCTGAACTTCTCTCTTGCTTTAATTGCCTCTGAGAAACAGACGATAACCTTTTCAGATAACTGCTTGAGTTCTTCCATTCCGTGCTGTGAAAATATTATTTCATTATCTATCTTGTATTTGGCAAGATCGGACATATTCTCTGCGTGATCTGATACTCTCTCGATATCAATAATTGCGTGGAATAAATCATTAACAAGCAAATGCTGTTCTTCTGTTATAGAAAGATTATTAACCTTTATGAGATACTCTGTAAGATACTTCTCATAGAGGTCAACCTTATGCTCTGTCTCTATAACTTTATCTATCATCTCCTGATCATTGTTCATAACAGCATTTACTGAATATTTTATGTTATCCAGCGACAGATTACCCATTATGATAACTTCACTGAGTGCCCTGTCAACGGCTACCGATGGCTGTTCTAATATTCTGCTGTCAAAATGTCTTGATAACTCTGCCGCATAACTATCACTTGCCTCTAATGAAGCATTTTCTTCATCTTCAGTCTTCTCTCTTATAATTATACCTGAAAGTTTAACAAGCAGACCTCCAAATGGCATCATTACAGTTGTACATATTATGTTAAAGAACGTATGGAATATAGATATTTCCACACTTGTTATATTATGCACAGCTAACGCAGGTTTAAACATAAATAATATAAAAGCACCTGTTCCAAATATAACTGCTCCCGCAACATTGAATAAAAGGTGCATACAAGCTGCTCTCTTTGCATTTCTTGTTGTACCAGCACTTGATATAATCGCAGTTACGCACGAACCTATATTCTGTCCCAGCGTGATAAATACTGCCGCATTGGTAGTAACCACTCCATTGATTGCGAGTGTCTGTAATATACCTACTGATGCAGAAGAGCTTTGTAAAATGGCTGTTACAACAATACCAATTGCAATACCCAATAATGGATTATTTCCTACCACTTCAAACGCTTTTGAAAAAATAGGTGCGTCTGTATATGGAGATATCGACTCTGACATAAAATCAAGTCCTAAAAATAAAAGTCCGATACCTACAACTATCTCTCCCGCCATTTTCTTTTTAGGCTTCTTACTAAACAATACAAGAATTGCACCGATTCCTACAAGCAGAGGTGCATAAAATGATGGTTTTAACACTTTGACAGCATCTCCGAGCTGTCCTAAAGATACAATCCACGCCGTTATGGTTGTACCAATGTTAGCACCCATTATAACTCCTACAGCCTGTACAAGTGTCATAAGACCAGCATTAACAAATCCAACAACCATAACTGTTGTTGCGCCACTACTCTGAATTATGGCTGTTATAAATGCTCCAACAAGAACAGCTAATAATCTGTTCCTTGTAAGATAGCCTATGAGCTGTTTCATCTTGCTTCCCGCTGACTTTTGCATACCATCTGCCATTATGTTCATACCATATAAGAACATACCGATGCCGCCTGCAAACATAAACAAATTGCCAACTAACTCAATATTCACTTTTTTCTCCTGTCCTGCACATACTAATTATCTGTCAATAAAGATTCATCTTATACTTAATAAAAGTAAAGAAATTGTGCATTTTGTGTAAAGAATGTAAAAATACGTTTACATAATAACAATCAATTCAAATATTTTCAAGGGCTTTAGTACCATTTTCAAAC
Source organism: Lachnospira sp. (assembly GCA_050874785.1). Lineage (GTDB taxonomy): Bacteria > Bacillota > Clostridia > Lachnospirales > Lachnospiraceae > Lachnospira. The sequence continues at coordinate 2,632 of JBNMLJ010000041.1, forward strand.
TAATAATGCTATAATCGACAATATAATAATTATAAATATGATGTGAGTATCAGAATAAATTTCACTGCTCACTTATATCGTGACCGCTTTGCAGTCCACATAATCACAATTTAACTTTACTTATGAAATGGAGAAGACATATATGAGAACTTATCCTGAACTTTCAGACTGGCATCTTCACTCGCATTTTTCGTCTGATTCAACCGAAACTCCTGAGAATATAATCAAAAATGCCATCGATATGCAGTTAAAAAGCATATGTTTTACAGAACACAACGATTACGATTATCCTTTAGAGGACGGAAAAGTTGTATTTGCCCTTGATTATGACAAATATACAGACGAACTGCTTGAATTAAAAGAGCATTATAAAAATGATATTTTTATTGGAATTGGTGTCGAGCAGGGACTTCTTTCTTCTGCCAAAGATAAAATCAACAATTATGACCCTGCTGGCAGACTTGATTTTATAATCGGCTCATCTCATCTTGTATATGGCAACGACCCTTATTATCCTGAATTCTGGGACGGCGTGTCCGTAAAAGATGCCATAGGCAGATATTACGAAGCAATAATCGACTGCATTAAAACGTGTGATAATTTCGATGTATACGGACATCTTGACTATATTGTAAGATATGCTCCTAATAAAGATAATGATTATAACTGGAAGGATTATTATGATTATTTCGATACAATCCTTAAGCTTCTTATTGACAAGGGCAAAGGCATTGAAATCAATACCGCAGGGCTTAAATATGGACTTAAAAATCCTAATCCCTGCCTTGATATAGTAAAAATGTACCACTCACTTGGCGGCGAGATTATAACAACAGGTTCTGATGCCCACCAGGCCTGCCATATGGCATATTCTTATGAAATAATCACTGATATGCTTAAAAATGCCGGATTTAATTATTATACTATTTTCAAGGAAAGGAAACCCAAATTCGTATCTATATAAGCACATAAGAGGTATCATCACCAGCTTTTCTGTAGACTGATTGCTACATATATGTTTATTAATATCTGCACAGGCTAAGTATCTACCACTACATCTGTAGCATTAATTTACAGCATATATCCAGCCCCTCAGTATGGATTTTACTTCCATACTGAGGGGCTGATATTTTATTAATATCTGCACCGATGCAGTATCTACCACTACATCTGTAACATTGATTTATACCATATTTTTATAAAATATACATATTTACAATATATGCATAACAACAACTACTAATATATCTATTCCAGCAGTATAACTTTCACTTTCATACTGAATGGCTGATAATTTATTAATCTTTTGATATATTTTTCACTTTTTTAAAGTACATTATTTTTTATAGTTCTAAGATTTATTTTAATCATTTTTGATTTCCCGTAATGCTGCAACATTTTTCTTAATACAATCAATGCAGTAATCAGCCTGCTTTCGATTTAATGTATGGTTAAATGTAAGTCTTATTGAAGCAAGGCTTTCTTCGTCAGTCTTTCCTATAGCCTTTAATACGTGTGAAGGTCCGCCGTGATTGCCGTGGCACGCTGAACCAGAAGATACGCATATGCCCTGTTTATCTAAAAGAAGCACAAGTTCACCTGCGCTTATATCCTTAAAACAGATATTAATATTTCCTGATACCCTGCCTGTCATATTGCCATTAATGCTTGTATACGGAATTTCATTAACTATGCGCTCTGCCATATATCCCTGTATATTCCGCTCCTTTTCCATTCTGTAATGCAGTGTATTAACAGCAATATCTGCGGCTGTTGCAAGTCCGATTATTCCAGCAACATTTTCTGTACCGGAACGCATATTTTTCTCCTGCCCACCTCCATATATCAATGGCTCAAGCTCCCTGTCTGTATACAAAAATCCCACACCTTTAGGTCCGCATATTTTATGTGCGCTAACGCTGAGCATAGATACTCCAAGCTTATGAACATCAATATCAATATGTCCAAATGCTGCAACCGCATCTGTATGAACGGGAATACCATATTCTGATGCCACCGCACCAACCTGCTTTAATGGCTGTATTGTTCCTATCTCATTATTAACAAGCATAACAGATATAAGCAAAGTATCATCTTTTATCTTTCTTCTTAAATCTTCAATATCGATTACGCCATCAGATGTGCATTTTAAATACTCTATATTATACCCACGTTTCTCTAAATTCCTGCATTTATTTAATATAGCAGGGTGCTCAATTCCACTTACTATAATGGTTCCACTGTATTTTCCTGCAACTGCCGCCTCTAATGCCCAGTTATCACTCTCCGTTCCGCCAGATGTAAAATAAATATTATCAGCTTCTGCACCTATCAGTCCAGCTATATTTGCCCTCGCTTCTTCAACTGCCTTTTTATTATTTCTTCCACATTCATATATTGACGATGGATTTCCATAATCATTTATCATATACTGCCACATAGCCTTACATACCGGCAAACTCATAGGCGTTGTCGCCGCATTATCAAGATATAACATATGCCTCCTCCCAGCTTTTCCCTCTTTCCATACAGTCAATATTTAAGTTCACAATCCACTGTATTACTTATTAATATTATATTCAAAAGCTGCATACTATGTTAATAAAGACAACGGGGCAGTTTCTTAATTATGAGTAACAAATCAGGCAGACAACTACTATATACTCCTGTAATCAAAGGAACTATCATTCTTACAATCGCCGGACTTCTATGCCGTATACTTGGATTTTATTACCGCATTTTTCTTAATTCACACATTGGCTCATACGGAATGGGAATGTTGCAATTAGTTCTCCCCTTATGTGGAATTGCATTTTCTATATGTATGTGCGGCTTTAATTCTGCAATTTCCAAATACACAGCACAGACACACGGAAATATCAATGTACTCATTGGCGGTCTTTTAATAAGCTTTCCACTCTCCTGCATATTTTCTGCGGTATGCGCAGTATTTTCATATGAGATAGCTGATAAACTTATGTTCAACGCCGACTGTGCTCCACTTATCCAGATAATCGCAATCGGTATTCCCCTGTCCGCCATACACAGCTGTATATGTGGTTATTATTACGGCTGTAAAAAGACATTTATTCCCGCAATATCGCAGATAATCGAGCAGTTAATACGAATATTTGGTGTGATAATCTATTATCATCTGACCTCTGGAAATCTGGAAACTTTAACTGTAACTGATGCTTTATATGGTAATATCGCAGGTGAATTCTGCGCAGATATATTCTGCATTGGATGTGTCTATGTAAACAATAAACAGAATAATAAGAATAAAATTATTAGAAATAACAATAGCTGTCCAGCACGCAAAACCACCTATATCAGAGCTATTGCGCTATATGCTCTCCCGCTCAACTTAAACAGCCTTCTTTTACACCTGTTTGAAAGTGCTGAGGCAATATTAATCCCAGCTCAGCTTATTATATATGGCTTGTCAAAAGAAAGCGCTGTCAGCACTTATGGAATTATATCCGGAATGACACTTCCACTGCTCCTCTTTCCGTCTGCCATAACCAACTCAATGTCTGTTATGCTTCTTCCGAAAGTGTCAGAGGACAGCTCTGGACAACGTAATTCCAGTGTAATCACAACTCTTCACCAATCCGTGAATATATGTATGCACCTTGGAATAATGAGCTGTGTGCTATTTATATTATATATTGGCAGGCTTGGCGCAATACTGTTTCACGAACCCAGTGTATACAATTATACAATTATGATTGCCTGTATATGTCCATTTCTATATGTCAAAACAAGCCTTGCAAGCATACTAAATGGTCTTAATATGACTGCAAGAACCTGTGCATACAGCATAACTGGTCTTGCTATAAGAATAGCCTCATTAATACTGTTCGTTCCCGGAATTGGCATATCCGGATATATCTACGGACTTATAATCAGCAATATATTAGTGTGCGCGCTGCACTATATCAAGCTTTACAAAATGTATCATTTTAAGCCAGATATCATAAATAATATAATCACTCCATTAAGCTTAAGTATTATTGCAGTTACATCATCTAATATAGCACTTAAATTAATAACCAGCATGCTATCTTCTGTAACTGCACTCACCCTTAACAGTACATTTTCTTTGTGTGCAAATGTACTATTATCCTGCTTAATCTATATAATAATCTACTCTAAGGTTGACTTTACCTGATTAATTGATGGCGCATTTTCCCAGCGGTCAATATTGGTATCATACATATCTTGTATCCACTGAATTGCTCTGCTCCTGCCTTCTTCTGAATATTCAAATTCCTTAGCTGTAATATCTTCTTCCTTCATCGCCGTTGAGGCATACGGACCCTGCCAGATTAGTACCTTAAGTACATAATCTGGCTTTTCACCTGTACGCTCAATCTTATATCTCATACCATTATGCCCACCGGTGTATATGCCACCATATTTAAAGAAATTAAAGGGCATTATTTCTTTTTCGTTTATCATATTGGGTCACCTTAATTCTGTTGATTATTTTTACCTTACTTTATCATAATGTGTCCACATTCTGATAATCTTTATTGTTCCATTATACTCAATTTCATCAACTATAGCCAACTCATTTATGCCAAAATTATTATAACGTACGTTTTTATGTACATCAAGCATCTATCATTTTCTATCAAATTACGTTTTACTATTTATTAACCACATTTTCAATCATCTGAAAATCTGTAACCTTCTTATATTCTTGTCCTGCAATAAATTGTTCTTTACTTTTATCCTTATCACTTTTCACAACAAATGATACGGGACTATACTGATTAGTTTTTGAATTCTCTTGCCTTAAGAATAAATGTAAAATATATTCTTTCTTATCCTGATATATAACAAAATCTGCTACTATCGTAGACAATGGTTTTGTCCTATATTGATAAAATTTTATAAATTCCCCCTCTTTTAACATAGTTGAAATTTCATCAAAATGGTCAAGTTTAATTTCCAGTTTATTATATTCTGCTTTATTATGTTTTTTCAAATGGCTTCTTTTCAATTTATCATTTTTTATTTTATTATATCCATTTATACCAAGATACCTTTTATCTTTTCCATATATATGCTGCAAACCAAGTAAATGGCAAAAATTCTCTATATAAAATGCTATTTCTATATTTATTTTTTCATTTAATTGATATTTAAAAATATATCTACACAACTCTATCTCATAAATTTCAAGAAGCTCTTTTAATTCTTTTTTCTCTTTTTGCATACTATTCTCCTAATAAAAATGAGCTATGGATAAATCCATAGCCCATTATTACGAATAGCAGATTGGTTTCCCTACCCCAATCAGGTCAACTTCTGTGTATATTTTAATTCCTCACAGAAAAGGATGGCGTGGCTATTCATTACACACCATTATTATATTGCTACTATCTAACAACTTATATACTACTTTGTTACAACTTGATAATAACATACAAAATATAATTCTGCAATTATTTACATCTAATTTTTCAAAAAATATTTCTTATATACATTATTATATGCATAGCCATAAAATCATTTCCACTTTATTAAAGATATACTCTTTTTTCAAAGAACTTACTTGTCAACCGCTCTAATTCCCATACGTCTGAACCTTCTCATTAAGGTCATAAGGGGTAGTCTGGTATACGTAATAATTCAGCCATGTTAAATATATTATATGCTTTAAACGCCTTATTTTACGGCATTTGTATTTATTGATATGTGTAGTACTACACACTTTTTTACACACATTTTTTAACGAAATCTACAACTTTATTCGGTGTTTTATTCACTATTCGCTCAATGTCCACTGATGCTTTATCATCAGTAACGTGTGTATATAAATCCATTGTCATTTTTAACGAAGCATGACCTAAATATGATTGAACTACTTTTGGTTGCACACCTGCTTCAAAACATCTTGTCGCAAATGTATGTCTTAAAGTATGTCCGCTAAATACTGGGAATTCATCGTTAAAGCTCTTAGTTAGGTTTATCTGCTTAACAATAGCTTTGATTGAATCTGAATAAATTTGCGAATTAAGCGGCGTGTTATAACTTGTTACAAATAGATAATCATTTTGTTCTTTAGGTCTTTTGTATTTTACAATATCTTTTAATTCTAATTGTCTTTCAAGATATTTACGACATTCAGTATTGATAGGTACGTGTCTGTAACTCTGTTTAGTCTTAGGTGGTTCAATGTGAAAAGTCTTACAATCATCATCAAGGTATTTTTGATATACAAGCGTTTTGTTAACATCAATATAGCCCTCATCAAAGTATATATCTTTTTGTGTAAGTGCGAATAGTTCTCCTGGTCGCAAGCCGGTATTAACCGCTACATTATATAAATTATCATAGAATGTTCCTTTGCTTGTCTCTAAAAACTCCGTCTGCTGCTCTGCTGTTAGTGCAAATGCCTTAAATTCTTTATCTGCTCTAAGCTTAATGCCCTTTGCTGGATTTTTAATCATCAAGTCATCTTCTATCGCTCTGTTAAACATATCATTGAGTATAACTTTAATTTTATTCTGTCTCTCGTATTTGTAATTATTATCAGCCACTTCATCAATTAAAAATTGAATGTCTGACTTAACAAAAGAATTTATATTGCGACTTCCCAAAATTGGTGATATATTTTTATTATATATGTGAGTGTATTCTCGAAGTGTATTAGGACGTACAGTTTTCTTTTTATATATATCTATCCATCGCTTAAACCACATGTCGAGTGTAATTTCTTCTTTAATGCTGGTAAATTGAACATTTTTTGCTATTGCTACCGCTAATTCTTTTTTAACCTCTGAGAGTTTTACTCCATAAATGTACTTAATTTTACCAAACTTGTCTTTATATCTTCCTTGGTACACACCATCCTTTCGCTGTGATAATCCTGTACCTAATTCCTTACCTTTTATATCTTTTCCCATAAAAGCTCCTTTCTTTCGAAAAAAGCCTTGATATAGACAACTACATATTACTATATCAAGGCTTGTTTTTCAATATATTTATATTTTATTTGCTTTTTCTATGTATTTTTCAAATTCTTTACGTTTAACAAGTCTTTTATTTCCAACCCTTAAAATAAAAGGACAACTAATCTCATTAAGCATTGTGCTGATTCTATTAATTCCAATATTGCTATATTCAGCTGCTTCTTCAATTGTAAGATTTAGCTTATAATAAATTGGAACTTTTTCTTTCATAATCACGCCTTTCCAGTAGAACCAAAGCCACCTTCACCTCTATCAGTTTCAGACAGCTTATCCACTTCCTTGAATTCAAACTGTGTTACTGGCTGGATTATTATCTGTGCAATTCTATCACCATCTGAGACAGTTCTTACATCTTTACTCTGATTATATAAAGCAACTTTAATACCTGATCTATAGTCTGAATCAATCACACCTACCTTGTTAGCTGGCGCAAGTCCTTGCTTACAAGATAAGCCACTTCTCGCAAAAACAAGCCCAACATACCCTTTTGGAATTTCCATAGTTACACCTGTGTCTAAGAAAACTGTTTCTCCTGGTAAGATTTCAACAGTCTTAGTGTCATTATGTACTACTGCATATAAATCTGCACCTGCTGCGTATTCAGTTCCATATGTAGGAATGTGTGCTCCATTATCTAATAAAATGTTTACTATTGGTCTAACCTTAACTGTTCTAATTGAATAATCTGGTGTCTTTAATAATGTCTTCATCTTTAATATTCCTTCCTTTACTAACTTGTTTAACTCTTTGTTTACATTACTTTCTATAGTATTTCTCATATCTAAAGAAATCGTTGTTTCATTTGCATAATAGGGGCTATAAACGCCCATTTTATCGGCTATTTCAGACCTAAAAATTCTATCTTCTATGTTAATATACATATTTATGAATAAAACTGGATATTTTTGATAAAAGTAGATTGGTTTTGACAGAATATAATCACCTTCGCTTAAATATTGAAAACCATATTTTTTTATCTTCTGAATTGTTACTTTTGGCTTAACTATGTACTCTTTCATATACATTTCACTCCATTTTTTTAATTTCATTTTCTAAATATCTTAGATACTCTTCCCATTTGCCAATCATGCAAATATACTCTTTGCCCTTGACACATTTGAGCCTCATATCTGATTTAATATTCTCCCAAGTGTTCTTCTTTGTAATCAAAGTTTGCAAGTAAGAATGTGTTATTCTACTTAGGATTAAAAGCTTCTCAGGAGGAATTTTAGATGCGATTTGTTTATAGGCTTCTAATTTATCATCTGGAATTTTAAAGTCGGATTTCGGGAGATTTTTAGGCGAAAAAGGACTTGTCTGAGAGCCTGAGGTTTTTGGTTTTAATAGTGGGATTATTTTATCAGAATTGACATATTTGAATTTAAACAGGATCTCAGAGTCCGTTTCTTCAATGTCAAATACCAGAGATTTATCCGTTTCTTCAAGATTTTTAAGAATGTTATGTCCTCTTCCAAGAGAGGGAATGTAAGCTTGTAAAATGTTATGTCCATAATAAAATACTTTATTGCCAAACTGACAATCTATGTAACAATCTATATCTTCTAATGTTCCATTGAGCTTTCTATTAAAATCATTTGTAAGCTGATTTATTGGGGCACGTATTCTATATTGACCTTTAAATTTATCATATAAGTAATTTGCCGTACTTAATCACTCCTTTACTTTATTATTCTGAATGTATCGTACTAATATTGGAGATGCGGATAATACGGAAGATGCAGATAAATTTTTGTTATAATTTATTATCATACCCAAATCTATTAACGTATTAAGATGTTCCATTATTAATGTATATTTTTCAGATTCATTTTCAAGTATAATATCAAGATTATTAATCAATTCTATTAAGGTTATATTAGGATTATTATATATTTTTAGAATTATTTTTTTCTTATTATTATCTTGTAATAATTCATTGATTATATTATTTATGCTGTATTCATTGTATATATAATTATATTGGTGTTTGCAAATTTCAATTGTAGAAACACATCGCCCAATTGTACAGATTAATTCTGTATTGTTGCAATTGCTAAAATATTTCCTTTTTAAAAATCGAACAAAACGCTCATACCTAAACAAATTGTGCGATATTTGAGGGTTTACTATCTTTAATAAAATATAATCAGATACATATTCATAAAACGCTTCATTGGTTTCATTCAACTCTTTGGCTAAAGTATTATAGGTTGTTATTTTAGTCAAATCTTTTATTTCATATATCATATCATCGCCTTTTGTTAATATTCTTCATATTCTTTTTCGCTACTTATTTTGGGTGCATTCTTTTCACTGTCTAATACAATATCTAAGCATTCTTGTCTATCGCTAAATATTAACTTATTAAGATTATTGTATGAAAATAAATATACATGTTTATCACGCTTATCAACTCCAACAAAGTAATCATCTTCTACTGTTCTTATAAGTAATTCAATTATTTCATATGTTCCTACCTGTCTTAGTATTCGGGCATAATATACAACTATGCCCTTTTTAATATCTTCTTTAGTCATTATTATTCATCCTCTGTTTTATTCTCTAATATAGATTTAATTCGTGCCTCATATGAAGTTGTTGCCATAATAAATTCGTTGCAGCGACCTTGCATTTTATGAAAGCTATTTTGCCACTGATTACACATTCTAATTATTGTTACAATATCTTCGTCATATCCATATTTGTTTTCGAGATTACGCAATGCAACATAATAGTCTTCACCATCAGCCTGAATATCAGATGATTCTTCATTTGCAATATCTACATAAGACATAGTAATTACCTCCTAATCACAATATAAAACCATTTTGTTTTGAGCTATAGACTGTTTTACATCTATGACGTGCTGATTTCTGCTACCACACCATTTCAACGTAAGATCTTTTTGCTCATCTATATATTCTCCGTCAACGAGTACATCTACATTTGAAATAATCTCCCATCGAATAATTGCGGAATGTTTCCAACTTGCTTGTAACCATTTCTTTGATTCAATAAATGCATCTTTTATTTGTTCAAATTTATATCCCGTATATAACCAGATTGTTTTGTTGGGAAAAGAATTACGGATTTCTTTAATTAGAGACAAGACTTCATCGAGGTTTTGTTCCGCTAAAGGTTCGCCCCCTAGAATAGAAATTCGATTAATATATGGTCTATCAATAAGCTTTATAAATTTATTTTTTGTTTCTTCTGTCCATTCTTTACCGCCATTAAAATCCCAAGTATTAGGATTAAAACAGTTAAAACAATGTCTGTCACACCCTTGAACGAAGAGGGAGACTCCAACTCCCTCTCCATTTGAAATATCAAGGTTACGTATACTCGCATACCTCATATTTAATCCTCCGTATATTCCATGTCGTCTAAATGATAAACACGATCATGAATGTCACCATATCTACCCTGATTACCACCATTTTTTGCAGTACCAATATAACCACAAACTCTAAATGCTATATCCATTGTTGTATTGTCAGTATTCCCACAGTTAGGACATTCCCATTTAAGTCTATTGTTTTCATCTGATACAAGAGGAATATCACCATCAAAGCCACATTTTTCACAATAACAACTCTTTGTGTTAATCTCTGCATACATGATGTTGTTGTAAATAAACTTAATAACTTCTAATATAGCAGGAATATTATGACTCATACTTGGTACTTCGATATATGAAATTGCTCCTCCTGGACTTAATTTCTGGAATTTTGATTCGATTCTTAACTTTTCAAATGCCGTAATATGTTCAAAGACAGGAATATGATATGAATTAGTAATATAATTTCTATCAAAACCATCTAATTTTTTAAAGATATCACTACCGAAACGAGATTTTAGACACTTTGCAAATTTGTAAGTTGTGCTTTCCAGCGGTGTTCCGTACAAACTATAGTCAATGTTTTCAGCTTGTTTCCACTGATTGCATTTATCATTTAACGCCTGCATAACCTTTAATCCAAATTCTTCACCAATCCCTTCATCAGAATGAGAATGACCTGTCATAAATTTTACACATTCGTATAAACCAGCATAACCAAGCGAGATTGTAGAATAACCATCATAAAGAAGTCTGTCGATTTTCTCATGTTTCTTTAATCTAGCATATGCTCCATGTTGCCATAAAATAGGTGCTACATCAGAAGATGTACCAAGCAATCTCTCGTGTCTTGCCCTAAGTGCTTTATGACACAACTCAGTTCTTTCCTCAAAGATTTCCCAAAACTTATCAAAATCTCTGTCAGATGAGAAAGCAATATCTGGAAGAGAAATTGTTACGACACCTTGATTAAATCGTCCATAATATTTGTGTTTATTTGGATCAAAATTCTTTGCGTTTGCAATATTTCCTACTTTATTTGTAAATCTATCAACGGTCAGAAAACTTCGGCAGCCCATACATGTATAAACATCACCCTTTAATTCAAGCATCATTTTTTCGGATATGTAATCAGGGACAAGTCTCTTAGATGAACATTTGGCAGCTAATTCTGTAAGATACCAATATTTAGAATCTTCTGTAATGTTATCTTCTTCCAATACATAAATAAGTTTTGGAAATGCAGGAGCAATGTAAACGCCATCTTCATTTTTTACCCCTTGAATTCTCTGGTGAAGCATTTCTTCAATTAACATTGCCAAGTCAGCTTTTTCACATTCATTCTTTGCTTCGTTCAGATACATAAAAATTGTAATAAAAGGTGCTTGTCCATTTGTTGTCATAAGTGTGACCAACTGATACTGGATTGTTTGAACGCCTTTTTCTATTTCTTCTTTTAATCGTTTATTGGTGATATGAACAACTTCTGCGAGTTCTTCATCATATTCACTAATTAATCCATTATCAAATAACTCTTCTGTTACTTTTTTTCTAATTGATTTTCTACTTACATCAACAAATGGGGCTAAGTGTGCTAGAGAAATACTCTGCCCACCATACTGATTGCTGGCAATCTGAGCAATTGCCTGTGTTTCGATATTGCAAGCAGTCGAAAAGCTATGCGGTGTTTCAATAAGAGTTTCGCTAATTACGGTATTATTTTGAAGCATATCTTCAGAATTGACCAACCCACAGTTATGCATATGCTGCAAGAAGTAATCGGCATCATGAAAATGAATTAGTCCTTCATTATGAGCTTGAATTATTTCAGGAGATAATAAATATCTTTTTGTCATATCTGTACTAACAGATCCAGCAATATAATCTCTTTTGGTAGGATTTAATACTGGATTTTTATTTGCATTTTCATCCTTCCAATATTCGTCTTTATCTTCTACAAGGTCATGAATCTCTATGTCTGTTGTATTCTCATTTTCTCTCTGAAATTCACGAATACTTCTATATCCTTCATAAGCTTTTGCAGTAAGTCTCTGCTTTTTGGTAATTAATTTATCATAAACCATTGATTCAATATCAGAGATGGAAAATACTTCTGTACCATTTCCTCTTCTCTGCCTGGTTGAATTGCAGCTCCTGTTTTTCGGATTGATTTTAAGTATGCTTTAATTCCTTTACGAAGTTCTTTTGCTTCTTTCTTTCTCGATGTCATAAGCACTTCGTACATTGCATCTTCTGTTACAAATAACGACTTCTGATTTCCTCCAAGGGTGTATTTTAAAAATATACCCTTTTCATCTTCTTGAATATCAGCTTGTTTCAACATCTGACTAACATTTTTAACACCAAGCCAATCAGCAATATCACTTGCAACAAACCAAGGATTTTCGATTGAATCATACATCAAAATTCTTCTGCCAAGAATTTCCGTTTCCGCTATTACTTCTAATACATTTTTGTTTTCATTCATATTGCATCTTCCTTTCTTAATAAATTTGTTGATAGCCTTCTAATGTTTATTCTCCATTCTGCTCGCAGACTATCGAGAGTATTCCAACTCCATCACGACAGCTTTTACAGATAGCCAATCTGCTATTTGGTTTTCAAGGTACGCAATTCTTGTTTGGAAAATGTGACTTGAATAAGTCCAGAAAATACGATATAATATGTAATGACTAGGACTTAGGTTCAAGTGCTGATGGTGTAGGTTTTCGCTTTGGTCGGTGGAGAACCTGCACTATTTTATTTTCCTGATTGATGAATCTTATAAGAAATTTCTTTCTCAATTTGAATTTGACCATTAATATAACCATTCATAAGGATTTCTACTACTTCATTCATTTTATATCCTTCCTGTTTACATTTGGCTTTAAATTCATTCTGCAATTCTTCATCAATAGGAGTAGCAAAAGTTTTTTTCATTTGCTTTACCTCCTTATGTTAGTTATATTATCATTTATTTGCTAGTTTGTCAATTAGCTTTTTGATATTTTTTTAAATAAAATAGCTGCTAGTACATTTCGTACCAACAGCCATCTCTTTATATACTATATATTGTAGTTAGTGCATTATTCAATCGCAATATATTGATTAAATTTTCCAATGAAACTATTATTTACTTTGTTCTCTTTGTTGACCATCAATCTCAAAATTAGATTGTTCTTCCATGATAATTCCAATACTTTTCATATAGTCCTCTTCTAACGTAAGCACTGTCTCAATTGTATCTTTGTCAATATTACATCTTTCTGCAATAAAATTTATTGCATCTTCCCATTCATATACTGGCGTATCATTCATAATACTATTCTCCTTTCTACATTCTACACAATATCATTTAACAACTCAATCGCTTCATCAAGTTTTTCACTCGCTTCTTCCATACTATCAATTGCATCTTCAGAACACATTCCTCTATAACTGCTTTGTAATCCTTCTGGCATGTTATCAAATGCGTCCTGTTCTTCACTTAATATAGAAGATAACTCACTTGAAGCTTTCTTCAAATCGGTTTTAATCAAATCAATTTGAGTTTTGAGTTGCCTTATCTTTTCTCTTCTCTGCTTATTCATTTTATGACCTCCCAACTAATGAAAACAAGTATATCCCCATAATTTATTTAACACTTGTCCATCACTAGGAATATTACTATAACTGCTCAATACCGTCTTGAGCTTATTATATTCATCTTAAATGATGTGAACTTATCTCATATCTCGTGTAAATCAGTTTGACCTCTCAGTTCCTAGAGGTAGATAAGATGGAACAAAAAAAAGAATAATAAAATAGGAACTGCTCTACTCAGTCCCTACTTCATTTCGCTCGTGTAAATCAACCTCTAGTGAAGCATCTTTGCACTGAGCTTTTGCATGTACGTCTTTATATTTTGTAACTTTATTTACTATGTATTGGATCAGCCAAAAGAGGGCTAACACAGTCTTATACAAAAACCATGCTATGAATCCAAGCAGAGTACATATCATAAAGAAAGCGACTACATTATATAAAGAGTCACACTCAACAGCATATTGATAATAAAAAAGAGAATATATAAATGAAAGGAAGTGATTATAGATGTTAATTGCATATAAATACAGATTGTATCCGAATAAAGGACAACAAGAATATTTTGCAAAATGTTTTGGATGTGTACGTTTCATCTATAATCGTATGCTTTCAGATAAGATTGAGTATTACAAAGAGACAAAACAGAAATTAAATAACACACCTGCTCAATATAAGAAAGAATTTGAATGGCTAAAGGAAGTTGATTCACTTGCATTAGCAAATGCACAGATGAATTTGCAAACTGCATATAATAATTTCTTTAAAAGACCAGAAGTAGGATTTCCTAAATTCAAGAGTAAGAAAAATCATAACTACTCTTACACTACTAATAATCAAGGAGGAAATATTTATATATCGGAAAGATATATTAAACTTCCTAAGATTGGATTAGTTAGAGTTAAGAAACATAGAAATTTTGATGGATTGATTAAATCTGTTACTGTTTCTCAAAATCCATCTGGTAAATATTATGTTTCTGTCTTAGTTAATCAAGAAGATAAAGAAAAGTTATCTATTGTTGATAATGAAATAGGTATTGACCTAGGTATTAAAGAGTTCTGTATAACTTCTGACGGAGAAATGATTACAAATCCTAAATATCTTAGAAATTCTGAAAAAAGGCTAAGAAAATTACAAAAGGATTTATCTCGTTGTAAAAAAGGAAGTAAAAACAGAGAAAAATGCAGAATTAAAGTTGCAAAGCAACATGAAAAGATTGCAAATCAAAGAAAAGATTTTTTACATAAATTATCTACAAGAATTATTCGTGAAAATCAAACGATTGTACTTGAAGATTTGAAAGTAAGAAATATGATGAGTAATCATAAATTAGCAAAATCAATAGCAGATGTATCTTGGAGTGAATTTGTAAGACAGTTAGAATATAAAGCTGAATGGTATGGTAGAGAAATTATCAAGATTGATACTTGGTATCCATCCAGTCAGATATGTTCTAATTGTGGACACAAAGATGGGAAGAAAGCATTGTCTATAAGAGAATGGACTTGTCCTGTTTGTGGTACACATCATGAAAGAGATATAAATGCAGCAATAAATATTCTCAATGAAGGTTTGAGAATGAAAACGGCAGGAACTGTCGGAATAGCCTAAGTAAACTTGTGCGGTTACGCATATTGATTAGGAAGCTATGAAGTTTTTAGCTTCATGGTAGTTCACTTACATCCATGATAGTCTTTATACTTATAGGTTGGTGACTGTTTGAGGATCACCGTTAAAAAAATGGAAGTGACCACACTTCAATAACGCTGTAAGTGTATTATATATCATATTGGAATATTCTGGTAGAGAGAACATATATTCCAAGTAAATCTCGATTTCATGCAAATTTTGTCATACAAAAACTATTGAAAATCAAGGCTTTTTGGACTATACTATTTTCAAAAAGTTAGTCAGGAGGTCTATTATGGCAAGAGGACGCAAAAATCTCACATTAGATGAGCAATTAACAAAAATCACAACTGAAATTGAGAACATGGAAAATTCATTAAAGGAAATGAAGAAAGCAAAGAAAGAACTCGAAGAACAAATTCATCAGCAAAGACTTTTTGAGTTAGACGAGCTGATTCAGGAAAAGGGATTGAGTTTTGATGAAATAAAGGAAATATTGAGCAAATAGTAATTTTGCACAAAACAGATAGTGGATATTGGTTATATTTTCTACTATTCTTTTTCTCATAATTGTGTATAATATAAGTAAGAAATCAGAAATGGTTTCATTTATCTTCTCATTTCTTCGTAAGAAGATGTTTGTCGTAGGATAACGAAACGTTAATTAAAAAAATATCCAAATGGAAGACTGGTTCGTAGAGCCACGAGCAGGGTAAACTAAAAAAAGCTCAACGAGAAGATAACATCTACTCCTACTCTTGTTAGTAGGAGTATTTTATTATACGGAGGAGAATATGTTATTTACACATTTGTCAGAAAAGTTTTATAACGACTATCCATCAGATCAATATCCAGAAATGATGTTAAAAGAAAATCGTCCATATACTCAAGTTATTACAGAAGTAAATGGATTAAAGTTTGCAGTTCCATTACGTTCAGATATCTCACATCGCACAGATGTATTATGGACAGATAAACAAGCAAAGCATGGGCTGGATTTTACAAAAGCTGTATTGATTCTTGATGATGAATATATCTCTGATAAACGTGCATATATAAGAGATAAAGAACATCAGCATCTTCTTGGAAAAGAAAGACGTGTTAAAGAAAAGATGGAGAAATGTATTGGAAATTACAAAAAAGCAAAAGAAAATATTGAAGAAGAACATAATGCTGAGTATTGTGGTTTTTCTACACTCCAATATTTTGAAGAGTACATATATTCAGACGAAAGCAATAAAGACACCAATTAAGGTGTCTTTTATTATGCAGCAATTTCTCACTACTCTTCTATCCTATCCCTCTTGGACGGAATAACCTAAATTAGTATGAAAGGTGGAAAATAATATGACAAATAATGAAATTTTTCCTGATATTGATAAAAATACAGAATATCAGAAATTGCTCGCCAGATTCAAACATTCAGAAGAAACAGAATCTGACGAGTTTATTATTAGCGAAGCTTTAAAAATGTATTCTGAACTTGAATGGGATGAATACGATTTAAAAATTCGTATTTTGGAATTGCTTAAAGATAGACATTTCTAACGCAATTCAATGTAATCTTTTTCAATTCTCATGTCGCAATCAAGCTCAACACAATCATTGTGCTGGAGAAATCCTCTTACAGCATTATCATTACCCTCTTCAAACTTTCTTTTGAATGCAACAGTAAATAAGTTTGTTGACAATATAAAGGAATATGAATGAGGGTAATTACCGCTGTTGATTGGATGATATGAGTACATGATAATATAATCTAAATTTTTCTGTTTTGCTACGTTTACCATTTGGGTGAATATACTAAAATCTGTTGTATACATTATAATACCTCCTCTGTATTAGTATATGGAATATTTTACCATGTATAGGACGATAAGGATAGACTGAACATTTGTTTATGTGGTTCTCTCTTATTTCAATTTACTACTTATACAGAAAGGTCGTGATTAAAATAAATTTTATATATGACAAAATAATCATCCCAATGAATCAATTTGCTGATAGACACCCTAGATTGATGTTTTGGACTCCTGTTGTCATTTCAATAATTGCATTAATTGCTTCCATAGCCAAATAATTTCAGTATCAAATGATTTCAGTAACGCTATAAATGAAATTGTTATTGGAATATAAGTTTTTATCCAATCTCTTTTACTAGAAGTTCTATTCTTTTTCTTATCAGTAAAATAGTTAATACCATCTTTTAATATGGTCACATCAACGGCATAATTGAGATCGTTATGATTTGGACTATACTATTTGATTGTGACAAATCCGAGATTCTTAAATTCATTCAATTTTTTGATAATCTGTTTATCGGTATATCCATTTGGATATTTTGTCATTGAATTACTTATCGTAATGGTATTTTTAATATCTGTTTTGAGAGATAGTAACCAATGTAATATCTTCTCTTGATCTTTTGTAAGCATTAATGTACTTTCCCCTTTCACATTATATGGATAATTATATACCATAATATTCCATATGACTACGGAGAACGTTAGTTCATAGTATATTTATAAGGTTGTCATCTTGTGACAATTATTAACTCAATCGCATTTTACTATTGAGTTTATAAATATTTTGAAAAAGTATTGACTTTTTGCCTATCATAAAGTATTATTATCTTGTACTTATTGATAGACAGAAAGTAGGTGTTATATGTCTACGAAAATGGGACGACCTCTTTCTGATAATCCAAGGAATCATAAACTATTTATTAGATTAACTGATAAGGAAAATGAGGACTTGGAAAAATGTTGTGGCATTACAGGCAAATCAAAGGCAGAATTAGTTCGAGAAGGTTTGAATTCCATAACAGATAAAATATTAGAAAGAGAATAAAAAGTGAGAACCGCCCTCTCCTACCAAGATTGAAGCGATTCTCATACATAGTCTGTTACCAGACATATTTCATTTTACTCTATGTTGAATTATTTTTCAAGATATGGAGGAAATTAAATGAATGAACTGAAAATTTTTAGCAACACAGATTTTGGAGAATTATCTGTGAGCAACACGGATAATGGTATTTACTTTTTCTTGGGCGAGGTATGTAGATGTTTAGGTTATACTAAAATTGCTAAAGGAAAGCCGTATTTGCGTAAAGACAAAATCGTTAATATTTGTGAAACCCTTGATATTAAAGGGTTGTCACCAAGTGACAACTTTGAAATCATTGATTTAGACACAAATTTTGATAATATAAGGATTACAGAAGACTCATTGTATGATTTAATCCTTGAGTCTAAAGCGAAGAATGCAAGGAAATTCCGTAAATGGGTAACACAGGAAGTTTTACCACAGATTCGTCAGACAGGTGGTTATATTCCAATTAAGGAAGAAGAACCAAATGAGTTATTCTTGGCAAGAGCTGTTCAGATTGCCAATGAAACAATCAAGCATAAGGACGAAATCATTGCAAATCAAAAGAAACGCATCGCATCATTAGAGGAAACCGAAAAGGATTGGAAACTTCTGATGGACACAAAAGGTACTTTCTCAGTTAATGAGATCGCACACTTTATAGGAATTGGTGAATACAAACTCTTCTCTTATATGAGAAATATTGGATTGCTTTTCAAGAATGAAAATGGTGATAATGTTCCATATGAGAATCCAACCAATAAAGGTAAATTTACTGCTATTCCTGCTATCGCACCTGATGGAACTGCTCATTTGCAGACAAGAATTTATCCTGACGGTATCTCTTACATAACAAAGCTGCTTCGTAAATATGGATATTTGGAGGTGGCATAATGAAATATAAAAAACTTATAGCGTTAAAAGTTGATGATTTCTCATCTTCTATCTTCTTTGAAAATAACTATGGAATGAACGATGATGAGATTCTAGAAGTAGATAAAAAATGCTGTGAAAATGACGGATACACCTGTGTAGTATTAGAAGTAAACAGCAACTTAGAAATTTAATACATAAGCTTTTCATACATAGAAAAAAGACCTATAGATTGTTCTACAGGTCTTTTACTCTTCCATCCTGATTCATCTTGGTATAGTCTGAACATATGTTTAGATGATTTTTCCTATTCTTCGGTTATAAGATTTCCAATAATTGAAATTACGCCAGGAATAATAAATAGACTCAGGCATATAGCGTTAGTTCTGGATATCTTAATTAAATCATCTAATAACACCCCTACAACATCCGCAATTCCAATCATCATTGTAAATTGCTTAATTAGAAAATAGATATTTATAATCCACAAACCAATACTAGATGCTATTGTGATTGCGGCACACACTTTGTTTTTCAAACTAGATTGTAATGAAAATTGCAACATAAATATGGTAATCACAAGCCCAGTCATCAGCAAATAGTTGCCATTTTGGAATAATACAAATGAAATGGCTGAAAAAATTACATTTGTTATTATCAAAATAATACCTTTTATTTTATTATTTTTGCAATAGTTTACAGCAGACACTACAAGAAGTATTAATCCTGTAAAAAATAATACATTTAATAATAAATAACTCACTTTATCTCCATTAGTAAGATTAAAAGGTTTTGAACTAAAGGATATTGTTTTATAAAAAGTATTCCTACCTTCACTTAAACCGTAACTTGTAATACTTCCAATAGAAATAATAACAAATAGCACTGATATTAAATTCATAACAACTGAAAAGTTTTTCTTTACAAAATTCATACACTTCTCTCCTATACAAAATATTTTTCATAACCTCAAACATTATGAAAAATATTATACCTTAACATAGTATGATATTCAAGACAATAGACGACAATGATTCATTATCTGGACAGAGAATTGTATCAAAATTTACAGCGAGAAAAATTGCACAGGAAGAAGCTACTAAACAGTTAGAAATAGATATACAGTGTTTAAGAAACTATGAGGCAGAATGTCAAAAAGGCTCTGTATCAACGGAAACTTTCAGCAACACAATGAAAGGTGCAAGTGTTGAAGCACAAAAATATGCTGAAAATATTAAAAAAGGAACCGGTTCGGCACAAACATTTGCTACAAATCAGAGAACAATTCAAGCTTCAATGTCTGAAACTTCTATTGTTTCTAAAGTTGCTGCTACTGGTCTTAGCATTTTTAAAGCCGCATTAAATTCCCTTATCTTTTTTGCAGTTATTGAAGGTATTCAACTTTTAATAAAAAGAATAGACAATCTTATTTTAACTGCTGATGAGGCAGAAGAAAAAGCAGAAGCTATTAGAGGAAATATGCAGTCATTCTTCGATGAAGTTCAGTCTGGACAACAGACAATTTCTTCTGTATCAGATAGATTCTCAGAATTAAGTGAACATGTCACAAAAACGGGCGAAAATATAGATCTTACAAAGGACGAATATTCAGAATATCTCGATATTTGTAATCAAGTCAAAACAATTATGCCAGAGTTGGTTACTGGATATACCAACGAAGGGAATGCAATTATTACATTAAAAGATAATGTAAATAGCTTAACTGAATCATATAAGGAAAATATTCGTGCAAAAGCCGCCGCATTTATTACAAATGGTGATGATGACGGTAATACAATTCAAAGCTTCTTTGACGATTACAAAATTTTCACCGAAGGAGAAAACGGTTTATTTGCTCCAAGTGCAGGTGGACTTTGGAATAATAAATCTACCGACTATGAAGATTATTATGGATACGATAAGGTGCATGAATGGCTTGAAGATGTAGCTAATTTAAGTCTTAAAGATTTACAGAATCTCCAGAAAGGTACAACGCAAGCCACATATTTATATGCATTGTTAAAAGAAAATGGATATGAATTAGCCAATATTACAGAGGATAATTACGAAGCGGTACATGATGTTTTAGACACAAGATTGACTTCTCTTGAAGGAGAAATGGCTACAAAAACAACAGGTATGAATGTACCATATCATTCCGATAAAAGTTTATGTAGATTATATACACCTGAAGATATTTATAACATATATATAATGCAAGAAATTAATGTTACTTCTAATACGACATATCTTAACCAGTTAAAAGCTTATGTATATACCTTA
>JBNMLJ010000042.1:0-23853 GCA_050874785.1 Lachnospira sp.
AAAAGTAGCGGCAATACACTCCAGTCGAGTAGTCAAGCTACAGGGTAAAAATCAAAAGTCCATAGTATCTGAATTGTATTGAACCACGATATTAAAAGAAAGGAAACGTGTGATAATTAACTTCCTAATTATCATACAAGTAGAGATATGGATTGTATTAAAGATTTTTTGGATGATAGTTATCAGGCAAAACTTAGAAAATTTGCACAGGGATTGAGCGAAAGGCATGAAGATACAATAGATAGTTATAGAAAATTATTTAAAACACATTATAATTATGTCAAATATGAAAATGAAAAATGTAAAGAATGTAGTTTGTTGAAAAGTTGTAAGCAGATAAGAAATAAAATTTCAGACATTGAAGAAAAAGACATAGAAGATTTTTTTAACTGCGTTAAGGAGATATATTTGAAATGGATTAATTCAAACCCAGTTGATGCTATTAATGCATTTGAAGATTTATTAAATAAACATAATTTATTAGGGTATGAAAAAGAACTCAGTAAAGAGCAGATATATTTTAAAGCTCGTAATTCAGACAAAGTATTAACTCGTTGGGATATGTTTCATATACCGTTTAATAAAAGATATTTAATAGGTAATCAAAGGTATAGCCTGACAGGACAGCCAATGTTATACATAGGAAGCTCTGTGATAGATGTAGCGACAGAGATAGATGTAAAAGATATTAATAATTTAAAAGTATCAGTTGTAAGACTTCCTGATAATAATTTTAAGATATATGATTTAAGATGTAGTATATTAGATGTGTATACTGAAATTTCATTTAATAATATGACAGAAAGTGAAAAAAGAACATATACAAGTTCAGATTTCTTTAAAATGATATTGGCATCTGTATGTAGTTTTCAAAAGAAAAGTGAATTAAAAGGGTATAGCTTCTGCGAAGAATATATAATACCACAGATATTAGCTCTTATTTTAAAAAATAATAATTATAATGGCATATCATATACATCTACTAAGAAGTATTATGAATATATTGCGACAAAAAGTGATAATTATAAAGAAAATATTGCAATTTTTACTAAATTAGATAGTGAACATGTGTATGATAGAGAATTATATGATAAAATAAATTTGACTGTTCCAGTTGATATAAGTAAAATTGATATAATAACGGAAGATGAGATTATAGATTTGCTAAAAGAGATTGAAAAATTACATTCACAAGAAAAAATAACATGTTCTCAAAAAATTTATAGCTCATATAAATATATAAGTGATGAAGTGTCAGTTGGCGGCAAGGAATATTCTGATACGGATTATGGAAAAATACATTTATATGAATTATATACAGTGCTTAACAACATTCTTGTGGAATAGGAGATGAATTGTATGAATAATGCTGATAAAAACATAGAATTAAAAGTTAAAGAAATAATAGATTCAAAAATTGCATTTGATGATTCCAATGGAGATAAATTATTTGAAAAAATTATTGAGGTTACCAATGGCAATTCCCAAACTGTAATTTTAGATTTTGATGGTATTGATTTGGTTAATACTGCGTTTTTAAATAATGCAATAGGTAGATTATTTGACAAAGAAGTTTATAATATTGAAAAAAATAGAGTGCTTATTCGTAATATGGATGATACTAAAAAAGATTTATTAAAAGAAACAATATCGAATGCGGTAAAGAGATATTCAGATAGAGTTTCATAAAATATATAAATATATAATATAAAATACAATAATACGAGGAATGATTATGAAATGTATAGTATTAGCAGCAGGTTATGCAACAAGATTATATCCATTAACAGAGAATTTTCCAAAGCCATTATTAGAGGTTAAAGGGAAAAGTATATTGGACTGGCTGTTAGAAGATGTTAAATCAACGGGTATGGTTGATGAAGCTATTATTGTGTCTAATCACAAGTTCTATAATATATTTAAAGATTGGACAGATAAGGCAGATAATTTATCAGGTGCAATGAAGCTTACTCTGTTGGACGATGGTTCAACAGATAATGATAACAGGTTGGGGGCTGTTAAAGATATAGCATTTGCAATTAATAAGTGTCAATTGATCAAGGAATGCAACGAAGATGAGAAGAATGATGGTGTGCTTGTGCTTGCAGGAGATAATTTGCTTGATTTTTCAATTAAAGGATTTCTTGATTTTTATAAAGAAAAACGTGCAACCTGTATAATGAGACATTATGAGCCATCGTTAGAAAAGTTACAGCGAACAGGCGTTGTTGAGGTTGATTCTTCTGATAAGGTTATTTCAATGGAAGAAAAGCCTAAAGAACCAAAGAGCAACTGGGCTGTACCACCATTTTATATTTATGGCAAAGAGGATTTACCAGTTATTGTTGATTGTGTCAATGACGAGGAGATTAATCTTGATGCACCTGGTGGATTTATTGAGTGGTTCTGCAAGAAACGTGAAGTTTATGCGTATGAAATGCCTGGTAAGAGATATGATATAGGTAATAGGGAAAGTCTGGAGTGGATTAGGGAGAATTACTAAAGCAGTTATTGTTATATTAGTTGATGTATGTTAATATAGTAATACTATTAGTAATAATCTTAAATGTGTATATAATAATTTGATTATTAACAAAATCAAACTGTAAATCAAGAGGTCATATATGGAATATCGTAAAATATATATTGAAAATTTCGGAAAGATAAAAAGTGCAGAGGTTGAGATAGCACCTTTTATACTTTTTGTAGGTGACAATAATAGCGGAAAGAGTTATTTGACATCTTTGATATGGGGGCTTCAGAATTATGGAAGAGCAGGCTTTTTTTCAGCAAAGAATATGAAAAAAAGTCAGCATTATTCAGAAGTATTTGAATGGATTTCAGATAATATCAGAAATGCTGTAAATGAACAATATAATGTAAAATTAAAAGAATATGGTATTAATATTCAGAGTTTGATTAATGACTGTCTGGATTTTGAAAAGAAAAGTTTTGTTAAATGGCTCTTTAATACGGACGAAGTAAGTATAGATAAAATGCAGGTAGAGATACCAGATTTAGAATCTGTCGAGGTAGATTTCCATACTATACAGAATAAAAAAGTGTTGGAAAGTGATGGTGATACTACAGAACGAGTTGAAATAATAATGCAGGTTATTCAGCATAAGAAGAGAAGCAGAGCGGTATGTTTAGCATCTTCTTTTGATGAAATATATGATAAGCATAATATTGAATTTTTAATGTCGGTGTTGTGTTATTCTATATTAGGAATGAACTATGCTAAGGATACATCTATTTATCTTCCAGCTTCAAGAACAGGATTTATGCTGACAAAAGATATTATTAATCAGGTGGGAAGAGATAATACATTTAATGATAATCAGGAAAGTACTGTTACACCATTTACACGTCCTATTAATAATTTCCTTACAGTTATTAATAATTTGTCGCAATATTCTCCAGTGAAGAATGATAAATATAATAGTATAGTTCAATATATAGAGAGTAATATGGCAGATGGTGTATTAGATGTGTCTGATTTACCTAACAGGGAAGTAAGATATATTCCTAATGGGAGAAGTAAGAGCCTGCCTTTAAGAGTTGTATCAGGAGTTGTTACTGAATTATCACCTCTTCTTTTATTATTAAAATATAATAGAACAATTTCTAATATATTTTATGAAGAGCCAGAAATAGGACTGCATCCGCAATTGCAGAGTTCTATGGCGAGAGTTCTGTGCAGACTTGTGAATACAAAGACTAATGTATGCGTTACTACGCATAGTGATTTAATAATTCAGCACATTAATAATATGATTTCATTAAAGAATAATGCAGAAAATGTAGATTTGATGGAAAGGTATGGCTATACACAGGAAGATTTAATTGATTATAGAAAAGTCAGGGTGTATCAGTTTAATACGGAAGGAAGCAGAACCAGAAAGAAAACGGTTCTGGAAGAGATTAAATGTGATGATAATGGATTTGCAGTGCCAACATTTAATGATGCTTTAGATAAAATAACCAATGAAGCATATAACATACAGGAATAGATGATTTGTGCTGCTGTTTTACAGGAATAATTATTGTTATAGATACTTATAAATATGTGGTGAATGTACATCAGAGTGGAATTGATATGAAAAAGAGAACACAGTTTATAATAGATGAATTATTAAAAGAAGATTTTGTTACAGTAAAAGAAGATGATAATGTCATTATACTTGAAGAGAATGACGATGGTGGAGAAAGCCGACTTGAATTTAGGACAAAGTCTAATAATACATTGACAATAGAGAATATAGATAAAAAGCATACAGATATGTATTTTTTTAAAGAGGGTTCTAAAGCATCAATGTATAAAAGAGTAGACCATATTATTATGGATAATGTAGATGAGAAAGCAGATAAATGGGATGTATATTTGATTGAAATGAAGTCTACTGTGTCTGATAAAACATGGATAGATGTTAAAGGTAAATTCAGGGCAAGTTATCTTTTTATATGTGCGTTTGCAGCTATGCTTGATATTAATATAAATAATATATATATGTATACAACTTACAAAAAAGCTGATTTTACAAGCGAAACAATTCCAACATCTAAAAGAATTAGAACGGGTACAAAGAATATCCCATATGTAGAAGAATTTCAGGGTGACAAGTTTGCAATTAAATTAGGACAGTATATAAGTTTTAAACATATTCCTATTTTAATGACAGATGATAAAGCTGTTCATAAGCTTGTTGGCTCTTACAATATAGCTGAACAATAATGTTGCCTATTAATTAATCAGACATTATACAAAAATATCAGACAAATTTTTATTTTTGTATGGTAAATATACTTGAATTATGATATTATTACAATATCGGTGTTATACAGACTTGAATAGTTTAATAAAATGGTTTGAAGATACGATATTTTACAGACATTTATAGCTTGTTCTGCGCTAATCAGGACTGTGGGGATGTCTGCTGCTGGGAAATGGGAGTTGTATTTTATAACCCGCTGTTGTGTGTATAATAGGAGAATGAAAGTATATGTTTAGAAGAAAGACAGAAGAGAACTTATTGTCGGAAGGTGATGCCAGGCGAATGATTGAGGCAATTGACAATATAGCCTCAGGCGATTTTGATGAGATAGATGCTGCGGATTTTAATAATCCGCTGTATGCAGATAAGCTTAATTCGATGCTTAAAGCAGTTAAGCAGGTTAATAATCCAGTTGTTATGCGGCTTAATGAAACTATGGAGGTTATTGGTGATAATACTTTGATTAAGGATACGCTTAATCAGGTAGAAGCACAGACTAAGTCGATACAGCATATGGAGAATGCCAGCCAGCATCTTGAGAGTTCTATAGAGAACATTTCTATGGCTATGGGACATATCCGTGATAATGCCCACGATATAATATCAGTGTCCCATAATGTAACGGTAGATATGAACGATAGTATCAAAGCCGTTAATGTGTCATCTAAGAAGATTCAGTCTATCAATAATAAAGTTCAGGATTTTAAGGGCAAGATTGGTAAGATTGAAGAGATTGTCGACCTTGTTAAGAAGGTATCTAACCAGAGTAATCTTTTGGCTTTAAATGCTTCTGTTGAAGCTGCAAGAGCCGGAGAAGCAGGAAGAGGCTTTGCTGTTGTTGCTGATCAGGTAAGATTATTATCCAATAATACAGCAGAGTCTGCTGGAAGTATAGTCAAGTATGTTAAAGAATTAAGAGATAATATAGATGAGCTTGCAAAAGCGATGGATGAGACTACCGTAAGCCTTGGAGAAGGTAATGAAAAGGTGGAGAAGTCACTTGAAGTTATGCAGCAGATGAACAGCCAGATTGATGACATAAGTGAGAAGGTTGACAGTGTCTTTAACGACATAGATACACAGACAGGTGTTACAAAGTCATTTTCTAAGCAGATAGAGAATATTTCACAGAGCTACAGCATATTGTCTGATGACTGCCTCAAATCAGGACAGAGAGTATTTAAGATCGGCAGATATCTTGATAAGACAAGAAGCGACCTCGTAAGAGGCTGTTCTAAGATTACACAGCAGGATTGGATGAGAGTATTTGAAGTAGACCATTATATTCTTACCTGGAGAGTATATAATAATATTGTAGGATTTGAACATCTTTTAAAGAAGCAGGTAGATGATCCATCACGCTGTAAGCTTGGTAAATGGATTGCACAGTTAAAGGATGATGAGATTGTAAATAGTTCCGAATTCAAACTGCTTGTAAAGACACATAACGATTTACATCATTATGCCGAGCTTTCGTGGCAGGCAAATGAAGATGGAGATAAAGAAAAGGCAATGCAGTATTTTAATGATACATATAATGCTTTTTCACAATTTGATGAGGCAATTAATAGGCTTCAGAAGAAAATGCAGCAGCTTGGTTATAATGATATGACTGATATTGTAGCATTTGAGAAGTAATTAACAGGAAGAATTAATAATAAAATTAAATAATAATTTATAATAAGAGTTGATACAGGGTGAAATATAGTCATAACCTACAGTGGACGTGAAAATAGTGTGTATGATATAGATGAATACAATATTAATATTATTTGTGATTGGATATATCAGATATGCTATTAAAATGTGGTTGCATAATTATATGGAGAACAGCTTTAATATAAAGATACATTTAAAGCAGAAGTTAAGCTAATATTGAAATATGAATTTAAAATAAATATTCTATAATCTTGTAATTAGGAACGGAATAATATATTATAAGGTGATATGAATTTTTAAAAGAGAGGAATATATCTATGTGTGGAATAGTTGGATATGTAGGTAATGAACAGGCAGCACCAATACTTCTTAATGGTCTTGCAAAGCTTGAATATAGAGGTTACGATTCAGCAGGTATTGCGGTTCGTGATGGTGATAACCAGGTTGAGGTTGTAAAGGCAAAGGGAAGGCTTAAGGCATTAGAGGAAAAGACTAATAATGGTCTTGCTATTAAAGGAACTTGCGGTATTGGACATACAAGATGGGCAACACACGGTGAACCTTCGGAGAATAATGCACATCCTCATATATCGGATGATTATAATGTTGTTGGTGTACATAATGGAATTATTGAGAACTATCAGGAATTAAAGGATAAGCTTCTTAAGAATGGATATGAGTTCTATTCATCAACAGATACAGAAGTAGCTATCAAGCTTATTGATTATTATTATAAGAAATACGAGCATACACCTGTAGATGCTATTAATCACGCTATGGTTCGTATCCGTGGTTCTTACGCATTTGCAATTATGTTCAAGGAATATCCTGATGAAATATATGTAGCAAGAAAAGACAGCCCAATGATACTTGGTGTCAGTGATGGCAACTGCTATGTTGGTTCTGATGTACCGGCCATACTTAATTATACAAGAAATGTATATTATATTGGCAATATGGAGATTGGACGTCTTGCAGATGGTAAGATAACATTTTATAACCTTGATGGTGATGAGATAGAAAAAGAACTTGTAGAGATTAAATGGGATGCTGAGGCAGCAGAAAAAGGTGGATATGAGCATTTTATGATGAAAGAAATCCACGAACAGCCAAAGGCAATTGCTGATACACTTAATTCTGTATTAAAGGACGGAAAGCTTGATTTATCAGCAGTGGATCTTTCAGATGAAGAAATTAAGAAGATTTCACAGATATATATTGTAGCCTGCGGTTCAGCATATCACGTTGGTGTTGTTGCACAGTATGTTATGGAAGATCTGGCTAAGATACCTGTAAGGGTAGAACTTGCTTCTGAGTTCAGATATAGAAAGCCTTTGTTAGATCCTGATGGACTTGTAATTGTTATAAGCCAGTCAGGTGAAACAGCAGACAGCCTTGCGGCATTAAGACTTGCTAAGGATAAGGGACTTAAGACACTTGGCATTGTCAATGTAGTTGGTAGTTCAATTGCAAGAGAAGCAGATAATGTATTCTATACACTTGCTGGTCCAGAGATTTCTGTTGCTACAACTAAGGCTTACAGTACACAGCTTATAGCAGCTTACTGCCTTGCAATTCAGTTTGCCAAGGTAAGAGGCGAGATAGCAGATGATGTGTACAGCACATATTTAGAAGAACTTAAGACTATACCTGATAAGATTGAGAAGATTCTTGAAGACAAGGAAAGAATTCAGTGGTTTGCCGCAAAGGTTGCCAATTCAAAGGATATATTCTTTATAGGAAGAGGAATTGATTACGCTGTCAGCCTTGAAGGAAGCCTTAAGCTTAAGGAAATATCTTATATTCATTCAGAAGCATATGCCGCTGGTGAATTAAAGCACGGAACTATAAGTCTTATTGAGGATAATATTCTTGTTATTGGTGTGCTTACACAGAGTGAGCTTTATGAGAAGACAATAAGCAATATGGTTGAATGTAAGAGCCGTGGTGCATATCTTATGGGACTTACAACATATGGAAAGTATGAAGTTGAGGATACAGTTGAATTTACTGTATATATTCCAAAGATAGATGAGCATTTTGCGGCATCACTCGCTGTTGTGCCACTTCAGTTACTTGGCTATTATGTAAGTGTAGCTAAGGGACTTGATGTAGATAAGCCAAGAAATCTTGCTAAGTCAGTTACGGTGGAATAAAATGAGCTATATCCGTTCCACATAATAATAGAGTGGAGCGGATTTTTTACATTATTGACAATTATGTCGAATATAGTATAATTAATCAGATTGCATAAATTAAGTAGGTATTATCAGGGGGCTTATGACGAATATTAACAGAACAAAGGAAAGTATACAGAATATACTTATATTTTTTACAGATGCAATAGCGATAGTGTTATCGTATTATGTTGCAGGAATAATCTGGCTGGGATTATATTGGGGAATGAATAACGGACAGATTTTTAGTGAGCTTAATAATAATTTTGTATCAATATTAGTAGCTACAGTTATTACAGCCGTATTTTATAATGTCAAAAATGACTTTATAAGCAGAGGCTATTTTGAGGAATTCAGGTCTGTAGTATGCAAGAGTGCGCTGTTTGCAGCTATACTTGCTGTCTATGAATTGTTAAGAAGAGATGCAGAAGGTATTCAGAGAGGCATATATATTGTTACAGTTATCGTGGCAATAGTTATTATGTATGTATCAAGAATGGCTGTTAAGGCATATCTTAAATCTCATAATGAAAGCAAGAGAGCGAGCCGTGTCATAATGGTTACAGTTAAAGACAGGGCTAAGAATACACTTTCAAAGATAGATGAGAAGGACGACTGGTTAAGAAAGATAGACGGAATTGTAATTATGGATGAGAATATGACAGGTCAGGATATCAATGGAGTTCCTGTTGTCGCAGATATCCATACTATGATGAAGTTTATTAAGAATGAAATCGTTGATGAAGTCTATATAGATGTTACAGAACGTATAAGAGAACGTATCAAGCCTATGGTTATGGAACTTGAAGATATGGGTGTTACTGTACATCTTAAGATTGAAGTTTTAGATGTCTACAGAGATTTCGATGCCAAGCTTGGTTATCTTGGAAGTATTCCGGTTGTTACATTTGCTAACAGGATATATAGCTGGAAGGCTTTATTCGTAAAGAGATGTATTGATATAGTTGGAGCTATCGTAGGTCTTGTATTTATGGCGATTGCAATGATATTTGTTGCACCAGCCATTAAGATTGAGTCAAAAGGTCCATTATTCTTTAAGCAGAAGCGAGTAGGAAAGAATGGACGTTATTTCTATATTTATAAGTTCCGTTCAATGTACATTGATGCTGAGGAACGTAAGAAAGAGCTTATGGCACAGAATGAGATGAATGGCCTTATGTTCAAGATGAAGGATGACCCTAGAATTACCAAGGTTGGTAAGTTCATAAGAAAGACAAGCATAGATGAGCTTCCTCAGTTTATTAACGTGTTAAAGGGAGATATGAGCCTTGTCGGAACAAGACCCCCTACAGTAGGTGAGTTCAAGCAGTATAAAGGACACCATAAGAGAAGACTGTCTATGAAGCCTGGTATTACAGGAATGTGGCAGGCGTATGGACGAAATAGTGTTATGGACTTTGATGAAGTTGTGAAGATGGATTTGGAGTATATTGATAACTGGAGTGTAATGCTTGATATTAAAATTTTATTTAAGACAGTCGTGACAGTATTTACTAATCACGGAACATAATAATATATAAGAGTGCTTTTATTTAAATTATTTTAATATTAAAATGGTTTAAATGATTACAGATAAAATATAGATAAAAGAGGTTACATATGCAAAATGTATTTATAGTGGGGGCGAAAAACTTAGGTAATTATGGAGGCTACGAGACATTTGTAGATAAGCTTACTGAGTATCATAAAAATAATAACGATATTAAGTATCATGTTGCTATTAAAGATAAAGAATATGGTGAATTTGAAAAAAATAATGCAAGGTGCTTTAAAATAAAAGTTCCTGATATAGGTCCGGCTCAAGCTATATATTATGATGTTAAAGCATTATCAGAATGTTGCAAATATATAAAAAAGCATAATATTGAAAATCCAATTGTATATATACTTGCTTGCAGAATAGGACCTTTTGCCAGATATTTTAAAAATAAAATTCACAAACTTGGTGGAAAAATGTATATTAATCCAGAC
This sequence comes from Lachnospira sp., assembly GCA_050874785.1. Classification (GTDB taxonomy): domain Bacteria; phylum Bacillota; class Clostridia; order Lachnospirales; family Lachnospiraceae; genus Lachnospira. Next base: position 10,604 of record JBNMLJ010000042.1, read on the forward strand.
GGTCACGAATGGATGAGAGCAAAGTGGAGTGCACCAGTAAGAAAATATTGGAAAATATCAGAGCAAATGATGGTTAAGCAGGCAGATCTCCTTATATGTGATTCAAAAAATATAGAAAAATATATAAGGAATACATATAGAAAATATAATCCACAAACAACATTTATTGCATATGGAGCTGATATAAAAAAATCTGGGCTGAATGATAGCGATGAAAAAGTAGTAAGATGGTTTAAAGAAAAAAAGGTTGAACCTAAAAATTATTATTTGGTAGTTGGAAGATTTGTGCCAGAAAATAATTATGAAACTATGATTAGAGAATTTATGAAATCCAATACAAAAAAGGATTTTGTAATTATTACTAATGTTGAACATAACAAGTTCTACGAAGAACTAAAAAAAACAACGGGATTTGAACAGGATGAACGTATAAAATTTGTAGGTACAGTATATGACGAAAGTTTATTGAAAAAGATAAGAGAACAGGCATATGCTTATTTTCATGGTCATGAGGTTGGTGGAACCAATCCAAGTTTATTAGAGGCTTTAGCATCTACAGATTTAAACTTGTTATTGGACGTTGGTTTTAATAGAGAAGTCGCTGAAGATGGAGCACTATATTGGTCTAAGGAAGAAAATAATCTGGCTGCACTTATAGATGATTCCGAGAAAATGGATTGTAATCAGATACGTGAGATTGGAGATCGGGCTAAATCCAGAATAGAAAATAACTATAGCTGGAATAAAATTACAAATGACTATATGAAAACATTTTGTGAAAATTATTAGGAGAGTAAGTTGTGAGAATAGCAATAGATGCACATATGATAGGGGATCATTCAGGTGGTAATGAGAGTTATTATACGAATATATTAAAAAATATGACTGTGGATGACAAAGATACAGTTTATATATTTGTAAAAAGTGGAACACCTGTTGAGGAATATTTTGAGAAATTTACAGTTATTGAATTTGAACAAAAAAATGCATTTAAAAGGAATTTTTTTGAATTACCTAAGTTGTGTAAAAAATATAAAATAGATGTTTTGCATACGCAATATTTTATTCCTTTTTTAAATCCATGTCCGGTTGTATGTACGATACACGATATTTGTTTTGAACATTTTAAAGATATTTTTACAAAAAAAGAATATATTACTCAAAAATTATTAATACCATATGCAGCAAGGAAATCAGATTATATATTTACCGTATCAGAAAATGCAAAAAATGATATTGCTGCGAGTTATAATATAAAGAAAGAAAAAATAGTTGTAACATATGATGCAGTTAATGATGAATTTAAAAAACTATCGCCTTCAGATTTAAAATCTGAAGAATTAAGGCGCAAATACAATATAACTGGTGATTACATATTGAGTGTTGGTAATTTACAGCCAAGAAAAAACCTTGTAAGATTAATTAAAGCATATAAAATCCTGAAGAAGCGCAATAAAATAGAAGAAAAGTTAGTTATTGTAGGGAAAAAGGCATGGCTTTATAATGACATATTAAAAGAAGTATTAAATGATGATGGAGATGTTATTTTTACAGATTATGTTGAACAATCTGATTTAATTAGATTGTATAATGATGCTAAATGTTTTATTTATCCATCGTTATTTGAAGGTTTTGGAATACCACCATTAGAGGCGATGGCTTGTGGAAATGTTGTTGGAGTATCTAATACATCCTCTTTGCCAGAGGTTGTAGGAGATGCAGGTTTGTATTTTAATCCATATGAAGAAGAAGATATAGCAATGGTAATAAATGAATTATTAAATAATAGTAAGCTTATAGAAGATTTAAAGGAAAAATCTAAAGCCAGAGTGGACAAATTTAATTGGAAACATAGTGCTGATTTGATTATGGATTGCTATCATTCGTTAGATAAAAATTGTTAATATTATGGATATAATGTGAGGAAAATATGAATAGAAAAAAGGTTGGAATATTATTAATATATGCAATGATTGCTTTTGTTTTATTTAAAGGAGTCTTAATTGATTTAGGGGTTCCTTCAGGTATAAAATATTTATTAGATATATTAAATATTATACTTTTTGCATTGGCGTTTATAGATATAAAAGATAATATTGAACAATTTAAATTGCTTTTGATTTTTTATGCAATCTTTTTTTCGATGGGAACATTAAGTGCAATTATACATATAAAAGAATGGGGATTTAATTGGACATATTGGGTTTTGGATATCAGATTATTACTCAGATTTCCTATGTTTCTGATGTCTTGTAGTGTATTACTTGGAAAAGATGATTATGATAAAATATGTAGTGGATTGATAATATATCAATTGATGAATACTTTGGTGATAATTTATCAGTTTATTACGGTTAAAGTAGAAGATTACTGGATGCGTGGAGATTATTTAAATGGCTTTTTCGGGGTAAAAAGGGGCGGAAATTTATATGTTAATGTACTGTTAATTGCTGTCATATTAATTGTGTATAATAAATGGAAGAATAAGAAGTTGAGGTTAAGTATAGCATTGCTGACGTTAGCAACTTGTTTCGCGGATGCTATTCTTATAGAGTTAAAGGTGTTTTTTGTCGAATTTGTCATGATTGTTTTAATTTTATTTGCATTACAATTTAAGAAAATCAAATTCACAAAAAAAAATATTATGATAGGTGTAGCGGCACTTGCGGGATGTTTTATAGTTATGCTTATAATGGTTAGAATTTTGTATTTTATTTATCCTTGGATGAGGGGTACAATGTCACTGCGAGGTATGATAGCGACTGTTACATCCAGTGCTGGATATTCTGGAGCAGGTGATTTTAACAGGTTTACAGCTATAACCGGAGTTTTTAAAACTTGTTTTAATAATAATATAGTGGATGGTTTAATGGGTATAGGAATAGGAAATTGTAATATAGGAATGAAAGCAAATTCATTTGCAGACCTTTTTTCATATACCAATTATTCCTGGTTTCAATCTTCATACATTTTTGCTGAGGCAGGAATTATTGGATTGATTGTATATATAGGTACCTTTATAAGTGTATTTTTTAATAGAAGAGGCGAGAATGAATATTCCAATAATGCGAAAGTAATGGCGATAATGGCACTACTGTTAATTATATATGATGAGGTTTTAAAAACAGAGGGTGCATATATAATATACTTTATAATATCTATGGGTTTTATAATAGAAAATAGAGAGATGGCTAAGGATGAATAAGATAAAATTATCAATAATTATTCCAGTGTATAATACTGAAAGATATTTAAAACGATGTTTAAGTTCAGTTATAGATCAGATGGAAGAGTGGGTTGAATTAATAGTAGTAGATGATGGCTCATCTGATGGCAGTCCTGAGATTTGTGATCAATTTATGAATAAGTATAGTAATGTTAATGTTATTCATAAAAAAAATGGAGGATTATCATCAGCTAGAAATGAAGGTTTGAAAAAAGCACAAGGTGAGTATGTGGCATTTTTGGATTCAGATGATATGTTTGAAAGCAGTTTCATTCAAGATATGAACGAATATTTAAAATTGAATTGGGATATTTTAGATTTTAAATATTGTTTTGAAAAGGAAAAGGATAAATATAAGCCACAGGGAACAAAAAATAAGAAACTTTGTTCACGAAATCAATATATAGATTTATATAATAAAAATGAATTTGGAAATCAGATCTGTTTTAGAGTGTATAAAAAAATTTTATTTTATGAAATAGAATTTCCAATTGGAAGATATTATGAAGATATTGCAACATTTTATAAATTGATGTTGAAAGCTAATAATATTTTAATGATAGATTATGAATATTATATATATAATATCTGGAATGAAAATTCAATAACAAAAAGAATAAGCCGTAAATGTATGGAAGATATGATATCATCTGTAGATGAAATGTATGATGGTTTATGTTTGTATTGTGATGATAAAAGTATAGAGTTTTTGAATTATAATAAAATTAATCAATATGTTTACATTCTATTTAAATTAATACAATCTAACGAAGAGGTTGATGATTTGAGAAAACATGTAATGATTTATTTGAAGGATAAAAAGATTAAATTGCAATATTTAAAATTATATAATTATAAAAAATATATAGTTTTTAAGGCGCTGAATACGATAGGAATTATTAGATAAGGAGAGTAGATATAATGGAGGTTTCAGTATTATGTTTAGCTTATAATCATGAAAAATATATAAAAAAATGTTTGGATTCAATATTAGCCCAAAAGACTAATTTTAAATATGAGATAATCATAAATGATGATGCCTCTACTGATAATACAGCCAATATAATAAAGGAATATGAAGAAAAATATCCAGAAATAATCAAGCCAATATATCAGATTGAAAATAAATATTCCAAAGGTGAAGCGATTGTAGAAGAATATATGCTGCCAAAGGCGACAGGTAAATATATTGCATTTTGTGAATGTGATGATTGGTGGTTAAGCGATGATAAGCTGCAAAAACAATATGATTATATGGAATTAAATGATGAGTGTGTTTTATGCGGACATAATACATTGGTTCATTGTATTAATTCAGATAAAAAAGATATGTATTTTAATGACTGGAAAGAAGTACATACAATGACACCAAGAGAAGCATTTTTAGAATGGAAAATACATACATCTTCATTTTTTATGAAGAAACCAGATGGGTATAGATTAGAATTTTCTAGAGAATATTGGTTTGGAGATTATGTTCGATTAACAGAGTTATTTATAAAAGGAAACGTTGTTGTTTTACCTTATACAATGTCGCAGTATAATTATGGGGTTAAAACAGGAGCATTGTACTCAGCGGATAATACAGATATAGAAAGTCGAAAAGAAAATATACTTCAACGAAAATATTATTTAGAACAATTATTAACATTAAGAGGTTCGGATAAATATAGTAATATTATAAGAGAGAGAATATATCAGACTGAATTAGAAGCGGAAACGATATTAGAAGATTCGGTGTTAAGAAATGAAATCAGTAGTAACAGAGAAATAAGAACGGCAGCATATAATATATTAAGAAAAAAAGAACTTAAACAATATTTAAATTGTCTAAATATTAAATATAAGATTAAAACTAAGATAAAATATTGCATGTATATAGTTTGCCCATTTATAATAAGAAAAAGAAAAGGTTCAATGTAGGTGTAGAGATACTATGAAGAAAAAGAGTGTTATTTCAAATTTTTTATGGCGTTTTGCGGAAAGATGCGGAGCACAAATAGTTACGTTTGTAGTTTCTATTGTATTAGCTAGAATTCTGGCACCAGAAGAATATGGAATAATTGCTCTTGTTACAGTATTTACAACAATACTGCAGGTATTTGTCGATAGTGGATTAGGAACTGCCTTAATTCAAAAAAAAGAAGCTGATGATTTGGATTTTTCATCAGTATTTTATTTTAATTTGGGTATTTGTATAATATTATATTTAGCAATGTTTTTATTAGCTCCACTTATAGCAGGATTTTATAATGATGTATCTTTAATACCAATAATAAGGGTGATTAGTTTAACTATAGTGGCATCTGGAGTAAAAGGAATACAACAATCTTATGTATCACGTAATATGCTTTTTAAAAGATTTTTCTTCTCGACATTAGGTGGAACAATTTTTTCAGCAATATTAGGTATCGTTATGGCATATTCGGGATGTGGAGTTTGGGCACTGGTTGCACAGCAGTTATCTAATACATTTATAGACACATTAATATTATGGTTGACAGTTAAATGGCGTCCAAAGAAAATGTTTTCGTGGGAAAGGCTCAAACATTTATTATCATTTGGATGGAAATTATTACTATCATCGTTGCTGGATACAGTATATAATAATTTGAGAAATTTAATTATAGGCAAAATATATTCATCTTCAGATTTAGCTTTTTATAATCAAGGAGATAAATTCCCTAAAGTGATAGTTACTAATATAAATGCCTCCATAGATAGTGTGTTACTCCCATCAATGTCAAGTGTACAGGATGATCATACAAGAGTAAAAAGTATGACCAGAAGAGCAATAAAGACAAGTACGTATATAATGGCACCGCTTATGATGGGATTGGCCTTTTGTGCATCTCCAATAGTTAGTTTGTTATTAACAGATAAATGGCTGCCCTGTGTTCCATTTTTGCAGATATTTTGTATAACATATATGTTTTGGCCAATACATACAGCAAATCTTAATGCAATTAATGCAATGGGACGAAGTGATTTGTTTTTAAAACTTGAAATTATTAAAAAAGTAATTGGTTTAACATTATTGTTTATTACAATGAGAATAAGCGTTATGGCTATGGCATATAGCTTATTGATATCTGGATTGTTAAGTCAGATTATTAATTCATGGCCTAATAGAAAATTATTAGATTATGGATATTTAGAGCAGTTAAAAGATATATTACCAGCAATATTATTGGCAGTTGTTATGGGAATTATTGTTTATTGCGTAAGTTTAATTGGACTAAATGTCTCATTAACTCTTATAATTCAGATTCCATTAGGGGCAATTATTTATATTGCAGGCTCTAAATTGTTTAAATTAGAGTCTTATGAGTATTTGATTAATATTATTAAAGGGCTTGTAAAAAAGTAGAAAGGTGAAAAATATGAATAATATATTAGTTACAAGATCATCAATGCCAGATTTTCAGGAATATATGGATGAAATTAAGCCTATGTGGGATAGCCATTGGCTTACTAATATGGGACCAGAACATAAAGAACTACAAAAAAAGTTAATAGAATATATGGGAGTAGATAATATAGATTTATTTACTAATGGACATATGGCATTGGAGTTAACTTTACAGGCTATGAATTTACAGGGGGAGGTTATTACGACACCATTTACATTTGCATCAACAACACATGCAATAGTAAGAAATGGTTTAAAGCCAGTCTTTTGTGATATAGATCCTGTTACAATGACTATGGATGTGGAAAAAATAGAGCGATTAATAACAGATAGAACCTGTGCAATTATGCCAGTTCATGTATATGGCAATATATGTAATGTGGAAGAAATAGAAAGAATAGCACATAAATATGAGTTGAAAGTTATATATGATGCGGCACACACATTTGGAGAGACATATAAGGGTAAAGGAGTAGGTTCATTTGGAGATGCTTCTTGCTTTTCATTTCATGCAACCAAGGTATTTAATTCAATAGAAGGTGGAGCAGTTTGCTTTAAAGATAAGCATCTTGGTGACTTATTGTATGAATTGAAGAATTTTGGTATTCACGGATCAGAAGAAGTAGATGCAGTAGGTGCTAATGCTAAGATGAATGAATTCTGTGCTGCAATGGGATTATGTAATCTAAGACATGTAGATGAGGAAATAGCCAAGAGAAAAAAAGTCGCCGAGAGATATAATATGCACTTAGAGAAAATTGATGGTATTCAATTGAATATGGAACAAAAAGATGTGGTAAGTAACTATGCATATTATCCAGTTATATTTGAGGAAAAACTGTTTGGTGCAAGTAGAGCTGAAGTGTTTGATAAATTAGCAGAAAATGGCATTGGTGCTAGAAAATATTTCTATCCATTAACCAATACATTTGCAGCTTTTCATGGACAATATGATGTAATGCAGACACCTGTTGCATTACATATTAGTAAGAGAGTACTTACATTGCCAATGTATGCTGATTTAAGTATGGAAGATGTAGATAGAATATGTGAGATAATTATTTCGTGCAAACAATAAAAGGAGAAGCGTTATGAAAAAACTTATGATTTTGGGTGGAGCAAGATATGCGCTGCCAGTAATAGAAGCTGCACATAAATTAGGGATATATGTAATTACTTGTGATTATCTTCCTGATAATATTGCACATAAATATTCAGATGAATATTGTAATGTTAGTATTATAGATAAAGAAAAAACACTTGAAGCAGCAAAAAAATTAAAAATAGATGGTATTATGTCTTTTGCTTGTGACCCAGGAGTAATAACTGCTGCTTATGTGGCAGAGAAAATGGGACTTCCAAATGTTGGACCATATGAGTCTGTGTGTATATTACAAAATAAAGGCAAATTCAGAGAATTTTTAAAAGAAAATAATTTTACAGTTCCAACAGCCAAGTGCTATAAAAAAATGGAAGATGCTCTTAATGATATTGATATGTTTAATTGGCCTGTAATAGTTAAGCCAACTGATTCAGCAGGCAGTAAGGGCGTAACCCGTGTAGATGACAAGGAAGCTTTAAAAGAAAGTATCGAATATGCATTATCGTATTCACATTCCAGTGAATTTATTATAGAAGATTTTATTACTCAAAAAGGTTATTCCTCAGATACAGATAGTTTTTCTATAGATGGTGAATTAAAATTTGTTTCATTTAATAGTCAAAGATTTGATAGTAATGCTAAGAATCCATATACACCAGCAGCTTATAGCTGGCCTTCTTCTATGACAGAAGAACATCAAGCAGAATTAAAAGATGAAATTCAACGTTTGTTAAAATTATTAAAAATGAAAACAGCTGTTTATAACATAGAAACTAGAGAAGGAACTGATGGAAAAGCGTATATTATGGAAGTTTCGCCTCGTGGTGGTGGTAATAGATTATCAGAGTGTTTAAGATATGCAACAGGCGTGGATATGATTACTAATATGGTTAAATATTCGGTGGGATTTCCTTTAGATGAGATTAAGCAGGAATTATATAATGGCTGCTGGGCAGAAATAATCTTGCACAGTGATGAACCAGGTGTGTTTGATGAATTATGGATTTCTGATGAGATATCTGATAATGTTGTTGAACGTGATCTATGGATTGAAAAAGGTACAGCAGTAGGTGGATTTGAAGCTGCTAATGAGGCAATAGGAACATTGGTCCTTAAATTTGATAGTCAGGAACAAATAGAAGAAGTTTTAGGAAATCAGAGCAAATATGTAAAAGTAAAGTTGGCTTAATGGAGATTATATATGAAGGAAATAGGTGGTTTTCTGGAATGGGAAACTTATGAAGGAAAAGAACTTCATAATAATTGTATAGCATTGAATAGTGGACGTAATTGCTTACGCTATTTAATTAAGACTAAAAATATAAAAAAAATATGGCTTCCTAAGTTATTATGCTCGGTTATTTCAGATACTTGCGAGGAAGAGAATGTTGATATTACATATTATTCTGTTAATGAACAACTTAGACCTGATATTGATGAATGGATTGGCATAGATGAATGGTTGTATTTAATTAATTACTACGGTCAATATGAGGCTGCAGAGATAAAAAAATATGCAGAAAAATATAATAATATTATTGTTGATAATGCTCAGGCGATGTATGATGATCCGATATCAGGAATAGATACGCTTTATACTTGTAGAAAGTATTTTGGAGTTCCTGATGGTGGATATCTGTATACTAATAGACATTCCGATATTATTCTTGAACAGGATGAATCTTATAATAGAATGGAATTTTTAATGGGAAGATTTGAGAAAAGTGCTAATGAGTTCTATAATGATTATCGCAGTAATGAAGAAAAAATAGATAAACTTCCACTTAAGAAAATGTCTAAAGCTACACATAATTTATTATGTGGTATAAATTATGATAAAGTAAAAGATATACGTGAAAAGAATTTTGAGTATTTACATCAAAAATTATGTGAATTAAATCAATTGGAGTTAACAGTTCCTAGAGGACCATATATGTATCCATTTTATATTAATAATGGACATAAACTAAGACTAAGATTGCAAAAAGAAAAAATATTTATTCCCTTATTATGGCCTAATGTGATTAATGATTTATCACAGGACAATTTGGAATATATGTTAGCAGAGAATATTTTACCATTGCCATGTGATCATAGATATAATATAAAAGATATGCAGTATATGGTAGATATAATAGAAAAAATAATGATGGAGGGTTAATCAGTATGAAAAAAATAATTATTTTTGGTGCGACAGGAAATGTCGGTTCATATGTACATAAATATGCCTGCGAATATTTTAAGGGTAAATATGAAGTGATTGCTACGGGACATAGACAGACTGATTTCTTTGAAAAACAAGGTCAGAAGTATGTATCAGTAGATATCAGTAGTTCAGAAGAATTTGACAAATTGCCACAAGAAGATGTGTATGCAGTAATCGATTTGGCAGCACAGATACCATCATATATGAAGGGGTATCAGCCAGAGAAATATGTGCAGTCAAACATTATAGGAGCTTATAATGTATTAGAATATTGTAGAAAAGTAAAGGCAGATAGAATATTATTCTCAACTACAGTATTTGATATATCATTATCTGCTACAAATGGAGCGGTGTTAGAACCAGATATGCCATATAACTTTAGTTATAAGGGAGATCATGCAGTATATGTAATAACAAAGAACACAGCAATAGAGTTTATTAAACATTATTATGAAGAATATGGTTTGAAATATTTTATTTTCAGATTTCCAACTATATATAATTATAGTCCTTATCATTATTATCATCCTAATGGTGTAAAGACACTTAGACCTGTATATCGTATGATTGATCAAGCTATTAAGGGAGAACCAATAGAACTCTGGGGTGATCCTAATTATTCTAAAGATATGGTGCATGTATATGATTGTGCACAGATGATATGTAAGGCTGTGGAAGTCAATAACATAGAGCATAGCTGGTATAATGTTGGAACAGGAATTCCTGTAACATTGGAAGAACAGATAAAGGCAATAATAAAAGTATTTTCGCCAGAAGATAAGAAATCCCAGATAATATATAAGCCAGAGAAGCCGGCTGGTGGCGGATTTTTAATGGATGTATCTAATGCAAAAAAGGAACTTGGTTATGAACCACAATATGATGTGGAAGCACTTTTTAGAAATTATAAAGAAGAAATGCAGGTAAATAGATTTAAGGAATTAAGAGGGGAATAAAAGAAAATTTAACAAAATGTAAAGGTTAATAAAGTTAAAGAAAGGATTGCTGTATATGAAAAGAAAGACTAAAAAAATAATGTCAGTGGTGTTAAGCTTGGTAATGATGCTGTCATTATTAAGTGGTATGGGAAGCGTAGCATATGCCGATACTATAAATAATAGTTCAGCAGATAATAAAGTTCAGCATCCATTGATGAATAATACAGAAGATGGATATGTTGCACCTAGCGTAGAAGAAGATAATCAATCTAATGATTACTTAGTGAGAGAATCACAACTTCCTACACAGTATGATTCAAGAACTAAGGGGTATGTGACAAGTGTAAAGGATCAAGGTGGTTTTGGAATATGCTGGGCATATGCAGCAACAGCTGCTATGGAATCATATGCGATATCTCACGGTATTGTATCATCAGCAACAGACATTGATTTAGATGAGTACGCATTGGCATATATGACATTTGATGACACACAGTATGTAGACAAGCTTGGTAATTCAACAGGAGATGTTACAACTATAAATGCTTCGTCATCAATGGAGGCGTGCCTTAAAGGTGGTGGTAATGACAATTATGCTTTTAAGACATTAAGTAAATGGGCCTCAATGGTTAATCAGCAGGCTGGTCATGAGGGAATATATTTAGCAACAGATTATACATTTAATGTAGATGATGTCGAATATATATTAGTTGGTCAGAAATATATAAAAATGACAGATACACAGGATGTAAAGCAGGCTGTTATAGATAACGGAGCTGTAACTGTATCATACAATGCAGAGACTAAGTATTATTCAGATAAAGATAATTATGGCAAATATTCATATGATTATGAGAATAAATATATTAATCATAATGTTGCATTGATAGGCTGGGATGATAATTTTGATAAGAGTTATTTTACGGTAACTGATAGTAACGGAGTTACACATACTCCAGATACTAATGGCGCGTGGCTTGTAAAAAACAGCTGGGGAACCAATATGATGTTTGAGGGATATACTTGGATTTCATATGGTGATTTATCTATAAACGCTAATAATGCAGTTGTGTATGAAATAGCTAAAAGAGATACATATGATAATAACTATCAGTTTGATGGAACAACAAAATTTGGTAGTTCATATAGTCAATATATGATGGGACAATCATATGCTAATATATTTAAGATAAGCGGTAATGAAAGCCAGAAGCTTACAGCCGTTTCTTTTGCGACAAGAGATGTAAAAAGAAATTATGAAATAAATATATATAAAAATCCTACAAAAACAAAACAGCCAAACACAAGTGATACAACATTAAGATATAATCCGGACAGTGGTGAATTATTAACAACAATGAAAGGAACTACAACATATGCTGGTTATTATACATTAGATTTGTCAGATGATATAATATTAGAAGCAGATGATGTAATATCTATAGTTGTAAGTTTTGACACCAATACAGTTATGGAAAGTTCGACAGGCAAGGATTATGTAGGTGTTGGAGCAGATTCTTCTAATGTGACAGAAGATAATCAAAGTTTCTTTTCTAAACAGGGAATTAGTTCAGCATCAAAGACGTTTTACGATACTAATATACCTGGATATAAGGGAATAAATGTAAATTATTGTATAAAAGCATTTACAAATGATGTTAAGATAGAAAGTGTTTCTGCACCTAAATTACAAAAGGTTGAACAAAATGGCACTAATAAAGTAGATGTAAGCTGGTCTACAGTGGACAAAGCTACAGGATACATATTATATAGAAGTGAAAATGCCAATTCAGGATATTCGACTATATACACTGGTTCAGCAGTTTCATATACAGATTCGTCAGTAACAGCAGGAAAGACATATTATTATAAGGTTGTTGCATATAATGCAAATAATGTGGTGTCAGAAGCTTCGGATATTAAGTCCGTTCAAATATCAGCACCAGCTGTTAAGACATATACAGTTAAGTTTATGAAGGGTAGTACAGTAGTAAGTGCACAGACTGTAGCAGAAGGCAATTCTGCGGTTGCACCAGCTTCAGTTGAAAAAGAAAAGAATTTTAGAAGATGGGACAAGGATTTTTCTAATGTTACTTCTGACTTAGTTGTAACTGCTGTATATAAAGTAATAGAATATAATGGTGTGGATTATTCAGCTATATTTGATGCTGAGTATTATTTGAACAGATATTCAGATTTAAAAGCGGCATTCGGAAATGATGAAACAAAAGCAATATGGCATTTTGTGGAATACGGAATGGATGAAGGCCGAATAGGAAATGAAGAATTTAATGTATATTCATACAAAGGAAGATATGCAGATTTAAGAGCAGCATATGGAAATGATATAAAGCAGTATTATATGC
>JBNMLJ010000043.1:0-22678 GCA_050874785.1 Lachnospira sp.
ACACTTACAGCAGATGATCAGATTATCTCAGCTGCTTCTTGTACAACTAACTGCTTAGCTCCTATGGCTAAGGCTCTTAATGATTGTGCAACAATCGAATCAGGTATTATGTGTACAATTCACGCTTACACAGGTGACCAGATGATCCTTGATGGACCACAGAGAAAGGGTGACTTAAGAAGATCTAGAGCTGGTGCTTGCAACATCGTTCCTAACTCAACAGGTGCTGCTAAGGCTATCGGTCTTGTTATCCCAGAACTTAACGGAAAGCTTATCGGAGCTGCTCAGAGAGTTCCTACACCTACAGGTTCTACAACAATTCTTAACGCTGTTGTAGCTAAGAAGGTTACAGTCGATGAAGTTAACGCTGCTATGAAGGCTGCTGCTACAGAATCATTTGGATATAACACAGACTTAATTGTATCTAGCGATATCGTTGGTATGAGATTTGGTTCATTATTCGATGCTACACAGACAATGGTTAACGACCTTCCAAATGGTGGCTGCCAGGTTCAGGTAGTTTCTTGGTATGATAACGAGAACTCATATACAAGCCAGATGGTTAGAACAATTAAGTACTTCGCTGAATTAAGCAAGTAATTATAATATATATTGACCATTAAAGGTTAATTTGTTTAACTTGTAATAATACCGGAGATGAGAATTCATTCTCCGGTATTTTGATAAGTATGTTAAAGCTGTCCTGCTGTATGGCAGGATGGAACAGGCATACTTGGGTTACAGGCGTGTCATTGCCCGTAATCTAGTAATGATAATTTGGAGGATATAGATATGCTTAATAAGAAGTCAGTTGATGATATCAACGTTAATGGCAAAAGAGTTTTATGCAGATGTGATTTTAATGTACCATTAGATGGTGATAAGATTACAGATGAGACACGTCTTGTTGCTGCACTTCCAACAATAAAGAAGTTAATAGCTGATGGAGGAAAGGTTATTCTTTGCTCACATCTTGGTAAGCCAAAGGGAGCTGATAAGGCATTTTCTTTAGCACCAGTTGCTAAAAGACTTTCAGAACTTCTTGGACAGGAAGTTAAGTTCGCTGCTGATGATACAGTAGTTGGCGACAATGCAAGAGCTGCTGTTGAAGCTATGAACAATGGAGATGTTATTCTTCTTGAAAATACACGTTTCAGACCAGAAGAGACAAAGAATGGTGATGAATTCTCTAAGGATTTAGCTTCAATTGCTGATGTATTTGTTAATGATGCTTTCGGTACAGCACACAGAGCACATTGCTCTAATGTAGGTGTAACAAAGTATGTTGATACAGCAGTAGTTGGTTACCTTATGCAGAAAGAAATAGATTTCCTTGGAAATGCTGTTAATAATCCAGTTAGACCTTTTGTAGCTATTCTTGGTGGTTCAAAAGTATCTTCAAAGATTTCTGTTATAAACAACCTTCTTGATAAGGTTGATACACTTATTATCGGTGGTGGTATGTCATACACATTTCAGAAGGCTCACGGCGGTCACGTTGGACAGTCATTAGTTGAAGATGATTATCTTGACTATGCTAAGGAAATGATGGCTAAGGCTGAAGCTAAGGGTGTTAAGATGCTTATTCCTATTGATACAGTAGTAGCAAAGGAATTCAAGAATGATACACCTTTCCATGTTGTTCAGGCTGGACATCAGGAAGATGATGATATGGGTATGGATATCGGACCTAAGACTTGCGAGCTCTATAAGGATGCTCTTAAGGATGCTAAGACAGTAGTATGGAATGGACCTATGGGTGTATTTGAATTCCCTAACTTTGCAAAGGGAACTATTGCTGTTGCAGAAGAATTGGCTCAGCTTACAGATGCTACTACAATTATCGGTGGTGGTGATTCAGCAGCCGCAGTTAATAACCTTGGTTTTGGTGATAAGATGACACATATTTCAACAGGTGGCGGCGCTTCGCTTGAATTCCTTGAAGGTAAGGAACTCCCAGGTGTAGTAGCAGCTAATGACAAATAGAGTGTTTACTGACATAAACATATAGCTTTGATTGGTTAATTAACAGTTAATTCAGTCGGGCAATACACAAAAGGAGCTGTATATTGATATATACAGCTCCTTTTGTTTGAAAATAATCATAAAACAAAGCTTGTCTTAATACAATATGTTGTATATATAAAATACTTAGGTACATAGATTGTATTTATTTTAAATATTTGCATTATTAGTGGCTTTTTGTAAATTTGTATGATATAATTTTATTATTAAAATAACTGAGTTGATAATGATGACAAATGAATTGATCAGTTATATTGTATGGAGGCGTGATTGTAGTATGAGGAAGAAGATAGTTGCGGGAAACTGGAAAATGAATATGACACCAAAGGAGGCAGTATCGCTTGTATGTGAGCTGCGTGATAAGTTCTCTAATCACGATGTTGATGTAGTATTCTGTGTTCCATCAATAGACATTATACCAGTTGTAGACGCAGTCAAAGGAACAGATATTAAGGTTGGTGCTGAGAATATGCACTATGAAGAAAAGGGTGCATATACAGGTGAGATTTCACCAGGAATGTTAAAAGATGCCGGTGTTGATTATGTTATAGTTGGACATTCAGAAAGAAGACAATATTTCGGTGAAGATGATGAGTGTATCAACCGCAAAGTAAGAAAAGCAATTGAATATGGATTGACACCTATTATATGTTGTGGTGAAACTATCCAGCAGAGAGAAGAAGGTATAACATTAGATTTTATTAATAAGCAGATTGATGCAGCATTTTTACAGGTGTCAGCTAAAGACGCTATGAAGTGTGTTATTGCATATGAACCTATATGGGCTATTGGAACAGGCAGGGTTGCTACATCAAGTCAGGCTCAGGAAGTATGTGAGGCTATAAGATTAGATATAAGAAAGTTATATGGAGAAGAAGTAGCTTCTTCAATAAGAATTCTATATGGTGGTTCAGTTAATGCAGGCAATGCCGCAGAATTATTCAAACAGCCAGACATAGATGGAGGCCTTGTAGGCGGTGCAAGTCTCAAACCAGATTTTTGTAAAATTGTTAATTATAATATGTAATAAGATACATAATAAGCCATACAGGGAATTGATACTCTGGTATGGCTTTTTCTATGTAATAGGAAATTCCGATAGAATTTCCTATTACATAGAAAAGGCACTATGTGCCGATGGTGCGCACTCGCACGAAGATGTAGTTTGTCGCAAGCGACCGTGCTCTGCGCTGGAATGTGCTTTGCACATTCTTTCTTATTTTTAATATAATTATAATTATTCTAAATTGCAAATTAGTAATAAGTATGCTATCATACAACAGGAATAATTAGAGAGAATATTAAAGATATTGTTATCTTAGAAAAGAGGAAAATAATATGAGTAAGAAACCAGTTGTATTAATGGTACTTGATGGTTATGGTTTAAGTGACAGAACAGAGGGTAATGCAATAGCTATGGCTAATACTCCTGTTATGGATAAGTTAATGAAGGAATATCCATTTGTTAAGGGTAACGCATCTGGACTTTATGTAGGTCTTCCAGATGGTCAGATGGGTAATTCAGAAGTTGGACATATGAATATTGGTGCTGGCAGGATTATATATCAGGATCTTACAAGAATAACAAAGGCTATAGAAGACGGAGAGTTCTATAAGAATGAAGAACTTCTTGCTGCTATGGAGAATTGTAAGAAGAATAATTCTGATTTACACCTTTTTGGACTTTTATCAGATGGTGGTGTTCACAGCCACATTTCACATATATATGGTTTACTTGAGATGGCTAAGAAGAATGGTGTTTCTAATGTATATGTACACGCTTTCCTTGACGGACGTGATACACCACCAGCTTCAGCTAAGGATTTTGTAGCCAAGCTTGAAGACAAGATGGCAGAGATTGGTGTTGGTAAAGTAGCTTCTTTAGCAGGAAGATACTATGCTATGGATAGAGATAATAACTGGGACAGAGTTAAGGAAGCATATCTTTCACTTACAACAGGTGAAGGAAAGACAGCTGATAATGCAGTTAAGGCACTTGAAGAGTCTTATGCAGAAAATGTTACAGATGAATTCGTTGTTCCTACAGTAATAACAGAGAATGGCAAGCCGCTTTCAGTTGTTAAGCCTAACGATTCAGTAATATTCTTTAACTTCCGTCCAGATAGAGCAAGAGAGATGACAAGAGCTTTCTGTGATGATAAGTTCACAGGTTTTGAAAGAGAATATATTCCAACAACATTTGTATGCTTCAAGGATTATGATGAATCAATTCCTAACAAGTTAGTAGCATTCAAGAAAGAGGAAATCAAGAATACATTTGGTGAATTCCTTGCTAACAATGGAAAGAAGCAGCTTCGTCTTGCAGAGACAGAGAAGTATGCACATGTAACATTTTTCTTTAATGGTGGTGTTGAAGATCCTAATGTAGATGAGTTCAGACTTCTTGTTAACTCGCCTAAGGACGTTCCAACATACGACCTTAAGCCAGAGATGAGCGCTCCAGAGGTTGGTATGGATTTAGTTGAAGCAATTAAGTCAGATAAGTATGATGTTATTGTAATCAACTTTGCTAACCCAGATATGGTTGGCCACACAGGTGTTATTCCAGCAGCAATTAAGGCTGTAGAGAAAGTAGATGAGCTTGTTGGCAAGGCTGTACAGGCTATCAAGGACGTTGATGGAGTATTATTCATATGCGCTGACCATGGTAATGCTGAGAAGATGATAGATTATGAAACAGGTGCTCCACATACAGCACATACAACTAATCCAGTTCCATTTATTCTTGTTAATTATGATGAAACATATACACTTAGAGAAGGTGGAAGACTTTGCGATATAGCTCCAACTCTTATTGAGATTATGGGAATGGAGAAGCCAGCAGAGATGACAGGAGAATCACTTCTTATTAAGAAATAATTCGCAGATAGGGTTATTATAATTCACAGATGGACAATTAGTTATAGATATTAGTTGCACATTTAATATTTATTTGTTATAATCAACTCATTGTGATTATTGCAATAGGAGGTTTGATATATGTTTGGTATGTCATGGGCTGATACATTAAGAATAGTCTTAATGGGTATATTTATATTAGTATGTATATTTTTAACAATAGTAGTTCTTATGCAGGAAAGTAAACAGAATGGTTTATCAGGCGCTATTAGTGGTGCTGCCGATACTTACTGGGGTAAGAATAAAGGTCGTTCAATGGAAGGTAAGCTTGTAACTATTACTAAGGTACTTGCTGTATTATTCGTTGTAATAGCTATTATTTTAAATATTAATTTCTAATTGATAACAATAACGCTCTTAAGATATAATATCTTAAGGGCGTTTTTGTTTAATAGGAAATTCTGATAGAATTCCCTATTAAACAAAAGGCACTATGTGCCGATGATGTGCACTCGCGCGAAGATGTAGTTTGTCGAAAACGACCGCGCTCGGCCAGGGAATGTGCTTTGCACATTCTTTTTGTAAATAATAATTATAGTAATGGAATGGAGGAAACTATGAAAAGTAGTGTTTTCAAGGAAAGAAGGAAAAACCTTGCTGATTTGATACTCAATAATGAATTATATGTTCCTATGAAGACAAAGGAGATAGCAATTCTTCTTGGTATTCCTAAAGAATTAAGACACGAACTTCAGGAGGTTCTTGATTCTTTAGTTGCAGACGGAACTATAGGTGTAAGCAAGAAAGGCAAATATATGAAGCCTGATAATGTTGCACTTGTAGGAACATTTGAGAGTACAAGCAGGGGATTTGGTTTTGTCGTTGTAGAGGGACAGGACGATGATATATTTGTCAAAGCAAGTGATACTAAGGACGCATTTTATCACGACAAAGTTAAAGTTGTAATAACAGCACAGAAGAATGGTGATAGAAGACGTGAAGGTAAGATAATAGAGATATTAGACCACGAAGTTAAGACTTTGGTTGGAACATATCAGAAAAATAAGAATTTTGGATTTGTTGTGCCTGATAACCAGAAGATTGGCTGTGATATATTCGTATCAAAGGAACACGAAATGGGAGTGGTCACAGGCAGTAAAGTAGTAGTTAAGATAAGCAGCTACGGCAGTGCAAGAAAGAATCCTGAGGGTAAGATAATTGAAGTAATCGGACATATGGATGATCCAGGAACAGACATTTTATCAATAGTAAAAGCCTATGACCTGCCAGAAGAATTTCCAGATAGTGTTAAGAAGGAATTAAAAGGCATACCAGATGAGGTTGATGGCAATGATATAGCAGGCAGGACAGATCTGCGAGATGTTGTTATGGTGACAATAGATGGCGAGGACTCTAAGGATTTAGATGATGCAGTATCATTAACTAAAGAAAATGATATATATCATCTTGGCGTGCATATTGCTGATGTAAGCCATTATGTTAAAGAGGGCAGTCCGCTTGATAAGGAAGCTCTTAAAAGAGGAACAAGCGTGTATCTGGTTGACAGGGTTATTCCAATGATACCACACCAGCTTTCCAATGGAATATGTTCGTTGAATGAAGGCTGTGACAGGCTGGCATTAAGCTGTCTTATGGATATAGATATGAAAGGTAACATAATAGGCCATAAGATATGCGAGTCAGTTATCAATGTAAATAGAAGAATGACTTACACATCTGTTAAAAAGATACTTGAAGATAATGATAAAGAAGAATGTGCAAAGTACAGTGAGCTTGTAGATATGTTTAAGCTTATGCAGGAATGTGCAGATATATTAAGAAAGAAGAGATTTAAGAGAGGCTCAATAGATTTTGACTTCCCAGAATCTAAGATTATTCTTGATAAAGATGGACGGCCAGTAGATATTAAGCCATATGACAGAAATGTGGCGACCAAGCTTATAGAAGATTTTATGCTTGCCGCCAATGAAACAGTAGCAGAAGATTATTTCTGGCAGGAAGTGCCATTTCTTTATAGAACAAACGAAAATCCTGACCCGGAAAAGATATTAAAATTATCTACATTTATTAATAATTTTGGATATTCAATGCATATAACTGATGAAATTCATCCTAAGGAATTACAGAAGCTTCTTGAAAAAATAGCAGGAAGTGACGAGGAAAATCTTATAAGCAGACTTACATTAAGGTCTATGAAGAAGGCTAAGTATACAGCGGAATGTATTGGACATTTCGGACTTGCGGCAAAATATTACTGCCATTTTACTTCGCCAATAAGAAGATATCCAGATTTGCAAATTCATAGAATAATTAAAGAATGTCTGCACGGAGGAATGAGTGAGAAAAGAAAGCTTCATTATGATAAAATTCTTCCAGATGTTGCAGAGCAGGCGAGTGCAACAGAACGCCGTGCAGATGAGGCAGAAAGAGATACTGATAAGCTGAAAATGGTTCAGTATATGAGTGCGCATATCGGAGAGCATTTTGATGGTGTAATATCAGGAGTAACGAACTGGGGCATATATGTTGAACTTCCTAATACAATAGAAGGAATGGTTTCTGTCAACAATATGCGTGGTTACTATGTATTTGATGAAAATCATTACGAGATGTTTAATGAAACAACTCATCAGACATATAAGCTTGGACAGAAAGTCAGGGTTGTTGTAGTTGATACTAATGCAATATCAAGAACGATAGATTTTATGTTTGAGCAGGATTATGAAGAATAGTAAGCAATTAAGTAATTAGATAATGGAGGATATGTATGGGCAAAGACAGCGCAAGCGGCAACAGATTAATTGCCAACAACAAGAAAGCGTATTTTGATTACTTTATAGAAGATAAGCTTGAAGCAGGGCTTGAACTTTGCGGAACTG
Source organism: Lachnospira sp. (assembly GCA_050874785.1). Taxonomy (GTDB): domain Bacteria; phylum Bacillota; class Clostridia; order Lachnospirales; family Lachnospiraceae; genus Lachnospira. The sequence goes on from JBNMLJ010000043.1 coordinate 7,785, forward strand.
AGGTTAAGTCAATAAGACAGGGAAAATGTTCTATCAAAGAGTCATATATACAGATAATTAATGGGGAAGTATTTGCCATTAATATGAATATCACACCTTATGAAAAAGGCAACATTTTCAATAAAGACCCATTAAGACCTAAGAAGCTGCTTCTTCACAAAAGTGAGATAAATAAGCTTGCAGGACAGCTTTCTACCAAGGGTTATACACTTGTGCCATTGCAGGTCTATCTGAAATATGGCAAGGTTAAAATGCAGATAGGTCTTGCAAAGGGTAAGAAGAATTACGATAAGAGAGAGTCAATCGCTAAGAAAGACCAGCAAAGAGAGGCGGCTAAGGACTTTAAGATTAGAAATCTTGGGTAGGCTTTGAATGGTTGATATATATCGTTTGATTTGAGCCAGTTAGATAACAAATTGCCAATTATAAAGGTTGAGAAAGGAAGTTGTATTATGGAATTTACAGAAGTAATAAAAAACAGATATTCGTGTAAAAAGTTTGGCGATGAGAAGGTTGATAAAGAAAAATTAAATGCTATTTTAGAGGCTGGAAGAGTAGCGCCCACAGCGAAAAATCTTCAGGAACAGCATATTTATGTTGTCCAGTCCGAAAGCGGATTAAGTGCGATTGATAAAGCGACACCTTGCCGTTATAATGCTTCAACTGTATTAATGGTTGCATATAATAAAAACAATGTGTTTACATATCCGGGAGAGAAGAGAAATTCTGGAATAGAAGATGCCACGATTGTAGCTACACATATGATGTTAGCTGCATACAATGAAGGTGTTGACAGCTGCTGGATTAACTTCTTTAATCCTGATGAACTTGCAAAAGCTTTTAATCTTCCAGAAAATGAAGAAGTATTAATGCTTCTTGACCTTGGAACAGCAGATAAGGAGGCAGCACCACTTCCAAATCATAATAGCAGGAAAGAATTAACAGATACGGTTTCGTATATCTAGAATGAAAAATGCAACCATGAAGTTAATTAATTATTTATAATAATATATTGACTTTAAGCTGTATATAATGTTATATATTATATGGTAGTTAAAGACTACAATTTAATATATGGGCTTGTAAAGGTTTCGACAGGGGTTTTGAAACTGGTGAAGCTATCCGTATGCAATGCGTTAAATGGCAAACTTAAATATAAACGCTGAAGATAATTTAGCATACGCTGCCTAAGTTGCAGCAGTCTGACCTAGAGCACTCACACTTTAGGACCCAGGCTTCGAACATGTGAGAAACGACATAGCTTAAGCTTTGCAGTTATGGACGTATTATGAAGCTACTAAGTGCATAAGGGTGTTAGTTCCCGTATGTATAAGGGAATGTCAAATAACTGACTATGATAGTAGAAGAACAGCGGATGGGCTTTTGGACAGGGGTTCGACTCCCCTCAGGTCCACTGTAGTAAGAATCGGGTTTCCAGGCAGCGTGAATGTTCATTAAGAATAATGACATTCACGCTGTTATTGTTTTTGAATGAATTGATAACAAAACTCATCTGTTTTAAATTCAGATAAGGTATTGCTTTAATTCCTGTAGGAATATTTCAGCAGCCCTAGACAGAAATGCAGCTCTTTTCCAGATTAATGCGTAATGGATTTCCAATGGTGGATTCAGCGGACGGAAGCAAACATCCTGTTCTAAAACCGTTGGAAGTAAATCTTTAGTTGTTAGATAAGAGCCTAATCCACTTTTGATAAATTTTGTCGGAGAGCCATTAACAACATTGTATGTGGCAGCAATATTAAAATTTTCAATATCGGTATCAGCCCAATGAGAAATCAATTGTTGCAGACCTGTCCTGCGATGAAAAATAAGAGGTATTTTCAAAAGCTCTTTTTTTGTTATATAGTTGTTTTCTGCAAGTTTACAATCGGAAGGCATTAAAAGTCCCCAATGGGATGATTCAGGTAGTGAAATATAATCATATTCAGAAATATCAATTGGTTTTAAAAATATAGCAAAATCAATACTTCCATGTTCAAGACGTTCTAAAACATCAATCGCATCGCTGCTGTAAAATTGAAAATGCACATCCGGATATTGGGAGCGAAGCCGGGAAGCGGTATTTAATACTGTCATTGTTGGATTGCCGCCAATGGTTATTTCTCCGCTTATCTGTGGATTGTTAGAACTTAAATCATATTCTGTTTTTTCCACTAATGATAAAATTTCTTCTGCACGTTTTCTAAGAATAATTCCATCTTCTGTTAATGAGATTTTACGCTTTCCACGGATTAGCAGTTGTTTTCCAAACTCATTTTCCAGTTCCATGAGCAGCTTTGAAAGATACGGCTGTGAGATATGCAGGCTTTCAGCAGCTCTCGTGATATTTTCTTCTTTTGTAACAGTAAGAAAGTATTGCAATGTCCGTAATTCCATAATCATCACCTCGTGATTAGTGTAATAGTTATTATTATTCCTGTCAATTATGATTAATCATTCTATATAAGTATTTGTTATTTTAACTGGTAAAGGCTATACTTTTTTCTAGTAGAATATAAATAAGAGGATTGAGAAAAATGATGGGAAACAGAAAGAGAAAACAATTAGATATGTTATATGGTTCCATTTGGAATAAGCTGCCATTATTTGCATTCCCAGTGGCAGCGACCGCTATTTTAGAGCAGCTTTTTAATGCTTCTGATATTGCAGTTGTAGGGAATTTTACTGGAGCTGGAAAAACAATAGCGGTTGCGGCAGTTGGTGCAAACAGTTCAATTATTTCAATTATCGTCAATTTGTTTGTTGGAATTGCGCTTGGAGCGAATGTTGTTATTGCCAATGCAATTGGAAGAAAAGATGAAGAAACTATAGCAAAGGCAGTTCATACAGCAATAGTTGTTTCGCTATTAGCAGGTATTGCTGTATTCATTGTAGGAGAATTGGCAGCAAATCCATTACTGGAATCACTTCAGGTACCGGAGGAGGTTTTTCCGGAAGCATTGCTTTATCTTAGAATATACCTGATTGGAATGCCAGTCATATTGCTCTATAATTTTGAAGCAGCAATTTTTAGAAGTATAGGGGATACCCAAACTCCGCTTGTTATATTGACAATATCGGGAATTCTGAATGTGTTTTTGAATTTGTTCTTTGTAGCGGTCTTGCATATGACAGTAAATGGAGTTGCAATTGCAACGGTTACTTCAAATGCAGTAAGTTCAGTCTTACTATTTTATCGTCTTATAAGAACTAAGGAATTGATTCATATAGAATGGAGAAAATTGAAAATTGACCGAAAAATACTAGGACAGATTATGATGATTGGTTTGCCAGCAGGAATACAGAGTGCAGTATTTGCAGTAGCCAATATTGTAATCCAGTCAGCAATCAACAGTCTTGGAACAATTGTTATGGCAGCATCGTCAGCAGCATATAATATTGAGGTTTTTGTGTACGACATATTAAATTCATTCAGTCAGGCATGCACTACATTTGTAGGACAAAATTATGGTGCAGGGCAGATAAGGCGATGTAGAAAAATTTTGATTTTATGTATAGTGGAAGATGCGATAGCAGTGATGTGTGCGATAGTGCTGATTTTGGTGACAGGGAAAGTATTGCTTTCAATTTTTAATAATGATCCACAGGTGATTTCGGTAGGATATATAAGGCTGCTTATAGTATTTTCTGCATACACATTCAGTATGTTGTATGAAAATATGTCTGGTTATATGAGAGGATTTGGCTTTTCGCTGATACCAGCGATTGTGACAACTGTGGGGATATGTGGGATGAGAATTTTCTGGATTATGGTAGTTTTCCCTTCACATAAGACATTTGCAGGAATATTAACCGCTTATCCGGTCAGCCTTTCAGTAACGGCATTATTGATTTTTATTGTATTAATAATCTATCATCCATCGAAAAGATTTCAAACAGATAAAGGAGAAATGTAATTATGCAAAAACAAAAAGAGATCGTATTAAATAATGGAGTAAAGATGCCACCAATCGGTTACGGAGTATTTCGAATGACAAATCTGGATGAATGTGAAAATGCAGTTGTACAGGCAGTTAAAACGGGTTATCGTCTTATTGATACTGCGGCTGCTTACGAAAATGAAACTGCTGTTGGAAAAGCCATAAAGAGGGTTATTGAGGAAGAAGTTGTCAGCAGAGAAGAATTGTTTGTTACTACAAAATTGTGGATTACTGATACTTCTTATGAAAAAGCAAAAGAAGGATTCAAGCGTTCACTTGACCGTCTTTGCCTGGATTATGTAGATTTATATCTTATCCATCAGCCATATAATGATTATTATGGAGCGTGGCGTGCATTAGAAGAATTGTATGAAGAAGGAAAAGTAAGGTCTATCGGAGTGGATAATTTTACACAGGACAGGATGGCTGATTTTCTGTTTTTTAACAAGGTGAAACCAGCAGTAAATATGATTGAGTGCAATGTGTATTTCCAGCGTGAGGATGAGTGCAAGTATCTGGAAAAACAGAATATTCTGATGCAGGCATGGTCACCACTTGCTGCAGGAAAAGAAGCTCTTTTTACCAGTGAAATATTATGTGAAATTGCACAGAAGCACCAGAAAACAGTAGCACAGATCATTTTAAGATGGCTTGTGCAAAGGGGAATTGTTCCTGTTGTGAAGTCGGCAAATCCGATACGAATGAAAGAAAATCTGAATATTTTTGATTTTACTTTATCAGAAGATGAAATGAAGCAGATTGCTTCACTGGATACTGGACATACTTACGCAACAGCACGAGATACAGGGAAAGCAGTAACAGAATTTCTTATAAAAGCAAATCAGTATCATATATAAAGTTGTATATCAAATGTGGTGTATATCCAGATTTCAATGGAGACTGGCAGCCTTATATCATTTTTTCAGGTGAAATTATAGATGTTAGGGATGAACAGTAATTTACTAGTTTGTAAAGAAAAGTTATTGGCAACAATATTTAATAGGATGATTATAAAGCTTAAAATATAATTATAAACAGTCAAAAATTCAATCGCAAAAAAATACGATTGAATTTTTGACTGTTTTTGTATATAATAAATATAACAAATTGGAAAGGAATAAAAATTATGCATGAAACAAGGGTAATGGAATTTAAAGAAACGATTACAAATACATTTTTAAAAACAGTAAGTGCCTTTTCAAATTACGATGGTGGGGAGATATATTTTGGGGTTGATGATAATGGTAACGTCAAAGGAATAGCAGATGTAGGGCAGGCTTGTCTTGATATAGAAAATAGAATTAATGATAGTATTTCACCGCAGCCAGATTATACACTTGAAATACAAAACGACAATACGATAAAACTTGCTGTAAAGAGTGGAATTCATAAGCCATATTTATACAAGTCAAAAGCGTACAAGAGAAATGATACTGCAACGATAGAAGTAGATACATTAGAACTTTCACGTCTTATATTGGAGGGTAAAAATATAAGATTTGAAGAATTACCATATAATAATCAGGAATTAACATTTGAAGTTTTACATCACAAATTAAAAGAAAGTATTCAGATTGAAACTTTTAATAAGGATACTTTGAAAACACTTAATTTATATGATAATAATAATGGATATAATAATGCAGCAGGTCTTTTGGCTGATAGAAACGATTTTCCGGGCATTGATATTGTAAAGTTTGGAGAAAATATCAGTGTCATTCAAAAAAGAGCAACATTTGAAAATATATCGATATTAGATGTGTATGATAAAACAATAGATGTATTTAGAGATTATTATCAATATGAAGTAATAGAGGGAGCCGAGAGGAAAACAATAGAAAAAATACCAGAAGCAGCATTTCGTGAAGCAGTTGCAAATGCTTTAATTCATAGAGTATGGGATATAAAATCGCAGGTAAGAATTCTGATGTTTGATGACAGGATTGAGGTTATTTCTCCCGGTGGTCTGCCATCAGGAATAACGGAAAGTGAATATTTATCAGGTAAAATTTCCATTTTAAGAAATAGAAATCTTGCAAACGTATTTTATAGACTAGGGTTTGTTGAGATTTTTGGAACTGGAATTACAAGAATAAAGCAGCTATATGAAAGTGCTTTAAGAAAACCAAATTTTGAGGTATCAGAAAATACGATTAAGATTATGCTTCCTGTTTTTGAGGAAAATGTGAACTTGACGGAAGATGAAAAACAGGTTTATGCTTTGCTAAGCACGACTATACTTAAGTCAATTAGTGAAATTGCACCTTATATGCCATTTGGCAAATCAAAGACAACACAGTTATTGAAAGATATGAGAAAAAAGGGTGTTATAGATGTTAAAGGAAATGGAAGAGGAACAAAGTATATAATAAAACAAAATATGTAATCCGATATGTATAATAATTAAAATACATAAGCAGGAATAACTAAAACCAAGAGGTAATCCAGTGAATATAAGAACCGCAACAATGGCTGACTTAGAAGCAATATCAGGTGTGGAGACTGAATGTTTTCCTAAGAAAGAAAAGATGATTGAATTTATTGGTTGAAATGTATATAGATGCTGATTAGAAATCATTGAGGTTAATTAGAGATATGAGAAAAGAAAATAGAGAAATAAAAGAGTTTAATGAAGTAATAGAGGTTATGAAGAACTGTGATGTATGCAGACTGGCACTGAATGATGATGGATACCCTTATATTTTACCATTAAATTTCGGTATGGAAGTTGTTGACGGAAAAGTTAATCTGTATTTTCACAGTGCGCTTGAAGGTTATAAAGTAGAACTTATTAAAAAGGATAACAGGGCATCATTTGAGATGGACTGCAAGCACCAGCTTCAGTATTTTGAGGAAAAAGGTTATTGCACAATGGCATATGAAAGTGTGATAGGCAGAGGACGAATTAGAATTCTTGATGAAGAAGAAAAAATGGATGCGTTAAAAAAGCTTATGCAGCATTATCATATGGGAAAAGATGCTTATTTTAATCCAGCGGCGGTTTCAAGGACACTTGTATATGTTCTGGAGGTAGAAAAGCTTACAGGAAAGAGAAAGAACCCAAAGTAAATTTTAAGATTTCAGGGTATTGTATTATGGTTGGAATGAATAAGGAGTTTTAACATATGAGTCAATCGATTAATCCGAACATTACGCCAGTGGGGCTTTTGAAGTTTGCAACTCCGTCAATTATTATGATGATTTTTATGTCATTGTATACAATTGTAGATGGTATATTTATATCGCGTTTTCTTGGCAGTAATGCACTGTCATCAGCTAATATTGTATATCCTGTGGTCAATGTAGCTATTGCTATTTCTACAATGCTTGGTACTGGTGGAAGCGCAATTATAAGTAAATATCTTGGAGAAGGAAAAAAAGAGCGTGCCCGTGAAGCACTGACACAATTTGTTGTGCTGACACTGCTTTTAAGCTTTGTTCTTCTCATTATTACGGAAGTATTTCTTACTCCTATATCGCGTTTTCTTGGTGCAAGTGATATACTGCTTGCAGACTGCCGTATGTATCTTGGTACAGCGATGTTATTTGCGCCGGCGTGCATGTTACAGGCGGTTTTTCAGTCATTTTTTGTAACAGCAGGACGACCGGGGCTGGGACTTGCACTTATGATTGGAGCAGGTATTTCTAATATGGTTCTTGATTATGTGCTTATTGTTCCTTGTCAGATGGGCATTGCAGGTGCGGCACTTGCTACGGGTATAGGGCAGTGTATTCCGGCGGTATGTGGGTTGTTGTTTTTCATATTTACAAGAAATGAGCTGCGTTTCTGCCGCTTTACATTTTCGGCTAAAGAAATTGGAAGTGCCTGTTATAATGGTTCTTCCGAGATGGTATCACAGTTATCAAATGCTGTTATTACATTTTTGTTCAATATAGTTATGATGTCTTTGGCAGGGGAGAATGGAGTTGCGGCTATCACAATTCTTTTGTATGGACAGTTTTTGTTTAATGCTCTTTATATGGGATTTTCTATTGGGATAAGTCCGATTATTGGTTTTCAGTATGGAGCAAGCAACAGGCAGAAGTTAAGAAAGATTTACAAGATTGCGTTCCTGTTTGTTATAGTTTCTTCTGTATTGGTTGTTGCAGTGGCTGTTATATTTTCACCAGCTATTGTTACAATTTTTACAAAAGAACAGCGTACGTGGGAACTGGCTTCGGTCGGTTTTAGAATATTTTCCATTAATTTCCTGTTTAGTGGTATCAATATTACATCATCAGGATTTTTTACAGCGTTATCCAATGGAAAAGTATCTGCGTTGATTTCATTCAGCCGTACACTTGTATTTATTGTTATTTCGCTGTTAATTCTTCCAAAGCTGTTTGACATTACAGGAGCCTGGCTTGCTATTCCTGTAGCAGAATTTCTTACAATGATTATTTCGGGTTTAATGCACCGTAAGTATTTCTGGCTGGCAGGAGAGCAGAATTACTTGTAGAGTTAATAAGATTTAAGGAGGTATCGGCAAATGATAATATTATTACAACTTATATTGTATTGTTTATTGTTCTTTCTGCTGGTAAAATGCGCGGCGAGAAATAATGGACTTAACTGCTTATACTTTTATTCAGATGAATATCAGCAGGAGGCAAAGAAAAGAGGAATAGTCACGGATTTAGATGCTGTTAAGAAGAAAGGCAAAAGATTTATGATACCATTCTGTATTGTTATGCTGATTGCGTTAATTCTGATTATAGCAGTATGGAATAATGTTACGGATTTTAAAAATGCTTATATTCAGACGGTTCTATTTCTTATTGTTATGAACTGGTTCGATGGCATTGTAATTGACAGGATATGGGTTGGCAGCAGCAAAATCTGGAAGATAGAAGGTATGGAAGGTGTTCCGTATGTTAAATCGTGGAAGACAATATTTACAAGGCGAGGACTTGGCACGATATTGTATTTTATAATTGCGCTTGCAGTTGCAGGGCTTATTGTGCTGATAGGGAGAATATAAGATTATTATAACATCAATAGGATATTAATATTATATTGGTATAATGTTGATTAAGGTTAAGTAAATAGTAATGGCAGTAGCAGCAGGGTATATCACTGAAGGAAGATTATTCTGTTGTTACTGCCATTTTTACTGTAATAAATAAAACTGTAATACATAAATGATTAGTTATACTTATCAATCTGATAAGTATAAAGATTTGATTAAGAAGTGTAATTGAATTATGATTAAGTCAATAAAGGAAATAAATAAACAGGAGGCAGGTAAAATGGCAAAGAATTTAATTATATATTATTCAAGAAAAGGCGAGAACTATGTTAATGGAAGGATTGTCGATTTAAAGAAAGGCAATACAGAAATCTGTGCGGAATTTATTAAAGAAGCAGTAGGTGGAGATCTTTTTGAAATTGAAACTGTGAATGAGTATTCTAAGGATTATCACAGATGTACAGAGGAAGCACAACAGGAATTAAGAGAAAATGCAAGACCAGAATTAAAGAAGTATCTTTCTGATATTTCAGATTATGACAATATTTTCGTGTGTGGTCCTTGCTGGTGGGGAACTTATCCAGTGGCAGTATTTACACAGCTTGAAAGACTTGATTTTACAGGTAAGAAGGTAATGGCACTTATGACACACGAGGGAAGCGGGCTTGGTAATAGTGAACGTGACCTTAGAAAGATATGTAAAGGTGCAACATTTGGAAATGGTATTGCAGTTCACGGTGCTGACTCAGCAAAGGCAAAATCAGCAGTAACTGACTGGGCTAAGAAAAATGTCAACTAGATGACAATAGTACTTTGAAATATGCTGGAAGTAATTTTGTAGTAAAGATAAAATGCAGAAAAATAATAAAAGTAAAATGATACTATAAGGAGTGAAACATTATGAGCAAAAAAGATGTAATGATTGTAACGGGTGCAGGACAGATTTCAATGGCAATTGCAAGAAGAATGGGCTTTGGCAAGAAGATTGTTATGGGTGATAAAAATATAAATAATGCCAGAACAATTGCAGAGATTATGAACAATGCAGGCTTCGATGTAGAACCGGTAGAGATGGATCTTTCTTCCAGAGAATCCATTTTATCACTGATTGCCAAAGCACAGGAGTATGGTGAGATTAAAATGCTTGTAAATGGTGCAGGTGTTTCACCAAGTCAGGCACCAATTGAGGCAATCTTAAAGGTTGATTTATATGGAACTGCTGTTTTGCTTGAAGAAGTGGGAAAGGTTATTGCCAAGGGCGGTTGTGGAGTGACAATATCAAGCCAGTCTGGCTGGAGAATGCCTCAGCTTACGGCTGATGAGGATGCGGCATTGGCAACAACACCAACAGAAGAACTGTTAAAGCTTGAAATATTACAGCCAGAGAATATTAAAGATACACTTCACGCATATCAGCTTGCAAAACGCTGTAATGAAAAGCGTGTTATGGCGCAGTCTGTAGAATGGGGCAAGAGGGGTGCAAGATTAAATGATATAGCACCGGGAATAATTGTAACACCACTTGCTGTTGATGAATTCAATGGTCCTAGAGGAGATTTTTATAAGAATATGTTTGCAAAATGCCCTGCTGGCAGACCAGGAACAGCAGATGAAGTGGCAAATGTAGCAGAACTTCTTATGAGTGACAAGGGTGCATTTATCACAGGCTCTACATTCCTGATTGATGGCGGTGCAACATCATCATATTATTATGGACCACTTAAGCCTGAAAACCGTCAACTCCCTTAAATGAAGAGTAACCATCATCAGCCATAACTGTAGTGCCGTTAATAGCACTAGCTTCTGGAAGTGACATAAGCCAGATAGCATTGGCGATTTCTTCTGGCATAATTATACGGCCTTTCATATGCAGGCGGCTTCCGATTTCTTCGATAGGCTTGTCAATCATACCTGTTTTAACCCAGCCCGGAGCAACAGAAAGCACACGAATTCCATAAGGAGATAATTCACGAGCCATAGCCTGTGTAAGCATTTTGACACCGCCTTTGCTTGCGTGATAACCGATGGATTCTGTATTTGCCATAAATCCGTCAATAGAACCGACATTGATAATAGTACCAGAACGCTGCTTAATCATCTCGCGTGCGGCAAGCTGGCTTAGGTTAATCGTACCCATAAGATTAATGTTGATTGTATTCTGGATATCAGCTAAGTCAAGTTCAACGAAAGCACCACGTTTTCCGACAACACCGGCTACATTGGCAAGAACGTCAATTTTTCCATATTTTTCGATTGCAGTGGATATAACTTTTTGGCAGTCTTCTGCATTGGATACATCTGCTTTGATAAATGTAACTTCACCTTCTTTTTGCAGTTCTGTAAGAGCTTCCTCATTTTCGTGGCGGCCAAGGATAATAACCTTATCTCCGCAGGAAAGAAATTTTTTAGCGGTAGCAAAACCTATGCCTTTTGTTCCGCCAGTAACAATAACAATTTTATTCATAATAATCCTCATTTCTGCACACGTTTTTGTAAATAACGGGTTTGTGTCAGGTGCGCGCAGACACAAATCCAGCGTGTAAACAATTTATTTATCTACATCAGATTATCATTTTCAATGTTTGTTATTATTTTAACAGAAAAGTAAGTGTTGTGGTTTTTGGAATATTTTTATAGCGTATTAAGGAAAAACTTTACACGAAAACAGTGCTATGCTATGATGTGCGTAAATGATGAGCTTTGCAGGATAAAAGAATAGAAAAGAACTGTATCTGTACAGTGCGGAAAATGTTAGCTAAGTTTGATAAGGTATATGTAAAGGAATGAGAAAGATGAACGACCGACAGTTAAAATCTTTTATAAAAATTGTAGAAACAGGAAGCTTTTCCAAGGCGGCGCAGGAGGATTTTATTTCAGTTCCTGCTATTGTACAGCAGATAGACAGGCTTGAAGAAACACTTGGGTTTCAATTATTCTTTAGGACTAATCAGGGCGTAATGCTGACAGATAATGGAAAAGTTTTTTATGAGGCAGTGTTACAAATGCAGGAAATTTATGAAAATGCAGTTACGCAGATAAGAAACAAAGAGCAGAATTGCATTAATATTGGTGTGGCTTCTGGGCAGTGTCCGGAGTTTCTTATAAATGCGTGTACTATATTTCGTGAAAAGTATCCGGAAACAGTACTGCATTTTATAGAATTGCCATATGAACAGCATCTTGATATGCTTCGTCAGGGTAAGATTGATATGACAGTAATTGCGCAGCCAAAGAAAATTTATCTGAAAGGACTGGAATATCTGGAGCTTTGCAGGGATACGTGTGCATTTGGTGTAAATGATGAAGACCGGCTTGCATTAAAGATAAGGATTAGTAAAGAAGATTTAGACAAAAGAGAGATTTTATGTGGTACATATTATTATATGGAAAAGCCGTTTGAAAAGCTACTAGAGGGAACTTTTGCCAGACTTCAGACATTAAATGCAGAGTATAATATGGAGTCTGTTGCACAGGCAAAGTTTGGCAATTCTATGCTGGTATTTCATAGCCACTGGAAGAATTGCTATTCGCATATGTGCCGTATTATTTCTTCGGATATAGATGCCGGGAGTATTGGTGTGGTTATACGTAAGGGTGAGAGGAAGAGGCTGGAGAACTTGTATGGGTGTTGTGTTGAGGCGGTAATTACTTAAAATTATGGTTATATTTTTTCCTGTTAGAAGTGGAAAATATATGTTTAGGAGGATATAATATGTTATATATTATGCGGCATGGTGCAATGAACTCAGCTATTATAAGTCAAATAAAAAACTTACCAATTGATAAATTCTGGAGTGCAGAAACTGAACAGTGTAAGCTTCTAAAATTAATGTGAGAATAAAATATAGTCGAATTTCTTATGAGTGGATACTTAGGGGCTTTTGTATATGCAATTTTAAAATTGTATGAAAATTAAACAGATTATAAAATGGAAATTTGAAGAGGAGAATTTATGAGAATAACTTCATTAGTTGAAAATACGACTAAGTCAGAACTTAAAGCAAAACACGGACTTTCCTTATATATTGAAACGAAATCACATAAAATTTTATTTGATTTAGGTTCAGATAGCACGTTATTTGAAAATGCTATGAAAAGAAATATAGATATTTCAAAAGTAGATACTGTTATTATTTCTCACGGGCATGTTGACCACGGAGGAGCATTGAAAAGGTTTTTAGATATTAATTCTGTGGCAAATATTTATGTGCAAAAAGAAGCCTTTGAGCCACATTACAGTAAAACTTTATTTTTTAAAATACCTGTTGGAATTGATAGTAAGCTTAAATCTAATAAGCAAATCAAATTATTGGATGGTAATTATAAAATTGATGAAGAATTATCGTTATTTACAGTAAGTAAAACAAATAAATTTTATTCACCTGCCAATAGTGCTCTTTATGATAAAAAGGGCAAAGATACTTTTGTACACGAACAAAACTTGATTATTTCAGAAAATAAAGTAGTAGTTATTATGGGGTGTGGGCATACTGGGGTTGTAAATATTATGGAAGAAGCAAGGAAGTATCAACCACATTTTTGTATCGGTGGTTTTCATTTGTTCAACCCATTTACAAAGAAAACAGTATCAATAGAATTGTTAAACAGTATTGCTATGGAATTACAAAAGTATAAAGATATTGAATTTTATACTTGTCATTGTACTGGCGAAAAAGCATATCATTATCTATCACAACAAATGGATAATATGAATTATATGTCTTGCGGTGACGTTATAGAAATCTAAATATGTTTGGGACAACTTCTTATTTTCTTAAACTAGAGAGAATAATATTTATGAATTCACGAGTTAATTATATAGATAAATTAATAAAAGGTGGGAGTTAATGTTTTATTCCCACCTCTTTATGTGCGATTTAATCACTATATAATGTAGATATTACACTTTTATTTACAAGACATATCTTCTAATATGCATAATTAACATACATAACAGACAGCTACATAATTTCCTCAATTATCTCCTCATCTTCATTTCGGATTTCAATTTCACTAGCATTGGTTTCAGTTCTGTGTCTTAAAAATATTGTGCGGAATATCAGTCTTGCAAGAGGACCTACTATAATAAGCTGCAAAGGAAATGCCATAATGAAGTTTCTACAATAGGTTGTAAGATAATCTGGTATAAAATTAGCTGTGAAGCCATAACCATGATATACACCAAGTATGCTTGCAAATGCAACCTGCCATATTACAGTAAATGTCTGTATTGCAAATATTATAAAAATAGGTCTGTCGCCGGGCTGGACAACCCTGAAAGCACACATTTTTGCTAAATGTCCAGATACAAAATAAGCCAGTAATGCGATGATTATATACTCAATCCACATTCCCTTTAATGCAATTAAGAATGTCTGGTTAGTAAAGCTTCCAGTGGCAAGTACCGTATTATATAAGGTCATAACATAGACCATCATCCACGCAGTAATAGCAGTAAAGAATATTGATTCACCTCTTGTTTTAGGCATTGTTGTTACCTCCGTTGTGGTTTTTATTAGTCATAATTGCTCCTTTCTGACAACAAAAAAAGACAATAAATATACCCATCCGTCTGACAGTGGATAGGTGACATTTATTGTCTTATTCGTATCTTAATATATTTAATTTTTACAACTCCTATATTCTAGCAGAAAAATAAAATTATAGTCAAGCCCAAAATAAAATATTCCTGGTTCGGATTAAAACAATTAAAATTTGAATAAAATATATTGCAAATAAAAAATATATGAAGTGTATCTTTGAAAAAATCACAAATGACATTATAAAAATTTTTTATAAAAATCAGAGCAATTTTTATTTGACTTTTTAAAAAATAAGAAATATGCCGATTGTATAATGAAGTTGGACACTAACTAAATAAAAAATAGCTCATAAAGCATTTCTTTGATAGAATGTTAGTTGACTAGAAAAACACAATCAAAGGAGCATGCTTATGAGCCAATTACATTATACCACATCTTCT
>JBNMLJ010000044.1:0-21517 GCA_050874785.1 Lachnospira sp.
ATATAAATAACAATACATATATTAAACATATATTGATAAATCCAATTTATAGAAGTTCAGTATTTATAAGACTTTCAACAATTTTCAATAGTTTATTAGTTACAAATTCAAAGTCGGATTTTTTTTTTCATAGTTTATTATTTTTATAAATAAGTCTATTAATTATTAATTTAGTCTTTTATTTTCATATAAAGTCTTTTTTATTGTTATTTTAGTTGAAAAGTATATAAAAAAGGTCGAAAAGTTTCCAGATGTTAATAAATTTCTAACGTAAATGTCATCCCCCTTTGTTAAATTAGTATTTTAATCATATATTAAATAAATTATAAAAGGAATTATTTATCAAAATATGGAAAAAAAGAAAAGCAAAAAATGAGCTGTATGCCTTTTTAAATAAGATTTATTAAGAATACCACATATGCAGGTATAAAAATTGAATACAGGACACGAAAATAAGACTGCTTTTTAGGCAGCCTTTTTTAATTTACTAACATTAGCACGAATTATCGTTGATACAAGACCAGTAATATTTTTGATAGGTCGTTCATACACTATATATTGTCTGTAGATATCTGCTAACGCATACATCAATAAATCGAAAGAGTAGTGAACAGCAATATTTGCTAAATCTTCCAAGTCAATTTTACTGATTTTAATTAATTTATAATTAGATATATTAGTGTCTATATTAACAAATTCCCTAAAACGTGCAGGTGGAATATCACCTGAGTTAATGTTAGGAATTACTGTATTAAAATCATTAATAAATGACTTTAACCGGTCAATATTTTCTTCTAATAAAATTTGTTTTTGCTTCTTTGCAATATATCTTGAAGCAATTTCAAATCTTATGATATTATCATTAATTGTGACATTAAAAATATCAGCATCTGAATTAGACATATGTTGTTTTATAATGCAAGGCTTGCAATACTTGGGCAGCATATGTCTGATTTCAGATATTGATTTGTGATCCACGCTTGCCTGACCCTTAAGATTAGAACTATCAAGGTTAATAAGCTCACGCAAGTAAATTCTTAATGTTACAATTGAGCTAATATCAAAAAGTTTATTCATCAATTCCTTAGAAAGCACTAAAAATCCCCTGCCGTTTTTGTTAGCAGGAAGATAGTAATTCTCATAATCATTGATAAGCAATGAAATGCTTGATGATGAAGTTCTGGAATATGATATATATGTATAAGATGATAATATATCAAGATTATTCCAAATCGTCTTAATGTTGCACTTAAGAATTGATGCCAATTCTTTGATATTGATTTCTTTTATAATCCCAAAACGATCCGGATGATAAAAATGTAATAACATAAATAACTTGAGTGCATTCGACTTTAACATAGGTCTATAGCCATAACGATTTTTCTCATTGTGGTAAAGCTTTTTGGTAACGTTTTTAGTTGTGAGAATTCTATGTGGACAATTGTTACAATTATCAATAGCCATTTTGTAGACATCACTGTCGCTGGAGAAGGACTCGACAATCGCTTTGTATTTACAAGTAGAGCAGTTATCATTTGAGTAATCGGTAACTTCAACAGAAGATTCAACAATTGTTGTGTAATTTTGCTGAATACCAAGAGCCTGAATTAATACAGCCTTGCCGATATTTGTAAAATTATCCAAAATTCCCACCTCCTTTTTATGGATAATTTAACAATATTATCAAATAAAATCAAATTTCTGTTTTTACTCAAAATTTATCCACATAAGTGTATTTTTTAGCTTGTTTTACTCTAAAATTGTCTACTTATCCACAAAATTAAAGCGTTTTACTCTAAAATTATCTACTTAATTTATTAAAATTTTTTTTGTAGAAGTTAAAAATTAACATTTTGTGGATTTTACTACCTTTTTATCTACATATAGTTGACGGCTATCCACATAGGGTAGTGGTATTTTAAGGAAAATCAGTATTTAAGCCAAAAATGTAGACATTGTGGATAAAATTTCAAAAAAAAAATGTAGAAAATATATTTATTTACAACATATAAATATACAAAAAGAATAGAAAATCAGAGAAAAATCAATAAAAAAATGATATTTTACTCCAAAAATATCTACTTTTCAGAAATTTACTCTAAAATTATCTACATTGAAAAATAAAAATGAAGTTTTTTACTCTAAAAATGTCTACATAAATTTAACATATTATTCAAAAAAGGCTGCTAAAAACAACAAATCTGTGATAAAAAAATTAGAAATGCCTATTTTAAAGGATATACAGATGATTTATCTTATAAAAGTTAAAAAAAAACGACAAAACTCAAAGAAATACGGATAATTAAGTAAATAAAAAAAGGACAATTGCTTTTTCTCAATTATCCTTTAATCATCTACACTTCAATTATGATGATAAAAATGTAGACATTTATAGTTTCTTATGTCACTGCGTTACATCCAATAGGGAAGTAGGCAGGTAATTATTTTATCTACATCTTACACTATCTGGTATACAATTCCAGACAAAGGTAGTTCTTTGGCTTTCAAATATTTTTGAATATTTGAAATTTTTAAATAAAACTTAAAGAATGTTTAGTATCTAAATTTGCGGAGCTTCTTATGTGAGCCTTACGGTGCATATAAGAAGTTCCGTAAGACCAACAAAAAAAGCCGTATGTTTTTAACATACGGCAAACAAATACGGCTATACATAGAGCTAAAGGTAGGCAAGAAAAAGGTATGTAAAAAACACACGGCAAACAAATACGATAAAATAGGATAAAAAATTCTTATTGCGTTTATTAATGAGCATTATCTATCATCTTAGTCTTATCAAAATTCAAATCCTGAATTTCAGCTTCTGATAATGGAAGGAACTTAATAATGAATACACCATTTTTAAGTTCAAAGCTATCTATTACAATATTGTTATCTACGAATTCCTGTAAAGATTCTTGAATTAATTGTAAGTTCTTCTTTTTATTTTTTAACTTAAATCGAACAATCTTCTGAAAGTAAGTATAACTATACTCACTCATCAATGTTTCCTGATTAGCTATCTGTTCACACTTCATTGCATAGCATATAATTCTTGAAAGATTATTATCAAGAACATCATAAGAAGCAGAAGTAATAGAGATTAACTTTTTTTTCATAATAGCGTTACTTAGTATCTCGCCAAATTGAGCTATTGCATAAGGTCTTTCAGCATCTTCTTTAATAACAATATTATCGAATAAGTTGAAATAGATTTTACTGCCAGCTTCTTCATAATAGAAATTGTACTCTACAAGCTTTCTACAAGAATTAGAAATTTTCTTGAGTACATTTTTACCAACGTGATAATCGACAATTTCTTTACCAAGAGTATTAAGATCGACTACTACAGATTTCTCTTTAGAGAACTCCTGCATATTAATATTGGATATAAAAGCATTAACTAATTTCAGGTCATTGGAATCCATAGCCTTAGGTGGTGTAAGCTTACCACTGTTGACAGTTACTTCCAAAAGTTCACGGCCTTCTTCATCTCTGATAATTTCCTTTAACAGATTATCAGATGCAGTTTCCATCATTAATGTAAAAGATGAAGGGCTGAAGAGAGGTTTGTCAACTAAGTCAACTGGGAATAATCGAAGGTATGAATCAATATTACCAGCAAGTTCACTTTCTATGTATTTCCATGCACTAATAATTAAATCGTTCTTTAAAGAATTATATATTGAATTATAAGTGAAAGAGGAGATACCTGGAAAATCAATTAAAAGAGTATTGGAATCATTTTTCCATTCAGTCGCAGCTCTTTTTTTGTCTTCGATAATTTCCTGTAAATCTTTATCTCCAAACATTTTAGTATAATCTTCAACAGGAAGAGTCTTTGCCATAGCAACTACAGTAGCTAATGGGTGCTTGGCATCGTCAATGCTGATTGTATCAATATCATTGATGTATGATTTGTACCAACGAGATCTTTTCTGTAAACGTGATTTCTTTACCTTATTAATTATAGGTACTAAATCTTCACGGCTGGTCTTTCCATCAAGATATTCCATAAGAGTTTCATCAATTAACTCAGCTACATTTTCAGCAGAGAAGTTCAATAAATTTCTTTTCTTATTGAAGTAATCAATAATAACTGGATCAATGTGATTAGCTAATTCTTCAATAAATCGGCGAGAGTATTGTTCCATAATATATCTCCTTATATAACTACAAATATAATTTACATTTTGTTCTATATTCTAATTGCTAGAAAGTGGAAGAGTAGAAAATGGATAGATGATTATAATATAGTCTGTCCGGTGTGCTATTCATTTATATAAAAATAGCATAGTCTTCTATTAATTATATCTATCAACTTATATAGCAATTGTACTCACAATTATAAAAAATTCAAACTCAAAAATCAAATAGAGGGTTCGCACCTGGAAGCTATTTTTAATTACTTTTTGGTGTTTGATGTGTTTATTTTGAAGTGAAGTGGTGGTGTGAGTTTTGGTAAACATATAGACATATGTCGTCATATATTGTATTATATATTATGTTAAAAATCAATAGCACACTTATAAGATTATTTTGTTGTGTTAATTATTAATTGAAGGAATAAGAGGTATTTATGATTTCTGATACATTTGAGAATACTATTTGGATATATTACGAAACTAATTTAAAGGCTCGTACACGAAAGGAATATTGGAATGTTGTAAAGAATTTTGATAAAGTAGTCGGCCACGATCCATTAGAGTTAAGTCATAATGATGCTGTAACTTATTATGAGCATATATTAAATAAGATAAGCAAGAACCAGTTAAAATATTCTACCGGCGTAATGAGATTATCCGTAATAAGATCTGTATGTAATTTTATTGAATTTAATATGAGTAATCACGGAAAGGAATATACTAATTATTTCAAAGAAATTTCTATTCCAGAAGAAGATAAGTTATTAACAGATAATGATATTCCAACACTTGATGAAATAAACGATATTATGGAAACAATACAGCATAATAATGATGAGAAAGCATTTTTGATATTATCCCTTGCTGTCAAATGTGCTTTGACTAATACAGAAATATGCAGCCTCAATAAAGAGTATATTGCAATTAATTCAAATGGCGAAATGTTTATTAATTATCCTCCTAAAGGCAATAACCGTATATCAAGAATAATTAAAATCCCAGATGATGTCGCTGTATTGTTAGACAGATATATATGTAATAATAATATAATAGAAGGTGCAATATTTATTAATAAAAGAAAAACACGAATTAAATTAAGGGATACAGAAAGACTTCTTGAAAAATATTGTAAGCTTAATATAGAAAAGAGTCTGTTGAATAACAAATTCACAATGCAGACCCTTCGTCACGCCGCAATATGTTATATGTTATCAGGCGGAGCTTCAAAAGATCTGGTTGCAAGCTACGCTGGAATAACAACCAAATGGATTGCAAGATATGATAAAATAATTAACTCTAATACATACAAACAGGCTGTTGACTACAGTATTATAAGTATAAACGCATAAATATACCAATAAATTGAATTAAATATTAAGCCACTATTATTATCGTTTAAATACAATACATATTATCATTGACAGTACTAGGAAAAAGATAGTACTTTTCAATTATTTACTATGTGTTATAATAATAATCGAAAGAGCTTGATATGAGCTCAATACAATTCCCCAATATCCCGCTGAATGATAATTAGTTATTAATTATTGTTTGGTGGGATCCCCTTTTTTATAGGCATTTCAGGAAGATACTTCCTATATTTTAATGGAAGCATATTCATCTGGCATTTATAGTTAGTACGTTCTTTTATCGCTATAGTATTATAAAATTTTATCCATAAATTCTGAATATCATTTTCATTATCCGAAAAATCATCAAGCTGTTTTAATAATTCATTATTATAATCATTATAAAAAAATGCTGTATTATTATTCATATGTATATACGCAATATTTCTCCTGACATCATATATCAAAAAATTCTCACAATGCAGTCTGTCAGTAAAATGATCAATAATCATATATATAATATTATTATCAGGTTCTATCTTTGCTGTAAGGAAACCATTCGCATTTTCATTAAAGCGAAGTATCTCTATATAAAAGTGTGCTTCATTAGCTGCCTTTTTATATATTTTATTAAACTGGAATATGTATTCATCATTAATATTCTGCAATACAGAAGCTCCATATTTAAACATTTTCTGCAAACAATGATAAATTACTGAGGCCTTATTATCTGCGATTGACTGTGCAACAGTAAATATCATCTCATATATATCATTAGACAGCTTTAGCTTTATTGTATTGGCAACTTTATCTGATAAGGTTAAATCTGTCCTGACATTTATATAGTTCTCAAATAATGAATAGTTAGAAACAACATCTGCACATCTTACATCAGTATGGCTTGTTCCTGCCTCCCAGGCTTTATATATTGCTGAAAATATCCCCTCTATAGAATTATCACATAAATAAACATCCATAATACTATGCACTTAACCAATCAGCTGGTAGTAATACTGGCTGATTATGCCCTTTCTTCTTATAATCTTTATACTATCCCTATGTTCCACATAAATATTTTAAATCACAAATTCTTCTATAATTATTCTATAATTATCCTAACAAATATTTTTTATTATTCTGATATTACATTGCAGTCGAATAAAGAAAGCTGTTTATAGCAATCTTTATGCTCTATGTCATATATTTTCTTCTTATCATTATCAATAAGAGCATTAGTAATATAATCCTGGTCTATTCTTGTGTTATACATCATTCTGCCATTACAGGTTATAAAATACACAGCCCTTTTTAATACGACTCCGGCTTTCTTTAAAGAAGTAAAATCCAATCTGGACATTCGTCTTGCATTAATAATACGTCTTGCTGACTTCACACCTATTCCTGGAACTTTTAATAACAGGGCATACGGAGCTGTATTAACCTCCACTGGGAATATATCAAGGTGTCGTATTGCCCAGTCACATTTAGGATCTAAAAATGCGTTAAAATTAGGATTGTCTTCACTAAGAAGATCCTGTGACTTAAATCCATAAAATCTCATAAGCCAGTCTGCCTGATATAACCTGTGTTCCCTAAGCAGAGGCACTCCCTTACCATTCTCCTGAAGTGGAAGCGACTCATCCATATTGACATTAACAAAAGCTGAATAAAACACTCTCTTTAAATCATATTTGTCATATAAATTCTGCGCTATTGTGACAAGCTGGAAATCTGTTTCTTTGGTAGCACCAATAATCATCTGCGAACTTTGTCCTGCTGGAACATACCTTTTATACCTGTGTCCTGCCGATAACTTTGTATTATCGGTGTTCAATCTATTATAAGTATTTAATGTATTATTGGTACTCAATCCATCATTAAACAGATTGTCTAATATCTCATTACTTGCATCATCAGAAAATGTATTATACATATTATAAACGTCTGACAAATAATTGTTCGTATGCTTCATACCAAGCTCATATCTGTTCATATGTATATTATTCTTAATCATATTCATTGGATGCAAAATGCTTTCCCTGGACTTAGATGGGGCAAGCTCCTTTAATGCCGCGTTAGTCGGAAGCTCAAGATTAATGCTCATACGGTCAACAAACCAGCCAGCAAGCTTAATAATATCCTCTGTCGCACCTGGAATTGCTTTCATATGAATATATCCACCAAAATTATATTTCTTTCTTAGAAGAATAACTGTTTCTAACATTCTCTTCATTGTTTCATCAGGACTGATAATTATACCTGAACTTAGAAACAACCCTTCTATATAATTACGTCTGTAAAACTGCATAGTAAGCCCGCATATCTCCTCAGGCGTAAATGTAGCCCTCACAACGTCATTAGACGACCGGTTAATGCAGTAGCGGCAGTTATATATACATTCATTAGTAAGTAATATTTTCAAAAGAGAAATACACCTGCCATCTGCACTGAAGCTGTGGCATATTCCACACGCTTTGGAATTGCCTATGCCTTTACCATTATTACCACGTTCAACACCACTTGATGAACACGATACATCATACTTTGCGGCATCGGATAAAATTGCCAGCTTATCCATAATACTTAAATCTTCTTTAATAACCACAACTTCCACCTTCTTTCGATAATGATAAAAAGATACATATAGAACAAACTTTCCAAACATTCGTTCTATATGTATCTTATCACATTATAATATATTTAGCAATTAAATTATATAAAATTAATTTCAATTTAAACCACTATTTAAATTTATTTAAATCATTAGTGTAAATATTTTTTAGGTATTATTGTAAAAGTTCTGTCTTTAAAGCTTCTATATTATCTGCTATTTTGTCAGCTCCTGCCTCAATTAACACATCTTTATCCCTGAATCCCCACGATACAGCTATGCAGTCAACTCCAGCATTTCGCGCCGTTAGCACATCTACATCTGAATCTCCAATATAAGCTATTTCTTCTAATGCAACGCCTGCTATTGCAGCACATTCAAACAAGGCATCTGGAGCAGGCTTTTTGGCAATGCCTTCTCTTGCGCCAAATGAAATATCAAGAAGATTATCAAAATATATAGAACATAATTTAGTCACAGCATTTTGCGCCTTATTAGACAACACTGCAAGCTTAATCCCCGACTGCTTTAATTCTTTAAGCATATCCATAATTCCATCATATGCCTTTGTCTTGTCATTACAATGTTCCTGATAATAATTCTTAAAACATTCAAACACTTTATCTATAACCGGCAAATCTGTTCCCTCAGGAACACTTCTTTCTATTAAAAGACGAATTCCATTACCGACAAAATTCCTTACTTCCTCTATAGTTCGCTGAGGCATACCAAACTGTGCAAGAGAGTAGTTCACCGCATCTGCCAGATCCTCCAATGTATTAAGCAATGTTCCGTCTAAATCAAATACAGCCATTTTATATTTCATATACTTCACGCTTTCCTTATATTAACCTATATTAATAATAACTGATTGGATAACAGATAATTAAATATTCTTAAAGCAGACATTTTTATTTATAAGCATTAATTTATTGCTAACTTATTGTAAATAAATTAATTGTAATCATCTGTTTCCATATCAGATATATAATGATATAATTAAGCCCTAGAAAATGCAATATGAAAATGGAATTTTAAATTTCCACATTCTTCTATATTTTTCTTTAAATTTTTTCAAAAAATTTGAAATTTTTAAAATAAAGGGGTTGACATATTACATATTAACGTGTATTATATCACTTGTGTTCACGAGTAACAAAACGAACAACACAATATAATATGCGCGAGTGGCTCAGTGGTGGAGCACCTCCTTGCCAAGGAGGGGGTCGCGGGTTCGATCCCCGTCTCGCGCTCTATGAGATAACAAAAAGGACTTCCGAATGGGAAGTCCTTTTTTGTTATCCGAGAAGTGCGGGGCACTTCTCGAAACCCAACTGCTTCGCAGTTTGGGTTCGATTTCTCGGGACGCTAAAGCGCCCCTCGGTCGTACCAGAGCCAAGGTCCACTGGACCTCTTGGCTTCTCGGAACGCTAAAGCGTCCCTCGGTCGTGTCAGAACAGAGGTCCACCGGACCTCTTGACACCCGTCTCGCATAACATACGGGAGTTCTTGTCTGAATAGGAAGAACGGTGGGACACTGGAACTCTTGATATGTATGATATGAGGGTGGCACTTATTTTATTCTTATATTAACAACATTTTTTGCTGGTTTATGAATTTTGTTCGTGACTATTTTTTGTTTATATTATATAATGGATTTTGTATGGGTTGTGTATTAGTAGTTAATAGCAGATAACCTGATTTCGTTGATTTATTATAATAGAAAAGGAACTTATTAATTTATGAAAGAAAGAGAACAATTTGGTTCAAGAATAGGGTTTATTCTTGTATCGGCGGGCTGTGCTATCGGCCTTGGCAATGTATGGAAGTTTCCATATATATGTGGAATGTACGGAGGGGCTGCTTTTATAGTTATGTACCTTATATTCTTAGCACTTCTTGGACTTCCTATTCTTATATGCGAATTCTCAGTTGGACGAGCAAGCCGCAAGGGTATGGGAAAAGCATTTGATGTACTTGAACAGAAAGGTACGAAATGGCATCGTCTTAAATGGATGAGCATAATTGGTTCGTATCTTCTTATGATGTTTTATACTATGGTCGGAGGCTGGATGATTTATTATGCATTTCTTGAATTATCTGGTAAGCTTTCTGGTCTTGATAGTGCAGAAATTACAGCTACATTTAATGGTCTGTTATCGCAGCCTGGAATAATGTTTATATTTGCATTTATCGCCATTATATTATCATTTGGCGTATGTGCGCTTGGACTTGAAAATGGTGTTGAACGAATTACAAAGGTTATGATGTCGCTTCTTTTAGGGCTTATGGTAATTCTTGCAGTTCATTCATTCGTTCTTCCTAATGCTTCTGTTGGTATTAAGTTCTATCTTGTGCCTAATATAAGCCTAGTTAAGCAGTCAGGTATCGGTGAAGCCATATTTGCTGCTATGACACACGCATTTTTTACTTTAAGTATAGGTATCGGTGCTATGGAAATTTTCGGTAGTTACCTTGATAAGAAGCGTTCACTTACAGGTGAGGCTGTAAGCATTGTGCTTCTTGATACATTTGTTGCTTTAATGGCTGGATTTATAATTATCCCTGCCTGCTTTGCATATGGAGTAAATCCTGACAGTGGTCCTTCATTATTATTTATAACACTTCCTAACGTATTTAATAATATGGCTGGTGGAAGGATATGGGGCTTTATGTTCTTTTTATTTATGTCATTTGCGGCTTTATCTACAATTATTGCTGTATTTGAAGAAATCGTAGCTATGTGGATGGACATAACGGAATGTAAGAGAACCAAAGCAGTAGGTATTAATATTATAGCTATTACCATATTATCAATTCCTGCAATTCTTGGATATAACCTGCTTTCAGGCATACAGCCTATAGGTGCAGGTTCAACAATTATGGATCTGGAAGATTTCCTTGTATCCTATAATCTTCTTCCTTTAGGAAGCCTTGTTATAGTTCTTTTCTGTACAAGAAAGAATGGCTGGGGATTTGATAACTTTGCTAAAGAAGCTAATACCGGGGAAGGTATGAAGCTGCCATTATGGGTCAGAAAATATATGACATATGTCTTACCTTTGATAATCACTATTGTTTATCTTAAAGGTTACTATGATACTTTCTACAAACAGCCTTTAGGCATATTTATTGGCTGGATGTGTTTTTCTGTGTTGCTTGTTGTTATAATATATCTTATAGCACTACTTACAGGACGCAAAACCAAACAACAGTAAAACAGTCAACAACTTGATTTCAACTTAATATTTGGATATTACTTATATAATAAATGGAGGACTATTATGAAATTATTGGAAGATCGTATAAGAAAAGACGGAATTATAAGAGAAGGAAATGTACTTAAGGTTGACAGCTTTATTAACCACCAGATGGATATAAAGCTTTTCGAAGAAATGGCAAAGGAATGGAAAAGACTTTTTGCTGATAAGAAGATTAATAAAATACTTACAATTGAGGCGAGTGGTATCGGTATAGCCGCTATCGTTGCAAGAGAATTTGATGTGCCTGTTGTATTTGCCAAAAAGTCTAAGAGCATTAACCTTGATGATAATAACTTCAGCACTAAAATCCAGTCATTTACACACGGTAAGATATATGATGTAATTGTTTCAAAGAAGTTCTTATCTCCAGAAGATCATATCCTTATTATTGATGATTTCCTTGCAAATGGATGTGCATTAC
This sequence comes from Lachnospira sp., assembly GCA_050874785.1. Lineage (GTDB taxonomy): Bacteria > Bacillota > Clostridia > Lachnospirales > Lachnospiraceae > Lachnospira. The sequence continues at coordinate 11,787 of JBNMLJ010000044.1, forward strand.
TTGGTCTTACAGATCTTGTTGAAAGTGCTGATGCAACTGTTGAATGTATCGGTATAGCGATTGAAAAGGGTTTCCAGCAAGGCGGAAAGATTATAAGAGAAAAAGGTTATCAGCTTGAATCACTTGCAATCGTTGAAAGTATGAATGCAGCTGATAACACAATTACATTCAGATAGGAGATATATTAATGAACGAACTTACAGAATACATTCCGGCATTGTATGCTACTTTCTGGTCATTGGTACCACCTCTGGTAGCCATCATACTTGCCCTTATTACTAAGGAAGTATATAGTTCACTTTTTATAGGTATTGTAATTGGCGGACTATTCTATGGTGGATTGTTTACTGCACATTTTAGCTTTGAAACATCTGTTACACATATATTTAACGATGGTCTTGTAGGTGTATTATCTGATCCTGCTAACATTGGAATACTTATATTTCTTGTAATTCTTGGAATAATGGTATGTATGATGAACAGAGCCGGAGGTTCAGGCGCATTTGGCGAATGGGCTTCCAAAAGAATAAAGACAAGGACAGGCGCTCAGTTAGTATCTATTCTTCTTGGCGCACTTATATTTATTGATGACTATTTTAACTGCCTTACAGTTGGAAGCGTTATGCGCCCTGTAACTGACAGCCACCAGATTTCAAGAGCAAAGCTTGCCTATATTATAGATGCAACAGCCGCACCTATATGTATAATAGCACCTATTTCATCGTGGGCTGCCGCCGTAACAGGCTTTGTTGAAAGTGAAGACGGCTTTTCTGTATTTATGAAATCTATTCCTTATAATTATTATGCACTTCTTACAATATTTGCATTACTTATGTTTGTAATATTAAAAGTAGATTTTGGTCCTATGAAGCTTCACGAAGATAATGCCGCTAAGGGTGACTTGTATACAACACCTGACAGACCATATGCTAATGCCAATCCTGATGTAATAAAAGGCAACGGCAAGGTTATTGACCTTGTATTTCCTATCGTTTCATTAATTGTATGCTGTGTTATAGGTATGATATATACTGGCGGTTTCTTTAGTGGAACTCCATTTATAGAAGCATTTTCTGATTGCGATGCTCCTGTAGGACTTATGCTTGGAAGCTTCTTTGCTATGATAATTACTGTATTCTTCTATGCTGTAAGAAAAGTTCTTCCTTTTAAAGAGTCATTTGCCTGCATACCAGAAGGCTTTAAAGCTATGGTTCCGGCAATTCTTATTCTTACTTTTGCGTGGACACTTAAGAATATGACAGACAGCTTAGGTGCTAAAGAATATGTAGCGGGTCTTGTAAATGGTGCTTCTGGAAGCTTGCTTAATTTCCTTCCAGCCATTATATTCCTTGTAGCGATATTCCTTGCATTTGCAACTGGAACAAGCTGGGGTACATTCGGTATTCTTATACCTATCGTTGTTAATACATTTTCTGGAACTGACAATACTATGATGATTATATCTATATCTGCATGTATGGCAGGTGCTGTATGCGGCGACCACTGTTCGCCTATATCAGATACAACTATTATGGCATCGGCTGGTGCACAGTGTAATCATATGAACCACGTATCAACACAGCTTCCTTATGTAGTTGTAGTTGCCGCAGTATCATTTGTAACATATATAATTGCCGGTTTTATACACAATCCTGTAGTTCCTTTAATTATAGGTATTGTGCTTATGGCTCTTACAATTATTCTCATTAAATATATTGTAAGCCCGAAACAATCTAATTCCTGACAATATAAGTTAGTGCCAGATTTACTTTTGGCACTAACTTTATTCTATAGTTAATCAAATTAAAGTTATTAATATATTAGGAGCGCATATGAGTGAAACTAAAGTAATAATAATAATAGTACTTTTATTTATAATTGCAGTACTTCCATTTCCAACTGGACTGCTCATTTATAAATTCAAATCAGAAAAACTTAAAAAGCAGTATGCTGATGAAGCCAGAGAAGCAGAAGCGGCAGAGAATGCTGGAGAAAGCGATAAATCCGTTATAACTAATGAAAATAATAACGCCGATGATATTGCCAAAGCAGACAATACTGATAATACTGATAAAATTATTGCGGCGGATAAGGTTGACGAAATTGATAAAATCAATAAATCCAATGAAGTTGACTAAACTGATGAAACAGATATATTTAATGAAAGCAACATATCAAAAATTTATTCTGTAACATGCTGTTCACCATCGTCAATGTTATGCGTGAATTGTGGTATCTGCGCAATAATGACCGCTGTGAATACTAATATACAGCCGGCAAGCTCCCTTGCACTTAAATGTTCACCTAATAAAACCCAGCCAGCAAGTGCGGCAAATACCGACTCAAGGCTTAATACAATGGCAGTCACTGATGGCTTGGCATATTCCTGTCCAATAATCTGAAGAGTGTAAGCAATTCCACTTGACATAACACCCGCATATAATATTGGTATAGTTGCTTTCATAATGCTGTTAATATCTGCTTTATCAAATATAAGCATTAATATTCCTGACAATATCCCACTTGTTAAGAATTGTATACAGGATAATTTAACACCATCAGATTTATTATATTTATCTACTGTAAGCATATGTATTGTAAATGCAACAGCACACATTAATTCTAGTATATCCGCAACATATATTTTATCAATTCCACCCGCTATACATAAAAGGTACATTCCTGCAAGGCACACAAATGCAGCTATAATGGTAAGCTTATGAAGCTTCTGTCCCATAAATACTAAAGCAAGCGCAATCATAACAACATAAGTCGCTGTAAGAAATCCGGCTCGTCCTGATACAGCAACTCCATCGGGATATGTATTAATTCCTATCTGCTGTAAATTCATCGCTATGCAAAGTACAATTCCACATATAACTCCCTCTTTTACAGGCCATTTCTTCGCATTAATAATGTAATTCTTCTTATTTATAATGTCATCATTCCCACATAGATTGTCATCTCTGTCAGAATATTTTTTCTTATCTAATACCGCAATAACAATAAACAAAAATAATGCCCCGATAATATTCCTACAGGCATTAAATGTAAACGCTCCGATATTATCGCCAGCACTCGTCTGTGCAACAAATGCCGTACCCCATATAAATGCGGCAAGCAATAATATAAAAGTTCCTTTTAAATTCTTCATAAATTAATAACGCTCCCTTTAAACACCAATCAATATTTTCATAATAATTAACAATTTTCACACCATATAATAGTATATTAATGAAATATATTATGCAAGGTATTGAGAAATTTTCTTTTTAAGCTTAAAATAGATACACTTATTTAAACAAATTAAAGATAATTAATCAGGAGGCATATGATAATGAAAGTATTAATGTTAAACGGAAGTTCACATATCAATGGAACTACATTTACAGCACTTAACGAGATTGGAAAGACCCTTAATAATGAAGGAATTGACTATGAAATATTCCAGATTGGTGCAGATGCAGTAAGAGATTGTATTGGCTGTAACCAGTGTACACCAGACGGTTGTGCATATACTAAGGACAAGGTTAATGAATTCATTGCCAAGGCAAAGGAAGCTGATGCGTTTGTATTTGGAACACCTGTATATTACGCACACCCAAGTGGAAGAATTCTCTCTTTCCTTGACAGAGTATTTTATTCAAGTTCTAAAGCCTTTGCTTTTAAGCCAGCAGCAAGCGTAGCTGTTGCAAGACGTGGTGGAACAGTTGCTTCATTTGACGTATTAAATAAGTATTACGGAATATCACAGATGCCAGTTGTAAGCTCTACATACTGGAATAACGTATATGGCCGCAACGAAAACGAAGCCGTTCTGGATTTAGAAGGCTTACAGACAATGCGTAACGTAGCTCATAATATGGCTTGGATGTTAAAGTGTATTGAAGCTGGTAAAAATGCAAGTGTTGCACTTCCTGCTACAGAAAGAGAAGCTAAGACCAACTTCATAAGATAAATATTTCAAGGAGTAAGTTATCTCATAAGAAGAATAGCTTCTGCTGATAAATAATCTGACTGCTTGATAATTTAATATTTTTGATATTTTATAAAAATATATACTTATATGTCATAATTAAGCGGCTCTGGACATTACTATAGCAATAATGTCCAGAGTCTTTATTAAATTTAAGCGGTTTTTATAGAATTTTTAAAATTATGAAGCTTGTGTGTCCTAATATCTAGTGATATAATTAAATGTCAAATTATAGTAAATGGAGATTAAATATGAGTACAATTTTGCGTATTTTTATAAAAGATTTGCGTGGCATATGCCGCAATATATTTGCGCTTATTATTGCCATCGGTTTATGTATTATTCCATCATTATATGCGTGGTTTAATATTTATTCTAACTGGGACCCATATGCTAATACAGCTTCAATTAAGATTGCCGTATATTCTGAGGATACTGGTTTTGATATGGACGGGAAATATCAGAATATGGGTGATAGTATTATTGATAACCTCAAAGAAAATGATAAACTTGGCTGGACATTTACTAAAGATATGGACAGCACAATTGACGGAGTTAAAAGCGGCAAGTACTACGCCGCAATAGTAATCGGCGATAATTTCAGCCGTTCAATGATTAATTTCCTTAATGATAATATGGAAACTCCTTCTGTTACATATTATGAGAATGCTAAGAAGAACGCTATTGCCAGCAAGATTACACAATCTGGTATGTCTACTTTACAGGAAACTATTAACGAGACATTTATTGAGACGGTTGTAGTTACAATTCTTAATTCAACTGATGCGGCTTCTCTTACAAAGACTAATGTATTATCTGATATATCAGATAAATTAACAGATATAAGCAATAACTTATCTGAATACAATGCTTCAATCAGTATGTTTAATGCAAGCAATGACAGCCTTTCAGATACTCTTAAAAAGACAGATGCACTTGTAGCTGATATGCAGAGCAATATATCAGAAGAAAATATCGAAGCTTCAAAGAATACAGCTAACAGTGCAATTGATGCTTATACTGCCAATATCAGTGCTTCTCTTACCAGATTAACTGATATTAACACTAAGCTCACTGGCAAAATTGAAACATTACGCGTAAAGATTACAGATTATAAGAATAATAATACACTTGTTACCAAGCTTGATATTATAAAACAGCTTGGTGAGCTTAACAACTTAATGAACGAAGTTGTTAATGCTAATAATGAATTTAACAACAGCCTTAAACCAATACTAGAGCATTTCAAAGATATTGATAATGATAATGGCGGTAATAACCAGTTCTTATATGACAGTCTTATAAGTTCACTTGACCTTATGCCTGCACTGCTTAAGACTGCCGCACAGACTATGACAACATTTACACAGTGGTACACAGACTCTAAGGCTGACCCTGCTAACATATTTACATATATGGATGATGCGCTTGTACAGTGTGAGAACTCTATTAATTCACTTAATAGTATACTTACATCAAGCATTAACGATTCAGTTGGCAAATCAGGCGAGTTATTTAAGACTTCAATCAGCTCTATCTACGACTCACTTGTATCTGCTTCTGACAGCCTTTCTGCTGTAAGTACGATTATTAATGGCGTAGACAGTACACTATCTAATGTTAATTTCACATTAGATACTATGGATGAACTTATCGGCAATGTACAAAATACTTTAGATAAAGCCAATACAGAGCTTGCTGCATTAAAAGATGATGGAAAATACGAGCTTATGCAGAAGCTTCTTGACAAGGATTCATCTGAATATGGCGAATTCTTCTCATCACCTGTTAAGGTTACAACTGAAAATGTATACGAAGCCGTTAATTACGGAACAGCAGTAGCACCTTTCTATACAACTCTTGCTTTATGGGTTGGAGGACTTCTTCTTACTGCACTTATTAAGACATCACCTGATGACAGGGAAGAATTCAAAAATGCTACTTTAACACAGAAATACTTCGGACGATATTTAATATTCTGGCTTATGGGACAGATTCAGGCAGTTATAACAGTTCTTGGTGATATATATTTACTTAAAATATATTGTATGCATCCAGGAATATTTATGCTAACCGCATCAATTGTAAGCTTCGCATTTACATTACTTATATATACACTTACACTTTCATTTGGTGATATCGGTAAAGCTTTAGCCGTTGTTCTTGTAGTTATACAGATTGCCGGTTCAAGTGGTACATATCCTATTGAACTGTTACCATCATTCTTTAGAAATGTGTATATATATTTCCCATTCCCTTATGCAATTAATGCCATAAGAGAATGTGTAAGTGGTTTCTACAGATATGATTACTTCATACTTATGGGACAGCTTATGTTATTTGTTATAGGCACTTTATTCCTTGGTCTTTTCCTAAGAAAGCCATTTATGAAGCTCAATCATTATATGCACCATCGTATGCACGATACTAAACTTATGTAGATTAATTGATGAATGAGGAGGAGTTTATGTCTGATATTAAAGATGAAACATCTGTAGATATAGATACTGCTGAGAAATCAGTAGATATGATTAAAGACTATTATAATAGAGAACACAAACGTAACAAAGACAGAATTAAATACGGAATAATCGCAATGGTAGTAATTCCAATTATATTCCTTATTCTCTTGTTTGCTGTAAACAGTTCTAAAGTTATATTCCTTGTAATGTGGATTGCTTCTTTATTTATTATAAGCGGGTATCTCATTGCCATCGAATATAAAGATTATAATATGACTGAAAATCTTAAAGATATTGTTGGTAATGAGTATGACGATTCGCTTATTGATACAGCAAAAGCAATATCAGATATTACCAAGAATTATATCAAGAATGGAGGTTCAGAAGAATAATATGAAAAATATATTTCGAGTATTTGCTAACGACTGGAAAAGAATCGGACGAAATGTTGTAGCTTTAGTCGTTGTAATGGGACTTTCCGTTCTTCCATCATTATATGCGTGGTTTAACATTTTATCCAACTGGGACCCTTATGGTTCTGACTCAACATCTAACATAAAAGTTGCCGTAGCATATGATGATACCGGTATTGATATTTCTGGTATGAATGTAAATATAAGTACCAATATTATAGAAGCGCTTAAAACCAACGATACAATCGGCTGGGTATTCACTGACACGTCTGATGAAGCCATTGAGGGCGTGTGGGCTGGAGATTACTATGCGGCACTGATAATGCCAGAAGATTTCTCCCGTGATATGGTAAGCTTCTTAGCTGATAATATGACACATCCAGAGATTATCTATTATACTAACCAGAAGAAAAATGCTATTGCCCCTAAGATAACAGACAAAGCCAAGACAGCAGTACAACAGCAGGTTAATGCTACATTTATAAGCTCACTTACAGAAGCTATAATGAAATCTGCCGATATTGCTGATAACATAGGTGCAATTAAAGACTCTGATGGTAATACTATTAATAAAGAAAATGTAAGCGGTAATTCAATATTAGATATATTAATAGCCAAATTACAGGTTGTTAATACCCAGGTGTCTACATTTGACAGCGTGCTTACTGCCGTTTCCAATATAATAAGCACAGCACAGTCAACATCTGATACTGCGGCAGCTATATCACCAGATTTATCAGTGAAATTCGACAGTGAAAAAGCAATTCTTAATGAATTGAATAATACTATAGGAAAGAGCAATCTTATAGACTCAACAATATTTGCTAATATTGCCAACGATATTAATACAATTCAGGGATATATGAATTCTGTATCTGAAATATATGATGATATGGGATACAATGTTGCAGATTTTGATAATTCAATAAGCCAGATGGGCAGTTCTATAACTAACACTTTAGAGCTTGTGCATAACCTTGAGAGCCAGTTATCCGACTCAATAACCAAGCTTGTTGATTTTAAGAACAGTGGTACATATTCATTATTACAGACTGCCGTTGCATTTAATACAGAAGAACTTGCATCATTCATATCTGCTCCTGTTACTATCGGAACAGTTGACCTGTATCCAATTGAGAATTATGGTTCAGCTATGTCACCATTCTACTCAGTATTATCAATATGGGTTGGTGCATTAATATTGGTTGCCATTATTCACGTAAAAGTTCATCCATTCGGCGGATACAATATTACATCAGTCCAGGCTTTCTTTGGAAGATATTTAACATTTTTCCTTATAGGACAGGCACAGGCATTACTTATAACACTTGGTGATTTATTCTTTATCGGAATACAATGCCTGCACCCATTTAAGTTCTGGTTTGCGGCATCATTTACTTCATTTGTATTTACGATGATTACATATTCACTTACCGTTGCCTTTGAAAATGTCGGTGAAGCCGCCGCCGTAGTTATTATGGTTATTCAGGTTGCCGGTGCTGGTGGTACATTCCCAATACAGTGTCTTCCAACTGTATATCAGGCAATATACAAATACCTTCCATTCACCTACGCTATGGATGCCCTCAGGGAATGTGTCGGCGGAACATATAGCTGGTATTACTGGAAATGTATTATTGCGTTATTAATATATGTAGGTATATGCTTATTTATCGGACTTGTCGTTGCCATACCTTGCAGAAAGCTTAATGCTACGGTTAACAAGAGCAAGGAGAAATCTGGAGTAATGATATAAAATAATATAATATTAGATACAAAAAATAGAAAAACTAATTTCGTATAATAAATATGAATTAGTTTTTCTATTTTTATTAATTTCAGCTTTAATTAATGACTAATTAACTTATTGCTGTCATATAATATGTCTTATAATAAACAAAATGCAACATTTTATATTAAAATGTTGCATTAAAATTTATTATTCTATTCTTATTTACATTTTATATATCGTCACCAATTCACAAAACTTTACCCAGTTTACCAATTTAATTTAATATAAATTATTATTAACATTATAAATTGATATTTAAAAACACTGAGTCTTTATCATCCTGCTTAATTCCTAAGTATCTCCTTGTTATTTCATAAGAAGAATGATTGTATATATCCATTAATATTGCTGGTGGAGTACCACATTTCCAGGCATAATACCCAAAAGTCTTTCTCATAGAATGACAGCTTATCCCGCTTTCCATATGGAGTTCATTAGCGGCTTTCTTAATAATTCTAAATGCCTGCGAACGGCTCAATGGATTGCCTTTTTTCTGTCCATTAAATATATAATCACATCTTCTTATATTATATAAGCTCTGCATATACATACCAAGTCCCTGCTTCATATTGTCATTAATTGCTATCCTGGTCTCTTTATTAGTCTTTTTCTCTATTATTATTATATGTTTAAGAAAATGTTCATTTTCAAAATCATACACATCTTCCCATCTTAACTGCAAAACATCACTAATTCTCAACGCAGAATTCAATCCAATACATATCAATGCATAGTTTCTGACATTTGGTCTATTGTTCAAATAAAATTCCTTAAACAAATTTAATTCATCATTACTTCTTATAGGTTGTGCTGTACTCAATAATCAATACCTCCAATATATCAATGCAACATTTTAATATAAAATGTTGCATCAACAAGGAAGTAAATGTGAATAGTCCAATCAGCTGCGACTATTCATAGACAAGGAGGTTAATGTGCTTAAGCTCACAATCAAACCCGGCGAGTACATCAACATTGGTGATGACGTAAGGGTTATCTATTCAGGAGGCTCAGAAGGGAACATTCATCTTTTAATAGATGCCCCAAGGGAACTCAACATTGTAAGAAGTAAGGTTCTTGCAAGAAAT
>JBNMLJ010000045.1:0-20146 GCA_050874785.1 Lachnospira sp.
CCGATGCGGTCGATAGAACCGCTGTCCAGCAGACGTTTCAGTCCGTTTATATCCTCGATTGGAAGACGGGAAAGCTCTATGATGTTTTCGTGGGAGACACGGAGTTTTCCCGTCAGTATCTTCTGTGCAATCTCAGGACTTTTCCGTTTCAGGTCATCGACCGCACGGGCATAGATATCGTATTTTGTCACAGTGGAGAAACCAAAATTGTATTCATTCCCTATAACAGTTGCGACATCCGTCTTGCGTACATATTTCTGAGAGACCTGCCCATCGGAATTTGCTGACTTATCCGGGTGTTCTTTAAGGAACTTTCCAACGGCTGTATTCATTTCGGCACGGAACATTCTGCCAATCAGATATTTCTTATATTCACCTGTAAGGTCGGTACGTTTTAACTGTTCATGGCAGATAAAGGAGACCGCTTCATCACGGTTTTCAAACAGGATGCGTCTTAAGGTGAAGTGTATATCCCATCTCTTGCAAAGATCATAGCGGAGATGCCCGTCTATGATGATATTGTTCCATATACATACAGGTTCGGTACATCCGTGGTCAAAAATATCCTCTTCGAGTTCTTCCATGTATTGTGTGTCCCTTGGCTGGATAAGGCCTGTAAATTCCGGGTCTTTTACAAGTTCCGGCATTGGTATGTCATTCATAGTACTTCCTCCGTTCTTGCCGTATCATCTACGAGCACACAGTCATTCATGGAAAAGCTGGCAAGGCATTCTTTTGAATTCAATGCACCATAGATACGGTAGCTTTGGTTGTCTGCCAGATTTACGTTTGTAACACGAAGGGCATGCAGAAGCTCCGTACTGTATAATTCGCAGCAGTAGTGGCTGTCAGAGCCACAGGAGCGCACACGGTGTGCCAGATAATCCCTGCGGACGCTTTTCCTTACGGCAATCATGCTGCTTTTGGGATTTACTAGGAGCTGGATATATTCAGGGTCACCGAGCATATGGAGCGTGAGTTTATGTATGCGTATCCTGTTTTTCTTTAAGTCAATGCAAAGGATCGGCTTCAAAGAGGTTTGTCTGTTCATAGTGTTGTTCCTCCTTTTCTGGATGTTCTGGGTTTTCTTCCGGTGTGGAAGTATTATTGTTCTCGGAAATGCCGAATACCGCATAGCCATCAAACATATTGATCTGAAGACTGCTCTGGTGTTCTTCCACAGGCACACCGAACTGGTTCTGCCATTCCTCAGGATAACTTGGGGTGCGGGATGTCTTTATTTTCCCATCTTCCTTTTCAGAGCGTACAAAGATCTCCGGAGTGGTGAGGTCAAAAACAAACAGCAGCTCATTATCTGATCTGATAAGTTTGCCGAGTAGCTTATATCGGTATGCAGAATTCCATCCCATAAGGGATACAACTTTTGCAAAAAAGATACGGCATGTGATCTGTCTTGGTGACCGCTTTGATGTTGCGGAGCACCACCGGAAGGAATCTTTCTCATCTTCCTGGCATGGACGTACTGCCAGTTTTTTCTCGTCCGGGTTAACAAGTATCTGAACAAAGTCCGTATCAGGCAGTTTCTTGATACAGGCGGTATTTACTGATACTTTGTTGGAATTAAATGTAAAGGACGGTTCGTAGGTATGGGCGAAAAATTCTCCACGGACTACCTGATAGCCGTCATAACTGAATGCATCATCTTCCACAACGGGAATGGTGTTTCTTTCATTGTTCGTCTGTGTGTTCATCTGTGTTCTCCTTCATATCGGACATGATCTGTTCGATATTTCTCTCTATGTCATCTTTGCTGGTGACCTGTATGTCATTGTCTTTATATATGACGGATGCATGGGAAATATCAGGAGTCATGCCTTTTCCAAATCCGGCAAGCTCCTGTGCCTGTGCATGGCTGTAGTAGTTGCTGCCGAATGTATCTGCCCAGTCCGGTGGATAAGCACGGACATTTCTGCGGTTGCTGTCAGTAAAAGGCTTTACGGAAGTATCGGATTCCGGAAGCGAATTTACGGTGTCATTTGGTATGAATATTTCCGGTTCTGTCAGATTGAACAGCAGAATGGCATCATTCCCCTTGCCCCGTTTTATTCCGGTAATGCGGTAACGGCAGTCATCCTTCCAACCGAGAAGGGAGTAGAGGGTAGGGAGAAAAGCAGTTCCGCTGATTCCCCTTGGAAAACTCACCCCGCTTTTCTTTTTAGACCACTGCATGGCATTCCGGCAGTCTTTACCTGCATTCCTTACGGCAAAGACCAGTTTCTTTGGATGTATGAGCAGTTCCACAAGCGTGCTGTCAAGTTTACGGACGGCAGGAGCGGAAAAGCGGATGTCTCCCTGACTGAATGTGACCGTGATACGGTCCGTGCTGTCAAAAAACTGTGAGCGTGCGATCTCATATCCGCGCAGGTCAAATTCACCGGATTTTACTTCCACATGACCGGAAGACGGGCCGGACTGTTCCGTGCCGTCATAAACACTGGAAGAAGCATTCATGTAATCCGTTTCCTTAAATCCCGCCCATCTGGGGTTGATGGATACAAACCCTTTCAGGACACCTCCCGGAATGACCTTCAGCTGCGGAAGGATCCCTTTGTTCCCATACTTGGCATTGCTGATCAGCCTCTGGACCGCAATAAAGTCATCCCTTGATATGATGGCTTCGTGATGGTCGCGCTTCCGGTACTGTGGGCGGTTCTGCATATTCTTCTTTGATTTGTGGTTGAGGTAATTCGGAGTGTAGGTCTTATGTGCAAGGACATCACCGCAGTGCCTTTCGTTCTGCAGTATCTGAAGGATGGAACCGGGAGACCATACGGTGTTTCCCTTTTTGGTCTCGCAGCCGAGTTCCGTCAGGGTATCGGCAATCTCCTGACAGGTGCATCCGTTTAAGTACATCATAAATATGAGTTTTACGATCTTTGCTTCCCCTTCATTAATGATGAGGTTTCCGTCTTCATCATGGTCATATCCGAGGAGTGTCGGTGTAAGGAAGATCCCCCTGCGGAAACGCATCTCAATGGATGCATTCATGATCTCGCTCTTGGTATGGCTTTCTTCCTGTGCAAGTGTGGCCATGAAGGAAAGCACCATCTCACTTTTGGGGTCAAAGGTGTTGAGCCTTTCCGTTTCAAAGAAAACACCGACAGGATGGGGGAGTGCGAGAAGCTCCCTGACATAGCCGATGCAGTCCACAACATTCCTGGCAAAACGTGATACGCTCTTGGTCACGATAAGATCTATCTGACCTTTTTTGCAGTCTTCGATCATCAGCTTGAACTGGTCACGGTGCTGGAGTGAGGTGCCGGAGATGCCTTCATCCGCATAGATCTGCACCAGTTTCCAGTTCGGACTCTTACTGATGACATCATGGTAATGGTTCTTCTGCAGTTCATATGAGGATGTCTGTCTCGGGTCATCCGTTGACACCCTTGCATATACGGCAACACGCTGTTCGTTTTCCACTGCAAATATATCTTCCTGCGGAAGGGCAGGGATCACGTCAAGTTCATCCGGGTTGATGCCTTTATAACGTTCCCTTATCTTACTTTTCTGGTCGGCAACTGAGCCGGCTTTCTGCTCGTTTTCGTTCATGATTTACCACCTTTATTTCTGTGCTGGATTTTATTATAAAATTTTCATGCTGAAATAAAATAGACTATACGGACAGCCATATCCCTATAGTCTATTTCAAAGAAAATTTATTTGTGTGAAAATAGTGTGCCTTTATCTGTGCCTGTCACTGGAAGCAAGCTCCCAGCCATTTTTGTGCATGGTTTCAAGGCTTGCCTTTATAAGTTCATAGATGAATCTTTTCTCATTTTCCGAGCAGTCTTCCATGAGCATATCGATGTCTGTCTGGTATGCTGCCGGATTGTTCATCTGTACTCCGGCAAGCAGTTCATCCACGGTAATGCCGAGGGCATTCACGATACGGATGATGGATTCCAGGCTTGCTTTCCTTTTTGCATTTTCAATGTGGCTTATGTAGGAGACGGAAAGGTCGGTCATTTCCGCAAGCTGTGCCTGTGAAATATGATTCTGCTCCCTTACTTCCTTGATACGGTATCCTATCTGCCTGTGGTTGACAGATGTCTGCGTCTGATTCATAGATTGTACCTCCTGTTTTCTTTTTCTTACGCAAGGTAAATTATCCATCAACGGGTGCAAAAAAGTTGTGTAATTTAATAAAGCGTAATGGAGTAAAAGGAAAACAGGGGGATGGGAAAGTGCGAAATATGTCGAACGATTTTTATTGAAGGATACTGATGCAGATGGTATGCTTATAACTGGAACAAGACGATATAAGAATGATGGAAACAAGGAAAATCAAGGTTCTGTCATGATACAAAACTGAACTGCATAAATCTGCCGTTCATATTTTTTTACCCAGATACTCCATTGTACTAGAGTAAATTACGAAAGAGATATGGTTCTAATAATTCTTCTGCGTAACGGTTACAATATGTATATCGTACAGATAGAAGAGAGGTGTAATTTACTTGCGTACAGAGGAGTACATACCAAAGAGGGTAAAAGAATTATGCAGCAAGCATAAAGTCTCCAAATACAGACTTGCACAGCTCACGGATATGTCGCAGACAGCGTTGGCAAATATAATGAATAAGAAGAGCATACCTACAGTACCGACCCTGGAAAGAATCTGTGATGCATTCGGAATTTCAATCGCACAGTTCTTTGCCGGAGATGGTATGCGGCCTGACCTGACGGATGAGCAAGGTGAATTATTGGAGATATGGGATGACTTAAATGCGGATGAACGCAGAATACTGATGAACTTCGTAAGGACGCTGAAGAAGTAAGGGGAAGCAGTTTGATTGTATCTGACAAGACTGGCTTCCCTTTTTCTATGCATTCCGGTGACCACGGAAAGTGATGAGGATGTATATGAGAGTACAGGATGAGGAATTCAGAACAATGATCTACGATCTGATGAACGGACATTATGATCTGGATAAATTTGATTGTGAGGAAAGCAGTGTGGTAGAGAATGAATTTGAAGAAGGCAGATACTGTGAAAAACTCTACAGTGAAATGCTTGCAGCCTATGGAAGGACATGCCAGAGACTGCATGAGCAGTCCGGTGAGGACAGGGACGTGGAAATCATAATAAACAATCTGCTGGACATGGGCAGATACCAGAGCATGAAGATGTTTAATTATGGGGCATTCTTTGCAAAGAAAGAAAATAACCAATAAAGGAATGCAAAAATGGTGTGGCTGTGATTGGATAGTCACACCATTTTTGGTACAATATATAAAAAGAAACTGCTGATTTAAAATGGAATGGAGGTATGCGGATATGAATGGAAGTCATGCACCAGAACTAACGGATTTGTTAAAAGAGATTACGGAAGATATTGCTAAATATGTAATTAAAGAAGGACAGCCTATCATTTTGATAGATGAGTATTCTTGGTATAGAGAAGTGCTTTCTTTGATGGCTAAACAGGTGAATTTGTGCGATAGTTGCATTTTGCTTTTGGAAAACGGAATGGAACAGGAAGCTTACCTTTTGGCAAGAAGCCAGTTTAATAATACTTTATGGATAAAGTATTTATGCGAAGCTGAAGAAGGAGATAATACAAGACTCAAAGAATTTTTCTATCAACCAGATATTAACCAACTCAGGTCAAATCAAAATCTGAAAAAAATGATACGGGATTTTGGTGATACATTAGATGAGAGATTCAAAGGCGAAGAAACAATTACTAAACTAAATAGAGGCAGCAAGGAAATTCGAAAAATATTGAAAAGGGAGAATCTGGGAGAAAGTCCAAAGAGCATTGCAGAACTGGCCAAACAGGATCCGATTTTATTTGGAATGTATATTACCTTATATAATGAAGGCAGTAAATTTGAACATTCGGATATTAGTACAACAAAATTATATAGAAGACAAGCTGCCGAGGGATACCCAACAGATCAGGTATTTGTATTTGATTTGGAAAATCAAATAAGGAAGGCTGGTTTAAGGTTTTTCAATATTCGCAAATGAGTTTGTTTTTTGCTTTTGACAGTATTTGCAAACGTGTGAAAGAACGAGAAAGTCAATTGTTTGAAGCAACTCCATATGGAAAAGGGGCTTATTCGGAGGAAGATTTCAATAGAATTCTTTTGAAATTTAAGGCTTGTATGAGCTTGTGCGAAAGATATGAAAATAAATAGTAAGTAGATTATCAAAAAATAGTATGGCTTATGAATTGACAGCCGTGCTATTTTTTGTTACAAATAATTCATAGATAGTCCAAAATGTTCTGATAGCATTGTAACGACAAATTCACATCAACCAACATATCTGGGTATCTTTTTAGCATATTTTGAGAGACGATACCACTTCCAAAAAGTTAGAAAATATAGTGATTTCGAGGGTTAGACGGGGGATACTTGTATCCCCCTACGATTGCTAGGTTTGGGGGTAAGGAAAAATCCTTTTATATATGAAGTAATGCCATCTATTTTATACAGGGTAAAACCCCAGACGGGCCTGCACATATCTCTAGTAGGTATGGCTGTATATAAGCTTATAAGAAAATATATAGGGATAATAAAAGCTTCTGTAATATCAATTGCGGTTATTATAATGTACCTTATTATGACGGGAGAAACGGTATCTGCCAAAAGGGCGGTATGTATGCTGGTGCTTATTATAATTGCAGATGTACATGGCAGGACATTTGATATTCTCACAGGGCTGTCAGCTGCTTCAATATTAATGCTTGGACGTAATCCATATGCAGTCTATAGTATGTCGTATATAATGTCATTTCTGGCGATTATAGGTATATCGCAGTTATATCCTGTATTAATGCTTGATGAAAAAGCCATTAATAATGTCTGGTTTATGGATAACATAAAAAGTGTAAAAAACATAAAGTCTATATATAAAGTGATGTGTCGCCTGAACAGCAGGACGGATAATGATGGTAAAATAATAAGAAAGCTGATAGTATATATTGCTAATGCAGTATTGTGCAGTACCTCGGTTACATTAATGACACTTCCAGCAGTACTTTATAGTTATAATTCGGTATTCGTAACAAGTGTTTTTATTAACTGCATTGTAATACC
This sequence comes from Lachnospira sp., assembly GCA_050874785.1. Lineage (GTDB taxonomy): Bacteria > Bacillota > Clostridia > Lachnospirales > Lachnospiraceae > Lachnospira. The sequence continues at coordinate 7,069 of JBNMLJ010000045.1, forward strand.
ACTTATGCCAGTAGTGATGATAACGGGAATTATCACAGCATTTGCTGGCTTTATATCGCTTAAGCTTGCGTATTTTACGGCTGGGGCAGGCGGTTATGTTCTTAATTTCTATGATTTTGTGTGCGAGCGTAATTCAGGATTGGGGCAGTTCAGAATAATAACAGGACAGCCTCCAGCAGGAGTAATTGTAGTATACAGTATGTTACTGATAATATTTATCATTATAAACAAGCCGTCCTTTAAATATAACTTTAAGAATTATTGTAAGATGTATAGTCTGGTAAATAAAGCGATTAACTGCATTATTGCTGTTATGCTGGTTGTATTGGTTCTTAATATGCGCTACAAGCCTTATAACGGATTACAGATTAATATGTTAGATGTAGGGCAGGGCGACAGTATATATGTAAGTGCTTCGGGCAGGCATAATTTTTTGTTTGACGGCGGAAGCACGGATATTAAAAATGCAGGGCAGTACCAGGTGTATCCAGCATTGAGGGCAATGGGCTGTAAATATATAGACTGCATTTTTATAAGCCATACTGATAATGACCATATAAGTGCGGTTATGGAGCTTATTAATATGTGTGATGATACATTTTCTATTGGGAGCATTGTTATGCCGGATATTAAAGGCAAAGAGAACATAGAGGCATATATGAAGCTTGTGGATATGGCTGATAAAGCTGGCATAAATGTATGTTATGCCGTAAGAGGAGATACATTTACAGTGGGAGATTTGGATATTAAATGCATACATCCCTGTGCTGGTTATGACTATGAGGATAGTAATGATTGTTCTGCGGTTTATTGCATAAGTTATAAAGAATTCTCAATGCTTATGACGGGTGATGCGGAAAGCAGGGCAGAGAACTGCCTTATTAATGATATTAATAAGGAGAGCGCGGATAATGTAAATGTTAAAGATGAGCTTTCGGATATAACAGTTCTAAAGGTGGGACACCACGGTTCTAAATATGCTACAAGTAATAAGCTTCTTAAGACAATTAAGCCCCAGTATGCGCTTATTTCGTGCGGTATTAATAACAGATACGGACATCCACATAGTGAAACACTTGAGAGATTAGAGGACAATAACTGCAAGGTATATGTTACGAATACATCAGGAGAGATAACAATAAAAACAGACGGATACAAAATGAGTGTTCATCAGTATTTGCAATAACGCAGTATGAAAGGAGCATATTGATATTTATAATAATATGGCGTAAATGAATATTCATCAATATTTACAATAATGCAGTATAAATGGTACAATTACATTTATGAAAACTTTAAATGACAATATTAAAAAAGGTGAATATCAGAAAGTATATCTTATATATGGTGAGGAAGAATACCTTAAAAAGCAGTATAAGGATAGAATGAAACAGGCGATAATAGGTGATGATACTATTAATTATAGTTATTTTGAAGGAGATAATACAAAGCCTGAAGATGTAATTGCTATATGTGAGACAATACCATTTTTCAGCGAAAGGCGACTTGTTATAGTAAGTGACAGCGGGTATTTTAAGACGGCTAATGATAAAATGGCAGACTATATTAAAGAACTGCCTGATTATCTTATATTAATATTTATAGAAAAAGACGTTGATAAGAGAAATAAAGTATATAAGGCTGTAAGTTCTAATGGGTATGTATGTGAAATGCAGTATCAGACCCCAGCAACGCTTAAAAGGTGGATAGCAGGAATAATGGCTTCCAATGATTATAAAATAAGTGAGGCGGCGTGTGAGCTTCTTCTTGATAAGACAGGCGCAAGTATGGAGCTTATAAGAAATGAGATAGACAAGCTTATAAGCTATTGCATTGATACAAAGACAGTTATGCCGCAGGATGTTGAGGCGGTATGTTCAACACAGACTGTAAGCCATATATTTGATATGCTTGAGGCAGTTGCCAATAAGAATAAAGAAAAAGCACTTTCGCTTTATTATGACCTGCTTGCATTAAAAGAGCCTCCGATGAGAATACTATATCTTATAGTAAGGCAGTTTAATGGAATATTACAGGCAAAGGAGCTTGCAGCAAGGGGACTTTCAAGCAAAGAGATAGCTTCGGCTATAAAGGTTGCGCCATTTGTTGCTGGTAAATATCTTTCACAGGCAAAATATTTCACAGCAGATACAGTTAAAGACATACTAAATGAATGTGCAGATATAGAAGAACGTGTAAAGCAGGGAAGATTACAGGACAAGCTTGGAATAGAGCTTATAATAATTAAATATTCAGCGTAAAATATAATAGGAAATCCTGTCGGGATTTCCTATTATTATATAGCAAGAATGTGCAAAGCACATTCTTGCGCCGAGCACGGTCGCTTGCGACAACCTGCATCTTCGTGCAAGTGCGCATTATCGGCACATAGTGCCTTTTATGTAATAGGAAATTCTATCAGAATTTTCTATTACATAAAAAAGACTGGTGCGAGGGTATGCACCAGTCTTTTATGTTAAATAAAATAATTAAGCTAAAGTGTTAACAGCTTTAGTAATACGAGATACTTTTCTAGCAGCTGTGTTCTTGTGGAAGATTCCCTTAGAAGCAGCCTTAGATATCTCAGCTATAGCAACAGGAAGAGCAGCTTCAGCAGCAGCCTTGTCACCAGCAGCAACAGCAGCGTCTACCTTCTTGATATAAGTCTTAACCTTAGACTTTATTGCCTTGTTTCTATCAGCTCTTACCTGACTTGTGATTACTCTCTTCTTAGCAGATTTAATGTTAGCCAATCCGTACACCTCCAAATATTAATATAATCTTAGTTATCTGTTTCGCATTAAAGCCGGACACGGACGATCTAATGTAAACATACTCATATATCTTATAGTAGAAAGTCCATAATGTCAACCATTAATTTACAAAAATATTTATTATTAAATAAATATTCCTGCACATTATAAATAATAAGATATGAAAAATCAATATATAGGAGATTTTTCGTATAAAAATAATGATGTAAGGGGTCGTAAGTCAGTGGGCAAAATACATTTTGACCCATATATCATATAAAGTATGGAATTAAATATGTATACAATATTTTATGGGAGTTAAAGATATGCAGAATAATATTAGAACAGACCTTGCAGTAGAATTAAATGAGGAGATTTCAAGAAAAGCCGGCAGGTTAAAAGGCATTATTGTAAACCAGCATAAAGATAAGGATACAGGGATAGAAGTTACAAGCCTGAAGGTTACTAATAAAGCAGGCGAGAGAATGATTGGAAAGCCGATGGGCACTTATATAACGATAGAGGCAAGAAAGATAAATGAGATGAATGAAGATTATAATAATAATGTCACAGAAATTCTAAAAAATTATATCAGCGGACTTATAGATGAGCTATTAAAAAATAAAAAAGTTAAAGATAACGGGAAGGATAGCAGGGAAGATAATAAAATACCATTTTCAAGTGAGAAAAATATAAGCTCTCAAAGACACATAAGTCTTTTGGTAGCAGGACTTGGCAACAGGGATATTACATCGGACTCGCTCGGACCTCTTGTTGTAAAGAACCTGTATATTAATGGACATATTGATAAAGATGATACGGGGCTGTGTGTATGTTCAATAATACCGGGAGTTATGGGGGATACAGGTATGGAAACGGCGGATATAATTAAGGGAATTGCAAAGCAGATAAAGCCGTCAGTTATTATTGCAATAGATGCGCTAGCGGCAAGAAATATAGAAAGACTTAATACTACAATACAGTTGTCGGACAGGGGCATTAATCCGGGATCGGGAGTTGGCAATCACAGAGTTGGAATTAATTATGAGAATATAGGAATACCGGTTCTTGCAATCGGAGTTCCAACAGTAATTGACGCTTTAACAATAGTAACAGACCTTGTAAGCCCGCTTATAAGCGATTGCAGTGCTGATGAGATAGCGGCATTTTTTTCAGGAATAGACAATAATATGAAGGATATGTATGTCACACCTAAAGCGATAGATCAGGACATTAAAAATATAAGTGCGATAATATCTTCAGCTATAAATAACTTGGAGTAGGCTGGAATATTTGAGTGGACAGTAAAATTAATATTGATAAAAATAATATTGTCCGTAATAAATGTTGGAAAATAAAATAGGTAATATTCTTAACAAGTGTTAATACAATTAAATATCAGATATAAATTCGATATGAAAGTACATTAAAGTTGTATACAAGAATGGAGGATTAGCATGGAGCGTAAGCACAGGCTGTCATCATTATTGTCAATTGTGATTATTGTAATTGTATTGGCACTTATAGGTAAGAATATGAAGATAACAGCATTTATAGAGGACACATTTATTAGTGGCTGTTTAAGGCTTATGTCGCCCGCAATGCTGTCTTATGACAAGCCACAGTCGCTGGATAATAATATATGGGCACAGCTGGTTAATAATGTTGTGCCTGTCAATGCTGTGATTAATAACAAGAATGATGATTATATAAAGCTTGCAGACAATGATGCAGGAGGCGTTATAAATATTACTGCTGGAACTGGTGATTTGGAAAATGACCTTAACAATAGTGAAGGCAATAGCGGTATAAAAAATGAGACAGATAATAATGCAGGCAATGTTGGTGATACCCAGCCACAGGAGAGCATAATTGCAGGAAATATTACGAAGAATGGTAATGCCAATAACGGCCAACAATTGAATAAATCGGACATACAAAATGCTATTTCAAGAAATGCAGTGAGTGGTGCGGTATATGATAAATCTCAGCTTACAGATTATAATTTTGTGAGAAGCCATTTTTATACAGTCACATCAATTACGGACTTAACTGACAGTATACTGCGGCCAGCAGAGTTCATAGAGAAAAATCTTGCAATCAGCAAGGATAACAGCAAGCCGCAGATACTCATTTTCCATACCCATTCACAGGAGAGCTTTACAGATACAGTAGAGGGTGATGTGTCAACAACAATAATAGGAGTTGGCGATTATCTCACAGAGCTGCTTGTCAATAAGTATGGATATAATGTCATACACGATACGAGTGTGTATGATTATGTAGACGGAAAGCTTGACAGAAGCAAGGCATATACATACGCAGAAAATGGCATTGAGAAAATACTTGCTGACAACCCTTCGATAGAGGTTGTTATTGACCTGCACAGAGATGGCGTTGCTGATACAACACATCTGCTTACTAATATTGACGGAAAAGATATGGCAAAGGTTATGCTCTTTAACGGACTTAGCTATAGTAAGGTAAATGGTGATATTGCGTATCTTAATAATCCTTACAGGGACGATAATCTAGCTATGAGCCTGCAAATGCAGTTATTAGGCGAGGCTTATTATCCGGGTTATCTTAGAAATATATATGTCAATGCATACAGGTACTGTCTTCACAAAAGAGGAAGGTCAATGTTAATAGAGGCAGGAGCACAGACTAATACTGTTGGAGAGGTTAAAAATGCTATGGAGCCATTAGCGGATATTCTTAATAAATGTTTATCAGGTGAGAAAATGATTAATTAATTGTACTTGAATTACGGCTGATTTGATTGTATTATAATTACGTTAATCAGTTAAACTGATAAATTGATAAAATAAAAGCTAGGAGATATAAGTATATGAATAGAGTATTAGAAGATATACAGCCAAAGAATGTATTTAGATTTTTCGAGGATATATGTAATATTCCACATGGTTCAGGTAATGTTGAGAAGATAAGCAGATACCTTGTTGATTTTGCCAAGGAAAGAGGACTTGATTACAGACAGGATGAGAATTTCAATGTTGTTATAAGAAAGCCAGCAACTAAGGGAAGCACAGGAGCACCAGTTATTATTCAGGGACATATGGATATGGTTGCTGTTAAGACACCAGACAAAGATAAAGATATGGAAAATGAAGGACTTGACCTTTTAATTGACGGCGATTATATAAAGGCTGACAGAACAAGCCTTGGTGGTGATGACGGAATAGCAGTAGCATATGCACTTGCAATTCTTGATGATGACTCAATCAAGCACCCAGATATTGAAGCTATATTTACTGTAGATGAAGAAGTAGGTATGCTTGGTGCAGAGGCTATGGATTGTTCAGATATTAAAGGAAGAATAATGCTTAATATCGACTCAGAAGATGAAGGTATTTTCTTATCAAGCTGTGCAGGTGGAGCTGTTATTACATCTAAGTATCCAGCAGTAAATGCAGAAGTTACAGGAACAGAAGTTACAATAAACGTATCAGGAGTAACAAGCGGACATTCAGGTGTTGATATTATATACCAGAGAGCTAATGCAAATGTTGTTCTTGGCAGGCTTCTTTTTGAATTATCAAAGCAGTATAACTATAATATTAAGACTATCTCAGGTGGTGAGAAGGATAATTCAATTGCACCACGTTCAGAAGCAGTTATCGTTGTAGAAGACGGTGATGCTGCTGGTGTAGTAGATATGCTTAATAAGTATTCACAGCTTATAATTAATGAATACAGTGTTACAGATAAGGATATGTCTATTAAAGTAAGTGATGGCGATAAGGTTTCTGTTCAGGCAATGGATTACAGCTCTACTAATAAGGTTGTACTTGCACTTACACATATTCAGGACGGAGTTGTTAAATTAAGCAACGACATTAAAGGACTTGTACAGACATCAATTAATGCGGGTGTTGTAAGAATGGAAGACGGAAAGGTTGTAATTACTTATCTTCTTAGAAGCTCAGTAGAAAGCGAGAAAGAATACCTTATAGATAAGGTTACAAGTATGGTTGAGCTTCTCGGTGGTGAGTATATTATCACAGGAAAGTATCCAGCCTGGGAATACAGGAAAGAGTCAAAGCTAAGAGAGGTTATGTCTGATTCTTTCAAAAAATTATATGGAAAAGAACCAGTTATTCAGGCTATACACGCGGGTGTTGAGTGTGGTATGTTCGCAGATAAGCTTGACGGACTTGACTGTGTATCATTCGGACCAGACATTATTGATATTCATACATTTAATGAAAAGCTTAATGTACCATCAGTACAGCGTACTTGGGAACTTATATTAGATGTACTTGCTTCATTCTAATTTATAAATATAAAGCAGTAATTGATATGCGCTAAATCAGAAAATGGATTGCAAAAAGTTCATCGCTGAATTATTTAGGCATATTGATTACTGCTTTTTTGTTTATTTGTACAAATGTAACAAAAATCACAACATTTCCAATAAAATATTGACAGATACTATATATGATGTTATCTTATATGAGTACATAGCATTTAGCTATAATCTATTAATAATACAATAGATAATTCATAGTAATACATTTATAGAATACAATCTATTGTTATTGTACCTGAAAGGGTATGTCGTGGGCGTGGGTCTTGCCCGGTTAATTCCCAATTATGTATATATTCACTGCGCAGGAATATAACTATTATTTTACGAAAGGAATATATTAAATGAAAGAAACTAATACTATATCTATGATGAATTTTGAGGATTTTAAGAAAGTTATTATGAAGAAAGCTGAACCTGTAGCAGGAGAAGGTGGGACTGTTGATATAACACACGTTATAAAGAATAACGGATGTGAATATGACGGGCTTATTATACTTAATAAGGGGAGTGTGATATCGCCAACGATATATCTGAATGATTATTATGAGCAGTATATTAATGGCAAATCAATAGACAGTATATTTGCTGGAATTAAGGAGTTGTATTATCTTAATAAAGACAGATTGTCGGTTGATACGCAGAGCCTTATGAGTTTTGAGGGGATAAAAGATAAAATTGTATACAAGCTTATTAATTATAATGCTAACAGGAAGCTGTTAAGCCTTGTGCCACACAAGAAAATACTTGACCTTGCAATGGTATATTACTGCATATTAGGAGAGATTGAAGATTGCAATGCAACAGCTCTTATATATAACAGCAACATAAAGAACTGGAACATAAAAGAAGATGAGCTGTACAGGACAGCGGTTAGTAATACGCCGAAGCTTCTGCCTGTAAAGATATATGAAATGTCAGAGCTTATAAAATATGTTGATACAGCAGAGGGAAGATATTCCTTAGATGATCCGTGGTGCAGTAATCTTTATGTAATTACCAATAAAAGCCGGATTAACGGTGCGGCGAGCATTATGTATGATGGAGTGTTAAAGAAGCTTGCAGATAAGCTGGAGAGTGATATGTATATACTGCCTTCATCAATCCACGAAGTTATTATCCTTCCAAAGTCAACAATGTTTAATAAAGAGGAACTGATTGCGATGGTAAGAGATGTTAATACAGAAGGGGTCACTAAAGATGAAGTGCTGTCATATACAGTGTATGAATATGACAGAAACACAGAAGAAATATATTCTTAAATGCACACAATGGGAGTCGAACCCACGGCCTTTCGCTCCGGAGGCGAACGCTCTATCCAACTGAGCTATGTGTGCTGATAATAATTAATAATACACTATTTTTTATAAACAAGCAAATGTTTTGATTTTGTCGTCTGTTTTTGATATTATGATATGAGTGCCTGAAGGATAAAATAATATTTTCTTATTGAAAAATACATAAATATATATAATATTAAGAAAATATGTAATGTATGCAGAAAACACATAATATTTGGAAAAACATAATATTATGTGGATATACATAGAATAAAATTATCCTTCTGGCACAGTAAAGTTTATGGCTTCTAATATTTAATTAATTGGGAAGACTTAATTAATCAGAAGGCGATAATTTTGAAAGGAGCACATATATAATATATATGCGGATAAATAAATATTTAAGTGCCAAGGGAGTGTGTTCAAGGCGTGAGGCTGACAGGCTTTTAGAGGCAGGCAGAATAACAGTTGACGGAGCTGTTGCTGAATGTGGGCAGCAGGTTGATGATAATAATATTATATGTATAGATGGCAGTAAAATTTCCAATGATAAACCAGAGGATATACTTATAGCATTTAATAAGCCAGTTGGCATTGTATGTACAACGACTAATAAGCAGGGCAATAACAATATTGTCGATTATATAGGCTACAGTGAAAGAATATATCCGATAGGAAGGCTTGATAAGGAGTCGGATGGACTTATTCTTCTTACGAATAATGGAGAAATAACTGACAGAATATTGCGCTCAGTTAATGGACACGAGAAAGAATATATTGTTAAAGTTAACAAAAATATAACTAAAGATTTTCTTGATAAAATGTCTGCTGGCGTGTATTTAAAAGAATTAAATGTCAAGACTAAACAGTGCAGAATATATAAAGTAAACAGCAATACATTCAGAATTATACTGACGCAGGGGCTTAACAGGCAGATAAGAAGAATGTGTCAGGAGTTTGGATATAAGGTTGAAAAGCTTACAAGAATACGGGTTATGAATATTGAACTTGGTGACCTTGCCTGCGGCGAATACAGAGTAGTAGAGGGCACAGAGAAAGAAAAGCTTTATAACAGCCTGTAAGGTGTGAGTGCTGCATTTTCTGCTATAGCTGGGAAAAGAAAAGCTTTGCAATGGGTTTATAGGTATGTATATTTAAGTGTTAATCTGGAGGAATATTAAGATATGGAAAAGTTAGATAGAATTAAGGAGCTTGTTGCGCTTCTTAATAAAGCAGGAAAAAGCTATTATTCAGAGGGACAGGAAATAATGTCTAATTATGAATACGATGCTTTATATGATGAACTTAAAAAGCTGGAAGAGGAAACTGGCTGTGTGCTTTCAGACAGCCCTACAGTAAATGTTGGATATGAAGTATTAAGTGAACTTCCAAAGGAACGACACGACTCACCAATGTTAAGTCTTGATAAGACTAAAGACAGGGAAAGCTTAAGAAGCTGGTTAAAAGACCAGAAAGGACTTTTATCGTGGAAGCTTGACGGACTTACTATAGTTCTTACATATGAGAATGGAGAACTGGTAAAGGCAGTAACAAGAGGCAACGGACAGATTGGTGAAATTATAACTAACAATGCAAGAATGTTTAAGAATATACCTGTAACTATAAGTTATAAGGGTAGGCTTGTGTTAAGAGGAGAAGCGATTATAACTTATTCTGATTTTAACAGAATTAATGAGGAAATTCCTGAAACAGATGCCAAGTACAAAAATCCAAGAAATCTTTGCAGTGGTTCAGTAAGACAGCTCAATAATAAGATAACAAAAGAGCGTAATGTCAATTTCTTTGCATTTACACTTGTATCGGCAGACGGCGTGGATTTTAATAATTCAAGAAAATGCCAGTTTGAATGGCTTAAAAGCCAGGGCTTTGATGTTGTTGAATATAAGGAAGTTGATAAAGATAATATATTAGACACAATTGACTGGTTTGAGCACACAATTGTAAATAACGATTTTCCGTCAGACGGACTTGTTATTATATATGATGATATTGCTTATGGTGAGTCACTTGGAAGAACTGCGAAGTTTCCAAGAAATGCAATGGCATTCAAATGGACAGATGAAACCGCAGAAACTACATTAAAAGAGATAGAGTGGAGCGCTTCAAGAACAGGACTTATCAATCCTGTGGCAATATTTGAGCCGGTTGAACTGGAAGGAACTAAAGTTTCAAGGGCAAGCGTGCATAATATAAGTATAATGGAAAGTCTTAAGCTTGGAATAGGCGACACAATTAAAGTATTTAAGGCAAATATGATTATTCCGCAGATTGCAGAAAATATTACACAGAGCGGAACAGTAAGGATACCAGAAGTCTGTCCGGTATGTGGCGGAAAGACAAGAATAAGCGATGTCAATGATGTAAAATCATTGTATTGTGATAATGAACAGTGTCAGGCTAAGCACATAAAAAGCTTTGCACTTCTGGCTTCAAGAGATGCACTTAATATAGACGGCTTGTCAGAGGCAACTTTAGAAAAGTTCATTCAGAAAGGTTTCCTTAAAAAGAGAGGGGACATTTTCAGAATATCAAGATATAAAGATGAGATAACAACAATGGAGGGCTTTGGAGAGAAGTCTTATAATAATCTTATTGAAGCACTTGAAAAGGCGAAAGATACAGATTTAGTCAGGGTTATATATGGTCTTGGAATAGATAATGTGGGACTTTCCACAGCAAGATTAATAGTTAATAAGCTTAATAATGACCCTGAGGCGGTTCTTAAAGTTACAGCAGATGAACTTACTGATATAGATGGAATAGGCGAAGTTATAGCAGAGGCATTTGTTGAATATTTTAAAAATGAAGATAAGAAAGATGAGTATCTTGACATATTAAGTGAGGTTAATATTAAAGAGACTGAAAATGCACAGACAACCGAGGAACTTGCTGGCAAGACATTTGTTATAACAGGAAATGTTAATCATTTTGCTAACCGTAATGAGCTTAAGGCACTTATAGAGAGTATGGGAGGCAAGGTGACAGGTTCTGTCACAGGTAACACATCGTATCTTATTAATAATGATAGTACATCGCAGTCAACTAAGAACAAGAAAGCTGCCCAGCTTGGTGTTCCAGTGATTACGGAGGAAGAATTCATCAAGCTTGCAGGAAAAGATGAATTGTTGTAGAATACATCATTAACAGTAAGTTTGACTATATTAAAATGTGATTTACACAGGAATCGAGGTAAATATGCCAATTAAAATACAGAATGACCTTCCAGCTAAACACGAGTTAGAGGAAGAAAATATATTCGTGATGGACGAAAGCAGGGCGCTTTCACAGGATTTCAGAGAGTTACAGATAGCAATTCTTAATCTTATGCCAATAAAGCAGGATACAGAATTGCAGTTATTAAGAGCGTTATCTAATACTCCATTACAGATTGATGTGACATTTATACAGACAGAATCACATGTGTCAAAGAATACATCATCATCACATATAAAGAAATTTTATGAAACATTTTCTAATGTAAAAGATAGAAATTTCGATGGACTTATAATAACAGGAGCGCCAGTTGAAAAGCTTGCATTTGAAGAAGTGAATTACTGGGATGAGCTTACAACAATAATGGAGTGGTCAAAAGAGCACGTTACATCAACACTCCACATATGCTGGGGCGCACAGGCAGGACTTTACTACCATTATGGAATTAAGAAAGTTCTTCTTGATAAGAAATTATCAGGTGTATACAAGCACCACGTTCTTAACAGAAAAGAACCTCTTGTAAGAGGCTTTGATGATTTCTTTATGGCACCACATTCAAGATATACAGAAGCGTGCAGGGAAGATATATTAAACAACAAACAGCTCAAGGTATTTGCTGATTCAGACGAAGCAGGCATATACATTGCAATAGGACAGGACGGCAAGCATATATTTGTTATGGGTCACCCTGAATATGACAGAATGACACTTGATCAGGAATATAAGAGAGATTTAGACAAGGGACTTGAGCCAGAGCTTCCAGTGAACTACTATCCAGATGACGACTGCAACAGAAAGCCAGTGTTATCTTGGAGAAGTCACGCTAATAATCTTTATACTAACTGGCTGAATTATTACGTATACCAGACTACCCCTTATGACCTTAATGAGAAGGTGGAAAAATAGGGATTTAGGGCATTTTGGGCGTTATAAGACCTTTATTGATTTCTATATATTTCTATGTATTTTTATGTATTTCAATATCAAAAGTGTGTAGTAGGTGTGTAGTAACAAAATTAAAAGTGTGTAGTAAAATTAAAACTAAATAAAGCCTTGATGTATGACATAAATATGAGAAGAACTTGATAATGTTCTTCTCTTTTTTCTTTTTATATAATAATTTTCTACTTTCTTTTTTACTCTAAATTTATCTACACATTTATTCTCGATATAACTTTCTAAGAATATACGTCAATCTTCACACCTCTTACATTAATTGTCCATTATATTTATCGTGTACAAACCCCTTAATACCCAGATACTTTCTAGCAGCTTCCTCGCTCTCAAATAGCCTACTTAAATGAACCCTGATTCCACCGCCTTCATCGAACTTAACAAGTGCCATATTACCAGTTATATGAGCTACAGTAACTTTTCTTATTTTTAGATTATTTTCTATGATGTAAGCAGTAATACCTTCTTTCATAACATACCTCCATTATAATAAAACGTCTGTTCTGATTATTATATAAAAATAAAAA
>JBNMLJ010000046.1:0-19964 GCA_050874785.1 Lachnospira sp.
ATGCATCAATCAGATTTGTTACTGCTGATTCTGGCAGAAAGGCAGTTATTGCTAATCTAGAGAAGGCTAAGGAAGGCTTAGACGGAAAGACAGGAACTACAATAACAGCTTAATTGGGTGACATATAATGGAACCTGCACAACAATAAGTGGTTCAATTACAACATATATTTGATGAATTACAACATCTCTCGATAATATATATAATTATGTGGTAGAATATGGTTATAATAATTATCAGGAGGTGTTGTTTTGCTTTTAATGGGGATGCAAAAGAAGAATTCAGATATGGATAGTCTGATGGAACATTTAGAATTTAAGGGTATTAATGTATTGAATGTATTTGAGGAAGGGAGAGTTAATAATCTGCTGTGGCAGATGAACACAAGAAAGAATAGTGAGCTTTTTATTAAGCACAGGTATGTGGTGTTATTTATATCATATGAAATGCTTAATGACATTAAAGGGGTATATTACCTGGAGCTTGTTAAGAAGCTGTCAGAACAGGGGAAGATTAAATTATATGTAGTCAATAACCATATTAAGATTAAGCATTTGCCCAAAAGAGGTGACTGGCTTGGGAGTATTATGTGTGATTGTGAGGAGTGCGAGGACAGTTATGAGATGAATTGTAAAATGTATCAGCTTGCTGATGATATTGTGAGTAATGTTGTCAATGATATATTCAATTAGAATACTTGCAATTAATTCCAATTCCATCTATAATTGTAATGTTTAACATTACTGGAGGTTATGATTAATGATTAGTGCAAACAATGTAACACTTCGTATAGGTAAAAAGGCCCTTTTTGAAGATGTAAATATTAAGTTTACAGAAGGTAACTGCTATGGTCTTATCGGTGCTAATGGTGCAGGTAAGTCAACATTTTTAAAAATACTTACTGGTCAGATTGAACCAAGTAAGGGAGATGTATCTATTACACCAGGTCAGAGATTATCATTCCTTGAACAGGACCACTTCAAGTATGATGAGTACACTGTATTAGATACTGTTATTATGGGTAACACACGCCTTTATGAAATAATGAAAGAAAAAGAAGCAATATATGCTAAAGAAGATTTCACAGAGGAAGATGGTAATAAGGCAAGTGAGCTTGAAGCAGAGTTCGCTGATATGAATGGCTGGGAAGCAGAATCAGATGCTGCACAGCTTCTTAACGGACTTGGAATTACTACAGATCTTCATTATAAGCTTATGTCAGAACTTAATGGTAGTGAGAAGGTTAAGGTTCTTCTTGCAAAGGCTTTATTTGGTAATCCTGATATTCTTTTATTAGATGAGCCTACTAACCACCTTGATCTTGATGCTATTGCGTGGCTTGAAGAATTTCTTATTAATTTTGATAATACTGTTATCGTTGTATCACACGACAGATATTTCCTTAATAAGGTATGTACACAGATTGCAGATATTGATTATGCCAAAATTCAGCTTTATGCTGGTAACTATGATTTCTGGTATGAATCAAGCCAGCTTATTATTAAGCAGATGAAGGAAGCTAATAAGAAGAAGGAAGAAAAGATTAAAGAACTTCAGGATTTCATTCAGAGATTCTCAGCTAATGCGTCTAAGTCTAAGCAGGCTACTTCAAGAAAGAGAGCATTAGAGAAGATTGAACTTGATGAAATCAGACCATCAAGCAGAAAGTATCCTTATATAGATTTCAGACCAGCAAGAGAGATTGGTAATGAGGTACTTCAGGTTGAAGGTATTTCTAAGACAATTGATGGTGTTAAGGTACTTGATAATATATCATTTATTGTTAATAAAGATGATAAGATTGCATTTGTTGGTTCTAACGAATTAGCAACTACAACTTTATTTAATATTCTTACAGGTAATATGGAACCAGATGAGGGTTCATACAAATGGGGTGTAACAACTTCACAGGCATATTTCCCTAAGGATAGTGCGGCAGAGTTCAACAGGGAGGATACAATTGTTGAATGGCTTACACAGTATTCACCAGATCCAGATCCTACATATGTAAGAGGTTTCCTTGGACGTATGTTATTTGCTGGAGATGATGGTGTTAAGAAGGTTAAGGTACTTTCTGGTGGAGAGAAGGTTAGATGTCTTATATCAAAGATGATGATTATGGGTTCTAATGTACTTATATTTGATGACCCTACTAACCACCTTGATATGGAGTCTATTACAGCACTTAATAATGGACTGATTAAGTTCCCAGGTGTGGCACTTTTCACATCACACGATCATCAGTTCATTCAGACTACAGCTAACAGAATTATGGAAATCGTTCCATCAGGACAGCTTATTGATAAGATTACAACTTACGATGAGTATCTTGAGAGTGATGAAATGGCAAGAAAACGTCAGGGATTTGCAGAAGCTGCAAGTGATGATGAAGATTAATTATTAATGCTTAGGATGGGGTTGTCACGAATGTGGCATCCCCATATATTAGTATTAGTCAGGTGTTGATAGCTTATTTATGCAATATAAGCGTGTATACACAAGCTGTCACTGCCTAATTTTAATAGTAGTTTATGGAGGAGTTAGATATATGGCTTCAGGCAGAAGTAAGAGTACAGGCAAGAAGACCAGCAGTACCAAAAGAAAGACAACGTCTAACAGCAAATCAGGTAAAACTTCATATTCAGGAAATAAAAATACAACTAAGAACAGCTCTAAAAGATCTAATTCCAAAGGAAATGGAACAAAAAGCTCTAATACAAGGAGTTCAAGCTCCAGAAGCTCATCTTCAAGGAATACAGGAAGCAGTTCATCACAGATGAATAACCAGCTAAGGGATGAGATAGTTCTTTTAATAGCTTTGGCGTGTACAATTATTCTTCTGCTTAGTAATTTTAATATGGCAGGAAGTGTTGGGCGTTCAATTAAATGGTTTATGTTTGGACTATTTGGAATTGCTGCTTATATAGTTCCGGTAATTATAGCTGCAAGCATTATGTTTATGCTTGCCAATAAGGATATTATTGGGGTTATGAAGATAAAAGCGGCTATGGCATATGTCTTGTCAGTTATTGCGGCAGCTTTGTGGCAGAGAGTTACTAATGTGCCTGATATAAAAGAGCCGGTTGGTACATATTTTACATATTGTTCAGAGTATAAGACTGGAGGCGGCCTGTTTGGAGGAATATTATGTAAGATGTTAAATCCACTTGGTATGGCGGGTTCTTTAGTTATACTTATAATTCTTGCTATTATCTGTATAATCATTATTACAGAGAAATCCTTTATCAAAGGTATCCGTAATGGTGGAGAGAGGATAGTAAGTGAGGCAAGAAAAGATTATTCAGAATATAAGGAACATTCCAATCGTGTAAGAATGGCGCAGGATGAAGCAAGAGATAATTCGCGTATGAATAAAGTTGTGAGGGGAGTTACTAATGACCTTACAATATATGACGATAACAGGAATGAAAGTTCAGATATAGATATAAGAGAAATAGAGGCTGTGGATAATGAAGATGATATGTATAGTGATGATATATATGATCCATTGATTACACCTATGCCTCGTATAAGCAGAGAACCAGTATGGGAGCTGCATACGGATAGTGTGGCAGAGGAAAATAAAAGTGCACATCAGGACAATACTGATGACAATATCCAGAATAATGCTGCTGACGGCTCAGATGATAAGTATAAATCAGACGATAACAGCTTAGATGAAATTAATTCATATGAGCATAACGGTGACAATCTGAATGGGGCAGGCAGTGGTTTATCCGGTGAATATAATAATTCAGACAGCGGGCACAGCAATTCAGATAATAGATATGACAGTTGTAATGATGATAATTCAGACAATAGGTATAACAACTATGACGATGTTAATTCAGATAATGAATATGACAGTTATGGTGATGTGACCGTTAATTCTGACAAGCAGTATGACAGGTCCGATAAAACTGGCAATGTACAGAATAACATAAATGGCATATCAGAATGTGTATCTGATAATACGCATGAGGCTGGGAATATTCACGATACAGAAAGTACAGCGAATACAGATATAGAAGGTAAAGCAAATTCAGGTACAGAAAATATGGTGAATTCAAATACAGAAAATATAGCTGATTCGCTGGCTGAAAGTTCTAAGCAGTATAAGTTTCCGCCAGTCAGCCTGCTTAACCGCAATACTAACTCGAAAGCTTCTAATCTTGAGCGTGAGAACAGGGATACAGCGATTACTTTAAAGCAGACATTGCAGAACTTTGGTGTTAAGGTCGATATTACAGATATAAGCTGCGGACCGTCAGTAACAAGATACGAATTAAAGCCTGAGCTTGGTGTTAAGGTAAGCAAGATAGTATCTTTAGCAGATGATATTAAGTTAAGCCTTGCGGCAGCAGATATAAGAATAGAAGCACCTATTCCAGGCAAATCAGCCATAGGAATAGAAGTTCCTAATAAAGAGGCAGGCAGTGTATTCTTAAGAGAGTTAATAGAAACTGATACATTTAAGAATACTTCGTCAAAGATTGCCTTTGCGGCAGGTAAGGATATAGCAGGAAAGACTATTGTTGCAGATATAGCAAGAATGCCTCATCTTCTTATTGCAGGAGCTACTGGTTCAGGTAAATCAGTATGTATCAATACAATTATAATGAGTATTTTATATAAGGCACGTCCTGATGAAGTAAAGCTTATTATGGTTGACCCTAAGGTTGTTGAGTTAAGTATATATAATGGAATACCACATTTGCTGCTCCCAGTTGTGACAGAACCTAAGAAAGCGGCTGGTGCTCTTAACTGGGCAGTCAATGAGATGAATACAAGATATAAGAAGTTTGCAGGTGTTGGTGCACGTAATCTTAAGGGCTATAATGACATAGTTGCGAAGATGGAATTCAAAGAAGGAGAAATTCCTGTTGAAAAGCTGCCAGAGATAGTTATAATTATTGATGAGCTTGCAGATCTTATGATGGTAGCACCGGGAGAGGTCGAAGATGCAATATGCAGGCTTGCACAGCTTGCAAGAGCGGCAGGTATCCATATGGTTATAGCAACCCAGCGGCCATCTGTTAACGTAATAACTGGACTTATTAAGGCAAATGTACCATCAAGAATAGCATTTTCTGTGTCATCGGGTGTTGACTCAAGAACTATACTTGATATGAATGGTGCAGAAAAGCTGTTAGGTAAAGGTGATATGTTATACTTCCCATCTAATATACCTAAGCCAATCAGGGTGCAGGGAGCATTTGTGTCAGATGAAGAAGTATCAAAGGTTGTGCAGTTCCTTAAAGATAATATGTCAGGCGAAGTTAATTATGACGAGAGCATAGCAGAGACTGCCGTAACTTCCAAGACTGGTGGACAGGCTGTGGAACAGCAGGATGACAGAGATTCATTATTTGCAGATGCAGGACGTTTTGTTATCGAGAAAGAGAGAGGTTCAATCGGAATGTTACAAAGACAGTTTAAGATTGGCTTTAACAGGGCAGGACGAATAATGGACCAGTTAGCAGACGCCGGTGTTGTAGGATCAGAGATTGGCACAAAGCCAAGAAAGGTGCTTATGACAGCAGAGGAGTTTGAAGAATTTATTAAAAATATATAATGATTATATATACAAAATAGATTATATATGATATATGTATAAGCATAGGTATTATGGTCAGGGAAATTTCCCATCCACTATAATTATGTTGCAGGAAAGGATAAAATTATGGAAATTAAGAGCGATATTCAGATAGCACAGGAAGCACATTTAGAGAATATTAAAGATGTTGCGGCAAAGGTTGGAGTAACAGAAGACGAACTTGAAATGTATGGAAAGTATAAGGCTAAGTTATCAGACGAGCTTATCCACAGAGTAGAGAATAACGAAGATGGAAAGCTTGTTCTTATTACAGCTATCAATCCAACTCCAGCAGGTGAGGGAAAGACTACAATAAGCCTTGGACTTACAGAAGCACTTAACCAGAAGGGAATAAGTGCAATTGCAGCATTAAGAGAACCATCATTAGGACCTTGCTTTGGTATAAAGGGTGGAGCTGCCGGCGGCGGATATGCACAGGCTGTTCCTATGGAAGACCTTAATTTACATTTTACTGGTGATTTCCACGCGATAACATCAGCTAACAATCTTCTTGCAGCAATGCTTGATAACCATATACATCAGGGTAATACTCTTGGAATAGATACTAAGAGAATTGTATGGAAAAGATGTATGGATATGAATGACAGAACTCTTAGAAATATCGTAATCGGACTTGGTGACAAGCCTAACGGTGTTACAAGAGAAGATCATTTTATAATCACAGTAGCCTCAGAGATTATGGCTATACTCTGTCTTGCAGAGGATATGAAAGATTTAAAGGAAAGAATTGACAAGATAATTGTTGCATATAATTATGCAGGAGATCCTGTTACAGCCAAGGATTTAAAGGCAACAGGAGCTATGGCAGCTTTATTAAAGGATGCAATAAAGCCTAATATGATTCAGACACTTGAGAATACACCTGTACTTGTACACGGTGGACCATTTGCAAATATCGCACACGGATGTAACTCTGTAAGAGCTACAAAGCTTGCGTTAAAGCTTGCTGATGTTGCTGTTACTGAGGCTGGTTTTGGTGCAGACCTTGGAGCTGAGAAGTTCTTTGATATTAAGTGCAGAAAGGCTGGACTTAAGCCGGATGCAGTTGTTATTGTAGCAACTGTTAAGGCATTAAAATACAATGGCGGAGTTCCTAAGCAGGAATTATCAAAGCCAGATATGGAAGCTTTAAAGAAGGGTATAGTAAACCTTGATAAGCATATTGAGAATATTCACAAGTATGGTGTGCCTGTAGTTGTTACACTTAACTCATTTGTGACAGATACACAGGAAGAATATGAATTCATAAAGAAGCATTGTGAAGACTTAGGCTGTGAATTTGCATTATCTAATGTATGGGCAGACGGCGGAGCAGGCGGAATGGAGCTTGCAGATAAGGTACTTGCTTCATTTGATAAGAAGAGTGATTTCAAGCCTTTATATGAAGATCAACTTCCATTAGAAGATAAGATTATGACAATAGCTAAAGAAATATATGGAGCAGACGGTGTTACATATGATTCTAAGGCTAAGAAAGAGCTTGACCATATTACACAGATGGGATTTGGAAATCTTCCTGTATGTATGGCTAAGACACAGTATTCATTATCTGATGATGCAACTAAGTTAGGAAGACCAGAAGGTTTTACAATTAATATAAGAGAAGTGTATGTTGATGCTGGTGCAGGCTTTGTTGTTGCACTTACAGGAAAGGTTCTTACTATGCCTGGACTTCCTAAAGTGCCAGCGGCAGAAGGCATTGATTATGATGAAGAGAATGAGAAGATAACAGGATTATTCTAGGCGTCTTGAAAGGAAAGGAGCAGTTATGCAGTTAAAAGATATTTTGGATATATGCAGAGCTAATGAAGTAGAACATTTTGAATATACAGTTGTTAAAGGTGATGTTAATACAACTGTTACGGGTATTGCTTCTGACTCAAGAAAAGTAACAGACGGAGGTATCTTTGTCTGCATAGTTGGTTCGGTAAGCGATGGACATAAATATATAGAGCAGGTTATGGATAAGGCGGCTGTAATAGTTGTGCAGAAGGGCTCACAGTATAATGCAGAGGAGATAGCGGCAGCAGTTATAGAATGTGATAATACAAGACTTGCTCTTGCACTTATGTCAGCAGCATTTTACGGCAATCCTGACAAGGAGTTATTCACAATTGGAATTACAGGAACTAAGGGAAAGACAACCACAACTTATATGATAAAGAATGTTCTTTGTGCGTGCGGCATAAAGACAGGTCTTATCGGCACTATCGAGACAGTTATAGGAGATGAGGCTGTTCCGTCCTGCAATACAACACCTGAATCAATACAGATTCACGAAACATTCAGGAAAATGGTTGATGAGGGCTGTAAGGCAGTAGTTATGGAGGTATCCTCACAGGGCTTAAAGCTTGACAGAACTGCTGGTATTGTATTTGATATCGGCGTATTTACTAATCTTGAGCCTGACCATATCGGCCCTAATGAGCACGCTTCATTTGAGGAATATCTTGAATGTAAGGCTAAGCTTTTTAAGCAGTGCAAGACAGGAATAGTCAATGCTGATGATAAGCATACAGCCGATATATTAAAGGGCTCAGTATGCAGTGTTGAGAAGTATGGAATATCAGAAGATGCAGACATAAAGGCAAGTGATATTAAGTTGTTCCACGAGAGAGGAAAGATAGGCCTTACTTATAAGTGCAGTGGACTTGTCAATATGGATGTGGAGCTTTCACTTCCGGGAATGTTCTCAGTATATAATTCATTGTGCGCAATAGCTGTTACAAGACATTTTAATGTGGATAATGCTATTGTTGAAAATGTATTAAAGGATGTAAAGGTAAAAGGAAGAATAGAGCTTGTTCCAGTATCTGATAAGTTCACTCTTATGATTGATTATGCCCATAATGCAATGTCCTTAGAGAGCATTTTAAAGACACTTAAAGAGTACAATCCGCATAGGCTTGTATGTCTGTTTGGCTGTGGCGGTAACCGTTCTAAAGAGAGAAGATTTGAGATGGGTGAGGTATCTGGAAGATTAGCAGACCTTACAATTATAACATCTGATAATCCAAGATTTGAAGAACCCCTTGCTATTATGGAAGACATCAAGACAGGAATTAGCAGGACTACAGGTAAGCATATTGATATTGTGGACAGAAAAGAAGCTATTAAGTATGCTATTGAGAATGGCGAACCTGGAGATATTATCGTGCTTGCAGGTAAGGGACACGAAGATTATCAGGAGATAAAAGGTGTTAAATATCCAATGGACGAACGTGTTCTTATATCAGAAATTCTTGAAGAATTAAAGGAGAAAAATGTACGCTGATATAATAATAGATATTTCCCACGAACAGCTTGATAAGACATTTCAGTATGCCGTGCCTGATGATTTGGGCGGCAGTATTGATATTGGAACGTCTGTAAGAGTTCCATTTGGAAAAGGCAACAGAATTATAACAGGATATGTAATCGGCTTAACTAATAAGCCGTCATATCCTGTTGATAAGATAAAGAGCATTGACAGTGTTGTTACAGGAAAAGTAAATGTTGCTAAAAGTATGATAAAACTTGCGGCGTGGCTGAAACGGCATTATGGCTGTACTATGAATCAGGCATTAAAGACGGTTATTCCTGTTAAAGACGAGGTCGGACATAAGCAGAAAAAATCTGTGTGCCTTTTGGCTGATACTAAAAAGACCCAGGAACTTATAAGCATATATGAGAAGAAAGCAAAAGCCAAATACAGGCTTATGTGTGCACTTATTGATGAACCTGTTATTGATATGGAGATAGTAAAAGACAAGCTTAATGTTTCGCCAGCGACAGTAAAGGCACTTGAAGCAGACGGAATTATAAATGTAAAAGTTGAAAGTTACTATAGAAATCCTGTGTCCGATAAGCATATTTTTAATAAAAAGGTTGTGCTTAACGAGGAACAGCAAAGAGCCGTTGATACAATAGTGAAGGATTATGATAATAAAGAGTTCAATACATATCTTATACGCGGAGTAACCGGAAGCGGAAAGACAGAAGTGTATCTTGATGTTATTGAACACACTATTAATTCCGGACGGCAGGTTATAATGCTTATACCTGAGATTGCGCTTACATTTCAGACTGTTCAGAGATTTTATCACAGATTTGGGGATAAAGTGTCTATTATTAATTCAAGAATGTCAAAAGGTGAGAGATACGACCAGTTTGTAAGAGCACTTAAAGGTGAAATAAGTATTATGATAGGTCCAAGATCGGCATTGTTCACACAGTTTCCAAATCTTGGACTTATTGTTATAGATGAGGAACACGAGGGTGCATATATATCAGAACAAGTCCCAAGATATCACGCCAAAGACCTTGCAATACATATTGCAAAGGAGGCGGGAGCTTCTGTTATATTAGGCTCTGCAACACCGTCAATTGACAGCTATTACAGGGCGGAAGCAGGTGAGTATAAGCTTATAGAGCTTAATAACAGGGCAGGGGAAGCAAGCCTGCCACAGGTATATATAGCTGATATGAGGCAGGAGTTAAAGACAGGCAACAGGACAATATTTTCAAGAAAGCTGTATGAGCTTATTAATGACAGGCTTAATAAACACGAACAGATAATGCTGTTTCTTAATAAAAGGGGAACTGCCGGATTTGTTTCGTGCAGGTCGTGTGGTTATGTTATGAAATGTCCGCATTGTGATGTATCTATGACACTTCACAGGAATGGAAAGCTTGTATGTCATTATTGTGGATATGAAACTCCTAATGTATCGTTATGCCCGGAATGTGGTTCTAAGTATATTCTTGGCTTTAAGGCAGGAACAGAGGCTGTAGAGGATGCAGTTAAGAAGCTGTTTCCAGCGGCAAGGGTATTAAGAATGGATATGGATACAACCAAGGGCAAAGGCGGACACGAGAATATATTAAGCGCATTTGCGACAGAACAGGCAGATATACTTATAGGCACGCAGATGATAGTAAAGGGACACGATTTCCCAAAGGTTACTCTTGTCGGAGTTGTGGCGGCAGATATATCCTTGTATGCAAGTGATTATAAGGCTGTTGAGCGTACATTCCAGCTTATAACACAGGCGGCTGGCAGGGCTGGACGAGGAGAAAGAAAGGGTGAAGTTGTAATACAGACATATTCACCTGATAATTATGGCTTGTTATGTGCGGCAGAGCAGAATTATAAGAGCTTTTATGAGCAGGAAATGTCTTACAGGAAGCTGCTTTCATATCCGCCTGTTAATAATATGGTAAAGATTAATATAAGCAGTATTGATGAGAAGCTGTTATCAGAGCGAGCAGGAAATATTAAAGCTTTAATACAGCAGTATATTCAGGATAACAATACTGTTAAAGATGACAAGGTTATAGTACTTGGCCCATCAAATGCTTCTATATATAAGATTAAAGATATATACACGAAGCAGATATATTTAAGAAGTTCAAGCTTTAAAGCACTTGAACTAATTATGGATATGCTGGATAATAATATTAATGGCAGTTCAGATTACAAGAATATTAACATTGCATATGATGTTAATTAAACATACACATATGTTATTTGATTATGGAGGAAGTTATGGCAATCAGGAATATAAGAACATTAGGTGATGAGATATTAAGAAAAGAAGCAAAAGAAATAACTGAGATGACACCTAGAATACAGGAACTTATCGATGATATGTTTGAAACAATGTATGAGGCTAATGGTGTTGGACTTGCAGCTCCACAGGTAGGAATAAGAAAGAGATTAGTAGTAATTGACTGTGGTGATGATCCAATAGTGCTTATTAACCCTGTAGTTCTTGAGACAAGCGGTTCACAGACAGGACAGGAAGGCTGTCTTAGTGTGCCTGGTAAGGTTGGTATTGTGACAAGACCATCTTATGCCAAGGTTAAGGCACTTAATGAAGATATGGAAGAGATTATCGTTGAGGGTGAAGATCTTCTTGCAAGATGTCTTTTACACGAGATTGACCACCTTGACGGAATAATGTATGTTGATAAGGCAGAAGGTCCACTTATGGAAACTGAAACGGAGGAAGATTAATATTGAAGGTTGTATTTATGGGAACTCCTGACTTTGCAGTTGGGACATTAAAGGAACTTATTGATAACCAGTATGATGTAGTGGCAGTTGTGACACAGCCTGATAAGCCAAAGGGAAGAAGCAAGGAGCTTGTATTTTCACCAGTTAAGGAAGAAGCTGTTAAGCATAATATACCAGTTCTTCAGCCAGAAAGAGCAAGAGATGACGAATTCGTTGAAGAATTAAGAAAGTATAATGCTGATGTGTTCGTTGTTGTTGCGTTTGGACAGATATTGCCTAAGAGCATTATTGATATGCCACGCCTTGGCTGTATTAATGTACACGCTTCACTGCTTCCTAAGTACAGGGGAGCTTCTCCAATCCAGTGGGCAGTAATAGATGGTTGTGAGTATTCTGGTGTTACTACTATGAAGATGGACGAGGGTCTTGATACAGGAGATATTCTTTTAGTAGATAAGGTTAAGCTTGATAAGAAAGAGACAGGCGGAAGCCTTTTTGACAGATTAAGCGTAGTTGGTGCTAAGCTTCTTATCAAGACACTTGAAGGACTTGAGGCTGGAAGCATTATACCAGAGAAGCAGAACGAAGCTGAAAGCTCATATGTCAAAATGCTTAAAAAGTCAATGGGAGAGCTTGATTTTACTAAGAGTGCAAGACAGATTGAGTGCCTTATAAGAGGACTTAATCCTTGGCCAAGCGCATTTACACATCTTAACGGCAAAATGTTAAAAATATGGGACGCAGATGTTGTAACAGACAGTGATGATATTATAAATAACAATAATGTTTCAAAGGAATGCGAAGCTGGAACAGTATGTTATGTAGATAAGAAGACATTTATTATAAAATGCGGAAAAGATTATCTTAAGGTTAATGAACTTCAGCTTGAGGGCAAGAAGAGAATGCCAGCAGACGCATTTCTTCTTGGAAGCCACGTTGAAGAGGGGACTGTGTTAGGATAATTAGTTACATTATAATGGAGAATAATCTGTATGGAAGTTAATTTAAGAGCAGTTGTACTCGACATTTTGGAAGAAATAGAGAGTAACAATGAATTTTCACATATAATAATCAATAATGCACTTTTAAAGTACCAGTATCTTGATAAGAATAAAAGATCGTTTATCAATAAGCTGTCTTTAGGCGTTATAGAGAGCCAGATAGAATTAGATTATATTATTAACCAGTATTCAAAGACACCGGTTAAGAAGATGAAGCCTGTTATAAGAAGAATTGTAAGAATGGGCGTATATCAGATAATATATATGGATAATGTGCCTGACAGTGCAGCTTGTAATGAAGCTGTCAAGCTTGCTGTAAAGAGGGGATTTGCAGGACTTAAGGGCTTTGTTAATGGTGTGTTAAGAAATATATCACGCAATAAAGACAGCATTGAATATCCAGATTATAATAAAAGTCCATATGAATATCTGTCAGTTAAGTATTCTATGCCAATGTGGATAATTGAGCTGTGGTCAGGGCAGATGTCAATAGATACTGTTAAATCAGTGCTTGAGGGTATGAAGTGTGAGAAGAAGACATATATAAGATGTAATACATCAAAGGCTTCTAAGGAACAGATTAAAGAACTTCTTCAGAGTGAGAATGTGACAGTAAAAGAAGTAGAAAATATACCATATGCGTATGAGATATCTGATTATGATTATATCGCAGGGCTTAAAAGCTTTCAGGATGGTATGTATCAGATTCAGGATATCAGCTCAATGCTTGCAGGAGAATATACAGCACCAAGGCCGGGAGATACAATAGTTGACGTATGTGCTGCACCGGGCGGCAAGTCAATTAATGCCGCACTTAAGATGTCAGAACAGGGTGATGGCGGCAGGGTAATCGCAAGAGATTTGTCAGATTACAAGGTTGCACTTATTGATGAGAATATTAAGAGGCTTAATATCACTAATATACAGACACAGGTGTATAATGCACTTGATTGTGACGAAAGCCTGATTAATAAAGCTGATATTGTTATAGCAGACCTTCCTTGTTCAGGTCTTGGAATAATAGGAAGAAAGCCGGATATAAAATATAATGCTTCACCTGAGAAATTACAGTCGCTTATAGAGCTTCAAAGAGATATTTTAAAGGTTGTATCACGCTATGTTAAGAGCGGTGGAGTGTTAATGTATAGCACCTGTACAATTAACAGGGCAGAAAATGAGGATAATGCCGACTGGATATGTAAGGAAGCAGGCTTTACTAAAGATGGAGAATATCATCAGCTTCTTCCTGCTAATAATTCAGGAATGGACGGATTTTTTGTCGCACGTCTTATTAAGAATTAAACAGGTGAATGTAAATATATTTAAGAAATAACAGATAAATGGAATGGAGTATGGTTATGCAGCATAAGACTGATATAAAATCATTGAATTACAATGAACTTGTACAATATGTCGAGAATATTAATGAAAAGAAATTCAGAGCTGCCCAGTTATATTCGTGGATGCACGAGAAGCTGGCAGAAAGTTATGATGAGATGACCAATATTTCCGATAAGCTTAAGAATACTTTAAAGGAAGATACCTTGTATACAAGTCTTAAGATTGTAAAAATGCAGGAGTCAAAGATAGACGGCACAAGAAAGTACCTTTTTGAGCTTTATGACGGCAATCTTATAGAAAGTGTATTTATGAAGTATCATCACGGCAATTCGGTATGTATTTCGTCACAGGTGGGCTGTAAAATGGGCTGTCGTTTCTGCGCATCAACACTTAATGGCTGTGTAAGAAATCTTTCACCATCAGAAATGCTTGACCAGATATACAGAATAAGCAGGGATACTAATGAGAGAGTAAGCAATGTTGTTATAATGGGTTCTGGAGAACCTATGGATAATTACGATAATGTTATTAAATTCATAGAACTGCTTAACAGTGAAAGAGGACTTAATATAAGCCAGAGAAATATAACAGTATCAACCTGTGGAATTGTTCCTAAGATAAAAGAACTGGCAGACCTTAAGTTGCAGATAACACTTGCAATATCGCTTCACGCACCTAACGATGAGTTAAGAAAGACTATGATGCCTATTGCTAATAAATACAGCATAGCAGAGATTATGGATGCGTGCAGGTATTACCTTGATAAGACAGGACGAAGAATATCATTTGAATACAGTCTTGTTAAGGGAGTTAATGATACTAAAGAATGTGCTAATGAGCTTATAGAGCTTGTAAAAGGACTTAACTGTCATATTAATTTGATACCGGTTAATCCGATTAAGGAAAGAGATTATGAGCAGTCAGAGAAGAATTCAATAAAGAACTTTAAGGATATGCTTGAAAGAAAAGGCATTAATGCGACTGTCAGACGTGAGATGGGGCGCGATATAGATGGTGCCTGTGGACAGTTAAGGCAGAATCATATAGATGAGAATTCTGCTATATAGAGCCAGCCATATAAAAAGTGGCTGAAATATGTCGCATTTTTATAGCTGGTATGATAATATATATTGATATGGGATACTATTCATTAATAGTAAAACGATACATTTAAAGAATGGATGGAGAATGAAATGAACGCATTTGCAACAACAGATGTAGGAATTGAAAGAAATGTCAATCAGGACTATATCTATGCAAAGCTTGATGATATAGGGTGTCTGCCTAATCTGTTTATTGTAGCAGACGGCATGGGAGGACATAAAGCTGGCGACACAGCGTCGAGATATACAGTTGAAACGCTTGTTGAATTATTAAAAGAGTCAGAAGGCAAAGATCCTTTAATAGCAATAGATAATAACATTAAGCTTGTCAACACACTGCTTCTTAGGAAGGCAGGCGAGTCGGAAGAATATAATGGAATGGGAACTACATTAGTGGTAGCCAGTATATTTGACAACACTTTAAGAGTAGCCAATGTGGGTGACAGCAGATTGTATGTAATCGGAGAAGATATAATCCAGATTACAAGAGACCATTCGTGGGTGGAAGAAATGGTACAGCGTGGCGAGATTGACAGAAAAGCCGCAAGAACCCACGAGAAAAAGAATGTTATCACAAGGGCGATAGGTGGTTATGACACTGTCGAAGCCGAGATGTTTTCAGTTGATCTTAAGAAGGAAGATATGATACTTATGTGTTCTGATGGATTGACTAATATGTTAGAAGACCAGGAGATATTTCATATAGTAAAGAGCAGCCATAATATCAGGGAAGCCGCAGAAAGGCTTGTAAGCAGGGCTAATGATAATGGCGGCAGAGATAACATATCAGTGATTTTAATTGAACCATAGGCAGAGAGGTAATTTAATGATGTTAAGAGAAGGAATGTTTTTAGCTGACAGATATGAGATAATTGAACAGATTGGTACAGGCGGGATGGCAGATGTATACAAAGCCAAATGCCATAAGCTCAACAGATATGTTGCAATTAAAGTTATGAAGTCAGAATTTAGCCAGGATAAGACATTTGTAAGCAAATTCTGGGCTGAGGCCCAGTCAGCTGCCGGACTTACTAATCCTAATGTTGTAAATGTGTATGATGTCGGCGTTGAGAATGGCATATACTACATAGTTATGGAACTTGTAGAGGGAGTTACTCTTAAGAAGTATATCGAGAAGAGAGGTAAACTCCCATATAAAGAAGCTGTAAGTATTGCTATACAGGTAGCTAATGGTATGGATGCAGCTCATAAGCATAATATTGTACATAGGGATATTAAGCCACAGAATATAATTATATCTAAAGAAGGTAAGGTTAAGGTTACTGATTTTGGTATTGCAAAGGTAGCTTCAACAGCAACAATCAATACATCGGCTTCTATGGGTTCTGTACATTATATATCACCAGAACAGGCGAGAGGCGGCTATTCAGATGAGAGAAGTGACATATATTCACTTGGTATTACGTTATTTGAAATGCTCACTGGAACAGTTCCATTTGACGGAGATACAGCAGTATCAGTAGCTGTACAGCATATTCAGGATACAATACCTGCACCATCGCAGCTTGTTGAGGGAATACCGGTAAGTGTTGATAAGATAGTTCTTAAATGTACACAGAAGAAGACAGACAGACGTTATCAGTCAGCTTCTGACCTTATAGTAGATTTAAAGAAGTCGCTTGTTATGCCAGAGGACGATTTTGTAAAGCTTGCTCCTATGTATGACACATCAGTTAATGATAATTATGCACATACTGATTCAGATGATGAGAATATAGATGAGCAGGAGGAAGATGACGGCTTATTAGGTGAAGATACATTTGCAGATATTGATGATAATATAGACGAGGAAGAAGATGATAACGATATTGATGATGAGAGTAATGATAAGTTAGAGCTTATTATGAAATGTATCGGTATAGGAATTGCAGTTATAATTCTTATTATCACAATATTTGTTGTTGTAAAGCTTATAGGAAGTGGTAAGAGTTCATCTAAAAACAACAGTCAGGCTTCTAATTCGGTTACAACTGCCGTATCTGGTAATTCACAGTCATCAGATATGGTTACAGTACCAGATGTAGTTGGAATGACTAAGGACGATGCAATAAGCGCACTTAATAAAGTAGGACTTGGTTATAAAGCTGTGACACAGAGTTCAGATACAGTTGCAGAGAATAGTGTAATAAGCCAGGGCAATGTAGGTGGTTCTAAGGTTGAGAAGAACTCACAGATTGTTCTTACAATAAGCAGTGGCAGGGAAACTAAGAATGTTACAGTTCCTAATGTAAAGGGCAAGACAGAAGAAGAAGCAAAAGAGCTTATTGAAAATGTTAATCTTGTTGCTTCTGTTGATTATGTATACAGTAGTACAGTAGAAGCCGGAAAGGTTGTTAAATACAGCCCATCTGGAACAGTAACAGAAGGTACAACAGTTACAATAGAAGTAAGCCGTGGAAAGCAGGTAACTAATGCCACAGTTCCTAATGTAATAGGAATGACTGAAAGCCTTGCCAACCAGTCTATCGAGGCAGCCGGACTTAAGGTATCAGTAAAATATGAGACTTCATCTAAGGCGGCATATGGTACAGTTACTTCACAGACACCTTACTCTGGTGGTGACACTGTAGAGTCTGGAACAACTATAACTATATATGTAAGCCACTATTCAAGCTCAACAACTTCTACTACAGCGGCAGATTCAGGCAGCAGCAGTAATAGTAACAGCAATAGCAACAGTAACAGCAATAGTAATAGTGGTTCTAACACATCAGGCAATAGCAGTGGAAGCAATACATCAAGTGGCAATAGCAGTTCTAATACAGGAACTGGTAATACAAGCAATTAGAGTATAGGAAGTCTTATGCAGGGAAAGATAATAAAGGGAATCGCAGGATTTTATTATGTCCATATAGAATCCTGCGGTATATATGAATGTAAGGCAAAAGGAATATTCAGGAATAAAAAGATAAAGCCGCTTGTCGGGGATAATGTTATTATAGATATAATAGACAACGATAAGATGACAGGTAATATCACACAGATACTTCCAAGAAAGAATGAGCTTATAAGACCAGCTTCTGCGAATATAGACCAGGCGATGGTAATATTTGCTGTGAAATCACCAGAACCTAATTATAATCTTCTGGATAGATTTATAATGATGATGGATTATCAGAATGTGCCAACAGTAGTTGTGTTTAACAAAATAGATCTTGCAGAAGATGACACATTAGAAGAACTTTCTGATATATATGGAAAATGTGGCTGTAAAGTCATATTTATAAGTACATATGACAGTAAAGGAATAGATACAGTTCTTAAGACACTTGAGGGAAAGACAACAATATTAGCCGGACCATCAGGTGTTGGCAAGTCGTCACTTACCAATCTTATACTTCCGCAGGAAGTGAGTGCAACAGGTGATGTAAGCAGGATTGGAAGAGGAAGGCATACAACAAGACATTCAGAGATATTTAATGTGAGCGGTGCTACATATATATGTGACACACCGGGCTTTACATCACTTAATATTCCGGAGCTTGAAAAGGAACAGATAAGATTTTATTTTGAGGAATTCAGTGAATATGAAGGACAGTGCAGATTTAACGGCTGTGTTCATATTAATGAGCCTGACTGTAAGGTTAAGGAAGCTGTTGATGCAGGCTTAATCAGCAGAAGACGTTATACAAGTTATGTAGAGATATATGACGAGATAAAGAACAAGAAGAAATATTAATTATAGGTTAGCGATAATTAATTGTCTATATGCCAGGGCTGGCTGTATAGATTAAATAATATTAATTACACAGAAATGAGGAATATAATGACTATATTATCACCTTCAATATTATCAGCAGATTTTAAAAATCTTGAGAAAGATATTAAAGCAATTGATGAGGCGGGAGCAGAGTATATACATATTGATGTTATGGACGGCAGGTTTGTTCCAAGCATTTCCTATGGTATGCCTGTTATCAAATCAATAAGAAGCTGTACAAGCAGAGTATTTGATGTTCATCTTATGATTGAAGAACCAATCCGTTATATAGAAGAATTCGTAAAATGTGGTGCGGATATAATAACTGTCCACGTTGAGGCGTGCGAAGATGTTGTTGCAACAATTAAAAAGATACGTGAATGTGGTGTCAAAGCGGCTATTACACTTAATCCAGAGACACCAGTAAAGGCTATTGAGCCTTATCTTTCATTAGTAGATATGGTGCTTGTTATGAGTGTTCATCCGGGCTTTGGCGGACAGAAGTTCATACCTGAGTCATTAGAAAAGGTTAAGCAGATTAAAGCAAAGCTTATAGAAAAAGGCCTTGATAATGTGGATATTGAGATTGATGGTGGAATTAATATAGAAAATCTTGTATCTGTCCTTGAAGCAGGAGCTAATGTAATAGTTGCAGGTTCGGCTGTATTTAAGAACGATGCAGGGGCTAATGTTAAGAAATTTAAGGAGATAATGAGCACATATTAAATTGGTAGAACAAAATAGACTTATAGGACAAAATTTGTTGTTAAAACAGGGTAAAAAAAGAGGGTGGCACGAATTAACGTGTCATCCTCTTTTTTGTGTCTTTGTCAGTAGTGAGAGTAAATCCCATATTTCTGACCTGTAGGACTTATGTTATTAAATGTATAATTATTAATGCACTTATATATTTATTTAACAATAAGAATCACATTAAGAAAGGTATATCCGTAGCTGCATTGTTTGTATCAGTCTTTTTTCATAATAGCATGACGGCTTTCTTATTTATAATACCTATAGCTTATATAATGCCTTTCAACAGAAAAACAATAAATATTTCATTGATTATGTTTCCATTCCTTTATGGAATGACAATGCTTATCACAAATGATCTTATAGGGTTGAATATTCTTGCTTCTAGTACGGAAAACTTGGCTGAAGGCTATATTAGCAAGCATAATAG
>JBNMLJ010000047.1:0-19622 GCA_050874785.1 Lachnospira sp.
AGTAAGAGATATATAGTAAGAGATAATTTTATACTTGCACATAGTTATAAAAATGACATATAATAATATGTGGCTTTATGCCTCAATAATTTTATTGTGATTAAGTAACATATGTGTAAATAATAAATACTAAACAACAAAGGGAAGAAAAATTATGATAAGAAGAAATTTATTAAAAGCAACTTTATTAACAACAGTAATCGCTACATTACTTGTTTCAACAGCTTGCGGTGGCAAGGACCAGGCTTCTACAGCAACAGAAGCTCAGACAACAACAGTTGCAGTAAAACAAGTTAATTCAACAAGCACAGAAAATGCAACGGACAAGCAGGAAGTAACAGAAGCTTCAGTAGAAAATACAGAGGTTTCTAATGAAGAAGTTTTAGTAGCTGAAGCAGTAATAGATGAAAATCAGGAAAATAGTGATAGTGTAGAAGAAGTTAATAATACAGTTCCTGAAGAACAGCCAGCAGAAGATATAAATGCAACCTGGACAGATACAACACCGGCAGAACAGCCTGTAGAAGAAGCTCCAGTAGAGGATACTAATTCTGGTGCAGTAGAAGAAGCCCCAGTAGAAGATACTAATGGTGTAGTAGAAGAAACACCAGTAGAACAGCCCATAGCTCCAGAACCAACTCCAGAGCCTGTAGTGACCCCACAAGAACCAGCAGCTCCAACATTAACAGATGAAGAAAGATTAGTTGCAACTGGAAAATGGACAGAAGATATTAATGGTAGATACACAAGTTCAGAAGGAGATAAAGATACAGTTTATACTTATATAGACCCAATAACAGGATATGAGCTTAGGGTACTTTTTACAAATGGAGAACTTATTTCAACAATGACAAAAACACGAGAAGAATATATGGCTATTACAGCGGCACACAATAATGTAATGTTATCAACTATAGAAGGACTTGAACAATTATAAAATATTGGGATTGAAATAAAAATGATGATTATTAAAAGAGAAAAATTAATTAAAAGAATTGTTGGTATAATGGTATTCATTATGGCTATGATTACTATAATAACAAATGTAAATTTACAAAAAATATATGCTTATGAAATCTCACCTGAAGTAAATGGTACTGTTGATGTACAATATACCTTAAATTATGAATTTGAAGAACATTACAAACCAGATTCTAGCTGGACGTGTGATGGAAAAGCAAATAAAACAGCTACGTTTTCTGTTCCGGTAAAAGTTAAAATAACAAGAAATACTAATGGTAAAGCCACTTATAGTATGTCATTCAAAGAAACATCTGATTGGAGATTAGAATGTTATGCAGTAGCTTCAGGTATGAACCAAGACCAAGGGTCTTATATGATATTCGAGGGAAATGCTAAATTTGATTTTACAGACAGTGGAGAACACGACTTATCACAAATATCTTATACTGATAAAAAAGATGAAAGTGTTGATTTAACTTCAAAGGGTTGTGAGTTCAATGTTACAAATTTCTTTGATGATAATCCCGACTGGCAGGTTGACAGGTACATAGAAAAAACAAAACGTGTAGACAAAATAACATTAAAATTCACATATCCAGAAATAGCAGAAAGAAATTACACATTAACATTTGACTGGGATAGTGGTGTATCGGGGGTGACAGGTCATAACAATGACGAAAAAGATATTGATATAAGTAAAAATACAGCATATTCATATACATACGGCAAGACAGAGCCAACCTTTATCTTCTTCAATGATGGATATGAGTTTGATTATGTTGAAGAAACTACACAGGACCATAAACAGAACCATAGCTAAAAAATATACATAGAGTTTTAATACAGATGGTGGAATTCTTCCAACCGGAGGAAATATAGGTTTAATGTGTATTATTTTGAAAATATTAAAAATATTTTAATTAAATATTGATAGGTGTGTTGAAAAATTGTTATTATATATATGACAAATAAGATAAAGACAGGTTGATATGGAAACAATAACGATAGATTGGAATATGATTGATAATATAAGTTATCAAACACAGTTAGGAAAAAGCTTAAAAAATACACTTAGAAAATTTGATAAAGAAGCTTTGTTTGATGAAATAGATTCACTTATTATGCATATGATTGAGAATGAAGAGAATATAAAAGAAGAGCACAGAGTTAAATCATTACAATCGTGCTATCTGAAATATGATAAATATTTTCCATCAACACAGATTGAAAAAGTGTTTAATGACGTATTAGGTATAAGAATAATTGTAGATAGTTATGATGTAGTAGACAATATTAAATTACCGGATTTTGTTAAAATGGCTGATATGAGAAATGGAAAAGCTAATGATGATGGTTATAGAGCGGTTCATATGTATTATCAGAAGAATCATTTTTATTATCCGATTGAAATTCAATTTATGACATCAAAGGACCGACTGTTTAATGAATGGCTTCATATATTTCTTTACAAATATATAAAAGATAATACAATAGGAGTTAGATTAAGAATATTATATGAACAAGGTTATATTATTAATGAAGATGATTTCAGAAGGGAGATGAAGAAACTATGTGTTATTTAGTTGCAAAGAAATTTTCTGATAAAGGCTGTTTGGCAGTAGAAACAAAGGCGGATAAAGCATTGGCTAGTCTTGTATCGTATTTAGGATTAAGAACACTGGATAAGGGAATACAGATATTAACAGTATCTAACCCTGATATTTATGGTGAATATAAGCCATATAATTTTGTATCTTCTGAAAAAGAGTTTATTGATAAAGTGCTTGATATGTAATATGAATTACAAAACATATAATAAGAAAGAAAGCTTTTGCATTAAATATAAGATGAAGTTGTATTTTCTGTATCTCGAATATATTAATAATATGTTATTTTATCTTAAAAAAGGCAGACAATAAAATATCTGCCTTTTTCATAGTTTCTATAATTGATTATTATATATTAGTCATTGTATGATTTCATCATCTTCAAGGTGACATACATTTCTGATTACTTCATCAATACCTTTATTTAGAGTTTTAATATCATATATAGATGTATCTAAATTACATACTTTGCAATAATTGTTTATGAATTTTAAATCATCATATTTATAATCAGGAAGCTGTATCATATTCATTGTAAATATATCGAAGTCATTAATTAAGCTCTCTACAACAGCTTGCTTTGTATCAGTTTCTTTAAGATTATGTATTATATCAAAGTTTGTTTTAATAAGGTTATCATATATACAGGCACAGACTGCATCAGAACCGATATCTTCAATATAAGCGAGAGTTTTATTTGTCTTTAATTCTAATAATTCATAAACATATGTACTTTCATCATTATTAGGGAATTCTTTTATAAATTCGGTATCCCATATCATTTTATTTAATTGGATGTTACTGTTGTTTTTCATCTTGTACAATTCCTTTCTTGATAAATATATATTCATAGGAAAATAAAATGATTGAAAATTCCTATTATTATAGTAATGTAAGAAAGTGAAAAAATTTCCCCCTATTTATGTGTGTTATTTTGAAAATTTGAAAATTTTTTCAAATTTAATGTATAGTCAATAAAAACTAAAATGAAAATATTCTGAAAGATGATATATAAACGCAGGGTTTATATATTTTTTATAAAATAATTAGCACTCACCTGTTGACAGTGCTAACAGCAAGTGATATAACCTGTAATAGGAAATGAGAAAAGAGCATTTTAGAAGAAAAGTAATGAAAAATTGTTCAAAGAATTACAATTGGTCTTTAAAGTGTTATCTGATAATCTTTATTTCCAAGGGAACAATAATTGGGGTTAAGAAAGAGGTGAATTGTATGAACATTCAGAAGTTTACACAGAAATCAATCGAAGCGATTAATAACTGCGAGAAGATAGCTTATGATTATGGTAATCAGGAGATTGACCAGGAACATTTTCTTTATAGTCTTATGACTATTGAAGATAGTCTTATAGCTAACCTTATAGAGAAGATGAATATTGATAAAGACATTTTCTTAAAGAATATTGAACAACTTCTTAATCAGAAGAATAAGGTATCAGGTGATGTTAAGTTATATATAAGCAATGACCTTAATAAGGTACTTGTCAATGCAGAAGATGAAGCCAAGAGAATGGGCGACTCTTATGTGTCAGTTGAGCATTTGATGCTTGCACTTATAGCAGCACCTAACAGAGCAATAAAGCAGCTCTTTAAGACATATGGAATTAACAGGGAGAGCTTTCTTTCAGTACTTGCTACTGTAAGAGGCAACCAGACAGTTACATCAGACAATCCAGAGGCAACTTACGATACACTCAATAAGTACGCTACGGATCTGGTGCAAAGAGCAGCTGACGGCAAGCTTGATCCAGTAATCGGACGAGATCAGGAAATAAGAAATGTAATAAGAATTCTTTCAAGAAAGACTAAGAACAATCCGGTTCTTATCGGTGAACCAGGTGTAGGTAAGACAGCAGTTGTTGAAGGACTTGCACAAAGAATTGTAAAAGGTGATGTGCCAGAGAGCCTTAAAGACAAGAAGTTATTTGCTCTTGATATGGGTGCACTTGTGGCTGGTGCTAAATACAGAGGTGAATTTGAGGAAAGATTAAAAGCTGTGCTCGATGAGGTTAAAAAGTCAGAAGGCCAGATTATATTATTTATCGATGAAATTCACACAATTGTAGGTGCTGGTAAGACAGAGGGTTCTATGGATGCTGGTAATATGCTTAAACCAATGCTCGCAAGAGGTGAGCTGCATTGTATAGGTGCGACAACACTTGATGAACACAGACAGTATATTGAAAAAGACCCAGCTCTTGAACGTCGTTTCCAGCCTGTAATGGTTGATGAGCCAACAGTTGAGGATACAATATCTATATTAAGGGGACTTAAGGACAGATACGAAGTATTCCACGGCGTTAAGATTAATGATGGTGCACTTGTAAGTGCGGCTGTGTTATCAGACAGATATATAACAGACAGATTTCTTCCAGATAAGGCAATCGACCTTGTAGATGAGGCTTGTGCAATGATTAAGACAGAACTTGATTCAATGCCAGCAGAACTCGATGAAATGCAGCGTAAGATTATGCAGCTTGAAATTGAGGAGGCAGCCTTAAAGAAGGAAACTGATAATCTTAGTAAGGAAAGACTTGAAGCTTTAAGAAAAGAATTATCAGAACTTAAGGAAGAATTTGGCATACAGAAGGCTAAATGGGATTCCGACAAGACAAAGGTTGATAATATCAGCAAGTTAAAAGAAGAACTTGAAAATGTTAATAACCAGATTGCACAGGCGAAGAGAGAATATAATCTTGAGAAGGCCGCAGAGCTTCAATATGGCAAGCTGCCACAGATAGAAAAACAGATTGAGGAAGCAGAAGCCAAGGCTAAGAAAGATGGAAGCGAAGAGTCCTTAGTACACGAGAATGTAACAGAAGAAGAAATCGCTAAGATTATATCAAGATGGACAGGTATTCCAGTAGCCAAGTTAAGTGAATCAGAAAGACAGAAGACACTTAATCTTGATGAAACACTTCATAAGAGAGTTGTTGGACAGGACGAGGCTGTAACCAAAGTTACAGAGGCTATTATCAGGTCTAAGGCTGGCATTAAAGATCCAAGCAAGCCAATTGGCTCGTTCTTATTCTTAGGACCAACTGGTGTAGGTAAGACAGAGCTTGCAAAGACACTGGCAGAGAGCCTGTTTGATGATGAGAATAATATAATAAGGCTTGATATGTCCGAGTATATGGAGAAATATTCAGTATCCAGACTTATCGGAGCGCCTCCAGGATATGTAGGATATGATGAAGGTGGACAGCTTACAGAGGCAGTCCGCAGGAAACCATATTCAGTAGTATTATTTGATGAGGTTGAAAAAGCCCACCCAGATGTATTTAATGTACTTCTTCAGGTTCTTGATGATGGACGTATAACAGATTCACAGGGAAGGACAGTAGATTTTAAGAATACAATCATAATTCTTACAAGTAATATCGGTTCAACTTACCTGCTTGACGGAATTGATGAGAATGGTAATATTAAAGAAGGCGTTGAAGAACTTGTTATGGGAGATTTGCGTAACAGCTTCAGACCAGAATTCCTTAACCGTCTTGATGAGATTATTATGTTTAAGCCTCTTAATAAGGATAATATAGGAAGCATTATTAACCTTCTTATTAATGATGTCAACAGAAGACTTGAAGATAAGGAACTTAAGGTTGTATTATCTGATACAGCTAAGGATTATATCGTTGACCACGGTTTTGACCCAATGTATGGTGCAAGACCTCTTAAGAGATATGTCCAGAAGAGTGTTGAGACACTTGCCGCTAAGCTTATACTTGCCGGTGATGTATCGACAGGAGATAAGATTCTTATAGATTGTGAAAATGGTACTTTAGTTGCTAAAGATATGAAATCATAATTTACTTCATTATGTAACTTAAAGCAGTATATTTAATATATGCTTAAAGAAAGCTATATGTAAAGCTGTAATAAATGTTTTGAATAAATCGGACATTTGTTATAGCCTGCATATAGCTTTTTTAATTATTATACGAATTGGTTAGTCTCAGAATTATATACATAATTGATAGCTGCGAGCTTGTCTGTGATACTTCTCTCATCAACCATATAGGTCTTGCATAATTCTGTAAGGGAGCTGTAATTATCCCTTAACTGCATATTAACAAAGCTAAGAAGCATAACTGGGTCTTTTGGTAAATTATTCATAAAATCCTCATTTCTATACATTTTATACATCAATATTAGTAACAAGGATTATAATACGACTGTCTTAAGGCATATGCAAATTGTAATTGAAATGTATGTTAATAAATACACAATTAGTTTACAAGTAATAAAAAACGTGTTATTATTCATATAAATAGAGTGCGAAATTACTAATTTAATATTAGCGGATTTAATACAATATTTATATCAGGATTGTATGGCTTATAGGCTGTATAGTCTGAAATTGTATAAAGAGGTGGATTTTTATAGGGTGTAGTGGCTTTATAGAAATTTACGGATGGGGGACATATGTTAATATCAGAAGACATTTATAATAACAAATCATCAATGATGTATTGTATGGCATCATTTAATTCTTCATATCTTGTGCTTCTTGCAGATGATTATTTTTATAATTATGCAGGAAAACTTATTAATATTATTATCACAGAGATGATACATCCTGATTATGTGGATGAATTTAAAAATGTATGTGAGAGTCTGAAAGAATCAGGTCAGTCCCAGAGAATTATAACGTATATAAAAGGCGGTGACGAACAGTATTTTCTTGTTCATATGCGCCTTGCCAATAATGGGAATATCATTAATGAAGAGCCTGTTATTGATATGAATGTAACTAACATTTTTATGATGGAGAAGAAGTATACAAAGCTCCACAATGATGTGAACAAATACAGGACATATTTGTCAATGTATAATGATTATATGTTTGATTATGATACTGCTACAGATATGTTCGCTATGTATATATACAGAAGTTTCAAAGCAACGATGATATGCAAGATGACACTGGATGAATTCGAGAAGGTGTATATGGGATATCTTAATAATGCACGCCATAAGCAGGATTTTACGGATTTTATGAATAAAGTCCGTAATGCTAATGAAGGTTTTAATGGTGAGATTACAGGACCGCTTATTACTGATATGTCGAAGCTTGTTGTATACAATATCGACTGCAAGCTTACATATAAGAATAACAGGGACAGGGTTGTAATTGGAATTATCAAGTCAATAGATAAGCAGAACGAGGTCAGCTACTATGCCACACAGGAGGGCAAGGATTTTTTTACAGGGCTTCTTAATAAAAGAGCCTGCAAGGAATATGTGCAGGACTCAATTGCTACTAATAAAGATATTCACTATATGGCTATGATAGACATAGATAATTTTAAAAATGTTAACGATACATATGGACATCTGTACGGGGATAAAGTTGTTTTAAAGGTTGCAGCCATTATTAACAGTGCGCTTAATGGACGGGGCATTGTTGGAAGATTTGGCGGAGATGAATTCTTTATATTTACGAACTGGATAACTAAGGAAAGCCAGCTGCGCTCTATACTTACATTTATCAAGCAGAAGGTAAGGGCAGAGTTAGGACAGGGGGAGAACAGCTGTGATGTAACACTTTCTATGGGTGTATGCAAATATCCTGACAA
Source organism: Lachnospira sp. (assembly GCA_050874785.1). Lineage (GTDB taxonomy): Bacteria > Bacillota > Clostridia > Lachnospirales > Lachnospiraceae > Lachnospira. The sequence continues at coordinate 8,173 of JBNMLJ010000047.1, forward strand.
TGGCAGTGATTACGACTCATTATTTAATAAGGCTGACAAATGCCTTTATATTGCCAAGAATAAAGGAAAGAACAGATACATTATATATGATGCACAGAAGCACGGTGATTTCCTTGATGATATGGGAAGCAAAGGATTTTCAATGGCACCTATTAAAAAGGGTGAAACATTGGCACAGGAAGTTGCTGATATGTCAATAGATTTAGTAAAGCACGGAAGCAGTGTACTTGATAATGTGTTGCAGAGAGCCTGCAAAGCCTTTGAAATTGATGGTATCAGAATATATAATGGAACAACCGGCGGGCTTATTGAATATTATGGTAATTATGTGAAGCTTCCAGATATTAATGATATAGTTAATACTAAAGAATTCTTGGGATTATTTGATAAGAATCACTATATGACAATTGTATACACATCCAATATAGAGTCATTTAACAAGAAGCTGTATGATGAAACAATTGGAAGTAATATAGGTGGAATGATATACAGCTACTTTACCAATCAGGCAGGAGATAATATAATTGCATCGTATGATACATTCAATAGAGGTTTTCGCTGGAATGAATCAGACAAGAACTATATAATGACACTTACTAAGGTTATTGCAAGTGTGTTGTAATGTAAGAATGGAGGATTAATATGTCAGTACAGGATTATATGAGTGCTCTTAAACTTGGAAAAAGAGAATATAATGCGTGTGTCAATAAGGGTAAGTATCCATATCTTCCAGTTATGGAAAGTATGATGGATGAAGAACAGATAGATTCAGAAGTAAGTCTTGGAATAGACCAGATACCTTTAAGGCTTGTTGTTGGTACTTGTACAGCAGGCAGAACTAATGCATTTGCAGATAACTGGATGCCTATTCTTGACTGGGGAAGTGAGTTCTCAGCTAAATGGGCATCACTCAGTGATAGTCAGGTTAATGAGGGAATAAGAGATCCTATTAAAGTGTATGAGTATATGAATAAATTCTACGTTCTTGAGGGTAATAAGAGAGTTAGTGTTCTTAAGTATTTTAAGGCAGTAACAGTAAATGCGCAGGTTATCCGTAAAGTGCCTAAGAAGTCTGACAATCCTGATGTTAAGATATATTATGAATTTATGGATTTTTATAAATCTACCAAGATAAATGATATATATTTCAGCAAAGAGGGCAGCTTCACAACACTTATGGAGCTTGTTGGGATTACTCCGGGACAGCCAATGGATGAAGATGATAAGAAAGATCTGGTATCAAGTTATCTTAACTTTAGAACAGCTTATGAATCAAGAGGTGGTGACAGATTTGATTATCCGGTAGGAGATGCATTTTTAAGATTTATTCATATTCACGGATATGACACAGTACGCCGCATGACACCGGAGCAGATGGATAAAAATGTAGCTAAGACCTGGGCTGAATTTGAATTATTATCAGATAACAGCGAAGTGGATTTGAGAATGGATCCGGTTACAACACAGCCCGCTAAGAAGAATATATTAAGTTATCTTCTTCCAAGGTCAGGTGTAGAGGCTAATAAAAGGCTTAAGGTTGGATTTATATATGAGAATACACCACAGACATCTGAGTGGTGTTATGCCCACGAACTGGGAAGACAGTATATTGATGAAACCTTTGGAAGCCAGATAGAAACAGTAAGCATTACTAATGTAAGACCAAAGGAAGATGATTATAATGCAATCCAGAGGCTTATTGATGATAATACGGATCTTATATTTGTAACATCGCCATCTATGATGTATGCAAGCCTTAAACAGGCAATAGCACATCCAAAGGCTAAGATACTTAACTGTTCGCTTAATATATCACATAAGTATATAAGAACTTATTATGCAAGAATGTATGAGGCTAAGTATCTGACAGGTATTATAGCTGGTGTTATGGCAAAGAGTGATAAGATTGGCTATGTCGCAAGCTGTCCGTTATATGGTGTTATGGCTAATATTAATGCGTTTGCTATGGGGGCAAGGGCAGTCAATCCAGATGTTAAGGTATATGTTGAATGGAGTGGCATTAAAGACAATGACATAGAAGCAAGATTTGCAGAACAGGGTATTAACTGTATTTCAGACCAGGATATGATAACACCTAAGAAGACATCAAGAAAGTTCGGCCTTTATGTAATGGATTCAGGTATGGTAAAGCATCTGGCAATGCCTGTATGGCATTGGGGTGTGTTCTACGAGAAGCTTATACAGAGCATATTAAGTGGTTCGTGGAAGAAGGAAGAAGAAGGAGATAAGGTGTCAGCACTTAATTACTGGTGGGGTATGTCTGCTGGTGCAATTGACATAATATATGGTGGTGCAGTTCCTGATGAAACGAAAAAGGTTACATCACTTATAAGGGAAGCTATAGTAAAAGGAGAGTTCAAGCCATTTACAGGTGAATTAAAAGACCAGGACGGAAAAGTACGTAACAGGGCAGATGAAGAACTTGATCCTGATGAGATTATTGAAATGGATTGGCTTCTTGATAATGTTGTTGGCAAGGTACCAGAATATGAAGAACTTGATGATAATTCAAAAATGCTTGTTATCAATCAGGGAATTATAGATGTGAACGATTAGTGAGGAAAGTTAAAAAGTTATGAAGATACTAGTATTAGCTGATGTTGAGTCAAAGTACCTGTGGGATTATTTTGAAAAAGAGAAACTTGAGGGAATAGACCTTATATTGTCTTGTGGAGATTTAAGCGCAGACTATCTGTCGTTTCTTGCTTCATTTTCCAAAGTGCCCATATTATATGTGCGCGGCAATCACGATGATGGCTACGCAGATAAAGAGCCGGAAGGCTGTATATGTATAGAAGATAAGATATATGTATACAATGGAATAAGAATTATGGGACTTGGCGGATCAATCAGATACAAGAAGGGCATTAACCAGTATACACAGAGCCAGATGAAGAAAAGGGTTGCTATGATGTGGCCTAAGATAAAGGTAAAGAAAGGCATTGATATACTGCTTACACATTCTCCAGCAGCAGGACTTGGTGATGGCGAGGATAATCCACATAAGGGTTTTGAGGCATTTGTTGACATACTTGACAAATACTGCCCTAAATATTTCATACACGGACATGTACATATGAATTATTCAAGGGAATTCCAAAGAGAGAAGCAGTATAATAACACAACTATAATTAACGGATATGACAGGTATATATTTGAATATTAAGATGTGAGTGATAAATAAGCGTTGAATTTATGTTTTTATGGCATATTAATTCACGCTTATTTAATTTTTATACAATTTATCATTAAAAAGCCCTTGCAATATAATTACAGGTATGATAGTATTGTCAAAGCAATGAAAAACAAATGTACGTCACAGAAAGACAAAACGCGCAAATTGTTTTCAGGCAATTAGAATAACAATAATTGGAGGACTATAATGAGCGAGAAGTTAAGAGTTGGTATCCTTGGTGGTACAGGTATGGTAGGTCAGAGATTTATAACATTACTTGAAAATCATCCTTGGTTTGATGTAGTGTTAGTTGCAGCAAGTGGACGTTCAGCAGGAAAGCTTTACGAAGATGCTGTTGAGGGACGCTGGAAGATGCAGACAGCAATGCCAGAATTCGTTAAGAAGATGCCTGTATATGATATGGATAAGGACTTTGATGAGATAGTATCTAAGGTTGATTTCGTATTTTGTGCAGTTAATATGCCAAAGGCAGAGATTAAGGCATTAGAAGAAAGATATGCAAAGGCAGAAGTTCCTGTTGTATCTAACAATAGTGCTAACCGTTGGACACCAGATGTTCCAATGATTCTTCCTGAGGTTAACCCAGAACATACTAAGGTTATAGAGGCACAGAAGAAGAGACTTGGAACTACAAGAGGATTTATAGCTGTAAAGCCTAACTGCTCAATCCAGAGTTATGCACCAGCATTAGCAGCTCTTAAGGAATTCGAGCCAAAGCTTGTTGTAGCTACTACATATCAGGCTATTTCTGGAGCTGGTAAGACATTTGAACAGTGGCCAGAGATGGTTGAAAATATAATTCCATATATCGGTGGAGAAGAAGAAAAGTCAGAGAAAGAACCTCTTAGAATTCTTGGTACAGTTGAGAATGGAGAAATCGTTCCTGCTGTTGAGCCAGTTATCACTTGCCAGTGCTTAAGAGTTCCAGTTCTTGATGGACATACAGCGGCAGTATTTGTTAACTTTGGCAAGAAGCCTACTAAGGAACAGATTATCGAAAAATGGAGAAACTTCAAGGGAGCTCCACAGGAACTTGATCTTCCATCAGCACCAAAGCAGTTTATCCAGTATCTTGAAGAAGATGACCGTCCACAGGTTAAGCTTGATGTTAATTATGAGCACGGAATGGGAATTTCACTTGGCAGATTAAGAGAAGACAGCGTATTTGATTACAAGTTCGTAGGTCTTTCACATAACACATTAAGAGGAGCAGCAGGCGGAGCTGTATTATGTGCAGAACTTCTTAAGGCTCAGGGTTACATTACAGCTAAATAAGATATCAGAATAATACAACATTAGAATGATGATACATTATGATATTGGCAGACATATTAGTATGTGCCATTAATTAATAGTTATTAAGATTAATGAATATATAAGGAAGATGAAAAGGCAGACAGCCTGATTATCTTCCTTATTTATTTGGAAAATTATATGAAATTTGCAAAAACTTACAATATATCTTATAATATCAAAAATATATGGAAGCGTGGGGATGTATGAGATATGAAGAATAATTATTTTTACGCAATGCTGTCAAGAATGAAATATATCAACAGATGGGGACTTATGAGAAATACGCGCAATGAGAATTTGTCGGAGCATAGTCTAGAGGTTGCGTTTATTGCACACGCCCTTGGAATTATTAATAATGAAGTGTTCGGCGGGGATATTAATGCAGAACGTCTTGCGGTACTTGGAATGTATCATGATGTGACAGAGATAATTACAGGAGATATGCCGACACCTGTTAAGTATTACAGCCCATATATAAGGAATGCTTACAAAGAAGTCGAGCAGGTGGCTAATGAGCAGATGCTATCAGGACTTCCAGAAGTCCTAAGGACAAGATATGAAGGGCTTCTTTTAGAGACAGAAAATGAAGCTGGCTTATGGAAGTATGTTAAGGCAGCCGACAGAATTTCAGCTTATATAAAATGTATAGAAGAAAAGAAAATGGGAAATTCAGATTTCCTTGAGGCAGAAAAGACAATATATAATTCTATTAAGGATATGAAGCTTAAAGAAGCTGATTATTATATGGAAGAATATATACCAGCATTTTTTAAGACTTTAGATGAGTCAAAATAGTTAAGGTTTATAAATAATAGAAAAAATGTGTTAATAATATATTTGCTGGATAGTAAAAAAATAGTATAAAGAACGGAGTGATGATATGGGAAAATCCGTATATATAGCGGAGAAACCAAGTGTTGCGCAGGAATTTGCCAAGGCACTGCATACGGATTTTAAAAGAAAAGATGGTTATCTTGAGGCGGATAATCATATAGTTACCTGGTGCGTTGGACATCTTGTTACAATGAGTTATCCGGATGCCTATGATGAGAAATTGAAAAGATGGAGCTTTGATACACTTCCATTTATTCCACAGACTTTTAAATATGAAGTTATTCCTGCGGTTCAGAAGCAGTTTGATATAGTAAAAGGCATTTTAAACAGAGCTGATGTTGATACAATATATGTATGTACCGATTCGGGACGTGAGGGAGAATATATATACAGGCTTGTAAGACAGGAAGCCAAGGTAAAGGATAAGCAGGAAAGACGAGTATGGATTGATTCCCAGACAGAGGAAGAAATTCTTAAAGGAATTAATACGGCTAAAGATATATCAGAATATGATAATCTGAGTGATGCGGCATACTTAAGGGCAAAAGAAGATTATCTTATGGGTATCAATTTTTCAAGAGTTCTTACATTAAAATATGGAAGAAATATTGCGAATTATCTTCATCTTGACAGGGCAGTTGTGTCTGTTGGACGTGTTATGACCTGCGTTCTGGGAATGGTTGTAAGAAGGGAAAGAGAGATAAGAAGCTTTGTTAAGACACCATTTTACAGGGTTATAGGAACAGCAGATATTAATGAGCATACATTTGATGCCGAGTGGAGAGTGTGTGAGGCAAGCAGATATTATAATACACCATATCTATATAAAGATAATGGGTTTAAGGATAAGGATAAAGCCCAGGAACTGGTGGATATTTTATCAGAACCACTTCCCGCAGAGGGCGTTGTAAAGGAAGCTTCAAGAAAAAAGGAAACAAAAAATCCTCCTTTATTATATAACCTTGCTGAAATACAGAATGAATGTAGTAAATTATTCAAGATAAGTCCTGACCAGACACTTAATATAATTCAGGAGTTATATGAAAAAAAGCTTGTTACATATCCAAGAACAGATGCGAGAGTGTTATCAACAGCTGTCTGTAAGGAAATATACAAGAATATAGGCGGACTAAAGAATTATGCGCCAGCCAAAGAGTATGCACAGCAGATATTAGACAGTAATATGTACAAAGGAATAGAGAAGACAAGGTATTGCAATGATAAAGCGATAACTGACCATTATGCGATTATTCCTACCGGACAGGGATTTGGAAGCTTATCTTCATTATCATCGACTGCACAGAAGACATATGAGATAATAGTCAGAAGATTTTTGAGCATATTTTATCCGGCGGCTGTATACCAGAAGGTGAGCATTACCTCAGTTGTAAAAGATGAACAGCTTTATGCTACATTTAAAGTGCTTGTAGATGAGGGTTACCTTAAGGTGGCAAAGAATTCATTCGGAAGAAATAAGACAGCAGATACAGATAAAAATCAGGATGAGCAGGAAAATGCAGATACATCACTGATAGAAAGCCTTAAAAGCTTAAAGAAGGGTTCGTCGATATCATTTAAGGAATTTAATATAAAGGAAGGTGAAACATCACCACCTAAGCGTTACAATTCGGGTTCAATTATTCTTGCTATGGAAAATGCAGGACAGTTAATAGAAGATGAAGAATTAAGGGCACAGATAAAGGGAAGCGGAATTGGTACGAGTGCGACAAGAGCGGAGATACTTAAAAAGCTTAATGCCAACAAGTACATTTTCACTAATACAAAGACCCAGATTATAACACCAACGCTGCTTGGTGAAATAATATACGATGTTGTCGATAATTCTATTAAGCAGTTATTAAATCCGGAGCTTACGGCAAGCTGGGAAAAAGGGCTTACATATGTGGCGGAGGGAAGCATAACTGCCGATGAATATATGCAGAAGCTGTCAGGCTTTGTTGGAAGAAGGACATTAGCAGTTAAAGACTTGCGCAATCAGACGCAGCTTGTCGCATTATTTAATGAAACTGCAAAGAATTATAAATAAGGAGGAACGTTATGAACGAACAGATTACAATCAAAGAATTGTTTAGTCTTGATAAGACTATAGCAGCAGGAATATTTGAGGGCGCGGTGTATCCGTGGGAGGTATTATCAAAGATTGGTGATTATATTGTTGAACTTGGTAATTCACTTCCACAGGATGAGTATTATAAGAGAGGTGACAACATATGGATACATAAAGAGGCAACAGTATTAGACTCAGCTTATATAGCCGGTCCAGCTATTATATGCAAAGGTGCAGAAGTAAGGCACTGTGCATTTATAAGAGGAAAGGCTGTTGTTGGAGAAAATGCGGTTGTTGGTAATTCAACAGAGTTAAAAAATGTCATATTGTTCGATAATGTACAGGTTCCTCATTATAATTATGTAGGAGATTCAATATTGGGCTATAAGGCACATATGGGTGCAGGTTCAATTACATCTAATGTAAAGTCTGACAAGAAGCTTATAACAATAAAAGGACCAGATGGAAATATCGATACGGGAATTAAGAAAATAGGAGCATTTCTTGGCGACAATGTTGAGATTGGATGTGGCAGTGTATTAAATCCAGGTACTATAATAGGAAGAAATAGTAACGTGTATCCGCTTTCAAGTGTCAGAGGTTGTATAAAATCAGGTTCAATCTATAAAAACAGGTCGGAAGTGGTTGAAAAATATTAAGAGTATATGTTATTATGTCGAAAGTATAAATGTGAACACAATGTGAACATTTGTAAAATAATAAAATATATAAGGTGAGGTAAAGATATGAAAGCTTTTAAGGGAATAGGTTTCCAGTTGGTGTTATCGTTTGCCGTTGCAGTATGCGTTGCAATAATACTTGTATCAATCGGTTCGATTAGTACGACTAAGACATCTATCAATGGAAATACAAAAGTGACAAGTGAACAGACGCTTGATGCTGTTCAGGAAGGTTTTACTACATACTTAAAGACATTGGCTCAGCCAGTAGACCTTCTCACACGTAAGAATGAAATTAAACATTTAGAAGATCAGGGAAATCTTGATGATAATGTTAAAGCTATAAAGGATTCGTTAGTTGCATCTGTTAAGGTAACTAATGGAGCGGAGCTTGCATTCTTTACAACTAAGACTGGTTTAAGAATTGACGGATGGGCAGAGATTAACCCAGAGACAGGTAAGACAACTAATAAGGGAGGCCTTACAAGAGGTGTTAACGATACAAGCAAGAGCTGGTATCAGGCAGCTATAGGTTCTAAGGCGAGAAACACTATATATTCACAGTTTTCAGATCCATATGTTGATTCATCATCAGGAAAGACTATATTTACAGTTTCACAGGAGATTAAATATACAGATGGTGCTAACTATGGTACTGTAGGTCTTAATATAGATTTCTCAGAAGTTGAGGATTATGTAAGAAATATAGGACTTCTTAATACTGGATATGTAATCCTTGTAAATAAAGATGGTAAGATTCTTGTTAATAATGATAAGAATACTAATATTCAGAATGATGTAACATCACTTGAGTGCTGGAATACAATTAAGAATCTTTCAGAGGACCAGTATGATACAACATTTTCTTTTGATGAAAAGATTAATGGTGAATCAGTACATATTGTAACATCAAAGGATGCGGTTACAGGCTGGACACTTATGGGCTTTATCAGTGCATCAGAGACACAGTCAGTTGTTAACAAGATTGCCCAGACAACAATTGAACTTGCCATTATTGCACTTGTAATTGGCATTATTATAGCTTTATTCATAACAAGAGCATTTACTAAGGAACTTAAGACACTTAACAATGCCATGGATATGATGGCTAATGGTAATCTTACATATAGAATTAATGTAAAGAGCAAGAATGAGCTTGGTCAGGCAGAGACTAACTACAATGTTATGGTAGACCAGATATCGTCACTTATTAAAGGTGTTGAAGAAAAGTCTGGCGTACTTATAACTGCTTCACATAAGATTTCTAATGTAAGTGAATCAACTACAGAGACAGTTAATCAGGTATCAGAAGCTATCCAGAGCGTATCAATCGGAGCTTCTGGACAGGCAGAAAGTACACAGAAGGCAACTTCAGAGGTTGAATTACTTGCTTCTAAGCTTCACGAAACAAAGGCTTATGTAAGTGATATTAATGATATGTCCGTTGAAACTAAGCAGCTTAGTGACCAGGGTCTTACAATTGTTGATGACCTTATCGAAAAGGGCGAAAAGTCAAAGGATAATTCAAGATTTTCTAAGAACGTAGTTAATGAGATGATTGAAAGTATCAACAAGATTAACTTCATATCAGATGCTATTACTGAGATTACAGAACAGACTAACTTGCTTTCTCTTAATGCAAGTATTGAAGCTGCAAGAGCAGGTGAGAGCGGAAGAGGTTTCGCAGTAGTTGCTGATGAGATTAGAAAGCTTGCAGAACAGTCACAGTCATCTACAGATGAGATTAAGCAGATTATTAAGGAAATAAGTGCAAAATCAGTAGTTGCTGAAAAGACTATGGATGAAAGTGTAGAGATAATTGATGAGCAGAACAAGTCGATTAACGATGCTAAGGAATTGTTTGGACATATTTCAGATGCTGTTAATGCGTTAAAGGAAGGTCTTGATAATATAGCTTCCCTTAATGAGCAGATGGATGCGAGCCGTGAAAATGTTGTTAAGAGTATGGAAGATGTAGCTTCTGTATCTACAGAAACAGCAGCCGCTTCAGAAGAAGTATCTGCATCAGCAGAAGAAGTTAATGCAACAATGCATACACTTAACCAGTTCACAGTTGAACTTGATGAAATCGCTACTCATTTAACAGAGGCAATTAACAGATTTGAGCTTTAATTACATTTTCTGATAAATTTTGATATTTTTTACACAATCATAATTGACTTACGCAGTATGATGTGAGAAAATAACTCAAGGATAAAGGGGTTCGGTTATGTCCGGATCCCTTATATAACGAAAGGAGTAATAAGATGATTTATACACAGGAAGTTGAAAACATGTGTCCAGTAGCACAGGGCGTTCATCATGGCGCTGCTCCAGTTCCTACAGAAGGAAAGTGGGTACAGAATAAGGAAGTTAAGAACATTTCAGGTTTTACACATGGTGTTGGCTGGTGTGCTCCTCAGCAGGGTGCATGTAAGCTCACATTAAATGTTAAGGAAGGTATTATTCAGGAAGCTTTAGTTGAAACAATCGGATGTTCAGGTATGACACATTCAGCAGCTATGGCAGCAGAAATCTTACCAGGCTTAACAGTTATGGAAGCTTTAAATACAGACTTAGTATGTGATGCTATCAATACAGCTATGAGAGAATTATTCTTACAGATCGTATATGGTAGAACACAGAGCGCTTTCTCAGAAGGCGGTTTAGCAGTTGGTGCTGGTCTTGAAGATCTTGGTAAGGGACTTCGTTCACAGGTTGGTACTATGTATGGTACTCTTGCAAAGGGACCACGTTACTTAGAGATGGCAGAGGGATATGTAACAGGTATCGCTCTTGATAAGGATGATCAGATTATTGGTTATAAGTTCGTTAACCTTGGTAAGATGACAGACTTCATTAAGAAGGGTGATGATCCTAACACAGCATACGAGAAGGCAGCTGGACAGTACGGACGCGTTGCAGATGCAGTTAAGATTATTGATCCTAGAACAGATGAAGAGGTTAAGTAAGGAGGACGAATATAATGGCATTATTTGAATCATATGAGAGAAGAATTGACCAGATCAACGCTGTACTTAACAGCTATGGTATCTCATCTATAGAAGAAGCTGAGAAGATTACTAAAGATGCTGGTTTGGACGTATACAACATGGTAAAGGGCATTCAGCCTATTTGCTTCGAGAACGCTTGCTGGGCTTATATCGTAGGTGCAGCTATCGCAATCAAGAAGGGTGCTAGAAAGGCTTCAGAAGCTGCTGCAGCTATCGGTGAAGGTCTTCAGGCATTCTGTATTCCAGGTTCAGTTGCTGACCAGAGAAAGGTTGGTCTTGGACATGGTAACCTTGGTAAGATGCTTCTTGAAGAAGATACAGAGTGTTTCGCTTTCTTAGCA
>JBNMLJ010000048.1:0-19579 GCA_050874785.1 Lachnospira sp.
AAAAGTAGCGGCAATACACTCCAGTCGAGTAGTCAAGCTACAGGGTAAAAATCAAAAGTCCATAGTATCTGAATTGTATTGAACCACGATATTAAAAGAAAGGAAACGTGTGATAATTAACTTCCTAATTATCATACAAGGGGAATATGGAATTAATTCTAAATAATTTAAGAAAAACATATGGAACAGTACAGGCACTTAAAGGGATTAGTTATACCTTTAAGCCAGGCATATATGGAATATTAGGGGCTAACGGAGCAGGTAAGTCTACGATGATAAATCTGATTACGGATAATGTGTCAAGAGATAAGAAAAATGGTGGAAGTATTTTATATAAAGAGTGCGATGGCTTTGAAAAACAAGGAGAAAGTGTACAAGGGACAGATATTCTTAAATTAGGTAAAAGTTTTAGAGCAATTGTAGGATATATGCCACAGCAACAGGGGTTTTATGAAGATTTTTCCCCAAGAGCATTTCTTAAGTATATGGCAGAGATTAAAGGAATAAAGAAAATAAACACGATTGATGAAAACGGAAATGTTGTAATTAAAACAGTTAAGCAGCAGATAGATGAACTTATTGAAATAGTTAATTTAACAAACGTGGCAGATAAGAAAATAGGCGGCTTTTCTGGTGGTATGAAACAAAGGGTACTTCTTGCACAGGCACTTCTGGGTGATCCAAAGATACTTATACTTGATGAACCAACAGCAGGGCTTGATCCTAAGGAAAGGATAAATATTAGAAATTACATAGCAGAGTTAAGTAAGGATAAAATTATACTTTTTGCAACACATGTCGTAAGTGATATAGAATGTATTGCAGATTGTGTATTGCTGCTAAAAAAGGGTGAAATAATTGCGCAGGGCACACCAATTGAACTTATAGAAGCAATGTCAGGAAAGGTTGGAGAGATAAAATGCTGTATTGATGAAGTTGAAATGCTTCAAAATAAATATAAGATAGGCAATATAAGGCAAAGAAAAGAGGGGCTTGCTCTTAGAATAGTGGGTGATGAATTACCAGAGGAAGCAGTTATTACAGACAGTGATATTGATTTAGAAGATGTATATTTATACTATTTTGAGTAGGGTGAGGTGAGTGAATATAAATATCAATAAATTTATTGAAAATAATACACACATTGATAAAGATGAAAAAGCAATAGTAAAATTTGGAATAGATATGATGATATCAACAATTATGGCATTTATAACAGCTATTATAATATCAGCTGTTCTAGGAATGTTAAAAGAAGGTATTATATTTCTAATTTCAATTATTGTGTTGAGACAATATGCTGGAGGTTATCATACAAATAGTCAGAGGTCGTGTGCAGTTTTATCATGTGTAATATACTCAGCAGGATTAATGGTCATTAAAAGCTATAAAATATATAATGGTATTCAAATAGCAATTTGTATTGTTTCAGTACTTATAATATATTTTTTAGCACCCGTTGATAATGCTAATAATGAATTAACAAAATCAGAGAGAAAATATCTTCGTAATAAAGTGAGAATTTTTTTGAGTAGTGAAGTAGTAATATTTGTGCTATTATTAATTAAAGCTAATGAATATTGGAGTGGAATAATTGCAATTTCAATGATGATTGTTGCAATTTTAGTATTGGCTGGGTTTATTGAAAATAGGATTAGGGGATAAAAAGAATGATTTATCAGATAGGCATATGTGATGATGAGAATTCAACGTGTTCAGAATTAGAAAATATTTTAATTGATTATTTTAAGGTATCAGGTCTGAATGTTCAGGTAAATGTATGGAATTGTGCAGAAGATTTTATGAGGGATGTTCCTTTAAAAGTAAAAGTGGATTTATTATTTCTTGATATAGAGTTGCCGAATTATAATGGAATTTATGTAGGAGAATATATACGCAATGATATAAATAATTATGCTATGCACATAATATATGTTTCATCAAAAACTAATTATGCAATGGAATTGTTTAAAATTCATCCATATGATTTTATAATTAAACCTATTGATAAAGAAAAGGTTATTAAGAATGTTTCAAAGTTATTGGAATTGGATGAACAAGACAATAATTATTTTGTGTATGAATACAATAGAATAAAAAACAAAATTCATTATGGAGATATTGTATATTTTGAAAGCGACAGAAAGCATATAAAAATAATATGTAGTGATGGAACGGAGAGAATATTTGTTGGAAAGTTAGTAGAACTTATAGACAAGCTTCCGTTTAATTATGTTATGGTTGCGCAGTCGTTCATAATTAATATAAGGCATATAAGAATGTTTAAAAAGGATTCTTGTATAATGGATAATGGGGATTGTATCAATATTGGAAGAAAATACAAAGATGCTTTTAATATAAAAATGATAGAATATAACAAACGTGGAGGTAATGGATGATGCAATTAGAGGATGTTGTTGTATCTGGAGTTACTGAATTTGTGAGAATATATATTATTCTGGAATATTTTAAAATATTTTTAAATGTACATTCTTTAAGACAAAATATTATAAGTTGTGTTATTACATATATTATTACATTATTAAGTTATCTGGTGTTTCATAATGTTTTGGTTAATTTAATAGTTACAGTTGCAGGAATAATATTTTTATCTGGTAGTTTTAGCGGAAAGTTCCAGAAAAAATTATTATTAAGTATAATGCTTTATGCAATTATGTTTGTAATAGATTTGTTAGCTTCTTTTTTATTATATGAAGCACCGGATTCTAATAATTATGATATTGTCAGTTCATTTATTTCTGTATTGTTTTTTTATATAGTTGTAATAGGCATTAAAAATGCTTTTAAGGGAAAAGGCAGGATTGATTTGTCAGGACAATGGTATTTATTGTTATATTCGGCATTATTAAGTATTGCAGTATTGTATGTTGTATATAAGGATATGGTGGTTTCAAGAATTGCAGTGCTTACAATCAGTATTATTATATTGAGCTTTAATTTGATGTTATATATTTTTTATATGTCTATGCTTGACCGTTTCCTATATGAAAGAGAAAATTTTGAATTAAAACAGCAGATGAATATATACGAGCGTCAGATAAGAAGTGATATTGAAAACAATAGAAAAATCAGGACGATAAAGCATGATATGAAACATCATATAAGAGAAATAAATGATTTGCTTATGAAGGATAAAATTCAGCAGGCAAAAGATTATTTGCATCAGATAAGTGATGAGATTATAAATGCACAAAATATATATAATACAGGTAATGAAGCCTTCGATGGAATTCTAAACTTTTATGCTGAAAAATATATGAATAAGTCTCTTGAACTGGCTGTGTCAGTTGCAATACCAGAAAATCTTGAAATAAACATATATGATGTAAATATTATACTTGGTAATCTGCTTGATAATGCATTGGAAAATGCTTTGGATAATTCAAAAGTAAGTATGGATATTAAATATACTGCGGGAATGATACATATTTCTATGTCCAATTTATATGATGGCAGTATAAACAAGATTGATGGACATATCATAAGTAAAAAGGATGATAAGGATAATCATGGCTATGGTCTGGATAGTATAAAAAGAATCGTTGATAAATATGATGGCTCAATGATTAAATCATATGAAAACGGGCAATTTGAAGTTGATATTATTATATATTTGGAATAATAAAAATATTATTAACGGTATTATTTTGAGATTGTATATATCTGGATAAATCTTACATAATTTAGTAATTAAACAGACTAAACATTGAATACCGAACATACCAGACAATAAGCCGAGGGTGGCGGCACAGGGGCAGTGTTTTGGTCACACTTAAAAGGAAATTGTGCTGCTTCTTAGACTTTCCATTCATAACCCAGCAACGATTGTACACGGATGTATAATCGAGCGAAAACGCGACACGATGTCGCGTATGAGCGTTTGCGTCAGTTAAATAAACCTATAAGGAAAGTCTTAGAAACAGCCAATTCGCCTTTTTGGTGACCAAGGCACTGCCCCTGTGCCGCCACCCTCGGCTTATTGTCGTTCGTATGCCATTTTTATAAGAAAGTAATAGAAAATCTACATTTCAAGGTATCCAATATCACCCCTCCGGCGGATTGCTCCCAGGCACAATCTGTTTATATATAAGCTCGCAATCCTGCCTTGTAAACTGTATCCCTGCCTGCTTAGCCTTCTGGCTTAATGCAAATATAAGCGGAAGGATTTCTTCTTTATTTTTACCTTTGGAAAGAGTTTTGAATTCATTTAAAAGTAGCTGTTTGCGAAAATCATTTTCTGACATATAAATCTCCATTTCTGATTGAGAATAATAATTACAAATATAAATATGTAAGACAGAAGTCATTTATAACAGTTAATTATTATTAGAACTTCCATAATTATTGCCATCACTAAAGTCCAGCTTATCAAGCTGTTTAATATATTCATTGTACATATCCTTCTGCGAAGAATTAAGCATATTATTAATGTTTATATTGTTAAATCCACCAGAGCCAGTGTTATTATTAAAATTACTAAATTCAGAATTATCATTAGAATTATTATTGTTAAATTCATTAGAGCTGGCATTGTTAAAGTCGTTTGAATTAACTTTATTAAAGCTGTTATCCCCTGAGGCATTATTAAACATATCCATCATACCTAACATATCAGACATTTTGGAAAAGTTCCGGTAAGTGTTTATTAACTGCTCGATGTTGTCGGGGCAGTAAGCCATAATGGTTTTCATAATAGCTTCATTATTAAGTATATCATTAAGGGAAGTGTTAGCATTTATTCCAGAACTATTACTGCACGTTTTAAATGTGTTACAGCTATAGGGAGAGTTGTAGAAACTTAACGTGTGTTTTAATTCATTAGCCCTTATAAGCATAGAGAGCTTTTTCTGCATACCGTATTCCATAAAAGGAATGAGGGCTTTAAATAATTGAAGGTAGTCGGGTAGGGTAAGAATATCAAATTCAGTAACAGGTAATTGTTTCGCCATTCAATCCTCGATTCCTGCGACAAACGCAATATATAATGTGTGTCTAATAGACTTGTTTTAGTATATTCATTAAAATACCAAGATATGAGGCTGTATCCGTAGAATTTAAAATGACGGAATACAGCCTCATTAAATAGACATAAAAGATAATATCAGCAACAGTTGTTAACAATTGCTGAGAGTCAGCCGCTATTAGCAGCCACAGCCGTTGTTGCAGCCACAGCCATTGTTACAGCCGCCAAAGCCTAATGCATTACCGCCATCGCAGCCACATAAGCATAAAAGGCAGATGAGCCAGATGCAGTTATTGTTGCCACAGCCATTACCACAGCCGCAGCCATTTCCGTCAAATAAAAGTAAAAGAATTATGAGCCAGATGATGTTGTTGCCACATCCGCAATCTCCACATCCATTACATCCGCCACAGTTAGTTGCTGCTAAATCACTCATAAATAATCCTCCGATAAAACATTTACAATACAATAATATGTGGCAGGGCTTGTTTGTGTTACTTATTTTTTCGTGAATATTGCAATATTTTTAAAATTATTATATCATTAACTTTGTGTTGTTATTTAACACATAAGTGACTACGAAGTAGTCTGTTATATAAGAAAATAGTATGTGCCAGTGTACATACTAATCGTGCAGATAGTGTCCTTAGTTTGGACATAAGAATGGAGATTATTATGAAAATATCAGTAATTATCCCATCGCTTAACCCTGATGATAAGCTTGTAAGCGTTGTTGATTCACTTGTTAAGAAGGGATTTGAAGATATTATAATTGTCAATGACGGAAGTGATTCGGCGCATTTATGGCCATTTGAGAAGGTTGGCAGTTACAGCCAGTGTACAATACTTACCCACGAGGTTAATAAGGGTAAGGGCAGAGGCTTAAAGACGGCATTTGAATACTGTCTTAAGAACAGACAGGGATATGATGGCGTTGTAACAGTAGATGGAGATAACCAGCACAGGGCAGATGATATATATAACTGCTGTGAGGCTATGGTAAAGAATGACAAGGTTGTTCTTGGAGTAAGACGTTTTGATGGAAAAGATGTTCCGTTCAAGAGCCGATTTGGCAACAATATGACAAGTATGGTATTCAAAATTATGTGTGGACTTAATATTTCAGATACACAGACTGGTTTGAGGGCTATTCCATACCGTTATCTTGATACATTTTGTAATATTGAGGGCGAGAGATTCGAGTATGAAACAACTATGCTGCTTGAATTTAAGAAGTCGGATATTCCATTTATGGAAGTGCCAATTGAAACAGTGTATATAGAAGATAATGCTTCAACACATTTCAATCCGGTTAAGGACTCAATAAAGATATATAAGGTTATATTCAAGTATTCATTTTCACCAACAGTTGTTAAATATATATTAAGCTCATTGGCATCGTGGGTGATAGATAATTTAATATTTAATTTACTTGAATTTTTCCTTTTTGCGTTTACAATATCAATAAGACTGTTCTTTAGTACGGTAGCCGCAAGAATTGTATCGTCAATATTTAATTTCACGATGAACAGACGTCTTGTGTTCAAATCAGACAAAGATGTCAAGTCATCTATGGTCAGATATTACATATTATGGGCGTGCCAGCTTATGGCATCATATCTTCTTGTATACATATTTACAAGATTATTAGTGCTTGGCAGTGTGGCTGTCGCATTTACAAAGATAATTGTTGATTTATGCTTATTTGTAATAAGCTACAACATACAGAAAAAATGGGTGTTTAAATAATTAGACACGGATTACACCAATAGAAATGAGGATAATAATGAAGAATAACGTACTTAAGTGGCTCAAAAGAGTTGGAGCTACGCTTTTAACTACTATCGTAATTCTTGTAGTTGGTCTTTATCTTGTTATGGCTATGCTTGCGTGGGGACCTTCTACATTTGCTAAGAAGCAGTTTATATTATCGCTTCAGGAGACAGGAGAGCTTGGTTTTATGGCTAACTGGTTCTGTTCACAGGAAGAGATTGATATGATTAAAGAGGAGAATTCAGTTAAGGATACTACTGATATAACTGATTCAAGCCTTGTTGTAATCGGACAGGATTCATCTAGTGATGAAGAAGACCTTTATGTTGTTGATGTAAAGGCTGGAACATATAGCGGTAAGCTTATGATTGTCAAAGATCCTTCAAGATTATTTGTAGGAACAGTACCAGAATTCAAGCTTGAAAAGGGCTGGACAGTTGCTGAGATAGCACAGAGATATGATGCGGTAGCAGGTATCAATGGTGGAGAATTCGTTGATTCAACACCACAGACAGCTATGCCAATCGGACTTGTTATGGTAGATGGCAATATATTAAAGGGTGATTCATCTACAATGTACCACGTTACAGGAATAACATTTGATAATAAGCTTGTAATGGGTAATATGACATCAGCTAAGGCTGTAGAGCTTGGAATAAGAGATTGTGTCAATGTAAGCAGTGATATAGGACCATTTCTTATAATTAATGGTGAACCACAGGACGTTGACGGTGTTGGTGGAGGACTTAATCCACGAACAGCAATAGGACAGAGAGCTGACGGAGCTATCCTTCTTCTTGTTGTAGACGGAAGACAGGCTACAAGCCTTGGTGCATCGTTCTCAGATTTACAGGATATTATGCTTCAGTATGGTGCTGTAAATGCGTCAGCTATGGACGGTGGTACATCTACACAGATGTATTATAATGGCGAGGTTATTAATAAACCATATTCACCAACAGGACCAAGAACACTTCCAACAGCATTTTTGATTAAATAATTACACGGAGATGAGAAGAATGTCAGAGAATAATAATAGTGGAAAGAAGAATTTTTTTAAGAAATTATCGGGATTTAAGAAGTTTCTTGTGATATATGCCTCTGCGCTGGTAGTAATTATTGCTGTTGCGTTAGTGCTTTTATACGGGCTATTAAAGGATTACGAGGCGGGCAGGCCAGCCAATACTATGGATAAGCTTGTATCGCATATTGAAGCAGGAAATGTAGGCAAATGGGTTAAGGATGCAGGTATCCTTGGAGAGTTCGAGACAGAAGATATTGTATCAGATTATTTTAAGGATACATTTGCTGATAAGGAAGTAAGCTATAAGAAGAAGGCAGGAGAATATACAGAGAACAATCCTGTATATATTCTTTATGCTGATGATAAGAAGATAGCTAATGTTACTCTTACAGAGAAGAAAAAGAACGCTCATAAGTTCACAGAGTGGAAGTTAGCTTCTATAGATTTTAATGTAGACTCTAAGAGTAAGGATACAGAACATTCGGTTAAAATTACAGCACCTAAGAACAGTGAAGTGACAATCAACGGAATTAAGGTATCATCTGATTATATTACAGGTGAGGCAGATGTAAGCCTTTGCAAGCACGTTGGAGATTATGTTACTACACCAGTTGATGATGTATACAATATTAACGGAATGTTTGCCAAGCCAGAGGTTAAGGTTACCTATAATGGCAAAGAGCTTGATACTGAATATGTTAAAGATGGATATGAGGCATATTATCCATCAGATGATGAGCTTCTTGCAAGCGAGAAGAGTCATATATTAACAGTTGCTGAGAATTACGGTAAATATATGATTAACAGAGGAAGCTTAAGTACTCTTTCAAGCTATATGATTGGTAATGCCAAGGAATATATGAGCGATATTCCAGCTATCGATGTATATCTGATAGGAAGAACTTTTACATATGATATCACTGACGAAAATGTAAGTAACTTTAGAAAATATTCAGATGACTGTTATTCGTGTGATGTAGATTACAATCTTAATGTTAAATGGTCATCAGGAAGCACAACATACAATATTTCTTTAACATATGTGTTTGTTAAGCAGAATGACCAGTGGATGTTAGCTGATTTCTCTATAAGATAATTATAGACAACAGACATATATAGCAGGAAATAACAATGCGCTGTCAGCGCAGGAATGGAGAAAGTTATGTCACAGGATAATAAGCGCAATTTTATATTACATGGTTCCATACTTGCTATGGCTGGAATTTTTGTAAGAATAATTGGAATGGTTTATAGAATTCCAGTGCTTAATATAATTGGAAGTGAGGGTAATGGTATATATGTAACGGCATATAATGTATATAACATAATACTTGTGCTGTCATCATATGGACTTCCGATGGCTGTTTCCAAGCTGATTTCTGCAAGATTTACTAAAAGAAGATATAAAAATGCAGCGAAGGTATTAAGATGTTCGTTGACAGTCGGTGCATTTACAGGCGGTGTAGCGGCACTGCTTGTATACTTTGGTGCTGATTTTATAGAAAATGTTATATATGGCGGGGGCGTACCTGGTCTTGCAATACCATTAAGAGTATTAGCTCCAACCATATTTATAGTTGCATTATTAGGTGTATTAAGAGGTTTCTTTCAGGGACAGGGAACTATGATTCCAACGGCTGTTTCTCAGATTATAGAACAGCTTGTCAATGCAGGTGTTAGTATAGCCGCAGGTTATATGCTTATGAAAGCATACAGCAGTGCTTCTAATGCTTCTGCTTATGGAGCGGCAGGAAGTACACTTGGTACAGCTATGGGTGCTCTTACAGCACTTGTATTCTTTATATTTCTGTATCTTATATACAGACCTACATTTATGCGTATGGTTGCTAAAGATAAGAGCGTTACAAGGCAGGATACTAACAGGTATATTTATAAGACAATTATAATTACAATGGTTCCTATTATATTAAGCCAGACATTTTATCAGATTAGTGCCTTAATAGATGATGTAATGTTTAGTAATATAATGATGACAAGAAATGTATCTAAAAATATATCAATGGATCTTGGTAACTTTGGTTCAAGCTATACACTGCTTATAAGCATACCACAGGGTATAGCAACAGCGCTATCAGCTTCAATGCTTCCAAGTATTGTAGCTTCCTATACAGAAGATGATTATGACAGTATATATTCAAAGATAACACAGACCCTTAAGACTAATATGTTTATAGCAGTACCATCATTTGTTGGATTTTTCGTGATAGGTGAGCCTATCATTAAACTGCTCTTTTCAAGATATGACAGTGTACAGGGCGGACTTATGTTAAAAATGGGTGCTATAGCCATTGTATTTTATACATTATCAACAGTTACAAGCTCAGCACTTCAGGCGGTTGACAGAGTTAAGACCCCTATGATTAATTCATTTATATCATTAGTTGTCCATATAATACTTGTGCTTGTATTGCTGGAATTTACTAATCTTGGTATATTCTCACTTGTAATAGGCAATGCTTCATTCCCTATTATTATATTTGTGCTTAACCTTATAGCATTGTATAGAGATGAGGGATACAGGCTTCCGGTTATATCTATATTTGCAAAGCCGGTTATATGTTCAGCATTAATGGGTATATGTACACTTTTGACATATAATATAATTAATAATATTACAATGTCTAATACAATATCAGTGCTTGCGGCATTGTGTGTTGCGGCACTCACATATTTTGGACCATATGTTCTTCTTATGAAGAAGTTTAAAGATGTATTCTGATAAATGGTATTATTACAAAACGGTCTGGATATATCAGAGCGTGCGTAGCACGGAACAATTCGTAGGTATAATAGTTGGGGGCTTTTGACCCCAACATCATATAATCAGGAAAGAGAGGAAATAAAGTGCAGGATAAGTTTACAGATAAAGCCAAAAAAGTATTGGAACAGGCTGCATTTGCTGCTGCGGTTAATGGACACAGCTATATTGGGTCTGAACATTTGCTTTTAGGACTTATACAGGTTGAAGACAGCCTTGCATACAAGGTTTTACAGAACAATGATGTAACAGAAACTAAAGTGCTTAATCTTATATATCAGCTTATTGCACCGGATAATGCGGTAAGCGTTAAAGAACCGGCAGGCTACACTCCAAGAGTCCGTAAAATTCTTACTAACTCAATAGAGGAAGCTGCAAGATTTAAGGCTGATAAAGTAGGTACAGAACATATTCTTATTGCTATTATGAAAGAAACTGAAAGCGTTGCCTCAAGACTTCTTAATACAATGGGTGTATCAATTAAGAAGATATATACAGAGTTATTAGAGGGAATGGGCGAAGATGTATCACGCCTTAAAGAAGATTTTCAGAATGGCAGAATTAAAGCCAAGGATAAAAAGGCGACAACTATGTTGGACCAGTACAGCAGGGATTTAACAGAGCTTGCCCGCAATAAAAAGCTTGACCCAGTTATAGGCAGGGAAGAGGAAATCCAGAGAGTTATCCAGATATTATCAAGAAGAACTAAGAATAATCCCTGCCTTATCGGTGAACCAGGTGTAGGTAAGACCGCAGTTGTTGAGGGTCTTGCATTAAGAATAGTTGAAGGAGAAGTTCCATCAACTATTAAGGATAAGAGATTAGTTACACTTGATTTATCAGGTATGGTGGCTGGTTCTAAATACAGAGGTGAATTTGAAGAAAGAATTAAAAGGGTAATTGCAGAAGTAAGAAATGCAGGCAACATTTTATTATTCTTAGATGAAATTCACACAATTATTGGTGCTGGTGGTGCAGAAGGAGCTATAGATGCTTCTAACATTCTTAAGCCATCACTTGCAAGAGGAGAAATCCAGCTTATAGGTGCTACAACTTTAGAAGAATACAGAAAGCACATAGAAAAAGATGCAGCATTAGAAAGAAGATTTCAGCCAGTTAAGGTGGAAGAACCAACAGAAGATGAGGCAATTGATATACTTATGGGGCTTAGACCTAAGTATGAGGAACACCATAATGTAGTTATTACAGATGATGCTGTAAGAGCGGCAGTTAAGCTTTCTAAGAGATATATCAATGACAGATTTCTTCCAGATAAGGCAATTGACCTTATAGATGAGGCTTCTTCAAGAACAAGGCTTGAAGCATTTGTTGTGCCAAAGGATATCAAGAAGCTTGAAACACAGATAGATGAACTTTCGGTTAAGAAAGAGCAGGCTATTAAGTCAGAGAAGTACGATGAAGCGGCAGAGCTTAAGAAACAGCAGACAAGAAAGAAGAACAGGCTTGAGAAGCTTCGCACAAGCTGGCAGGAGAGCATAGACGGCAGTGATCTTACTGTTGATGAAGAACAGATAGCAAAGACAGTGTCTATGTGGACTAAGATTCCTGTTGCCAAGATAGCAGAAGCTGAATCAGAAAAGCTTATGAATCTGGAGAAAATGCTTCATAACAGGGTTATAGGACAGGACGAGGCAGTTACAGCAGTTGCCAAGGCTATAAGACGAGGAAGGGTAGGCTTAAAAGACCCTAACAGGCCAATAGGCTCATTCTTATTCTTAGGACCTACAGGTGTCGGAAAGACAGAACTTTCAAAGGCACTTGCTGACTGTATGTTTGGAACAGATAATTCTCTTATAAGAGTTGATATGTCTGAGTATATGGAAAAGCATACAGTGTCTAAGCTTATCGGTTCACCTCCGGGATATGTAGGATATGATGAGGGCGGACAGTTAAGTGAGAAGGTAAGAAGAAATCCTTATTCAGTTGTCTTGTTTGATGAGGTTGAAAAAGCTCACCCTGATGTATTCAATGTGCTTTTACAGGTGCTTGATGACGGACATATAACAGACTCAACAGGAAGGGTTGTAGATTTTAAGAATACAGTTATTATTATGACTTCCAATGCAGGTGCAGAGAATATTGTAGCACCTAAATCATTAGGCTTTGCTTCGGGAACATCAGAAGAAAAAGAACACGAAGATATGAAGAGCAAAGTAATGGAAGAGGTTAAGAGAATATTCCGTCCGGAATTCATTAACAGAATTGATGATATAATTGTATTCCATATGCTTAAGAAAGAGCAGATTGGACAGATTGTTGATATTATGATGAGAACTGTCAATAACAGAATTATGGAACAGATGAGCCTTTCGGTTGAGCTTGATGATGAGGCTAAGGCTTATATTGTTGATAAGGGCTACGATTCTAAATATGGAGCACGTCCATTAAGAAGAACAATACAGAATGAAATAGAAGATGTTATGGCA
The DNA here is from genome assembly GCA_050874785.1 of Lachnospira sp. Classification (GTDB taxonomy): domain Bacteria; phylum Bacillota; class Clostridia; order Lachnospirales; family Lachnospiraceae; genus Lachnospira. Next base: position 13,008 of record JBNMLJ010000048.1, read on the forward strand.
GAGAAGATACTTGAAGGCAGTATAAAGGCTGGCAACAAAGTATTGGTAACAGTTAAGGACGGCAAATTGAACTTTAGCTGTAAGCGCGGACATAATAGAAATATTCACAAATAATACTACTAAAATACTAGCGCCATTGTACATTATGTTGTATAATATGCGTATAGATATTCGTAATAAAACATAGGAGGACAATAATATGCCAGTAATTAATGAGTTAATTCGTTCAGAGAAGGATGGAACTCTTAGCTTTGGTAATTATAAGCTGGATACTAAGTCAAAGTTATCAGATTTTGAACATTGTGGAGATTCTTACAAGGTAAAGACATTTAAGGAGATTACAAAGCTTGAACGCAATGGTTCATTTGTATATGAATCAGTTCCAGGAACAGCTGTTATGAATTTTAAGGCTACAGATACAGGTTTATCATTTAATGTAGAAGGAAGCGATGATGCACAGATAACAGTTGAACTTGAAGAAGGGGCTTCTTATAATGTAACAATCGATGGAGCATCTGAGGGAACTATGGCTACTAATATGGGTGGCAAGATTGTGCTTTCAGTAAGCCTTGAAGAAGGTAAGAGTGTTAATGTAGAAGTTGTTAAAGCATAATAATATTATAATCTCTAACATTAACAGGTGTCATAATTATAAATTTTAATAAATGCTGTGCCTGGCATAAAGTCATTTATAGACCAATGCAGGGTACAGCTTTTTTAATATAATGAGCGCAAAAGAGATAAAGAGTGAATTATGATATAATGAGCGCAAAAGAAAAGGAAGCGGCTGTGAAGCAGACATTTACTTTTCAGACGGCTTAGCGAACAAGCAGTCATGCGAAGCAGGGCGAGAGAGCGCGGTGAGCGCGGGTTCGTGAGTGCAGGGGAATGATAATTAATATATGGCAAGAAAGAGAGGAGAAGAGAAGTGGCAAAAGCAAAAAATACGGCATTTTTTTGCAGCGAGTGTGGATATGAGTCGGCAAAATGGTTCGGACAGTGTCCAGCGTGCAAGGCGTGGAATACATTTGTTGAAGAACCAATAGCTTCTAAGTCATCGACTAAGGGCATATCAGCAGTCAGAAAAGAAAGCTCATATAAGGATAATCATCCAGTGAGCTTAAAAGAGATTAATTCGGAAGAAAAGGAAAGAACATCAACAGGAATAGGCGAGCTTGACAGAGTTCTTGGTGGTGGAATTGTGCAGGGTTCGCTGGTGCTTGTAGGTGGTGACCCAGGTATTGGAAAGTCAACACTTTTGTTACAGATGTGCTATTACCTGTCAGATGCAGGCAATAAGGTGCTGTATATATCCGGCGAGGAGTCATTAAGACAGATTAAGTTAAGAGCTGAAAGAATAGGCGAATGTAATGATAATCTTAAGACATTCTGCGAGACTAATCTTGATATAATAGAAGAAGTTCTGAAAAAAGAAATGCCACAGGTGGTTATAATTGACTCTATACAGACTATGTACAGGGAAGAAATATCTGCGGCACCAGGAAGTGTTTCACAGGTAAGGGAAAGTACCTCTATTCTTATGCAGCTTGCCAAAGGGCTTAACATAACGATATTTATTGTAGGACACGTTACCAAGGAGGGCGTTGTTGCAGGACCAAGAGTGCTTGAGCATATGGTTGATACAGTGCTTTATTTTGAAGGCGACAGATATGCCTCATACAGAATATTAAGAAGCGTAAAGAACAGATTTGGCTCAACCAATGAAATCGGAGTGTTTGAGATGAGGCAGGACGGTTTAAGTGAGGTTGCTAATCCGTCAGAATATATGTTAAATGGAAGACCAGAGGGGGCATCAGGCTCAGTTGTAGTATGTCTTATTGAAGGCACAAGACCGCTTATGGTTGAGGTTCAGGCACTTGTATGTGACTCTAACTTTGGCATGCCAAGGCGTACTGCCGCAGGAACAGACTATAACAGGGTTAATCTGTTGATGGCAGTGCTTGAAAAAAGGGCAGGAATGAGAATGTCCTCAAGTGATGCCTACGTTAATGTGGCAGGCGGAATAAAGGTATCTGAACCGGCACTTGATTTAGGCATAGTTATAGCACTTGTCAGCAGTTTTAAGAATAAAGAAGTTGATAGCAAGACAGTTATATTTGGCGAAGTCGGACTGTCAGGAGAGGTAAGGGCTGTAACACAGGCACAGCAGAGAGTGAATGAAGCGGTTAAGCTTGGTTTCACAACCTGCATATTACCTTATGTATGCTTGAAAAACATTAAAAATAATGATAAAATTAATCTTATTGGTATACATAATGTTAACGAAGCAATTGACTTAATATAAATGTACAAGAATAATATACATATTTGGAGGAAGAACATGGATAACAGTAAATTAGTAAGCGACCTGTCAGGAATTCTTGAAGGATTGGATTCATCACAGGAGCAGTTAGAGAAAGATGCTTTTGATGTTATTAATTCATCAGATACATCACTTAATCTCGTGAAAGAGAGTATATCCAGTGTTGAGGAAATTCTTAAGATGATAGCTGAGCTTAATGAGATAGCAGAAGAATCAGCGGCAAGAATTAAGGAGCTTGAAAAGCTTTCTAAAGATATTGAACAGTTTGCAGGTGTTATAGCATCAATATCAAGCAGAACTAATATACTTTCACTTAATGCTTCTATTGAGGCTGCAAGAGCGGGTGAGCACGGAAGAGGCTTCGCAGTTGTTGCAAGCGAAGTAAGAAATCTTGCGGCACAGTCAGCTAAGTCATCAAAGGAGATTACAGATACAATCAATATGGTACAGCGGTCAGTTGATAAGACAGTTGACTCTATGAAGAGCATATATGAGAATTCTAACCAGCAGAAAGAAAAGGCAGATGAGATTGGCAATGTGCTTAATAAAGTTGTAGATGCGGCATATACTGCTAATGAGGTTGCCAGAAATATCGAGAACGAAATTGCATATCAGAGAGAGATTACAGATAAGGCTAAGAATGCACTGATGTAGTAGTAATTAATACGATGTCGGGGCAGAGTATCTTTGACACTGACATCATATCATAATATATGAGGGAGGACTAATATATGTATCAGTGTCCGAATTGTGGTGGACGATTGACTTTTGATATACCATCACAGCAGTTAAAGTGTGACCATTGTAGTACACAGTATGACCCATATGCTATAAGTAAGGAGAAGGATGCTGAAGAGAGCAGGGAATATGATGTAACAGTGTTTAAGTGCCCACAGTGTGGTGGTGAAATATTAAGCACAGATAATACAGTTGCCAACTTCTGCAGTTTCTGCGGTGCATCTACTATTCTTTCAAGCAGGGTTTCACAGCAGTTAAAGCCGGGATATATAATTCCATTTTCTAAGACAAAGGATGACTGCAAGCGTGAATATAAGAAGATGATGAGGCATGCATTGTTTGCCCCTAAGGAATTAAAAGATGAGAAGTTTATAGACGGTTTCAGAGGAATATATATGCCTTATTGGACATATTATATTGCACAGCAGGGACCAGTGTGCCTTAAAGGCTCTAAGGACCACAGAAGAGGCGATTATATATATACAGACCATTATGATATTACAGGTGATGTGAACTGCCATTATAAGGGCTTGTCTTATGATGCATCATCATCTTTTGATGACAGTTTGAGTAAAGCAATAGCACCATATGATGTCAAGAATATGAAAGCATTTACACCCTCTTTTTTAAGCGGATTTTATGCGGATACAGCGGACGTTGCATCTGATGTATACAGGACTGATGCAAGAAATATAGCGGTTGATGAAACCTATAAGCATATCAGGAAAAATGTACGCTTAGGTTCAGTCAGCCTTGACGACTATCAGGGCAGCATGGAAAGAAGGCTTGGAACAAGAGTAGTATCTGAGGACAGGGCTATGTTTCCAGTGTGGTTTTTATCATATCGTAACAAGGACAGAGTTGCGTATGCAACTGTGAATGGACAGACAGGAAAGGTTACTGCCGACCTGCCGGTATCACTTTTTAAGTATTTTATAGGTTCTGGTATACTCGCTATACCTATATTTATGCTTCTTAACAGTACATTTACGTTCAGACCAAAGATTACGCTTACAATAGCTTCAATCATAGCTTTGCTGGCAATCATACTTTATGTTAAAGAACTTAAGAAAATATATATTAAAGATAAGAAACTTAATGACAAGGGTAAAATGTATGCTGGTTCAGCAACTGTAAGGGATGAATCGCCGGAAGACAAAGAACGGCGTGACCGGGAGCTTGCATACAGTATAGCGGATGCAATAAAGGAAGGCAGAAACAGGAGGTCTTCATATAAAGAGATACCTTCATTTGCCAGATGGATACAAATTGCAATTGCTATAATAACTGTAGTTGTTCCAGCGTTTTATATGTTACAGCTTACAACTGTATTGTATGGTGGAAGTGGCTCTGCATTTGGTATGGAGCTTCTTATATGTGTTATGTGTCTTATATCAGGTGTGGTAGTTGCTATTTCTAATCATAAGACTTATAAGAATATATCTGGGAAAAATATATCGGGCAATATAGGTTCGCTTGTGGCTATGCTTATTGCAGTTGTTGTGTTGTGGTTTAATCCTGTATCGGATTTGTATTACTATGCGGCGGTTATTGCAGAGCTGATAGCTATTATATATACAATTACAGACCTTATCAGATACTATAATGTGCTTGCGACAAGAAAGCTTCCACAATTTGATAATTATCGTGGAGGTGATGACAATGCATAATAAGAAATATGATTATAAAAATGTTTATAAGAAACTGGGTGCGTTAATAGCACTTGTATTGGCATTTGTCACATTTGCAGGACTTGTCTTAGGCGTATCAAAGGCTGTAGTAAGGGCGGAGAAAGCCAAAGCTTCGTATACTAACACTGATACTGGATATGAGGCGGTTATAGAGGATGATGCAGAGCTTATAGATGAAAGTGACTATGAAGCGTTACTTGAGCTTATGAAACAGATTACACCATATGGCAATGTAATGCTTAAGACGATAGACGAAAACAGCACATCAACAGAAAGTTATGTAAGAAGATTATATAACAGCAGATATGGTTCTGGAAGCGGAACTATATTTATAATTGATATGTATAACAGAAATATCTGGATACACAGCAATGGTGCGATATACAGCACTGTAACAAGCTCATACGCAGACACAATAACAGATAATGTATACACGTATGCTTCATCTAAGAATTATTATATGTGTGCATATAAGGTGTTTGAGCAGGAGCTTGCACTTCTTAAAGGAAGAAGAATATCGCAGCCTATGAAGTATATAAGTAATGCCCTTCTCGCAGTTGTAGCGGCAGCGCTTATTAATTATGCTATCGTGAGACTTTATCTCAGAAAGAAGGCACCATCAAGAAAGGCTGTTATGAATGGTATCTTTGTCAATAAGGCGTTTGATAACTGTAAGGTCAACTTTACATATCAGAGCAAGATTTATTCACCTAGAGATACCGACTCGGGCAGCAGTTCATCCGGTGGTGGTGGTTCGTCAGGAGGCTCATCTGGCGGCTCGTCAGGTGGAGGCGGCGGTGGCGGAGGCCATAGCTTCTAATCATATGATTATATGAAAATGTTATAATGAATTTAGTGGTTCTAAATTTTACTCTAAAGTAAAGTTTAGAACCAACTTAGTTTATTTGGAAAGGGTTTGCAAAGGATGGGAATATCTGTTGTAAGTCCTTTTTTGTTTAGTTAAGAAATCTGGGAATTTAAAAATAATGAAATATTGTCTGGCTTTATTTTTATTTTGCTTTATTTTTGTTTGGCTTATAGGACAAAATGTGACTTATAGGACAAAATGTATTGATAGAAATAGCTCTCAACCCTTGAAATTAAATGGCTGAGGGTGGTTGGCGGTTTAATTCTTTTTAAAATAACTTTAATGATAGACAAAACGTGTTGATAAAAATACCTGTAACCCCATGCAAGTTATTTTGTATATTTTCTGTATTATCTCATTTATGGTTGGTAATATTGAAATGGTGTAAGGTTGAAAATGCTTTTTGCCCCTTACATCTTAAAATTCATTGAACACTAAGATGTCAAAAGATTATAATTTTTATAAAATGTAGGATATATAAGTTGATAATCTGATGTGTTTGAAAGATTAAAAAGCATAGTTTTGACAAAAATAAATAGAAAAAATTGAAAATTTTTTAAGGGCTTAAGTATAAAAAAATGGAAATAAATGAAAAATGATATGAGAATATCAAAAAAAATGTCAAAAAATAAGAAAAAAATCCAAATACGCGCAATGCCAACAAAGCCAGTAAATAAGCGGATTTAGCAGCTTTTTTTAATTAACCACAAAAAGAAAATACAAAAAAATCAAAAAAAGTTGAAAAAAGTTGTTGACATATGAGAGGGGTGGTGCTATTATAATCAAGTCGCCGCGATACGACAGCGACACAAAAGCTTCTTAAACACAGATAAATACTGAGTTTGAAAGCAATGAACTTTGATAACTGAACAGAAAGACAACCTTGAAAATTCTTTTTAGAATTTCGAGATGAGTACAGAATTCATTAGAATTAAGTATACATCTTTTGTGA
>JBNMLJ010000049.1:0-19408 GCA_050874785.1 Lachnospira sp.
ATATATTTATTATTATATATTTAAAAATGTAATATTACAACGAAAACACATCGCAACTATCGACATAATTCGACAAATGCAATTAAATTACATAAATATATTGGCATTATAAACCTTTTTATTTAGCTTCATTATTGCAGATAATAATATCAACAGATAAATTTTAAAGGAGGAAAACTATGCTTATTAATAAAAATACATTTTCTAATAAGTTAATAAATAAGTATATTTACTGGTCAGGAATAATAACACTTTTATTTATTCTTATTACATCTTATGTAAACTATGTTAATAAGCATTTTCCTGAACAGATATATATAACTGAACAAAGCGATACAAGCATTAACTTATCACTCCCTGTTACCGGAAGCGTTCACAGCACGCAGAGTGATACTTATAACAGCCTTGCAAATGCTGATTTCAGCCGTGAGGTTACTTTTATAACTGGCAGTCCCGGCAGTTACCATATCGACCTTCATCTATTTGGCTTTATATTTCTAAAGACAGTTAATGTAAATGTAGTTGACGAAAAATACGTCTATCCCTGCGGCTTTCAGGCTGGCTTATATCTGAAAAGCAACGGAATACTTGTAGTAAAGACCGAAGCAATCGAAAGTAAATCAAACGGCACAGTCAACCCCTGTGAAAACATTATTGCCAAAGGCGACTACATTTTAAAAATCAACGATGAAGAAATCAATTCAAAGAAGCAGTTATCAAATAAGGTAAATGAATGTGCCGGCGAGAAGCTTAATATAGAATTACTGCGCAATAATGAAACAATAAATGTAACCATAACCCCCATAGAGGATAAAAACAGCGAATACAAGCTTGGTCTGTGGGTAAAAGATGATGCACAGGGCATAGGAACAATAACCTATATCGATACAGATTATAACTATGGTGCGCTTGGCCACCCGATAACTGATAACACCACTGGCAAAGCACTTAATATCAAATACGGCAGATTATATAACACAAGAATTCTATCAATAATAAAGGGTCAGAATGGTACTCCCGGAGAATTACAGGGAATTATAGACTACAAGAACAGTACCCCGATAGGAACAATTGACAAGAACAGCTCCTACGGAATATATGGAACAATCGACGACTCTATTGTAAAAAAACATTCTCTCTCACTTATGAGTGTCGGTTACAGATACAGTGTCCATAAAGGCAAAGCATATGTAAGATTTTACAGGAATAATAAATATGATGACTACGAAATTAAAATAACAGGGCTTAACAACAACGACTCCAAAAATATAAGCTTTGTTGTTACCTCTGAAGAGCTTCTTGATATGACTAATGGAATTGTACAGGGAATGTCCGGCTGTCCTATTATTCAGGACGGAAGGATAATCGGTGCTGTGACACACGTTCTTATTGATGACTCCAGAAGCGGATACGGCATATATATAGAAAATATGCTTAATGCTTCATAAAAATACTGGCTGGTGTATAAGTATACATACCAGCCAGCATTTTTTATCAAAGTGTTTTACAGTTTCTCATTATATAATTATATCATTATAAGATTATATTATTACAAAAATATATTTTATACAATTATATTATTATAGATTATATAATCATAAATTATAACTCTGCTTTTACCTTGTCAGCCATAGCCTTTAATTCTTTGGCATTCTCAAGCACAGAGTCTGTGAGTGTCTCACCTGATAACATTCTGGCAATTTCATTAAGGCTGTCATCGCCTGTTACCCTCTGGATATTACTGTAGGTCTTGTTATCGTGTACACTCTTTTCTATTATGTAATGGGCATCTGCCATAGCCGCAATCTGTGGCAGGTGTGTTATGCATATTATCTGATGTGATAATGAAAGCCTTGCAAGCTGATTAGATACCTTTGAAGCGGTCTTACCACTTATACCTGCATCAATCTCATCAAATATAAGTGTCTTATCTCCGTCTTCCGACATAACTGTCTTTATGGCGAGCATAATTCTTGAAAGCTCACCACCAGAAGCAATCTTTGATAATGGCTTTAAATCCTCACCAGGATTCGTTGATATCATAAATCTTACATTATCACAGCCCTTTGAAGATAAAGATGTCTCTTTAACAAAATCTATTCTGAACTTTACATCTAAAAAGTTAAGATTCTTTAACGAAGCTATGAACTGTTCTGTAAGCTTTTCTGCCGCCTTCTGTCTTATGGTACTTAACTTTTCAGCTATATCCCACGCCTTATGGCAGGCTTCTTCATACTCTTTCTTTCTTCTGCTTATAAGCTCATCAAAATTGTAATAATCTTCCAGCTTCGCATTAATATCCTTTAAGGTATCATTAATAGCCTCTATCGAACTTCCATATTTGTTCTTAAGATTATTAATAAGGTCAAGCCTTTCCTGCAGTTCGCTAAACTCTCTTGGATCATATTCAGAGTTCTCCATATATGAGCTGATACTGTGTCCGGCATCACGGATAAGTCCTTCGGCATCAGACAAAGTATCACAGCACTCTTTCAATGTATCATCATATTCACTAGCTGTTATAAGTGACTTTAATGCAGTTCCTATCATATCACTTATATTATCATTGCCTGAATTCAAAAGCATATCTGCATACGAAAGTTCATTAGTAATCTTCTGGTAATTATTAAGCTTATGATATCTTGCCTCAAGCTCCTCATCTTCATCAGGCTGTATATCGGCTGTCTGTATCTCATTAGCTTCATACTCAAGAAATGCTATCTCTTTTTGAAGTTCGTCTTTATCCTTATCAATAAGCTCTAACGCTTTCTTTGCCTTAACCATATCTGTGTATGCTTCTTCCATAGCCTCTCTTAATTCAGCTATTTCATCAGCGCAAAATGTATCTACAACAGTAAGATGATTAGCATCGTCCATAAGTATCTGGTTATCGTGCTGTCCGTGAACATCTATCAGATAGCGTGCAAGCTTCTGTGTCTGCGCCGCCGTAAAATTCTGTCCATTAACCTTTATCTGTGAACGCGTTGGCATTATCTTTCTTGAAATAAGCAGCTCCCCATTCTCAATATCTATAACTCCAAGCTCTTTTATGCGTTCAATTACATTATCATTATCAATATTAAAAAGCAGTTCTGAAAGTCCATATTCTGCACCTGTTCTAATAAAATCAGGTGATGTCTTAGCACCCAGTGCCGCATTAATAGAACCTAATATAATAGACTTACCTGCGCCTGTCTCTCCAGACAGGATATTAAGCCCCTCTTCAAAATCTATATTTTCTTCCTCTATAAGTGCAAAATTCTTAACATGTAAATTAGATAACATATTCCTCCTCTGATACTATGTCTTTATAATAATATGTCTCTATAATACTACGCCTTTATAAGCTTCTTAAGTTTATTAGAAACATTTACCGTATCCTTAACTGTCCTTACAGCACACATAATAGTGTCATCACCCGCAATAGAACCAACTATCTCATCAAGCTTAAGCGCATCTAACGCCGCACACACTGCCATTGCCATACCCGGAACAGTCCTTATAACAAGAATATTCTGTGCCATATCCATAGAAAGATAGCCTTCCTTAAGCACTCTTATATATTTGTCATTAGGTACAGGACTGCTGTGTGAAAGAGTTGTATACTTCTGATTAACCCCGTCAATTGTGACCTTGGTAAGATTAAGTGCTCTTATATCCCTTGAAACAGTCGCCTGAGTTACATTATACCCTGCTTTATTAAGTGCATCAGCAAGCTCTTCCTGAGTTCCTATATTGTTATCAGCTATAAGTTCTAATATTTTTTTATGTCTGTCTGATTTCACTTTTCTTCTCCTATTCCAGCTACATTTTATTTCTTATCCTTTCAAGGAAAGAAATTCTGCTTGTCTTTATAAGCCGTGCTGTCTTATCCGAACGGGTAATAACAACTCTGTCACCTGTTATGACATTACAATAGCTTTCTCCATCATATGTAGCTACTCTTTCTTCTGATAATTTCTTATTATCATTCATCTGTATTACAATCTCATCATTCTTCTCAAATATAATGCTTCTCTGAGTAAGTGTATGCGCACATATTGGTGTAATCATTATAAGATGTGCATTCGGCTGGACAATTGGCCCGCCCGCTGATAAAGAATACGCTGTAGAACCTGTCGGCGTAGATACTATAACTCCGTCTGCCGCAAATGAATTAAGATATTCTCCATTGACATATATATCAAAATCTATAACCCTTAATATTCCCCTTCTGCTAAGAACTACATCATTAAGTGCTACATCTTCATATATAAGCTCGTTATCACGGTATATCTTTCCATTAAGCATCATTCGTGTATCTATCTCGTAACAGTCATTAATAAGGCTGTCAAGGGTATCATACACTGTGTTCATATCTGTATCAGTAAGATACCCAAGAGTTCCTATATTAACACCAAGAAGAGGTATATTCTTAGAATTAAGGTCTCTTGCCGCCTGTATAAGCGTGCCATCACCGCCAAGAACAATTATACATTCTGTATCATCTGGCACAACATCTGCATTCGTATAACAATAATCCGTATCTGCTACATCTGCCGAAGCTGAATTATATATACAGCTTACATTGCGCTTGTTAAGATAATCCAGAATACTGTTCGTATATACAAGGTCTGGATCTTTAGTTGTATTCGTGACTATGTAAAAAGATTTCATTAATACCTCTATACTTTAAATTAATAATAATATCTATATGAATATATTACAATGTTTCGTGGGCTTTGTCTACTATATTTTGTATTGTGAAAGGAATATTATCATAAGTTCCTTCTGTATGCTTCTGTAAATGAAGAAGATATTCGATATTTCCTTCTGGTCCTTTAACCGGTGAGAATTCAAGGTTAAGTATCTCAAAGCCAATTGAAATTGCATAATTAATAACCATTTCTATAACTTCAATATGTACTGCCTTATCCCTTACAACACCGTGTTTGCCAACCTTTTCTCTTCCAGCTTCAAACTGCGGCTTGATAAGACACACTATCTGTCCGTCATCTGTAAGAAGATTTTTTACTGGAAGCAATACCTTGGTGAGTGATATAAATGATACATCAATGCTTGAAAAATCTATCTTATCCGCAATATCTTCTGGTGTTACATATCGTATATTAGTCTTTTCCATACATACAACACGCTCATCATTACGAAGTTTCCACGCAAGCTGTCCGTGTCCTACATCAACAGAATATACTTTAACAGCACCATTCTGAAGCATACAATCTGTAAACCCACCTGTTGATGAACCAACGTCCATACATATCTTGCCTTCAATCGTTACATCAAAGTTCTCCATAGCCTTTTCAAGCTTTAATCCGCCACGGCTTACATACTTAAGAGTATTGCCTCTTACCTCAATATTAACAGTTTCATTAAATGATGAACCTGCTTTATCTTCCTTCTGTCCGTCAACATATACATTTCCAGACATAATTATAGCCTTTGCCTTTTCCCTTGAATCGGCAAGTCCCCTGTTCACTAACAGAACATCTAATCTTTCTTTACTGCTCATTATTATTATCTCCAATATTATTATAAACTGCTGTTATACGTTTAATAATTGTATCTTCATCTATTCCTGTCTCACGGCGCAATATATCAACACTTCCGTGCTCTATATAATCATCAGGAAGTGATATGTTAAGCACATAATTAGGAAGCTCTTTATCATTGATATATTGACAGACTACACGTCCAAATCCGCCTGAGGATACATTTTCTTCAAGTGTTACTATAAGCTTATGTGTTGCGCTTATTTTATCAAGCATTGCACTATCTATAGGCTTTACAAAACGTGCATTTACAAGTGTCACGTTATAGCCCTGCTCTTTAAGTCTTTCTCTTACATTAAATGCTGTATCGACCATACTTCCAAGAGCAAGAAGTGCTATATCGCTTTCTTCATACATAAGCTCAGCCTTTCCGTATTCAACTGGTGCATTAAATTCGTGAAATCTTACAACCGCCTCACCTCTTGGATATCTTATGGCGATTGGACCGTTAAACTCTTCCAGAGCGAACTCAAGTGATGACTTTAATTCATAATCATTCTTTGGTGCCATAATAGTCATATTAGGTATTGATGATAAGAATGATATATCAAATATGCCCTGATGTGTCTCTCCGTCACTTCCAACAAGTCCTGCCCTGTCTATCGCGAATACAACGTGAAGCTGTTGTATACACACATCGTGTAATATCTGGTCATAAGCTCTCTGTAAAAATGAAGAATATACCGCAAACACTGGCTTTAATCCGCCTGCTGACAATCCTGCCGCAAATGTTACAGCGTGAGCCTCAGCAATTCCAACATCAAAAAATCTGTCTGGAAACCACTTTGAGAACTTTGCAAGTCCAACTCCGTCCGGCATAGCCGCTGTAATGGCACATACAGACCTGTCTTTCTTGGCTATTTCACATATTGAATTAGAGAACACCTGCGAATATGTTGGCCGGTCAGATTTATTAATCTCCATACCTGTCGCCACATCAAATGGTCCAATACCGTGAAACTTGCTTGGATTGCGTTCTGCTGGCTTATAACCACGGCCTTTCTGTGTCACAACGTGGACAAGTACAGGTCCATTTATTCTCTTGGCAACTGTAAGTATCTTGATAAGCTTATCCATATCGTGTCCGTCAACAGGTCCAAGATAATATATACCCATACTCTCAAACATCGAATCGTGAAGAATTACCTGCTTTAAATTCGACTTTGTCTTCTGGATAAGCTTTACAACCTTATCACCTTTAGGAAGCTTATATAATACATTGCCAATATTCTCTTTTAAATCATAATAAGAGTCTGACGAACGTATTTCACTGAGCATATTGGATACGCCGCCGACATTTTTGGAAATCGACATTGTATTATCATTAAGTATAATTACAAAATTACCCTTAACACTTGAAGCGTTATTTAAAGCTTCATATGCCATACCACCTGTGAGTGCGCCATCACCTATAACAGACACTACGCTGTAATCTTCGTGCTGTACATCTCTTGCCATAGCAATTCCAAGCCCTGCCGATATTGATGTCGAGCTGTGACCTGTATCAAAAGCATCGTAATCACTTTCATTTCTCTTAGGAAAACCGCTCATACCGCCGAACTTTCTTAATTCATCAAATTGATTTTTCCTTCCTGTAAGTATCTTATGCGTATATGACTGATGTCCCACGTCCCATATAAGCTTGTCCTTTGGAAGATTAAACACAATATGAAGTGCCATAGTAAGCTCCACAACTCCAAGATTAGAAGCCAGATGTCCACCTGTGACACTTATCTTATCAATAAGAAACTGGCGTATCTCATCAGCAAGCTGGTTATATTCTATTGGTGACAATTTCTTAATATCGTTAGGTTTATTGATTTTCTCAAGTATCATAATTAACCTCTTTCACACGATTACCTATCTCTATGTATAAGCATTGTGATTAAATCCTCCAGATACTCGTTATGTCCAATAGTTTTAAGTGTTTCCAATGCTTTTACAGACATATCAGCAGTATCTTTTTCTGCTTTTTCCATTCCATAAAGTGTAACATATGTTGTCTTATTATTTCTCTCATCACTTAACACAGGCTTTCCAAGTACTTCCTGTGTGCTTGTAACATCAAGAATATCGTCCTTAATCTGAAATGCGAAGCCTACATTATAACCAGTTTCCCGAAGAAGCTTAGTAACATTTTCATCACAGCCTGCAATAATTCCGCCAGCCATAAATGCCGCTTCTATAAGCGCACCTGTCTTTAATCTGAAAATGTAATCGAGCTGTTCTTCATTCATCGGCTTATCTGTAAGCATTACATCAAGCGATTGTCCGCCGACCATACCATCAACACCAGCCTTTGAAGCTATCACATCTGCGGCGGCAGAATATCTTAATACAACCTCTGCATCACCTGTCTTTGCCGCTTTATGTATAGCTGAAAGCATTGTTTCATACGCAAGATTTAAAAGTCCGTCACCTGCTAATATTCCAAAATCTTCGCCGAACTTCTTATGTGTTGTAAGCTTTCCTCTTCTATAGTCATCATTATCCATAGCCGGAAGGTCATCGTGTACCAAAGAATAAGTGTGTATCATCTCAAGAGCCGCCATAAATGGATACAATTCTTCCTCGTTAGTACCATTACACAGCCTGTAGGTTTCAAGCATAATCATTGGTCTTATTCTCTTGCCGCCAGCTTCCACGCTGTAATCCATTGCTGATTTAATATACTCTGCGTGTCCTTTAGCTTCTGGCAGGTACTTTTCTATTATATTATCTATACAGGATGTCTCTTTGCTTAACTGTTCTTTGAAATTATTCATTATTATCCGTCACCCCATTATCATCAATTATAACAATTTGTTTTTCAACCTTATCAAGCATAGTATTACATTTATTGAGTAATTCCATACCTTCTTTATATTTTTTAAAAGACTCATCTAATGTAAGCTCGCCCTGTTCCATTTCATTAAGAACTGCCTCAAGCTTATTAAATGTATCTTCAAGATTAGAAGCCTTTGCCATTAATTATACCTCATTTAACATTATCAATATTTGTGACCTTAGCTGTCACAGTACCATCTTTTAAATAAAGCGTTAATAAATCATCTACCGATACATCGTTAACCGACTGTACTCTCTGTTTATTATTCTCTACATAGCTGTAGCCCTTGTCAAACTTCTTTAACGGACTGGCATTATCAAGCCTGTACGCCGCTAATGACAACTTCTGCCTGTAGCGTTCCACTGCCTGTGTCATCTGGTTATTTAATATATCCTCTATATGAATAAGGCGCTGTCTTCTTTCATATATCTGGTTAATAGGATTGTATATCTGCAAAGCAAGCTTGTCCTTCTCTGCCCTGTTCTTATATCTGGCAAATACATTATCCAGTGCATTTCTTAAACGTCTCTGGTATGCCTGCATATAATCATCAACCTGCGCTATATCAAACACTGCGCACTCTGCGGCGGCAGACGGTGTTGGAACTCTTAAATCTGCCACAAAATCCGTGATTGTAAAATCCGTTTCGTGTCCAACCGCTGATATAACCGGTGTATTACAGCTAAATACTGCCTCTATAACCTCTGGTTCATTAAATGCCCACAAGTCCTCAAGCGAACCTCCGCCACGTCCAACGATAATGCAATCCACCCCGAACTTATCAAGCACAGCTATTCCCTTGGCAATGCTGTACTTGGCATATTCGCCCTGAACCAGTGCAGGATACAGATAAAGACTTACATACGGGTTGCGCCTGTGCGATATATTCATTATATCGTGTATAGCAGCTCCTGTTGAAGCTGTTACAATTCCTATCTTTCTTGCAAAACGTGGTATCGGTCGCTTATATGATGAATCAAAATATCCCATATCATCATACTGCTGTTTTAATTGTTCAAACTTCTTATATAAATCCCCCATACCACTTTCGGTAATATTAACGGCATATAACTGATATCTGCCGTCACGTTCATATATATCAATTCTGCCATCTACTACAACAGACATTCCATTTTCAAGCTTTATATCAAGCTTTGATGCATAAGAGGCAAACATAACAACTGCAATCGTTCCGCCCGAATCTTTTAAAGTAAAATAAATATGACCGGACGTATGATACTTGCAATTAGATATTTCCCCTTTTATCTGAATACGGTTAAGTACAAAATCCTGTCTAAACATATTCTTAATATAGGAATTAATCTGTGTTACAGTATATACTCCAGCCATCGTTCCTCTTTCTTAATCTCTTTATTATGCTCTTTAATTCAGCAAAAGGTTATTATACAAGCTTTGCAAGAACACCATTGACAAATGATGCCGCATTATCATCAGAGCCATAACTTTTAGCTAACTCTACAGCCTCATTAATAGCTACATTAACAGGAATATCATCATCATAAAGCATCTCATAAACTGCAAGTCGCATAATAGCAAGCTCTGCCTTACCGATACGGTCAACAGGCCAGCCCTCTGATACCGAATTAATCTTCTCATCAAGTTCATCGCTTAATTCACATACAAGAAGTGCTTTATTCTTAATATATTCGTAATCCTTCTCATTGACATCTGTCAAATCGTCAAAATAGTAGTCAATCTGTTCTCTTAATTCATTCTTATCGTGGAAAGGAACACGGAATATAAGCTTAAAAACGTGTTCTCTCATTTCTGATCTTGTCATAGGAATCCTCTCATCAATTAATTACTTAAACAGGACTGCCCCATTAAGGACAGTCCCAATGCTTACTGTACTTAGTTGTCAATATTAACGCCAGCAATCTTAATGTTGACTTCTGATACTTCAAGACCTGTCATTGTCTCAATTGCTGTCTTAACTCTGTCCTGTACTGCGGCTGATACCTTAGGTATCTCACAGCCATATTTAATATTAAGTGCAAGATTAACTGTCACATCATTCTCACCAACGTGAACCTTAACACCCTTAGATAAATTCTTCATTCCAAGCTTGCTTACAAGTTCATTAGTGATGTTGCCAGCCATACTCTCAACACCTTCTACCTCTGTAGCGGCAAGACCTGCAATAATAGCAACAACCTCATCTGCAACTCTTACTTCGCCAATATCCTTACTTTCGTGAATTGTATAAGTATTACCTCTATCTTCAAACTCTTTTGTCATAATGCCCTCCTGACTGTTATTAACGTAATCTTTTGTCTATTATAATAAAAAATGCAAATAAATGCAATGATAAGTTACTTAATAACATTAATGGTAATTTTATCCGATGTAACTCCTGTCTTTCTCTTGGCTATATCTTCAATCTGCGCTTTCTGGCTGTTCTCTAATGTCTGCTGGTTAATTACAATGTCAACACTGTCTTCTGACACCGAAGCCACCACATCATTAAAGCCCTTTGCCTCTAATAATAACTCAATAGCTACCTCTTTTTCTGAATATTCTGCGATTTTGGCAAGTTCATTTATTGCCGCTGTCTTTGAAGCCTTATCGATTGCTGTATCATTGACGATATTAGTAAGATTTTCTGTATTCTTGGCACGTATCTGTTCTCTGTTAAGCTTAGCCTCTGAGATTACGCTTGAAGACACGCCCTGTCCTGATGTAAGTATAACACTTCCCGGTTCTTCAAGGCTCTCATCATCTGGTTCTTCCTCTGTAAATATAGTATCATCTGTTGATGTATTAACAACTTTACTGTCACTCTTACTGCTGACAGATATTATATCTGAAATGTTTCCTGCATAATTAATATATCCCGCAACAGCTATCATAATAGCAAGTGCTGTAATAATGACCTGATTTTTCTTAACTCTTTTCACAAAAAACCTCCATATTTAAGACATTTTCATTACTTTGATTTTATGTACAGGAACATTTAAAAGCCCATATACAGCATTAGTAATCTCACTTACAAGCTCCTTATTATCACCACCCTCACATACTATTATCACACCTTCAATAACAGGCATATTCTCCATTACTACATATGGTGTATTTCCATTAGCTGTATCATAAAAAATGTGTGTCTCTGTTTTTTGCGTACCATTGGAATTCTCATTATTATTTCCATTAACTTCTTCATCAGAATAATCTGTATCCTTGGCAAGTATCTTCTCAGACGAATTCTTAAGACTGACCATAACTTTAACCTTTCCTGCTCCCTCAACATCAGATAGGGTATCTTCTAATCTTTTCTCTACATATTCCTCATACATTTTCTGGGTGACCTCACCGCTTTCCTGATTAGATGTAGTGCTTTCTGATACGGTCTGTCTGTCTTTTACAGGAATGGATATAACCATAAGCAGTATGCCTGCTAGTATTACTATTAATATTTTATCTTTGCCTAATTTATTCAATATATTTTCATAATTAAATATAATAATTCTCCTTTCTGTCCTAGGCATTGGAATACGAAATGCTCTCTGGACTTGGCTTAATGTATATTTATAAGTGCCTCATCTATCTTAAAGTTATCCGCTACTGCCTTGGTAAATTCTTCTATGTCTGATTTATTCAAAGTCATTTTAGTATTCTGTGTGCTTTCTGAACCTGAAGCAGACTTTTTATTTTTTACTGATATATCAATCCCTGTAATAATAGATGAATAATCGTTGTCTGATTTATTCAATAAAATATCATCATTTAATTTGATCTTTACATTATTAACTTCAATTCCACAATCCTCTGCTATATTTAAAACCCTGCTTATAACAGCCTGTTTTACAGCATTGCTTACATAACTGTCATAGTCTGATTGAAGACTGTTATCATCAGTATACGAACTTGAATAACCTGCAACACTTTTACTATAATCGTTATAAAATGTATTTATCCTGTCAGTTATATATGCCTCATTAAACAAAAGCAGAAATACCGGCTTTAACAAAATCATAAGGAATATAAGCCTCATCACCGCCTTAAAGCTGCCCTCATACTTAGGTGGAATAATATTCGTTAATACAGCCGATATGATCATAAATATAAGCAACGCCCTAAGCCACGAATACAGCTTCATTGCGCCTCCCTTCATACTGATACCCAGTTGGTTGCAACACATATAATTGCAATTGTTAATACAAACAGGACAAGTGTAATTATCATAATGTATACAATCATTCCAAGTGCCTGTCCGAGTGAACCGACTGCCCTTACCATTCTCTTATCACTTATCGGCTGTAGTCCTGCCGCAATTCCTTGATATATAACTGCAAGAAGTCCAATCCGCAGTAACGGAAAGAACATACACATAACAATAGCAATAATTCCCGACACACCGATTGCATTTTTTATTAATGCAGAAGATGCAAGTATAGCATTGGATAGCACCTGCGCTGTGTCACCTATTCCCGGTATAAGGCTTATCCCCATAAATATGCCTTTGGAATTAACAGTGTCCTGAACAGGTGTGAGTATGCTCTTAATTGTGTTAAGCCCAAGAAACACCGTAAGTATCGTATAACAGCACCATTTCACGCCTTTTTTAATAAAGTTACACGCCTTATCCATATGCGCTTCTTTATCTATGCAGTCACATAATGAAATTATGAGATATATTTTATTTGCTTTTAACAATACATTTTTAAAAAATATATTGCTGACTGCAATCATAGCAATTATTATCTGGTAATACACAACCTTGCTTATTATTGCACCCGAAGCGCTTATTGCCGGCAGGAACACCATACTGATTGCTTTATAAAGATTAATAATTGATGTAAGCGTGCTGTAGGCTGTATCTGAAGCCTGTATGAACACAACAAACAATACCGTTATAAGGGATATCACTATAACACTTAATGTGCTTTCAGTAAGCTGCTGTTTATTAAAAAATGGACCAAATACATTTATAAATGCTGATAAAATACACAAAATCAGTATCTTCATACAATCATTACGGTTACTGCTTATAACCTCTGTTATATACTGTACAATCTTCTTACCGGAATCTTTCGCCGAATTACCCGAATATATGCTGTCTACTATATCCTCAAAGGTAACAGAATTATAGCTGCTTTCTTTTAATATCTTATCAATATCCTTGTAATCATAATCTGACCAGTCCGGTGTATCCGTAACCATTTCCTGTCCGTTAGTTTCTGCATAACTTACGCTGACATTATTGTATACAAGCATTAATATTACTAACATCAACAATATGCTCTTTAATAGTAATAGTATATATTTATATTTCATATATATATTTTTTTGTTCAATAAATATTCTTTTTAATAATGATAATATATATTTCCAGCAGTTATTGTGCAGTAATATAAATCTTATTTTATACATTTATTAATCATCTCCATAAGTGACAGTACAATCGGAATACTTATTGTGGCAACGGCAATCTTACACATAATCTCAAGCTGCGATGCCGCCGCATTAAATCCATTATCCCTGCACACATCAGATATAAGCTGCGTTATAAAGGTTATTCCTATAATCTTCATTATTATCTTTATATACACATCACTAATTCCCGTTAAGGAAATCATCACCCCAAGCTGTCCTGTTATGGCTGAAATATTATTTATTATATTAATTGAAATAATCAGACATAATGAAAGTCCTATAACAGAAGCTGTTACTGGTGACTGCTTTTTTATAAGCAGTGATGTTATAACTGCACATAATGCAAGCATTGATATTTTCAGCAATTGTTACTCCTTTTACATATCAAACAATTTCTGCATAGTTGTAAACAGTTCTAATATGTATGGAAGTATCCAGTAAAGCACAAGGAGAAGTCCTGCAAGTCCTGTTAAGAAAGCCTGGTCATCTCTCCCACTGTGCTTTAATATCTGATTAAGTATAGAGATTATTATTCCAACGGCAGCTATTTTAAATATTAAATTAATTTCCATACACATCCCCATTCTTTATTATGCTGTGTTCATATCAGAATTATTGCTATAAACACTCCTGCTGTTATTCCACCAATCCTGTAGATTTTCATTCTCGGCGCAATATCTATTGCCACATTTTCATTTATTCTTTTAAGCCTTTCAATTGATAATTCCAGATTTTGAACCTGCATATTTTTATCAATATATGAATTAAAATGCGACAATTCATACATTACATTCAGTTCGTCTTTTTTTAATATTTTTCTCCTGTTAAGTATATTTACAGCTTCCTCCCACACAACTTCATATGTAACAATACCCTCATCACTTAATGTCTTTGCGGCATAGCTGAACATTTCCTGAACATAGCAGTTATCAGCATTAACAGATAAATCCCTGAATATGTCAGGAAGCGTGCTTGAAGCATAGCCAATCTGTGCCTTAATATAATAAAGGGCTGTTATAAGTGATTGTATAATCCGTGTCCTCATATATAAGTTACTGCTTAAATAAAAACCATAATATGTACAGGCAGTTATTATGAGTGCTGCTCCCGATAATTTAAGCATTGCTCCACCGTCCCCTTTCCCATTCTTCCTGACAATATTATTATCTTGTTAAAATAATCAGGGCTTATAAGCTCACCCATAAAAGGCTTGTTCATTACATTTTCAAGCGAATAACCATGGATTGTTGCAATAATCGTACAGCCACAGGCTATACAGTATTTAATTGCCTGTGCATCATTCTGCCCGCCTATCTCATCTACAGCTATTATACCTGGCGACATTGCCCTGATTGCCATCATCATTCCTGCATCTTTCGGACAGCCATCATATACATCTGTACGTTTGCCTATATTATTCTGTGGAATTCCCATATAACAGCCTGCTATCTCCTGTCTTTCATCTATAAGGCTTACATTAATATGAAGCCTGTCATTGTCAGATATATTTCTTACAAGATCCCTTAACAGCGTTGTCTTGCCACAACCCGGCGGCGAAATAATAAGCGTGTGGTCAATACCTCCTCCATACACGAAATCAACGACCTTATTACTGCACCCTATAACCTCGTGTGCCACCCTTATGCAAAGAAAAGTTATGTAATTAAAATTCTTGATGACATTATTCTCTATAATTACATGTCCGGATATTCCAATCCTATGCCCTCCCTCTATTGTAATAAAACCCTGTTTAAAGCTCTGCTCATACGCATAGATAGAGTAATTGGAAGCTAATTCCAGCATTTTCATTATGCAGTCCTTGGTAACCTTAATATCATACATTATCTCTTTATTGTCATATATTAAGGTTACATTTCTGCCAACTCTTAATCTTAACTCGTTGAGCCTGCCAAATGACAGCGTGTGCAGTTTGAGCTTGTCAGCTAAAGCTGGCGGCAGAATTTTTATAATTTGTCCAATATCCCCCATATAAAAATAACCTCCACATATATCGTTTTTCACAATATATGTGGAGGCTCTTATTAATATTACCATTATTTGTGCAGGCTGGTCAGCTTATCTATTCTTTAATTTCTGTACTAAATTATTCATCTAATTCTTAATTAAATCCTTTATTAGTAATCACCAATTATTCTATTGACTTTAAAGATTCCACCATAGGAATTTTCTTAAGTGACGGATACATAATTGCATTAATAATCAATGAGAAAATTAATGTAATTCCATATGATAACAGGAAAGAACTTAAATTAATTCTTGTTCCAAACATTACTCCGTCTAATTCTATTGTTGTCATTATGTATGCGTGAAGCACTCTTCCTAATAAAAGTCCTGCAAGACCGCCTATAAGTGTAAGTATAATATTCTCCCTGTATACATACTCTCCAACTTCATTGTCATAAAATCCAAGAACCTTTATTGTCGCAATCTCTCTTATTCGCTCAGATATATTGACATTAGTAAGATTATACAATACAACAAATGCCAGCATACCAGCGGATATTATAAGCACCCACGTAACAAGGTCTAATGACTGTATCATATTCTCAAATCTTGACATATTAGCCTTTAAAAATGTAAGCGACTTAACTGCTGAATTAGACAGATATCTTTCTCCTATAACCGCCTGGACATTATCACTGTCATCACTAAGTATGCCTAACACCCTGTTATTATCTGGTGTATAGCCAAATGTATCATTGAAATAATCGGACGTCATAAAAATGTAATTATTAATATACATTTCCATAATTCCAGTTACCTTAACTGCTGCCTGCTTATCATTAATATCACATATTGTAATATTATCACCAACAGAAACCTTCAGATCCTTTGCAAGCTTTTCAGATATAATAACACCATCATCATTAAGCTCTAACTGGTTATGTTTCTTTCTTGTCCTGAATGTAACAAAATCACTATACTTATCTGTATTATCGACAACAGTTATCTCTGTTGAATAACTGTCACCACCGCCTAATGCTTTCACATCAGCAGTGTATCCATAATCTGTAGTATATTCTTTATAATATTCATCTTTCTTTATAGATGATATTATATTGTTAATTTCTTCACTTTCAGCATCACTCTTAAATGTAATTACATTATCATAATGCAGTATCTGTTCATACTGGTTATCAATAAGACACTGTATGCTGTCCTTAATACCAAAGCCTGCCGTTGTCAAAGCTGTACAGCCAGCAATTCCAATTACTGTCATAAGAAATCTTTTCTTATACAGGAATATATTACGCATAGTAACCTTTCTTGTAAATGAAAGGTGCTTCCATATAAATGTATGTTCTAACAATATCTTTCTTCCGCTCTTAGGAGCTTTCGGTCTCATAAGTATAGCTGGTACTTCTGAAAGTTCATTGTAGCAGGAATAAAATGCTGCAAGGAATGTTACAGCTACAAGACTTATTATAACTGCCACAGACAATAATTTATGGCTTGCATAAGTTATATGCGGCATCTGGTATATTATGTTCCAGGAATTATATATTATATATGGAAACAGCTTTAAACCAACAATACAGCCTATTACGCTTCCGACAAAGGAAGCTATAAAGGCATAAGCAACGAATTTAAATACTATAGCACCTTTTCCATAACCTAAAGCCTTGTATGTTCCGATTAAGCTTCTCTGTTCTTCTACCATTCTTGTCATTGTTGTAAGACACACAAGACCTGCAACAATTATAAAGAACAATGGGAATACTGTAGCTATAGCTTTCATTCTGTCAGCACTCGACTCATAATCCCTATATGAATATTGTGACTGTCTTGTAAGCACATACCATTCCCAGTCGTCAGAATTACTCAAAGTTTCATTCATCTGCTCATCATACCTGGCATATACCTCATCAAAGTCAAACTCCTGAACTGCTTTAATATACGCCGGTTCAATATAAGGTGCTATCATTGAGGACACATCATAGCCCGGATAATATTCCTGATACTGCTTTGTAATAGACTCTGTTACCTTCTGTCTTATTGTATCTAGCAGTTCCTGTTTCTTGTCTTCCTTGGCTTTGGCAAATTCTTCTTTTATATCCTTCTTCCTGTTATCAAGCTGTTCTGCCGCTATATTCTTAATTCTGTTCTGTACATTTTCAACCTTTTTATCATATTCATCAGAATATGTATCAAGCTCTTTTGCTCCGTCTACTACAGCATAAGCCTCTGTATAATAATCATTCTTGAATTCATCATCTCCAACATATACACAATAGCTTATATTGCCGTTACCAATATCAGATGAACCTAAATCATAAGAAACAAAGCAAGGCGAATACACTACTCCGACAACTGTATATTCAGTATCCTTAAATGTATCATTAATATCATCTGATGTTCCAGACTTAAATTTTAATACATCGCCTACTTTAACAGCTTCCCTTGTAGACTCGTACTTTACAACACATTCTTTATCATTCTGTGGCAGTCTTCCTTCTTTAATACGAAGCCTGTTAATGTAGCTGTCATCATTATCATCTGCATTAAGAGGCATACTCATAACGTGCGCAACTGACTCTTTATCATCATAATTGATAAGCACATCTTTGCTGTTAGCGCCGTATACCGCCTTAACTCCCTGCACCTTTGCGATTGCCTGCAAATCATCATCTGTAAGTCCTATAGATGATATTATTCTTAAATCATTCATATTATATTCATCATAATAATTATCTGATGAACGCTTCATATCGCCCGAAGATGCTGTTATTCCAGCAAAAAATGCAGCTCCTATGGCTGTGATTGCCATTATCGCCATAAATCTTCCAAGCGAGCCTTTTATCTCTCTTATTAAATCTTTAAATACCGACTTTCCCATTATGTTAATTCCGCCTTTCCATATTAACTACCATTCTATCTGCTCTACTGGAAGCGGATTTTCATTGACAGTTACGCTGTCAACTACTCCATTTTTCACTTTGATAACCTTATCGCCCATAGCTGTAAGCGCAAGATTATGTGTTATAACTACAACTGTAACGCCTCTTTCACGGCAGGTATCCTGCAACAGCTTTAATATCTGCTTGCCTGTATTATAATCAAGTGCTCCTGTCGGCTCATCGCATAACAGAAGCTTTGGATTTTTGGCTAACGCTCTTGCTATTGCAACTCTCTGCTGTTCACCACCTGATAACTGTGCTGGAAAGTTAGCACTTCTTTCCTTAAGTCCTACTGCTTCTATAACCTCATCTATATCAAGTGGATTTTTACATATCTGTGTTGCAAGCTCAACATTTTCCCTTACAGTAAGATTTTGTACAAGATTATAGAACTGGAATACAAAGCCTATATCGTATCTTCTGTATGTTGTAAGCCTCTTGGCTGTAAACTTTGACACATTCTCCTTATCCACAATAATCTTTCCTGTCGTAGCTGTATCCATACCACCCATAAGATTAAGTATTGTACTCTTTCCTGCGCCGCTTGCACCTGCTATAACTGCAAACTCTCCTTTATCTATTGTAAAACTTGCACCATTAAGTGCCTTTATCTTTACATCACCCATTTTGTAAATTTTCTTTACATCATCAAATTCTATGTAGCTCATATGCACCTCTGTAAATTAATATGATTATTTATGTAATAAATATATAATAAC
>JBNMLJ010000050.1:0-19364 GCA_050874785.1 Lachnospira sp.
ATTATATATAATCTTATTTCTTATATCCGAATTCTGGAATATCACTCCATCTCTTACGGAAGTAGTGTGCTACCATCTTAGGCTTCCTGTCTCTTGTGAATAAGCCCTTCTTGTTACCCTGAACTCTTAATAAGCTCTGGCTTGTAGCGAAATCGGCAAAGTTCCATGCCTGCTCACCTACTACGAATTCATATTCATCAAATACCTTATTGTTCATCTCATAATATTCAACCTGATATTCCTCTGTGTACATAACAGATGTTGTATCATGGAATCCCATTACAGTATCTGCGCCATACTCTGTAAACATAACTGGCTTTCCTATGCTTCTCCATGCGTCAAGCTCCTGTCTTAATGCCTTTTCTGATACATCAAGGTCTGGTCCTCCAAAGTACCATCCATAATAACGGTTAAGACATATAACATCACTTAACTTTGATGAGCAGTCTGTTTCTGGTGATGTTCCCATCTGTACACTTACGAGAGTGCAAGGACGTTTCTGTGGGTCAAGTTCTCTTGCAAGGTCATATAATGGCTTGAAATATTCATAAGCACCTTCACCTGCTGAATCTGGCTCATTAGCAATACTCCACATAACAACACATGCGTGGTTCTTATCTCTTGAAATCATATCTCTTATAACATCCTTATGATGCTCCTGTGTCTTGATACCATGTTCTTTATCAAATGTTCCGATTGGCTGTCCATTAAAGTTAGCACCGCCGCCAAACTTAAGGTTGATACCTACTGCTGGTGTTTCATCAATAACAACAATACCTTCTTCATCACATAATCTCATCATTTCTTCACTGTATGGATAATGACTTGTTCTGAAGCTGTTGGCATGCTGCCACTTCATAATAGATATATCCTTAGTATTCATAGGAAGATTAATTCCACGTCCATTAGGGAATGTATCCTCATGCTTTCCATAGCCCTTAAAGTAGAATGGCTTTTCATTAATTAAGAACTTAATTCCGTCTACTCTTACACTTCTTACACCATAAGGAAGTGTATAAACATCTTCACCTGCTGTAACCTTTATCTGGTAAAGATAAGCATTTAATGGCTGCCATAATGTTACATTATCAAGTGCAATCTTTCCTGTAGCCCCTGCTGCCTCTGCAACCTTTCTGCCTTCTGCATCAAACACTTCAACCTTACAATCTGTACTGTCTTTATCGACACCCTTAATATCAACTTCATAATTAAGTACCGCAGATGGTGTATCCTTTCCAAAGTCAATATCAGATGTAACTGTAATATCATCAATATATGTCTTAGGTGTTGTATATATCTTAACTGGTCTTGTGATACCACAATAGTTAAAGAAATCGAAGTTAGGATTGTTCTGTGGCTTTTCAGATGCACCTGCACCCATGCCACCCATCATTCCACTCATCATATTAGCCTTACCGCCAACTGGAAGAGTTGTATAATCAATAACATTATTAACTGCTATTGTAAGAAGATTATCGCCATCCTCTAATACATCATTTAATTCAACCTCGAATGGAAGGAAGCCACCCTTATGCTCACATATTAAGTTACCATTAAGGTAAATTTTTGCATAATGTGTTACTGCTGCACATCTTAATACAATTCTCTGACTCTTAACATATGATGGAATTGAGATGTTTCTCTGATAAAATACCCATCCATAATGGTCCCTGAAATCAGCTCCTTCTTTTAAATCATTATATGAAGCTGGAACTGGCATAGTTTCTGCATCCTTTAATGGAGCTTCATACCATTTCTCATCAAAGCCTTTGCCGTTGTCTAACTTAAAATCCCATACACCACTTAAGTCACTTAATAATCTTGATTCTGTTAAAATTGGATATAACATAATTAATTCCTCCTGCATTTTTAATATAATTTATTTATTACTGTGCTTTAGCCTCTCTTCTCTCCTTAAGAACCTTTGCATTTTCCTCAACTCTCTTCTTGTTAAGAGGATATAAGAACTGTAATGCAAGGAAGAGAAGAATCATTCCTATTGCTGGTACAAGACATGTTACGTTATAGATACCATCTACTACCTTAGGGTCATGTGCTGTAGCTGCTGTATAACCTATTATTGAAAGAAGTACACCTGATATACCAGATGAACATGCCTGTCCTAACTTTCTTGCAAATGAATATACTGAATATATTGTACCATCCTGACGGACACCTGTTTTTACTTCTGAATCATCAATTACATCTGTAATCATAGCCCATATAATCATATTGAACATTGATGTTCCTATTGTAGAAATCCAGACTAATATCATCCATACCCATACGTTATCTGTATGTATAAAGAAAAGTACTAAAAACGATGCTGCACTTATTATACTACCTATAACCGATAATTCCTTCTTACCAATCTTTGATGCCAGTTTTACTATAAATGTTGAAAGAACAAGTACAATAACTGTTCCCGCAAGGTTAGCTATAGACATAGCTGAAACATTTTCAAAGTAATTAGGATATATATAGTTATTCATATTACTGAGTGATAACTGTGCAAGTAAGAATACTAATGCACATACAATAATACCTATTAATGGTTTGTTATGAACAAGTTCATTGATAAGCTCCTTAAAAGAAAACTTCTGTGTGTTCTGTTCAACCTTAACTCTTTCTGTTGTCATATGATAGCATAACATATAGCAGATTACTGCTCCAATAGAACAAACAAGAGCACCTATCATCATCTTTTCACCAGATAACACCTTATTGCCTGCTGCATCTGTATAATATACTACAAGTGGTAATATAACACCAATTGCTGTCTGTGCAAGTGTTGCACCGATTGTTCTCCAGTTAGAAAGTGATGTTCTGTCTGTTGGGTTTTCAGAAAGTGCTGATGCCATTGAACCATAAGGAATATTAACTCCTGTGTAACATACGCTTCCCCAGAGAAGATATGTAAAGAACATCCAGAATATCTTAAATCCCATTGGCATATCCTTAAAATATGTTGCATACATCAGAAATGATGCAACTGCAACTGGACCACACATACGTCTTATCCATGGAGCAAACTTTCCTTTCTTACCCGGTCTGCTTCTATCAACTATCTGTCCCATTGTTACATCCGTTACTGCATCCACAAATCTTGCTGCCATCATCATAAGTCCTACAAGGGCTGCTGAAACGCCCATAACATCTGTGTAGAATTTAAGTAAAAACATTGCTGATAACAAAAATGTGAAATCATTACCAAAATCGCCAAACATATAGCCCAGCTTATCTTTTATCCCGAAAGGTTTTACCTTTCCATTAGTTTCTTTCATTGTATATCCTCCATTCTTATACGAGATATATTTTTTGCATTATATACATCATTAATTGTTAAATTAGTTTCTTTAAAGACGTCCTTAAATATTGTTCTGCACTGCGTTGTGCTGTTGTTTTCTATGGTTTTATAATACCTTTTTTAATTATTATCAGTTATTACTAAATTTAGTCCTTATAATACAATTTTTACCTGCGCATTTTTTATGATAAAAATTGTACTATTGTATAATTAAATAGTACTAACATGTCAGTTGTGTGCATATTAACATGTTAGTATTTTATATGGTGACATGTCAGATTAGTTATGTTAATATATTTATATTTCAAAAAATAATAATAAAAACATTGGATTACAGTACGACTTATGCTATAATTTTTTATGTAATAATTTAAGTACCAGCCGGATTGGAGTTATATATGGAATACAAAATATATTTAGATTATACAAGAGAACTCTTAGAGCAGATAAAAATACCATCTTATATAATTGACTCTCCCTACATATGGAATGAGCAGTTTGATGGTGGTCTTAGAAAAAACATTTATAATCAAAAAACCTTTGATGACAAAAAAGATGAATTTAACAAGTTTGTTAATTCTTATAGCAGTGATAATACTATTCTGTTAATACACGACAGCTTCTCATGTGAATATATTTATCTGAAGCTTCCGGACTGTGACAAAGTATTCATGGCTGGTCCATTTTCATTTGAAAGATTTACTAACCAGAGGATTTTAGATTTATGCTCCTATAACTCAATACCGACACAGTTCCATGAGTTTATGCAGCTATACTACTCATCGCTCACTGTATTCACTGATGAGAGGTGTATTTCTGGTATAATTAACTGCCTGTGTAACAAGCTTTATGGCAGCTACACTATTGAAAAGAAACGTATTTCTGACAGGAATTCATCACAGTATATGTACAAGGAAAATGTTCCAGAACCAACACAGAAGTCCGTTGATATGCTTGAAGAACGCTATAAAAATGAAACACTGCTTATGGAATATATAGCTCACGGGGATTATAAGTCTATTGAAAATATGGAACACCTTAATGCCTCTGACATAAAACCGCGTTTATCTGACTCTATACGTGACAGAAAGAACTTTATGATTATACTAAATACTATCTGCCGTAAGGCGGCACAGACAGCTTATGTACACCCTGTACACCTTGATGAAATATCACGCAAGTTTGCAATTAAGATTGAAGCCTGTACAACCATTACACAGCTTGAAGCTTTAGAGAATGAAATAACCAGAAAATACTGTCTTCTGGTACAGTCCTACTCATTGCGGACATACCGTAAGCCTGTACAGAATATAATTAATTATATATCCTTCAACCTTACTGCTGATTTAAGCCTTAATGCCCTATCAGAGGAGTTTATGTTAAACAGCAGTTATTTATCAACACTCTTTAAAAAAGAAACTGGCGTTACCCTGACGAACTTCGTCAATAACAAAAGGATTGAACATGCAATATACCTGCTCAACACAACGCAGTCAGCTATTCAGGATATTGCTGTACAATGTGGTATCAACGATGTGAACTACTTTACGAAGCTTTTCAAAAAGCTGAAAAATATGACACCTACACAGTACCGGGAAATGATACAGCAGGGTTAAGCATTATTTATGCTATCAATGCTATATAAGCTGTCTGCAATATGATACAACATTAATTAAAAACGAATTTAAAAACTGCCGTAATGAATATGATATAATCTTTCTATAGGACAATAAAACATAATGTCCTATATTGATATCAGCATACCACTCATTACGGCAGTTTATTACTTTGGTTACTTCTTAACTTTAGTTCTTTTCAAAATATTCCGGATATATTTTTTTCAATTTATCAAGCTCATTAAATATTCTGCTTATATGTGCTTTTATAACGCGAAGATACATCATCTTATCTTTATTCCTTATCGCTTCTATAAGCATATTATGCTCATCATTAGTCTTTACACTTATGTTTTTATTTAGTTCTGCAAGATACCTTATCCTGTTGTAATGGCTCATCTGTGTCTGAATTATATTCTTCGCAAGCTGTTCGCCAGAACATTCATATATTAATTCGTGAAATTCATTATCTATCTCTATTCTTGGAATATCTGCCACTTCTTCGTTATAATTAATAAGACGGTTGTTAAGTTCTGTCATCTTATCAAGCATATCAGCACTTGCATTTTCAAAAATTGCATCAACCATCCCAATCTCAAGACTTTTTCTGACAAACCATTCCTGCTCTGAACGCTTACAGTTAATACATGCTACATACGTTCCAGACTGTGGTATAACCTTTAAAAGCCCCTCTTTCTCAAGATTAACTATTGCCTCCCTTGCAGGTGTCCTTGATACATTATATCTTAATGCAATCTTCTGGGCACTGATAGAATCTCCTGGCAAGACTTCAAAATTCATTATATCATATTTTAATTTTTCATATGTTTCTTCATTTAATGATTTTTCCATAAAATTACAGCCTTTCAATATATAGCAGCAATCTGCCATTAATATAAAAATATAAACGATTAATAAAATAAACAGCAAAAGCCGTCCAGAACCAATATCCTGCATAATTTCTACAGCTCTGAACGGCAATATATTACTATATATATAATGTATTCACGATATTTTATATCTTGAACTATTATATCATAATTTTTGCGCAGCTTTTCAGCGCATATAAAGTTCCGCAAGGAACTTTTAAGATGAGCACTTTTGTGATCATTATGTTAAAGATACTTCTTAAGCGTTTCTCTTACAGCGCCTTTTCCTGATATTTCTTCAACAAACATTTCCTCAATCTTATTGCCAATTCCTGCTTCATATAAATTTATACCAAATATATTAACATTTGACAACAAGTTCTTAAGCTGGCCTGTGTAAGATGATGGCTCACCCCATACGATACCACCAAGCTGGCCTTTTAATTCATCAGCCATAGGGTCTGGTGATAATTCAAAAGTGTCACCATTATCATCAACTCCAAGAAGATACCTGCACCAGCCTGCAATAGCAAGCGGAATAGCAGTAAGCGCACTGGCACTTCCATCCTTTGCAACATATGACTTTATGGTTTCACCATATCTTATGCCAACCTTCTGCGATGTATCTGTTGCAATTCTTTGTGGTGTATCGGGCATAAATGGATTAGGTATACGCACATTGATAACTTCATCTGCAAACTTCTCTGGGTCTATAATACCCGGATTAGTAACAACCGGCATACTCTCAACAAGCCCTATTCTTCTTACAAGCTCTGAAAGTTCCTTATCCTTCATCTCATCAGCTATCAGGTCATAACCCAATACGCAGCCATATACTGCAAGTGCTGTATGTAATGGATTAAGACATGTTGTAACCTTCATTCTCTCAACCTTATTGACCGTATCCCTGTCAGTCATATATACTCCAGCCTTTTCAAGCTGTGGCCTTCCATTCGGAAATCTGTCCTCTATAACAAGGTATTGTGGTCCTTCTGCATTAACAAATGGAGCTATATATGTTTTCTTTGATGTAATAACAGGAGCCATATCTTCTACTCCGGCTTCTTTTAATGCCTCAGCTACAGTATCTGCTGGTCTTGGAGTAATCTTATCTATCATAGACCATGGGAAAGATATTATATTTTCGTCATTCACATATTGTACGAAATCTTCGCCAACAAAACCTTTTTTATGCCATTCACCGGCCATTTCTGTTATTGAATTTCTTAACTTTTCACCATTATGTGAGCAGTTATCCATAGATACTACTGCTAAAGGTGCTTTGCAGGTATTAAATCTTTCTAATAAAAGCGCTGCCACTACAGCCATGGCTGATGATGCCTTGTCAGGGCCATTATCTATATCACTTCTGATAAATGGAAAATACTCTCCCTTTGCATCGTGAAGTGCATATCCTTTTTCTGTTATTGTAAATGAAACCATCTGAAGCTTGGGACTGGCAAATATTTTCTTTAATCTTGACCACTCCGCTTCTACTGATGACTGTGCCTTAACAGCCTCTGTGAGCGAACCTAACACTTTCTTATCAGTGCTTCCATCTTCCTTTAATGTAACAGCCATAACAAGATTGTCAAATGGCTTGTATATCTTATCAACGACATCATAATCAAATGTTTCAACGCAGGTAATTCCTTTATCTGACAATCCCTGCTCTAATAATGAGTCTGCTATTCCACCTATAAATATCCTGAAAATATTGCCTATTCCGAAATGAACCCACACAGGTGCTTCCTTTGTAGCTTTGGCAACCTTTTCAACATCATATGATGGAAGCTTTATTCCTGCCTTCTCCCATGCCTCTTTATCTTTAATACCTTGTATTGAAAGTCTCATAATAATCCTCCATTTCTGCACATATATCCATATATAAAATTATCTTTTACTAAATTATGTCATGACAGAATTTATTCTGCATATGATATATAATTTTCTATACAAATTTATCTTGCTGACTTATTAATAGCTTCCCACAAGCCATTAAGATATGCAGCACCTAACGCTCTGTCATAAAGACCATATCCAGGCATGGCAACCTCATCCCATATCATTCTTCCGTGGTCTGGTCTTATAACTCCATCAAATCCTGTATCATATAAGGTCTTCATAATCTTATACATATCCATAGAACCATCTGATGATAAATGTGCTGCCTCTTCAAAATCTCTTGGAGAGTTGTACTTAAGGTTTCTTACATGTGCAAATGGAATTCTGCCCCTGCAGGCCTTAATAATTTCACATAAATCGTTGTTCTGGTTTGAACCAAATGAACCTGTACAGAATGTAATTCCATTATAAGGCTTATCAACAGCATCAAGAAGTCTTGTAACAGAGTCCTTGCCTGTCATTATTCTTGGCAGTCCAAATATTGGCCATGCTGGGTCATCTGGATGAATACCCATTTTAATATCATATTTTTCGCATACTGGTCCGATTGCTTCAAGAAAATATACAAGATTATTAAAAAGCTTTTCTGCATCAACATCACTATACATTTCAAAAAGTTCTTTTAATCTATCTAGTCTTTCTGGTTCCCAGCCCGGCATAACAAAACCATTAGACATCTTTTCAACTGACTCCTTCATGTGTTCAGGGTCAATCATATCTACTGTATCCTGATTATAAGCAAGAACTGTTGAACCATCTTCCCTTACTCTTGCAAGTTCTGAACGTGTCCAGTCAAACACTGGCATAAAGTTGTAACATACCATATGGATGTCAGCTTCACCAAGCGCCTGTAATGTCTTAATATAATTATCAATATGTTCATCTCTCTTAGCTGTACCTATCTTAATATCATCTGATACATTCACAGACTCAATACCAGCTATTCCAAGCCCTGCATCACTTACTACCTTCTTAAGCTCTGCAATCTCCTCTGGCAGCCATAATTCTCCTGCCTGCTTTCCAAAAAGAGTTGTGATAACATTCTTAACTCCTGGTATCTGTCTAATCTGCTTAAGTGTTACACTGTCGTAACCCGGTCCATACCATCTTAATGTCATATCCATAATATTAATCCTCCTTAAATTAAAATATAATAAAATCATAAAAATTACATTATTACTGCGTATTATTAATAAATCTGCATATCAATTATCTATAAATATTATGCTGCATAATTACTTTGATGTCATCATACTAACATGTTAGTTCTGACATGTCAATCTATTTTTTTTATTTATTTTATATTCTTATCTTTTTTTGCTCTTATACCATATCTTATAATATAAAAAAGACGTATGAAAAGCTTTCATTTTTCACACGCCATTAAAACTAAATTATTATAAATTCTGAATATATGTCTCTGGGTATATTCTGCCAATTATAATATATCCTATTTGCACAAACATCTATGTTACAACTAACCTATAACATTATTATATATACTTATCATTCTTAGACGAATAACTGACAAGTGCAAATGATAACGCAAACAGTATTACAACAAATGCCGCAAAATAAAGTCCGCCTATCGCATATTCCATCGTTGCTATGAAATCATATGCACCGTGTAAAAGTGCTGGCACTACAATACTGCATATTCTGAATATCTTGGAGCTGAATAACCTGCCATGGTTATACTGCTTTCTGGCAAGCCCATAGAACACACCCATAAAAACACCGAAGCAGGCATGTCCCGGAATAGCTGTTATTGCCCTTACAATAGCCGTTGAAAATCCATACGATAACACATAATTGATATTCTCCCACAACGCAAAACCAAGCGAAACAAATACTGCATACACAACACCATCATACTGGCAGTTAAACTCAGCGTTATCCCATGTCTGTTTTTTTAAGAAAATGTATTTGGAACTTTCCTCAGCTATTGCAACAATAACAAAATAGAGAATTACCTGATACAACAGTGTATTCTCTGGAACAAAGCACGACAGCAGCCACTCTCCAACCCTTTCCTCAATTAATGCAAGTATAGTCGATATAATACCAGCAACAACCAGCTTTCTTAAAAGGTAGCCGCTTTCTTTTTCTATTCTGTCTGACCTGTATACCTTTACCATAAGAAATACCGCTGGAACAACTGCCGCTAATATAAGTATCCAGTTATACATCATAATTGGTTCTAATAAAAAATAAAACATACGCTAACTCCTTACTTTTCTTTAATAAAATAAATAAATCAAAATTTTAATATGATAATCAAAAACGCCGGAATTCCAATCCAACATAGGGAGCGGAATTCCGACAATATTATCTTTTTATATTAATAATACTATGCTAATCCAATAAGAATGTCAATAACGTATCTGCCTATCTGTTAGCTCTCCTTTTCTTACTGCTAATAGTCACAACTGCAGTCATTCCTCCAGCCGATAACATAAGAAGCCATACAAGTAAGCGGTTATTGTCCGCTGTACTTGGAGTTTCTTTTACTTCTGTATCAGCTGTATTAGTCTTATCTTCTGCTGTAACTGTATCTGTGCTGTCAAGACCTGTAGTACCTGCATCTGTACCAATGTTTGTATTGGTATTATTGGAACCTGTGTCGGTATCATTCGCACCTGTATTACCTGAGCCAGTACCATTTGAACCTGTATCTGATTTATTATTATCTTTACCTTCACTAGAAGAATTACTGTTGTCATTTGAATTACTTCCATTTGAATTATCATTATCAGATACCTTGGCAATTACTGTGTCTGCTTTTTCTATCTCGACATAGCCATTGTCTTCTACGTAATATCTGTCACAATCTTCGCAATGCCAGTATTCGATATTACCTTCCTCTGTCTTAGTTGCCGCATTTGCTTCTACTAACTTTAAGCCTTTATGGACACCAAGATTATATGTTCCATATTCCTCATTGCAGATTGTACACTTTGCTTTCTGTATACAGGTTGCTTCTCCGCCTTCGCAATTCTTAGTTTCTTCTGCTGTACAGCCCTGTGTTGTACATTTTCTTGTATGTGTGCCATCACCATTGGACTTCCACTCACCATAAGTGTGTTCTGCTTTCGCTGCTGTAACAATCTGTCCACATTCACATATTACAGGTGTTGTACAATCTCCATCATCTATACCACTATGCTCTGTCTTAGTACTTGTTACTTCACAGCCATCATTCTCACATACTTTCCAATGGTAAGTATCATCTTTTGACCAGTTGTCACTGTACTTATGACTTGTCTGTGCAGGAAATGCCTTGCCACATATAGTACAAACAGAGTCTTTAGTACAATCATTGCCGTCAGGTATATGATTTTCCAATACCATAATATAGAGCTGAACATTACAGCCATTATTATTATCTATCAGCTTAACAGTCTGTTCTTTATCTGCATATGAAACAGTATAATAACCATTACTATCTGGTGTCAGCTTCTTATCATCAACCCTTACCTCTGTATAAGCTGGATCAGTTACTTTAAACTGTACTTCTTGACAATAATAAACATCATTATTAATTCCATCCACCAAATCATCTGGCTTATATATAGATTCATAATAACATTCCATCCTAATTGTACCTGGTACAAATGCACCCTTGGGGAAATCTGTCCCACTAGAATAATAATAATAATAAGAAATATTAAGATTCTGTGGCACAACGTACCCAGTTCCTACTGTACCATATAGCGTAATCGACTCTCTTAATGGAGTCACAAAAAAATAATTTCCATAACCGTCTCTCCGCAAATAATCAATAATTACTCTTCCTTTTCCTTCTGGCATTGATACCTGCGATGAACTTTCCTTATCTACAAGAAGCATTGTCGTATACGCTGGTACATTTACAGTAGAACCACTGACTTCACCAAGCGATACTAAGCCAGCACTTTCTCCATTAGCAATAATTACCCAGTCTGCTGCCTCTCTTGAAGCTGGAATTGCAATCTCTTTATCATCGGCTGTATCATTATTTAATACTGCCATAGTGCTCCATTCACCTTCTGTTGTATTAGTCAGTACATAAGCTTCTTTATTATCACTAATATTCTGACTATCAGCAAGTGGTGAAAATGCTTTTCTTATATCCATAAGTCCTCTGTAATAAGATACTATATCTATATAATCTATATAGTTCTGCCATTCAAGCACTGCCTTGTCCTGCTGTGTTGTCCCTTCAACACTACTGCACATTTCTTCTCCTGCATCCATATATAATATTCCAGGTGTCGCATATTTCATTGCCGCCTGCTGTTTATACATTTTTATTGCTTTTTCATTTCTTGCTCCATATGTGCTTCCATTGATAGAACTAATTATATCATCATATATAGAATTCTTATTCTGTCTATCTGCCTTGGTATAATTGTCACCCCATATAACAAGCTTGGAATCTGTCTTGGCAACATTTTCTTTTACTTCATCTAACCATTTATCCTCTCGCGAATAATATCCTTTTGTGTCAAAGCAGTCAACTAAATCTATTGAAAATCCATCTATATGATATACATCTGCCCAGTATTTCATAGAATTCTCAACATATTTACGATACATTGCACGCTCCGTAGCACACTCATTATCATAATCTGTTGTAGTGTAATAAGTTCCAGTCGTATTACGTCTGTAATAATAACCCGGAAGCACTTTTTCAAATACCGACTCTGTTGGTGTGAACGTATGTGTATATGGCATTTCCATTAAAACTGAAATTCCTGCATTATGAAGTGCCTGAATCATTGCTTTACATTCTTTTATTATCACATCACCATTTGACGCATCAGAAGCATAATCTGGCTCTGGTGCATTAAAATTGACAATTTCATATTCATTGTCAGAAGCATAATCTGAAAATGGCGCAAGCTGTACAGTTGTAACACCAAGTTCTTTAAGATAATTAATACCTGATAACAATTCACCAGTATTATTTACAGTTGCACCTGTCTCTGTAAATGCACTGTATTTTCCCTTACCTGTCATACCTGATGATGTATCTTTTGAAAAATCTTTAATGCTTACTTTGTATACAGTATTAGCTTTTGTTGTATCTACATATATATGCTTATCATTCTCCCAGCCATCTGGAGATACTGTAGCCGGATCTGTAATATAAGAACGATTACCATCTGCACTTACAGCTATTGCGTATGGGTCTGCAACCTGATACGTTGTATCATGCGCGCCAGTTATGTCTGGTGTAGAAATTGTGTAATCATAATACAATCCTCTCCAGTCACCTATAAGCTTTATCGTCCATCTACCATCCCATTCATCCATATTCCACCAGGAACACATTTTTTCTAATGAATATGTTCCATATTTAGATGACGCTCCATCATCATCTACACCTTTTGCGTAAATATTAACTTTTATATCCGTTGCACTCGGTGCCCATATGTAAAAAGTTGTTGCATCTTTTGTAGCCTCTATTCCAAGATCTGACCCCTCATAAGTGTAACTCTCATCAATATCGTCAGCACACTTATCATACCAATTGTGGTTTCTCTTAGATGCCCTGCTGTTCTGATTTGCAGCCACACCTGTCACTGGTGCATTGGAGATAATCATACCTGCTGCTAATGCCACTGCCATAATTTTTTTCAAATATTTCATAGGCTCTCCTTTCTCTTATCGTACTTTCCCTGCAATAAAAAACGTATGCAGGCTTTTAGAATATTACGAAAGCTTTATATGTTGGCATTATTATACAATAAAAAAACACAAAAAAAATGCCATCTGCGCGAAATGACACTTTTCTTGCGCGAATGACATATTTTTTCTCAATATTCATTATGTATGCAGTAAATTTTCTCAAAATACATTCTAGAACAGTATGAATTTCACTTATATTTTACATTTACATACTATGCTTCATATGTATATATATCACATTTTCTATTAATAAGACCATTTCTAAACACTAATATGTGTTCTTTATATGTAATTGAGTCCTTGGAATACATAAATGGTTCTTCCCTGTATAACAGGCACTCATACCCTGCTTTTTTATATTTATCCAGTGCCTTAAGAGCCTTATTATGAACTATCCCATACTGTGCTTCCTCATCACTGCTAAACTTCCTGTTAGCATAATTGTCAGCTTCGTTTCGCACATCCATAATAAGCTTATCTATAAATCCGCTATGTGCCTTTCTATGAAACATAGCCGCAATAATATTACACTTAACTATGTCCGGTTTATTCAAATAGCTTTTAAGCATACCTGCCATACGTTTATCTCCAACACTCACCGCCGTATCTATAAGATAATTCACCGCCTCAGAATAAACAGCATCGGGATATGGCACATAATAAGCTTCTGGCACTGATTTATACTTCTTAATAGGTGGGAAATCTGCAAGCTGCATAAATATAAGCTCCCTCTTAGAACAGGATACGCTTCCAAGATATCTGTATTTATCCCTGACATCTGCAAGCTGATACTCCAGTTGTCTTAAATACTCATATCCTTTAACCCAGAAATGTCCCATACTGCCATAATTAAAATATGTAGTCTTAATTCCAAGCTTACTAAATCTTATTGTAAATATATTCTCGCCGCCCTGATTAACTATAAGCATATATCCGTCACTAAGCGTTTCTATTCCAGCTATCTGTTCACAGTCAATGTCCTTATATTCTCCCGTCATTATCGAATTTTCAAAGACGAAATAACTTTCAACCGAATCATTCATAAGATAAGCGGCATATATATCATTTTCGCCGTCCATATGAATAGGCTCGAACACACTAAGCTCAAATACCTGCGCAAGCTTTACAAACTCATCTGGCATATCCTTAGTCAGCCCGTCAAGATACTCCATATAATATTCTATGTTATCAATCATTATTAATCTTACACCTGTTATTTACATATTTGTCATATTAATTATGTCTGATTTATTCAAAAAAATCAACTATCTTTCCATAACCACAATTTTATTAGACATACCGCGCACTGCTGGAATTATTCCAAGTACATTATAAACAGGCATAATCACTTTCATACCTTCGACCAGACTTACATCACGTTTCCAGTTAAATGCTGGCACAATCTGCTGTAGCTCTTTTCCATTTTTAACGCCCCAGCTAAACTTGGCATTACTGCCTTCTATCGACTTTTCCTTCATATGTTTTACAAAAAATGGTGACATAGTTTCAATCATTACTGTTGACTTATTAAAGGCTTTTTCTATAATCGAAAATATCTGTCTTATGTCATTCTCGTGTAAATACATTGACAAACCTTCTATGATTACAAGCACATTTTCTTTATTATATTCAATATCATCAGTATACGAAATGTCCATTGCAGACTTGGCAATCTGGTATACAGGACCATTTTCTGTCAGAAAACGTTTTCTTATCTCAATTGTTTCTGGCAAATCAATATTGTACCAGCGCTTATAAGTTCCGTAATTATAACTGTAATGTTCATAAACTTCACTCCTTTTCACGCTGCATTTGTTAGTTGCTTCTAACTTTATTTTATAATACTCTATTTGAGGGATATTTTCAATATTGTCTGACATACTTTCGGGCTGATTTAAAATAGTAAAAAAAATAGCCATTTAGAATTTAATCCAAATGGCTTATGTAAATTTAATTATTTATTATTGTCGCAATATTGTGAAAGTTCATTTAATAAATCCACGCCTTCTGTCTTCTATAAGTATCATTATCCTTCTTACTTAATTCAATCTCAACCTGATTAAATCTTTGCTTCAATTCCTTCATTTTTTCGTAATCATCAACCATTGACGGATTTTTATTTACCGCACCAGCATACCAGTTTGTAATATATTTCAATTCGTTAAGCTGCCTATCCTCGTTACTGCTCTCTTTACTGATTTTCTGATATTTTGTGTACGCGTCACTATCCATTGTTTTCATCATATCAAATGCATTTGTAGTCTTAAGATTGCTGCTATAATTTTGATTGCTGTCTTTATTCGTCACACTATCTGGTGCACGGTCTATTGAATTGTCAATCTGTGTAATTTCTTTCTGAAATGCTTCATTTCTGGCTTCCATCGCCTCACGCTGTTCCTGTGTTATGCTGTCATCTACAGCACCTTTTCTGCTTTCTACAAGCGCAGCCATTCCATCACCCGAAAACTCCACAATTACACCATCTTCATACTGCGAGCCTATATCCTTGATTGCCTTTAAAGTTTCTTCCTTTGACATCTTATCCATAACCTTATTGCCATTCTCATCTGTTGTATTGAATTCATACTTTACAAGAGTATCTTTCTTATATGCACCATTTCCATATGAAGTAATATCTGTTGTTCCTCTGTAAAACTGACTGTAATTAATATTCATAATGTACACACTCCTTTACTTTATCTTACTGTTGCGCTATAAACTTAAAATAATCCATATATTTTCTCAAAATATTTGTTTCATATAATGCAGCATCATAAGACCCACTTTTATACAAATCAGATATACATTTGTTAAAGTCATCAATATAATTTTCCTTTTGAAAATAATCGTGATGTCCTGACGACAATGCTGTTGGAACACAGCTGTCTGTCTTTGTATGTGCCGCCAGCGCAGCCATTTCCAGATAATATGCATTATTTAAGTCTATGTTATTGACATAAATTCTCTCTTCAAACTGCTGCCCATACTCATCATTTCCCTTAGCAATTACTATTGGATTATCGTCAGTTGAGTCCTCTGCATAATTTAATGCATACTGCCGTCCCATATTATCTGCACCAAATCCCAATTCTCCTATATGAATAACGCTGGGCGGTGTCAATTGTTTATTCACGCTCTCTGCAAATGTGTTTTGAATATTCTGTCTGCGATATGCTGCTGTCTTACAGCCATATGTATATGCAGAATTAGAATAGATACTTATCATAATGCCACCTCTTTAAATTATTTAATTCTCCGCTTTATTTTATTATCACTTATAGCCTATATTTCTTTTATCGGATAAAATAATCCATTTTACAGCACTATGTCACCAAACGACCATATAACGCACACAAATACCATAATTTACAGGATAACGACAGCCTTGAATTCATTATCATCACAGGAAAGCACCATATCGCCACCATATTTATCAACAACTGCCTTTACATTCAGAAGACCAATTCCGTGTTCATCGCCTCTTTTACTCTTTATCATATCATTTTCAATTTCAACCTTTTCTGTCACTGGATTTCTTACCGCCAATATAAGTTTATCGTCTTCACACTCTAATTTCAGATGAATTACAGCTTTTCCTGTATTCTTAAGCACCCTCTCACTCTCCCGTATTGCATTATCCAGCAAATTAGAAAGCAGAATAACTATTTCTTCCTCCTCCAGATTAATTTTATTCATATCACCCACCTTTAAGATAAGTGCAATATGTTTCTCCTGCATACTGCGGTACTTCTGGTTCAGAACAGCATTAACCACCGGATGATTTGTGTTAATCGCCGACATATCAGCTGCTATGCTTTCCGTTAATTTCTGTGTAAATGAAAGTGCCTCATCTGTATGCCCATTTTTTATTAACGTCTGAATTGTAGCAAGCTGATTTTTATAATCGTGCATTTTCTTTCGCTGACGGTTATATATTTCTTCCCTGTCCTGATAATCTGCAATTCTGTTTTTCTGGTTTTGTTCTGTGAGCACAGCAATTTTTATTTTTTCTTCCTTCTCTACAGTATCCTGCATAAAATCCATAATAATAAGATTAATCACAACCAGTCCTACGGACAGAAATAAAAATATCTCCGGCACATTATCATTTTCAAAATAATACATAAAAATAAAACATATAATCGTAAATACAGGTACACACACAAATTGCAGCCATTCTTTTCCTGTAATCAGACTATAGCTTTTTCTTGTTTTAATGAACTTTCTGATAAATAGAAGCAGAATTATCCATACTGTCTTTGATATCAATGCCTGCAAAAACCATTTTTCCTGAATTATTGCTCCACCACTAAGTGCAACGACTATATAATCAATCATTGCCATCATTACATAACTGATAATTGAAAATAAAAAACTCTGCCTGAAGGAAACATTATAATAAGCCAAATTCATTAAAGCTAAACCAAGTATAATCGGTATACATTTAAACATTCCAATCCATATGCCTGTTACCGCCAGCAGGTAAAATACTACACAATATACCAGAAATCTGTATCTGTTCCTATATTTTCCTTCCCTTTTTTCCATAAATGTATCCGAAAAATATAGTGTTCCTTTTACTTCAAGCATTTCCACAATAAATGATAATATCCAGAATGTCATCTCAATCTCCATTTCCGTATTTTCTATACATTTTAATTCTGTGTAAAAACGCAAATCCTGTATGTATAAAATCTTATTTTTACATTATTCTGTTCCTTTATATAACATATATTCCCGCTTTACCTGCGCATAACGTGCCTTGGGAACGGATATATTCTTTCCTGTGGTAAGTGTCATAATATAGCTGCTGATTTTCACAATATATCTCATATTTACAAGAAAGCTCAAGTGTGCCCGCACAAACCCCATATCCTTCAATTCATTTTCCAGTTCATTCAGTTTTTTATAAATCTGAAATGTGCCCTTTTCTGTATAAAATACATTTTTGTGCCGCTGTGTTTCTATGTAAATGATGTCGTCTATATGAAGTTTTATTATTCCCTCTACGAAATGGAATTCAAGA
This sequence comes from Lachnospira sp., assembly GCA_050874785.1. Classification (GTDB taxonomy): domain Bacteria; phylum Bacillota; class Clostridia; order Lachnospirales; family Lachnospiraceae; genus Lachnospira. Next base: position 18,397 of record JBNMLJ010000050.1, read on the forward strand.
ATTTTACTGTTCTTTTTTATTTCCGCAATAAGGTCATCCATACATTCCTCTATTGTATCTGCAAGGTTATCCTTTAACAGAAAACGGCTTGCCTTAACCTTATACCCGTCCAGCACATAATTCATATATGCTGTCACCAAAACAACTGGAAGTCTGGGATATTTTTCTTTAATTTTCTTAGCTGTTTTCAGTCCATCTATCCCCTGCATATTGATATCTAGAAATAATAACTGGCACTCTCCAAGTACAGACTGACTTTCACATAACTGCTCTCCTGAAGCATACTCTGCAATGTCAAAATCATAATTCTTTTTCTTAGCATATTCTGATAACAAATTCACCAGATTATTTCTGTCGTCTTTTCTGTCATCACAAATAATAATATTCATTTTCTTTTATCCTGCCTTTTTATGTTTATTCATATCCATATAACACGCAATTATAATTTAATATTATTTATTATATCGAATTTTTCATTTACATAACCCACTGCACCAAATGACTATTTTTTGCACAGAACGACTATTGCCTATATAACACAAAAGCACTGTATTCCAAGTTACTTGAAATACAATGCTTTATATGCTCTTTTATATTATATCGGTAGGTGTTACTGATATTATTACTATTTTCTATTTCGTGAATCATTTCCATATGACAGCAGCAAAGATGAAATATCTCTTTACACAAAAAATTTTCTTGCTGCCGGATATCTGTCTGCAATCTATGAATGGTTAGACAACGGTATGAAGCAGAGTAACCGGTATATGGCTGAACTGATTGTCAATATTATGCAATCATTAAAACTCAAAATAAAGCAGAACAAACGTAAACGCTCTAACCCATGTACCTTGACTTTTAAAAGACCGCTAACCACGGTCTTTTTGTTTTCTGATATATTCTGGCAGTTTTGGTGACCATGGAAGAAGCTCTTCCAGAAATGAGCGGTCTGTATCATCCATATGTGC
>JBNMLJ010000051.1:0-17261 GCA_050874785.1 Lachnospira sp.
ATTATCTACCTCTATTTTAGTGTGAAGTTCTTCTTCAAATTCCCGCTTCAAAGTTTCTATACTTGTTTCCATTGCTGCTACATGTCCACCTATAATGGAATAATCATCATTCTTAGGACGCTGTAATAGAATTTTTCCATTGCGTATCAATATTCCACCAACTCTGTATGAAAACACAAAATCATCATTCTTAAATAAAATATCCACTTCAAACTCCTTTGCATTTATTTAAACTATTTCAACTCTTCTATCCATTTTTCATTTTCTTCAAAAAAGAAATATTCACTAATATTGTCATTTAAAAATACTTCCAACATCTTATCCATTCCATAAGCAAGTTTTCTCTGCTTCATTTCATCTAATGTCAGCCAGAATACATCCCTTCTTCAGACGAAGTAACTATTCCTTCAAACTTATCTGTCTTATATAATAACACTATATATCTTGTTTCCTCATCCTTCATCCAGTCTTTTATCCCACAAAGTTTTGGTTCTGAAATTTTCAATCCAGTTTCTTCCCACACTTCGCGTATCACAGCATCTGTAAATGATTCTCCTCTTTCCACATGTCCTCCCGGAAATGTTATTCCAGAGTAATCATCATCCGTCTTATCTTGGACAAGTATCCTATTTTCACTAAACACCATACACATATTAGTCATTATCACTTTTTCTGTTCTTGCCATTCGTAATACCCTTATCCTTCATTTGCTGAATCCATATATATCATTTCAACAATACTGTCTGCATCGATATCAGATGTAATAATTTTTTCATTAAAAACTGATGAAAAATCCTTTTCTCTCCACCATCTACGCATATCTTCTTCACCAAATTCCTGTTTTTTATCTCTTGTATTATGCCGCCTGACTGTCTCTTCAAATGGTATATCAAAATAGTACGCATATATATCCATTCCATACAATTCATTTGCCGTTTTGAACAAAGGACTATACCACTCATCATACATGATGCCCTCTAAAATAACCACATCACAATGCTCATACCCATATTTCATAAGTTCTATCATAAGTGGTAATGCCTTAGTATCAACGCCATCTTTAACCCACAAGATATTTCTCCTAATCTCATCTTGTGAAATCATCATTGTATTGTATCCAAATTTCTTTTGCAACGCTCTAGCTACTGTTGTTTTTCCACTTCCAGAGTTACCTCTTAATATGATTATCTTTTTCATAATTTCTCCTTAATCTTGCTATTACTCTCCCCACAAATAGAGCCAAACTAGAGCCATTTGATAAAACAAATGCCGGAAACCCGCATAAATACAGGCTTTCGGCATTTTAATCCGCTATTCAAACTCAATCGTTCCCGGTGGCTTACTCGTAAGATCATAGAACACTCTATTAACCCCACGCACCTCATTTATAATTCTGCTCATAACTGTCTGGAGTACCTCAAATGGTATCTCAGCACTTTCGGCTGTCATAAAGTCAATTGTATTGACTGCACGAAGTGCAACTGCGTAGTCATAAGTTCTCTCATCACCCATAACACCAACTGAACGCATATTAGTGAGGGCTGCAAAGTACTGGTTTGGCATCCATGCTGGTGCCTTGCCATTTTCTTTCTTGTAGGCTTCTACTGCCTTGTCTACCTCTTCACGGTAGATGTAATCGGCATCCTGTACGATACGAACTTTGTCGCCTGTTACTTCACCGATAATTCTTATTCCAAGTCCTGGACCTGGGAATGGCTGACGGAACACAAGATGTTCTGGTATACCAAGTTCAAGACCTGCTTTACGGACTTCATCCTTGAATAAGTTGCGGAGTGGTTCTATGATTTCCTTGAAGTCAACGAAATCTGGAAGACCACCTACATTGTGATGTGACTTGATTACTGCTGATTCGCCACCAAGTCCACTTTCTACAACATCTGGATATATAGTTCCCTGTGCAAGGAAGTCAACTGCGCCAATCTTCTTGGCTTCTTCCTCAAATACACGGATAAACTCTTCACCGATTATCTTTCTCTTAGCTTCTGGCTCAGTAACACCTGCAAGCTTAGAGTAATATCTTTCCTGCGCATTTACTCTTATAAAGTTAAGGTCAAACTGTCCTTCTGGACCGAATACGCTTTCAACCTCATCGCCTTCATTTTTACGAAGAAGACCATGGTCTACGAATACGCAGGTAAGCTGCTTTCCAATAGCTCTTGAAAGAAGACCTGCTGCCACTGATGAATCAACTCCACCTGAAAGCGCAAGTAATACCTTGCCATCGCCAACCTTTTCACGTATTTCCTTAATAGTATTCTCAACAAATGCATCCATTTTCCAAGTGCCAGCACATCCACATACTCCACGCACAAAGTTGTGAAGCATCTTAGTACCTTCCTGTGTATGAAGAACTTCTGGATGGAACTGGATTGCATAAAGATTCTTTTCTGCACACTCTGCTGCTGCCACCGGACAGTCTGCTGTGTGTGCTATTATCTTAAATCCTGGAGCAACCTGTGAAATGTAGTCAAAATGGCTCATCCACACGATAGTCTTCTCTGAAACATCTCCAAATAAAGCACTGCTCTTATCAACAAATGTCTCTGTCTTTCCATACTCTCTTACTGGAGCTTTCTCAACCTTGCCGCCAAGAACGTGCTGCATAAGCTGAGCACCATAACATAATCCAAGCACTGGAACACCAAGTTCAAAAAGCTCTTTAGTACAAGTAGGTGCACCTTCTTCATAGCAGCTATTTGGACCACCTGTAAGGATAATTCCCTTAGGGTTCATCGCCTTAATCTGCTCAAGAGGTGTTTTGTAAGAATATATCTCACAATATACGTTACATTCACGGACACGACGTGCAACTAACTGGTTGTACTGTCCGCCAAAGTCAATAACTATAACCTTTTCCTGATTCATATTGTCCCTTTCCTAATCATAAGTTTGCGCCGAAGATATATTATATATGCATTTCTACACTTTAATCAGCTAATCATAACAAATATCCAGACACAATACGCATATATAAATAACATACATATAAATATCACACATACATAAATCAGATATTTTACATAACAATTTATGTATAGCAATTTACTGCCTTTATTGTCTTATATTTCTTCCTATTGCTTTCAAAGTATATATCAGCACATATAAACACATCTACAACTCATATATACATTTATTATAGTAAACAAGCGGTATAAAGACAAGCCCATTCTTCAATCTTTATTTCAATATTATAATACGCTGACCATTATTTAACCTGCCGAGTCTCAGACCTATTCAGATTATGGAATTGAATATTACAATATTATGACTATTATTTAACCTTCCTGTATCTTGGTTAAATATTCCTTTGGCACAGCTTTTGTAAGCCACACCCCATTTACAGACAGGAAAAATACCAATCCAGTGTCAGCCATTGCCTTTGCAGATACTTTATAAACAACTGGCTTTCCGTGTCTGCTGACAACTTTGACTGCTGTTTCAATATCATCTGACAAATGAACATACAATCTGCTCTTAGGTATAAGTCCACTATTATCTATTGAGGCAACATACTTTTCTCCTGTACCGTGATACAAGAACTCTGGCAGCGTAACCTTTTTAAGTTCTACGTCAACAGGTATTGAATGCCCCTGATTAGCCCTTATGAGTGTTTTATTTTCATTAAAAGAATATCTTTGTTTGTTATCCGTCTTTACAATTTCTTCAAGCATTTCCATATTAAATGGTGTGGTCTTTTTTATTCCATTTATCAGCTCTGATACATCTGCCCAGCCGTGCTCATCAAGAGTAATTCCTATTGTTTCTGGCTTGTGTCTAAGTATCAGGCTTATAAATTTACTTGTATCATTCAAGCCCATATAACACAACCTCCTGTTATTAACCTGTTGTATGCTAATACTGCTTAAATTACAGATTTATACAGCTTTATATTTCCTTAAGGAACTCATCCACATATTTCCTCATATCGTCAAATTCTGCATTAACCTCAGGTATATCTGACTTAAAATCAAGAAGCTTATATACATACCCCTGCTCCTTGGCCTGTCTGTAGCTTTCTGGATATACAAGTTCAAAAAGCAGTGATATATGTCCTACTATATGGTCAACTGCACTCTTTCTTACACTTTTAAGTACTGTTTCTTTCTTGTAAAAGCTGTCTATTACCTCTTTGGTTATAACTCCATTCTTAAGTTCCTCTGTTGTTACATCATATATAATCTCCATAGGAATATCTGCATTTACCTTAAATATGTCAACCTTATCTGCATCACGCAGTATATTGCAGAACATAAGCTCTCTATCTGTCAAACCTTCCTTTACACGGTACTTGTTATGCTGTCTTATAGCAAGTTCAAGAAGTCCTGTATCTTTATTGTGGTGCTCATTATTTTTTATTATCTGCTCATCATCACCAGTCGTTGCATCATTATTAACTAAGAATTCTTTAATTTTCCGTTCTTCCTGACAATTATCAGACTGATTATCCGACTGTGTAAGCAGACAATTTCCTTGTCTGCTATTCAGCTTGCCTTTCTGACAATCTTCCTGCCTGATGTATGCCTGTCCAGCTTCTTCATTCCCTGGACTTGCAAGCTCACATTCTTCATAATACCCTTCTGCAAACTTCCTTATAAGACCTTCCTTAAACAACAGGTCTGCTCCGAATTCTGCGTGGTCTACAGAATCTGCATCGCTGAATGTGCCAAAACGCCTTATCTGCTCAAATCTTCCTATGTCGTGCAACATTCCCAGAAGCCACGCAATATCTACATCTGCTTCACTTAAGCCAAGTGATTTTGCAATACTCTGGCATAATCCTGCTACTCTGTAAGTATGGTCTATCTTAAGCTTTATCTTTTCATCTGATGGGTCGTAATTTCTTACATACTCTGCAAATGCATTGATAACATTTTTCCTGTTAATAACTGGTTTATTAATGCTTTCCACAATATCAATAAGTCCATTAAGGTCAGTACATACCATATATGTAAGCTTCCTGATATCATCATCTATTGCTATTGTATCAGGAATATGGACAACTCTCATATCTGCCGCATATCCGGCTTTAATGCCGTTGATACTATCTTCAACCACTATCGCCTCTGCTGGTCTTACACCTATTGCCTTAGCGGCACGTAAGAATATATCCGGCTCCGGCTTTCCGTGTTCTACCTCATCTCCATATACTACTGCATCCAGATAATCCCATACTCCTATTGTATGAAGTGTTCTCTCTGCACTTTCACGCCTTGTCGATGTAGCAACAGCACACTTAAGTCCATTATTTCTTATATATTCAAATATGTCCTTTACGCCCTTTTTAACAGGAATACCTTCTGTTTCCCTTAGCTTGTATACATACTGTGTTCTAAGCTGTTTAGTTTCTTCATAGTCTATCGCGCCTTTATAATAATCATCAAAGAACTTACGGCAAAGAACCGCTGGAGCACCCTTAAAGCTGTCTATAAGCCATATAGGCATATCCACTCCCAGCTGCTCTGCCGCCCAGAGCCAGCCCTCATTAGACTGCCTTTCTGAATCTATAAGAATACCATCCATATCAAATATAATGCCTGATACCATTTTCTTCTCCTAGTAATTAAATGTCACCTTTTAAACTTCATATCATTTATAAGCATATGCAAAGCTGCCTCTTTACAGATACTTCTTAACATACTGTCCCGTATAAGACTTCTTAACCTTAGCAACTTCTTCTGGTGTACCCTTTGCGATAACTGTACCACCTCTGTCGCCGCCTTCTGGTCCCATATCTATAATATAGTCTGCTGTCTTAATGACATCAAGATTATGCTCAATAACAACAACTGTGTTGCCACCCTCTGCAAGCTTATGAAGTATATCGACAAGCTTATGGACATCAGCAAAATGAAGTCCTGTTGTAGGCTCATCAAGAATATATATAGTCTTTCCTGTACTTCTCTTTGAAAGCTCTGTAGCAAGCTTTATTCTCTGCGCTTCACCACCTGAAAGCTCTGTAGATGGCTGTCCTAACTTAATGTATGAAAGTCCGACATCATTAAGTGTTTCTATTTTTCTTCTGATAGATGGAACATTTTCAAAGAAATCAACTGCATCCTCAACTGTCATATCAAGCACGTCATATATGCTCTTTCCCTTGTACTTAACTTCAAGCGTTTCTCTGTTATAGCGCTTTCCGTCACACACTTCACAAGGCACATATACATCTGGAAGGAAATGCATTTCTATCTTGATAATACCATCTCCCGAACAAGCCTCACAACGTCCACCCTTTACATTAAAGCTGAAACGTCCCTTGTTATAGCCTCTTTCCTTGGCATCTGTTGTCGAAGCAAATAAATCCCTTATCATATCAAATACGCCTGTATATGTCGCCGGATTAGAACGTGGAGTTCTTCCTATTGGCGACTGGTCAATATCTATAACCTTATCAAGCTGTTCAATTCCTATGATATCATCGTGGTCACCTGCTATACATCTTGCACGGTTTAAGGACTTAGCAAGGTGCTTATACAGAATTTCATTTACAAGGGAACTCTTTCCTGAACCTGATACACCGGTTACACAGGTAAATACTCCAAGTGGTATATCAACATCAATATTCTTAAGATTATTCTCCCTTGCACCCTTAACTGTTATCCAGCCTGTTGGCTTTCTTCTCTTAGCTGGTACTGGAATTTTAATTCTACCGCTGAGATATGCACCTGTAAGCGAGTCCTTGCACGCCATAATATCTGCCGCTGTTCCTGTCGCAACAACTTCTCCACCATTACGTCCAGCTCCCGGTCCTATATCTACAATATAATCTGCGGCACGCATAGTATCTTCATCGTGTTCAACAACAATAACTGAGTTACCAAGGTCACGTAAATGTATAAGTGTTCCAAGCAGCTTGTCATTATCCCTCTGATGAAGTCCGATACTTGGCTCATCAAGTATATAAGCCACTCCAACAAGTCCTGAACCTATCTGTGTTGCAAGTCTTATTCTCTGTGCCTCACCACCTGAAAGCGTACCTGTAGCTCTTGATAATGAAAGATAATCAAGTCCTACATCCATAAGGAACTGTATTCTTGACTTAATCTCCTTAAGTATTTCCGCACCGATGAACTTCTGTCTATCTGTAAGTTCAAGCTCATCTAAGAACTTCTTTAATTTGACAATAGACATATCTGTAATCTGATATATATTCTTATCAGCTATTGTAACAGCAAGAGAAGATGGCTTTAATCTCTGTCCGTGGCAGGATTTACAAGGTCTTATGCGCATAAATTCCTCATACTGCTGTTTTGCACTGTCTGAATAAGTTTCTCTGTATCTTTTCTCCATATTATGGATAAGACCTTCAAATGCTATATCATACTCTCCAACGCCTCTCTGACCCTTATAATGTACTTTAACACTTCTGCCCTTAGTACCATTTATAATCATATCCTTAATATCATCCGGATAATCTTTAAATGGTGTTGCAAGACTGAAATTGTACTCCTTTGCAAGTGCATTCATAATAGCCCTTGAAAAGCTTCCCTCATCTTTTACAGACTGCCAGCCTATTCCGACAATTGCGCCCTCATCTATACTCAATGACTCATCAGGTATAAGAAGCTCTGCATCAAAATTCATTGTATAACCAAGTCCGTAACAATCTGGACACGCGCCAAATGGATTATTGAACGAAAAGCTTCTTGGCTCTATCTCATCTATGCTTATGCCGCAGTCAGGACACGAAAAGCTCTGCGAAAAGTTAATTGGCTCTCCATCTATTACATCAACTGTCATAAGCCCCTCTGCAAGTTTAAGTGCTGTTTCTATTGAGTCTGTAAGTCTTTTGTTAATGCCTTCTTTAACTACAAGACGGTCAATTACTATCTCAATATTATGCTTCTTATTCTTATCAAGATTTATCTCATCTGTAAGCTCATACATATTGCCATCGGCAATTACTCTTACATAACCGCTCTTTTTAGCCTGTTCAAAAAGCTTCTTGTGTTCACCTTTTCTTCTTCTTACAACTGGTGCTAATATCTGTATCTTAGTTCTTTCTGGAAGCTCCATAATTGTATCAACCATCTGGTCTACGGTCTGCTTATTGATTACTTTGCCACACTTTGGACAATGTGGTGTACCTATTCTTGCATACAATAATCTGAAATAATCATATATCTCTGTAACAGTTCCAACAGTTGAACGTGGGTTTCTATTAGTTGACTTCTGGTCTATTGAAATAGCTGGTGAAAGTCCTTCTATGCTCTCTACCGCTGGCTTTTCCATCTGTCCCAGGAATTGTCTTGCATATGAAGATAACGACTCCATATATCTTCTCTGGCCTTCTGCATATATAGTATCAAAGGCAAGACTTGACTTACCTGAACCTGACAGACCTGTAAGTACCACAAGGCTGTCCCTTGGTATATCTACATCAATATTTTTAAGATTATGCTCACTTGCACCTCTTATTCTTATATAATTCCTATAATCGCCTTTTTCCATATTCTATTTTCTCCGTTATTTCTTCTTCCTTAAGCCTTAATCACCTCAGGTACATAAAGCTTTTTTCATCTGGCATAATAGATATTAGTTCTATCTGCCTGACTTCTTATCCTCATAAATATACTTATTAATCTCAATCATCTTATCACGAAGCATAGCCGCCTGCTCAAAGTCAAGCTCTGCCGCAGCCTTACGCATATTCTTTTCAATCTGCTTCTTAACCTTTTCAAGGTCTTTAATGCTCATAGACTCATAATCTACATCAAGCTTTCCATTAGAGCTGTCAGCATCTGCCGCCTTAGATATGCTTATAAGATCTCTTACTGCCTTCTTTATGGTCTGAGGGGTTATTCCGTGTGCCTCGTTGTACTCCTGCTGTATCTTTCTACGTCTTTCCGTCTCAGATATAGCCTTCTCCATAGACTCTGTTATCGTATCTGCATACATAATAACGTGTCCCTCTGCATTTCTGGCAGCTCGTCCTATCGTCTGGATAAGTGAAGTCTCCGTTCTTAAGAAGCCCTCTTTATCAGCATCAAGAATAGCCACAAGACTTATCTCTGGAATATCAAGTCCCTCTCGGAGCAGATTGATACCGACAAGCACATCAAATCCGTCAAGTCGCATATCCCTTATAATTTTCTGTCTTTCAAGTGTATCAATATCAGCGTGCAGATACTTAACCCTTATACCAACTTCCTTAAGATAATCTGTAAGGTCTTCTGCCATTCGCTTGGTAAGTGTAGTCACAAGTATCTTATTCTTCTTCTCAACTTCCTTATTAATCTCACTGATAAGGTCATCAATCTGTCCATCTATAGGTCTTACTGATATTTCAGGATCAAGAAGTCCCGTAGGTCTTATAATCTGCTCTGCCCTCATAAGCTCGTGTTCTTCCTCATACTTGCTAGGTGTAGCAGATACGAAAAGCATCTGTGATATCTTGCTCTCAAACTCCTGAAAATTAAGCGGTCTGTTATCCTTTGCAGAAGGAAGCCTGAAGCCATAATCAACAAGTGTTGTCTTTCTTGCCTGATCGCCTGCATACATACCCCTTATCTGCGGAATAGTAATATGCGACTCATCAACGATTATCATAAAATCATCTGGAAAATAGTCCATAAGCGTATATGGCGGACACCCTGCCGGAAGTCCTGCTAAATGTCTTGAATAATTCTCAATGCCCGAACAGAAGCCTGTTTCCTGCATCATCTCTATATCAAAATTAGTTCTCTCCTCTATTCTCTGTGCCTCAAGAAGCTTATCCTCGCTCTTAAAATACTTTATCCTCTCCGCAAGTTCTTCCTTAATATTCTCTATCGCATTATTCATCTTATCTTTCTCTACTACATAATGCGAATTAGGGAATATAGCAACATGGTCAAGATTACACTTAACTTCTCCGGTGAGCGAGTCAATCTCACTTATTCTGTCTATCTCATCGCCAAAGAACTCCACTCTCACAGCATCTCCACTGGAAGCTGACGGATATATCTCTACAACATCTCCCCTTACCCTGAACGTTCCTCGCTTAAAATCCTGATCATTACGCATATACTGTATGTCGATAAGCTTTCTTATCATCTCATCTCTGTCTTTCTCCATACCCGGACGAAGTGAGATAACCATATTCTTATAATCAATAGGCGCACCAAGACCATATATACAAGAAACTGACGCTACTATAATAACATCATCTCTCTCTGACAATGCCGCTGTTGCTGAATGTCTTAACTTATCTATCTCATCATTAATCGAAGAATCCTTGGCTATATAAGTATCGCTCTGTGGCACATAAGCCTCAGGCTGGTAATAATCGTAATAACTGACAAAATACTCTACTGCATTTTCTGGAAAGAACTCCTTCATCTCGCTATATAACTGCGCCGCCAATGTCTTATTATGACTGATAATAAGTGTTGGCTTCTGCACGTGCTGTATTATGTTCGCCATAGTAAATGTCTTACCAGAACCTGTAACACCGACAAGTGTTTCAAACTGATTACCCTCTTCAAATCCCTGCACAAGCTTCTCTATTGCACGGGGCTGATCTCCTGTCGGTTCATAAGGAGCGTGTAACTTGAATTCCATAATGCCTTCTCCCTTCGCTAATCTATAGTAAAATAGTCAACAACAATATTATTTAATAGTATGTACTCTTATATTGATTTTACTACAAATAAATGACTTTGTCTATCAAAAACAGAACATTTGTTTTACTTTATAATAAAAAGTACCTGACTGCTGATATGCCACAGCTTTCAACAAACTGCCAATCCGCATATCAGCCATCAGGCTTACTTTAATTTATATATGTTTATTTGTATATCTTTGTTTCATATATTTCCCAATTATATAATCCAGATACATCCTATATATCTTTCAATTTTACAGTCTATATACATTTCCTAATTATATATTTTATTCAGATATATTTTCCATTTGCATATATTTAATTAATCTGTGCTTCCACATTCTTAATTGCCGCATCAAGCTGGGTATCAATATCTGCGTCAGTATCGTATTCTACTACCATATCCGGAGTAACACCTTTTCCGTGTATATCCTGTCCCTTTGGTGTGAAATACTTGGCAATTGTGAACTTTATCGCGCTTCCGTCTGTAAGCGGCTTAACTGTCTGAACAATTCCCTTGCCGTATGTCTGGGTTCCGATTATCGTTCCTTTGCCATAATCCTGTATAGCACCGGCAAATATCTCTGAGGCACTGGCACTATTGCCATTTACAAGGACCGCCAGTGGCAGATTGAACTCATCATTGTCCTGACCTTTATACTCTTTTCTGTTGCCCTGCTTATCCTCTGTATACACAATAAGTCCGTCAGGAAGCATATATTTGAGCATACTTACAACTGTATCAAGCAATCCACCCGGATTATCTCTTATGTCGATTACAAGTCCTTTCATACCCTGTGACTGCAAATCTTCAACAGCCGCCTTAAACTGCTTTGTTGTTACCTCCTCAAACTGTGATATTGAAAGATAACCAATATTATTATCAAGAAGTGTGTATGCCACTGTCTTTGCTTCAACAGCATCTCTTACCGCAGAAAATGTCATTTTCTCAGTTCCACGAATGACTTCCAGCGTAACAGATGTGCCCTTCTCGCCCTTAATAAGCGCAACGGCTGATGAAAGCTCCATATCTGTTATGTCCCTGCCATCAACATTTACAACCCTGTCGCCACTCCTAAGTCCAGCCTGATAACCAGCGCCGTTATCATACACATCTACAAGAAGAACTCCGCCCTCATCGCTGAGCTGGCAGACTGCTCCTATACCATAGAACTTGCCATCTGTTGACTCCTTTAAGGCTTTATATTCATCTGCTGTATAATACACGGTATACTTGTCACCATATGAACTGAGGTATGCCTTGTAAATGTTATCTTTGGCAGTTTCATCATCTACATCACCAAAATAGAATGAGTCAAGCACCGAATCAATTGCATTAAGCTTGCCTTCTACCTCGCTTCCAATTCCATCTGAATCTGTGACTGCATCAGATTGTATATATACATCTCCATTAACGCCTATATGAATGTAGCCTTTGGCTATGCACACTGATGCAACGCTTAATATAAGAAGCACAACAGCCATAAATGCTGATACAGCGCCGATAATCATTCCACTCGCAAAGCCTTGTGATTTCTTCTTTCTTGGTGGCTGTGCATTTCTTCTTAAATCATTCATTCCATACAAATTGCCAATATTTTCCGGATTATCACTATTGGCATTATCATTTGAATAAATGTTGTTATTTTCATTGTCCATATCTATATGCCTCTGCATTTATTAATATTTATTTACTCAGGTAGTTCCAAGGTGAAACATAACTGCCGTTATATCTTACATCAAAATGTAAGTGAACTCCGTCAGAATCACCTGTTGTTCCCATAAGTGCTATCTTCTGTCCCTTAGTTACGTGTGTTCCTGCACTGACAAGAAGCTTTGAAGCATGCAGATATCTTGTATACAATCCACCACCGTGATTAATCATAATATAATTACCCGCTGATGAACTAAATGTGGCAATTACCACATCACCATCATACGCCGCATATATAGCATCACCCGCAACGCCTCTGTTAAGCGCACCGATATCAATTCCCTTATGTGGAGAGCTTCTGCCCTCTGTATCACCATAATTTGAAGTTATTCTTGTTGACTCTGTAGGCCATTTGAACTTTCCACCATCGTATTTTACAACATTGGCACTTCCACTGTTCTCCTTAGCCTTAATCTCTGCCTCTATCTTGGCAATATATTCGTCCTGAGCCTTTATATCTGCTTCTATCTTAGCTTTGTAATCTTCCTGCTGCTGCTTATTCTTCTGCAATGAAGCCATTTCACTCTTCTTAGTTGACTCAAGCAATGAAAGTGAAGCTCTCTTATCTTCAAGCTCCTCCTGCTTTGTTACAAGTGTCTCCCTGTCTGTTTCTAACTGTGCTTTGGCGACAGTTATATAAGTAACAGTAGCATTATATTTTTCAAGCATTTCCCTATCATACTGTGAGATTTTTGTAATATATTCTGCCTTATTAAGCATATCACCCATACTCTGGGAATTCATAAGCAATGCAAAATATGTTTCATCATTATGTTCATACATAAACTGAATTCTAAGCTTCATTGAACTATACTGTTCTTCTGCTTCAATCTCTGCCTGTGCAAGCTTTTCTTCTGTATCTGCTATCTCAGCCTCTATCTGATCAACCTGCTCATTAACCTCGTTAAGCTCACCGTCAACGCTGGACATCTGCGCATCAAGCTGGGCGATATAAGCTATCATATCATCGTTCTGTGCCTTTAAATCTTCAATTATTTTCTCTGTCTGTTCATACTGGCTCTGCAAATCTTGTTTCTTGCTGTTAGCATCATTGAGATTTTGCTTATCATCTCCATATACATCATAATATGACACTGCAAAATATGGTATTACAAGCACAAGTACCATCAACAATGGAATAAGCCTTTTTGCTAATGCTCTCCTCATACAACTCCTCCATTCAGCCAGACCATTTATAAAATCACACCAACAGCCGCTTAAAAATAGAATAATCATCTATACTGTCAGATACCTTTTTATTTTTAAATAGGACTTCCACATATCATATACAATCACATAATATAATCTTCATATATAATACATAATCATATAATTCAATGCAGCAGTCCTATGTCTGGCTAATATTATCTGCTATACATTAGCATGCTTTCTTACGGCAAAGAAGCTTCCTAATGCACCAATTCCGATACCAAGCAGAATTCCTACTGGAACCAGTATTCTGAATACATCATTAACTGGCATAAATGCTAGAATATTCTGAAGTATCGAGAACTTATTCATAACGAAATTAATAATATTCTCATATACAAATCTAAGAATAACTATTGGAATAATTGAACCAACAAGTCCAATTACAATACCTTCTACGAAGAATGGTGCATTAACAAACGCATCTGTAGCACCTATATACTTCATAATAGAAATTTCTTCTTTACGCACAGTAATACCTATTACAATTGTGTTAGTAATAAGGAATATAGATACTGCAAGAAGAATAACAATAATTGCTATTGCTATGTAACTAACAAGTCTTGCGGCACTCGCAAGTCCGCTTGCTGTTGCTTCTGAACGGTTAACCTGTCTTATACCATCAAGATTTTCAAGGTATGTTACAAGTGTAGCCTGACTTGAAGCCTCATTAAGATATATCTCATATGATGAAGAATTAGCAAGAGGATTATCATCTTTGAAGCCCTCTGCAAGTTCTGGGTAGTCTTTAAAATACTCAGCCTTGTAATTCTCCCATGCTTCATCTGCTGATGTGTAATGAATTCTTGACACTTCATTACGCTGGCTTATTGTATCGCCAAGCTTCTTAATATCTGCATCTGTAAGTCCTTCATCGAAAAATACTGTTACACATACTTCATTCTCAGCCTTATGAATCATATACTGAAAATTCGATACAAGCGCATAGAATACACCAAAAAGGAATATACACGCTGTAATTGTTGCTATAGACGCAAGAGAGAACAATCTATTACGATAGATGTTCTTTAATCCGTCTTTAATATGATAAAATAACGATCTAATCTTCATAGAAATAACCACCTTTTTCCAAATCACTGATAATCTTGCCTTCGCTCATAGTAATAGTTCTCTTCTTCATCTGCTGAACTATCTCCATATTATGAGTAACAACAAGCACTGTTGTTCCCTGCTTGTTAACCTGATCCAATATCTTCATAATCTCGTTAGAGTTCGCTGGGTCAAGGTTACCTGTAGGCTCATCGCACAATAAGATAGCTGGCTTATTAACCAGCGCTCTGGCTATGGCAACTCTCTGCTGTTCACCACCTGATAACTCATTAGGAAATGACTTATACTTGTCAAGAAGTCCTACCATTGAAAGCATAGCAAGAACCCTGCTTTTAATCTTCTTATTAGGAGCTTCGACAACCTTCTGTGCAAATGCAATATTATCGTATATATTACGGTCTGGCAAAAGTCTGAAATCCTGAAATACAACACCGATATCTCTTCTAAGATATGGCAATTTCTTTCTTGTAAGTTTATTAAGGTACTTTTTATTAACGTATATCTTACCCGATGTTGGGTCAAGTTCCTTAAGAAGAAGCTTTATAAGAGTTGACTTACCTGAACCACTCTTACCTACTATAAATACGAATTCTCCTTTCTGAACGTGAAGATTAATTCCGTTCAGAGCAGGAACTCCAGATGTATACGTTTTGGTAACATCTTCCATTATAATCATTGTTAATATTCCTCCAAATTAGTATGTATCTTTGCTTTCCATATATTTCATATATTTAACTACCATAAGCGCAATCTTAAATGTTATGGCATCATCAAACACTCTCAAATCAAGACCTGTAGTCTTCTGAAGCTTATCGAGCCTGTATACAAGAGTATTTCTGTGGATATATAACTGTCTTGATGTCTCTGATACATTAAGGCTGTTATCAAAGAACTTGTTAATTGTTGATAATGTCTCCTCGTCTAAATCATCAGGTGACTTTCCGTCAAATATCTCTCTTATGAACATCTGACAAAGCGGAAGTGGAAGCTGATATATTAAACGTCCAATACCAAGTCTGTTATATGCAACAACATTCTTGTCACTATAGAATATCTTTCCTACATCAAGAGCCATATTAGCTTCCTTGTAAGAACGTGATACTTCTCTTATATCATTAACAATAGTACCATAGGCAATATGTGCAGAACTCATAGCCTCTGTATTTAACATATCTATAATAACTTCTGCTGTCTTATCAAGGTCTTCGTAAGTTTCATTACTCTTAACCTCTCTGACAAGTATTATACTCTTCTCGTCAACTGCTGTAATAAAATCCCTTGTTCTTGAAGCAAATAAAGTTCTGATTGTTTCTAATGCATTAGTATCTTTCTCGTGCTTAGTCTCAATAATATACACAACTCTCTTTACATCTGTATCAATATGGAGTTTCTCAGCTCTTGTATACATATCAACCCTGAGAAGATTATCAAGAAGAAGATTCTTAATAAAGTTGTCCTTATCAAATCTTTCCTTGTAAGCGACTAAAAGATTCTGTATCTGGAATGCTGCAAGCTTTCCTAACATAAATACATCATCACTTGTTCCTTTAGCTAATATTATATACTCAAGATTGCCATCTTCAACAACCTTAAAGAACTGATATCCATTAACCACCTGACTATCTGCTGGTGAATCTATAAATACAAGTGCATCTGCTGTACATTCAGCAACATTATCAAATGTCTTAGCTACAACCTTGCCCTCTGCATCAATAACACATAAATCAACTCGTGATATTTCTTTTAACCCATCAACGGTTGTCTGTAAAATCTGATTTGAAATCATATTATACTCCATTCCTTCGCATCTTTTTGACATTTACTATATTATTGTAAAGCAAAATGACAAAAAAAAAAAGAGGAAATGTATAGAAATTATACACTTCCTCTAAATTTTATAAAATAATTATAATTAAATAATATAAATATCCAATTATGTATAGTAATTAGTGAGTAATTACCATTTCTGTTTCCTTATCGAATACATGAAGTCTTGCAACATCCATAGCGAATTCAACTTCATCACCAGGACGAGCTGTTGTTCTAGGATTAACCTTAGCTGTGCATGTAACATCACCGATTTCATAGTGAAGGTTAACTTCAGCACCAAGTAATTCATATACTCTGATTGTTGACTTAAACTTTGTATCTGGATGAGCAGCGATAAATTCTGGATCATCTTTAACATCTTCTGGACGAATACCAACTACAACTGTCTTTCCAACATAACCTTCATCGATAAGCTTCTTGCTCTTCTCAGCTGGAAGTTTGATAGTAACTTCATCGCTCATCTTAAGAACTGCCTGTGAACCTTCCTGAGATACTGTAGCATCAATAAGGTTCATCTGAGGTGATCCAATGAAACCAGCAACGAAGATGTTGTTAGGTGTATTGTAAAGGTTCTGAGGTGTATCTACCTGCTGAATAATACCATCCTTAAGAACTACGATTCTTGTACCAAGTGTCATAGCTTCTGTCTGGTCATGTGTAACGTAGATGATTGTTGTCTGTAATCTCTTATGAAGCTTAGAAATCTCAACACGCATCTGAACTCTTAACTTAGCATCAAGGTTTGAAAGAGGCTCATCCATAAGGAATACCTTAGGGCTACGAACGATAGCACGTCCCATAGCAACTCTCTGTCTCTGACCACCTGAAAGA
>JBNMLJ010000052.1:0-15268 GCA_050874785.1 Lachnospira sp.
CACAATCAAAGGAGCATGCTTATGAGCCAATTACATTATACCACATCTTCTCATAAAAAGGGGAAACATCTTTCATTTGAGGAGCGTGTTATTATTCAACTTCGTATTAAAGATAGTTATTCCATTCGTGCAATTGCCAGGGAAATCGGCTGTTCACCAACAACTGTATCAAATGAAATTAAGCGTGGAACAATTCTTATGTATAAGAATCATTCTCCACATTATAGAGCCAAGGCTGGTCAGGCTGCATATGAAGCCAACCGCCGCAACTCTTGCAGAACTTATGATTTTATTACAAAATCAAAGTTCATTAACTATGTTTCAAATCATTTCTTCAATGATGATTGGTCCCTCGATGCCTGTTATGGTAGAGCTATTACAGAAGGCAAATTCACCAGAGAAGAAATGGTCTGTGTAAAAACACTTTACAACTATGTTGATGCTGGACTAATTGAAATCAAGAACCATCATCTTCCTGAAAAGCTTTCTAGAAAGCCTAAGCAAATTTATGCAAAGGATAACAAAAGAAAGCTTGGCAGAAGTATTGAAGAACGCCCTTCATATATAAATAACCGTGAAGAATTCGGTCATTGGGAATGCGACCTTGTCTTAGGTGCAAAGACCAAAGACGATAAGGTTTTGCTGACAATGGTTGAGCGAATGACCCGTGAATTCTTGATTATTCCCCTAGCTAATAAGAATGCGGATACAGTTCTTAATGCATTCTTTGAGTTGAAGACCCATTATGAAGAGCACTTCAATGAAGTATTTAAAACAATAACGACTGACAATGGTTCTGAGTTTGCTGATCTATCAAACTTAGAAGCTGTATCAGAAACGCTTGTATACTATGCCCACCCTTACACCTCTTGTGAGAAAGGATCAGTTGAACGGCATAACGGATTAATCAGAAGGTTTATACCAAAAGGTAAACGAATTGATCAGTTCGATATCCAGGCTATCATTGATGTTGAAACCTGGATTAACAGTCTTCCAAGAAAGCTTTTAGGATATAAAACCTCAGATGAGCTATTCGAGGAAGAACTGGATAAAATCTATCAAGTGGATGCTGCATAGCTAGTGTCCAACTTGTTATTGCAATTTAGGAAAAATAAGAAATATAATATCTAACAAACGAGTAGCAGACTAGCGTAAATCCAGTTTTGCTGCTCGTTTTTTTGTGCGTAATTATACGCAATTTTATAATTATATAATGTCATTAAAAAGTGTGTAGCTTATCAGCGTAAGTCCAGCTTACGGGATAAATACACACTTTTTTTATGCGGAAAAAGGAGGATTTTGATGGCAGAAAGTAACAGAATGAGAGAAATGCCAGTAAATAAGCTTATGGTACAGATGGGTATACCAATGATTTTATCAATGGCATTACAGGCGGTTTACAATATTGTAGACAGTGCATTTGTTGGAAATATGAAAGTTGGAAGTGAAGCGGCACTTAATGCACTGACATTGGTATTTCCTGTTCAAATGCTTATGGTGGCAATAGGAATTGGAACAGGTGTAGGAACAAATGCACTTCTTGCAAGAACGCTTGGACAAGGTAATAACAAGAAAGCTGCCAAGGTTGCAGGAAACAGTCTGTTTCTTGGCGTAATTATTTATGCAGTATGTTTATTATTTGGTATTTTTGGAGTGAAAGCATATATTTCTTCACAGACAGTTGATACAGAAGTTATTTCAATGGGAGTAAGCTATCTTAGAATATGTTGTGTTATTTCCTTTGGAATTATATTCTTTTCGTTGTTTGAGAAATTATTGCAGGCAACAGGACGTTCGCTTTATTCCACAATAGGACAGGTAGTTGGAGCAGTTGTAAATATTGTTCTGGACCCAATTATGATATATGGTATAGGACCTGTTCCACAGATGGGAGTAAAAGGTGCTGCATATGCAACAGTTATTGGTCAGGTTGTATCGGCAGGATTATTATTTATTTTCCATATGAAATTAAATAAGGAATTTGAGCATAGTGTTAAATATATGAAACCAGATGCCGGAATTATAAAAGAAATTTATGCAATCGGACTTCCAGCAATTATAGCACAGGCACTTATGTCTATTATGGTTTATGTTATGAATTTGATTTTGAAGTTCAATCCTTCTGCACAGACGGCATATGGACTATTTTATAAAGTACAGCAGTTTGTATTGTTCTTAGCTTTTGGCTTAAGAGATGCAATTACACCAATAATAGCATTTGCTTATGGAATGGGCAGTAGAAAGAGAATAGAAGACGGAATAAAATATGGTCTTATATATACAATTGTACTTATGATTGCAGGGGTAGCGATTACAGAGATTTTTCCAGGTGCATTTGCAGCTTTATTTAATGCAGGGCAGTCAAGAGAATATTTCATAGGAGCAATGAGAATTATTTCGATAAGTTTTATATTTGCAGGAATAAATGTTGCCTATCAGGGAATTTATCAGGCGTTAAATGGCGGAATAGAGTCACTTGTTATATCGCTTCTTAGACAGCTTATTATAATATTGCCATTGGCGGGGATATTTTCTGCTTTTGTAAGAAATGGACAGGCTGGTGTATCGCTTATCTGGTGGGCGTTTCCAATAACAGAGATTATCGCTTGTCTGGCTGGATATGTATTTTTAAAGAAAATCAGAAAAAATAAAGTAGAGAAGTTAAGTGAATAAATTCATAAAATGAATTGGTCTGTGACAAATCTGAAATAAGAAAAGTTTTAATTGAATGAGGAGGCTTACATATGGCAAAGAAAATTATTACAATCAGCAGGGAGTTTGGAAGCGGTGGACGATTTATTGGAGAAGAAGTCGCTAAGAAGCTGGGAATTAAGTATTATGATAAAGATATAATCAGCCAGATAGCAGAAAAGTCAGGATTTTCACAAGAGTATATCAGTCAGAATGCAGAACTATCACCTAAAAAAGGGTTGTTTGCATATGCACTTACTGGACGTGATATAACAGGAAAATCAGTAGAAGATATGGTGTATGAGGCTCAGAGAAAAGTAATTCTTGAAATAGCAGAAAATGATAGCTGTGTAATTATAGGAAGGAATGCTGATTATATATTAAAAGACAGGACAGATGTTATTAATATTTTCATACACGCAGATATGCCTGAAAAAGTAAAGAGAATATGCAGATTATATAATGTCACAGAAGCTGAGGCTGTAGCGATGACAGCAGATATTGATAAAAGACGTATGACTAACTATCGTTATTATACAGACCAGAAGTGGGGAATGGCGCGAAATTACACATTGACATTAAACAGTTCACAGCTTGGGTATGATATGTGCGAGAAGATTATAATGGAATGTGCACAGCAGTAGATTTTCTATGTAGTGATAAGATTTAATAATAGATAATAAATAAAATATTAAAATTATAAATATAATGCCACAATAACAGTATTATATATTACTAAAGTGTGATATATAGTGCTGTTATTTTTGTGGTATAATAAGCACAAAAGTGCCCATCTTAAAAGTTCCTTTCGGAACTTTGTATGCGCTGAAAAGCTGCGCAAAAATTGTGGTATAATGCAGATAACAAATTAAGAGCGATTGCACACATATAAGATTATATTTATGATAATCGATAGAAATGTAGATTGGAGAAAATAATTATGTTATTATTTGGTAAAAGAAGCCTTAAGTTATTATGCCAGTTACAATTATTGAATTATTAACGGAAAGCAATTTACAATTCCTGCGGGGAGTTTAAATACTTTGACTAAAAGCAATTATTATAGAATTGGAGGAATATATTATGTCCGCAGATAAGACTAATGTTATGAGAAGTCTTGACCAGAAGAAGATTAAATATAAAGTACACGAATATAAGGAGTCAGGTGCAGTGAGCGGCGTGGAAGTTGCGGCGGCACTTGGACAAGACCCTAAGAGAGCATTTAAGACACTTGTTACAATAGGCAAGAGCGGTAACCATTATGTGTTTATGGTTCCTGTAGCAGAAGAACTTGACCTTAAGAAAGCTGCCAAATGTGTAGGTGAGAAGAATATTGAGATGATAAAGTCAAAGGAGCTGCTTCCACTTACAGGCTATATTCATGGTGGTTGTTCACCAGTTGGTATGAAGAAGTTCTTCAGGACAGTTATAGATAAGAGTGTGCTTGATATTGAAGATACAATATTTTTCAGCGCAGGAAAGATAGGATTTCAGATAGAAACTGATTACAGTGAATTAAAGAAAGTGATAAAGATAGAAGAAGCTGATATTACTGTTGAATAGGAGGTCTGCATATGGACAAAGAAGCTAAGAAGCATATGGTTGGCGGGTATGAGTTTAATAGTAAAGAAGATGCCCAGTTAGCCAAAGATGAACTTAATGCTATTAAATATGTGTCGGCAAAGACTAATACGAAAGATCCTAAGCAGGTGTATAATCTGTATAATAAAATAATAGAACGTAAATTATTCTCGACACAGATAGGAATGAATTACCTTAAGCAGTTACAGACATTTTTATACAAGAGCAGTGAGATACCTAATGACAAAATCCAGCCTATCCCGATAAATGTGGATACACAGGAAGCACTCGACAAACGAAAGGAACAGATGGAGTTTAAGAGTGAATTAAGAAATCTGTCTATTCAGGCAGCTAAATACAGGAATAATTTCATAAGGGTTATGATATTAAATGTTGTTCTTGTTATAGTAATTATTGCAATGTTTGTAATATTAAAGACAAGTTCTAACCCTAATATATTAAATTATGAGGTTACTATCCAGAACAGGTATGCCCAGTGGCAGCAGGAATTGCAGTCAGAAGAGGAGTCTTTAAAGGCAAGGGAGCAGGAACTTAATAATAAAAAGAAGTAATTAAAAGCAGTAAACACATTTTCTTAACATTAAGGACACATTTTTAACATACTTATTATTTAATATACAATAAAGAGTGGCAAAATGTGCTTTAGCTTTTGCCTTATATAATATATAGAAGTTATATAGACACATTTAAAGTGATTATTAACACGGATTGGAGTATACAATGGATAATATAAAAGTATTAATGGTTGATGATGAAAGCAGAATGCGTAAGCTTGTAAGTGATTTCCTTACAAGAAAAGGATATATAGTTATTGAAGCTGGTGACGGTGAGGAAGCACTTGACAGATTTTATGCGGATAAGGATATATCACTTGTTATTCTTGACGTTATGATGCCTAAGATGAATGGCTGGGATGTATGCAAGGAGATTAGAAAGAACTCTAAAGTGCCTATTATTATGCTTACAGCTAAGAGCGATGAGTCAAGCGAATTAAATGGATTTGAATGTGGTGCAGATGAATATATAGCAAAGCCATTCAGTCCTAAGATTCTTACAGCAAGAGTTGATGCGCTTATTAGAAGAAGCTATAGCATTGACAGCAGTGAGGTGACAGATGTAGGTGGGATTATTATTGATAAGGCTGCACATATTGTTAAGATTGACGGACAGGAGATTGACTTAAGCTTTAAGGAATTTGAACTGCTTACATATTTTGTTGATAATAAAGGACTTGCATTATCAAGGGAGAAGATACTTAATAACGTATGGAATTATGACTATTTTGGAGATGCAAGAACAATAGATACCCACGTTAAGAAGCTTAGAAAGAAGCTCGGAGATAAGGGCGATTACATTAAGACTATATGGGGAATGGGATACAAGTTTGAAATTTAACTTATTATTAGCTGAGGAATACCAAGATGAATAAACATTCGATTAAATTTAAAATAACCCTGCTGATTGGTGGAATGATATGTGTTCTTATAGTTCTTCTTCTTGTGTTTAATATAATATTTTCAGAAAAGTTCTATATGGAAGATAAACAGCATGAGATGTTGAACGCATATAGTTCAGTAAATGATGCGTGTATACAATATTCTGATGAGAGCATTTCAGAAACGGATTTACGGAATAATCTTGAACAGATATCAACCTCTAAGGGCATATCTATGATTATAGTAAATAGTGACTGGACGACTTTTTATGTAAGCACTCACGGAGATGAGATGCTTCTGGAAAGATTAAAAAAGAGTATATTTAACAATGACATTTTCCAGAATATACCATCTAAGAGTAATAGTGACTCATCTAATACAGAGGAAAGCATTGATAATAATGATACTTCTTCTGATAGCAGAAATGGACAGAACCGCGGCAGTGGCACAGACGATAATAATATGAAAAATGATTTTGGCGATGTGTCAGATAGTGATAAGTCATCATCATTTGGTGGTAATTCTGATAACAGCGATGATAAGAAGACACCTCCTGAAAAGATTATTGATATGTCAGGCAACGGAGCTAATGAAGTCAGGGAGATTATACTTGAGAATGATAAATATACAGTTCAGGAAGTATATGACAGCCGTCTGTTAGATGACTATATTGAGTTATGGGGAACATTGGATAATGGTAATTTTATTCTTATAAGAACTCCTATACAGAGTGTCAAGGATAACGTGCACATTTCTAATACTCTTATAACTTATGTTGGTATAGGAACACTTCTTATAGGTGTTGTTGCGGCATTTGTGTTATCCTCATATATCTCACGTCCTATAAAGCAGCTTTCTGATATAGCAGAGAGAATGTCTAACCTTGATTTTGAGGCACATTATGAGGGCAATGATAAAGGCGAGATAGGACTTTTGGGAAAGAGTATGAATAATATGTCCCATAAGCTGGAGGAGAATATTTCACAGCTTAAGTCTGCCAACCTTGAACTTCAAAGGGATATTGACAAGAAGGAAAAGCTTGAGCAGATGAGAACAGATTTCTTATCAAATGTATCGCACGAATTAAAGACACCTATAGCACTTATTCAGGGCTATGCAGAAGGTCTTAAGGAAGGCATTACAGATGACCCGGAGAGTATGGATTTCTACTGTGATGTTATTATAGATGAAGCCAACAAAATGAATAATATGGTAAAGAGGCTTCTTACCCTTAACCAGATTGAATTTGGTGAAGATGAGCTTGTTATGGAAAGATTTGATATTAATGAGCTTGTAAAGTCAGTAGCCGCAGCTAATGAGTTAAGGGCTTCGCAGAAGGAGCTTACAATACAGACATTTATGAGTGAAGAACCTCTTTATGTATGGGCAGATGAATACAAGGTTGAAGAGGTAATAACTAATTACATCTCTAATGCAATTAATCACTGCTGTAATGAGAATATTATTAAAGTAAATGTTGAGCAGATTGATAAAGATAATGTAAGGGTTACTGTATACAATTCTGGAAAGAATATACCTGAGGAGGATATTGACCATATATGGGAGAAGTTCTATAAGGTAGATAAAGCCAGAACAAGAGAGTATGGCGGTAACGGAATAGGACTTTCAATTGTTAAGGCAATTGTTGAATCTATGGGCAAGCAGTGTGGTGTAAGAAATGTTTCCGATGGAGTTGAGTTCTGGTTTGACCTTGATTGTAAATTATGATAGAATTCATATAGTCGAATTGAATTGTGGTGCGTATTAGAGGAACGCAGGAATGGAGATTATATGAAGAAGATAGCTGTAGCTGTCCTGTCAGCAGTATGTGTATTTGCGCTGGCAGGCTGTGCTAATGATGTAACAATGGACAATGAACAGAATGATATTGTAGCTGAATACATAGCAGGTACTCTGCTTAGACATTCCTATGCTAATGAATGGAAGTATTCTAAGCTTAGCAATCCTACATTTAATAAGTCAGGACAGAGTACAACAACTACTGGTAAGAATAACACTACTGGTACAACAGCAGCTAACCAGCGGTCAACAACAGCTGCTGGACAGGCAGGTACGACAAGCACAACAGGAACAACCCAGGCAGGTGTTAAGGCTGCAAGCATTACAGAAGCCTTAGGCCTTAGCGGTGTTACTGTTAGTTATAAGAAGGTATCAGCAGGTGATAGATATCCAACAGATGCATATGCAGTATGCGTTCCGGCAGATAGCGGCTGTAAGGTAGTAGCAGTTGAGTTTACGATTAAGAATACAGGCTCAGCAGCATATACTGCAACGACTAAGTCAGCTAATGTCACAATGAAGCTTAGTGCAGGGAGCGGCACTTACACACAGTATAAGTCAATGTTAAAGAATGATATATGTAATCTTGATAAGGTTACAATCAATGCTGGAGAAGAATATACAGCGGCAGCAGTATTTCAGGTTCCAACAACAGATGCTGGAGCTTCTGGTATGAAGCTTGAAGTATTATCTGGAACACAGCAGGTAGAAACAATTAATTTACAGTAATATAAAAAGTATCGGAAAGGCAGGTCCTTTCCGATACTTTTTTGTTTTTACCTGAAATCTTTTCCTAATACATTTTTCTTAGTATACATAGCAGCTTCATCTGCTGTCAGAATATGTGCAAAGTCAACTCTTTCCTCAGGCTTGTAGCCATCGCCGTGTCCATTGTATTCAGCATAAAATGTTGTTTCGTGTGCTTCAGGCTTGTTCCAGTCGTGAAAGCCAGAGCCAGCAACCTGAGAGGAATATTCACAGTTGATTAATACAGTCTTTGCATGTATTCTCCAAGGTCTGCTTAAATAACAAGTTCCGTCTGGACAGTTGCCAGTGAAATTACAATTTTCAAATACATAGCCATACTTCTGGTCTTCATACGTAGAAGGCGCAGTATAATAACTGTTGATTTCCTGATTGCGGTTTAAGGCATATAATGTGCAATTCTTAAAATATGCAGTAGCGCTTCCGAAGATGAAATCAATCTCACCGCTTATAAAGCAGTCTTCATATAATTGCCTTGAAGGAATTCTAGGTGCGAATTCTGTAGGACCGGTAAATCCACCTGGCTGTTTTTCTTTAAGAGGGAGAGGACCAGTAAAGAGAGTGTCCTGATGACCAAGAAGCTTGCAGTTCTTGAATGTGATATTATCACCCTCGGCATATACAGCGATAGCCTGTCCAACCTCAGTACCAAAGCCTGATGAATTCACGAATGTAATATTATAAGCGTGGAAGTTATTGGCGTGTACAAAGAAAGTATAAGACCTGAAAGTACCTCTTTTGGAGTTATCAGGCATAGTCATTAATGCGTAATAGTCTTTGGTTATAATTACGTTATCCATAGACTCGCCAATAAGAGTTATATTATCGTGTGTAATCTCAACACGCTCGTTATAAGTACCATTTTTAATAAAAATTGTCTCTGATACTGTTGAACTGCTTATAGCATCAACGGCTTCCTGAATAGATGTGTAATCCCCTGTATTATCTTTTGAAACAGTAATCATATAAGCCTCCATTGATTTTATTAGGTTTACATCTGATGATATATCGTAAATGCAAAACCTATGTGTTATTATAGCATTTTTTTCTTAAGTTAAAATGCTTTTATAGACATAAATATAAAAAAATTGTATACTGGTTGGTAAAATAAAAAGGTGTATTAAAGGATAAATGTAAAATGATTAGAATAGTTGATGACGTAAAAGATGTAAATATATATTTGGGACTGCGTGATAAAGTGGGCTGGATAAAGCTTACAAAAGCCCAGGCACAGGAAGCACTTAATAACAGCGTGAAGGTGTTTACTGTATTTGATGATGACAAGCCTATAGGAATGGGAAGGGTTGTCGGAGATAAGGCAGTTATAAGCTACATTCAGGATTTGATAGTGATACCGGAATATCAGGGAAAGCATATCGGAAGTGAACTTATAGAACATATTATAGCGTATGTTAAGTCTATAACAATTAAAGGCTCAAGAATGATGTTATGTCTTATGTGTGCCAAGGGACGTGAGATATTCTACGAAAAGCATAATTTTATTGCAAGACCGACAGACGCATTAGGACCGGGAATGATTCAGTATATATATTCAGAACAATAACGCTTGACAATACATAAAAACAATTGTAAACTAATCTGAAATTAAGGTTAACAATTAATCTTGAATCTTTTATAAGGAAGGTAAAGACAAGTGAAAGAGAAGAAGTTTACAGTTTATCAGTTATGTTTTATGGCACTTATGGCGGCAGTTACGTGCATATTAGCACCATTATCAATACCTATAGGACCAATTCCAATATCACTTACTAATCTTGTGGTATATTTCACAGTATATGTGATTGGTCTTAAAGCAGGAACGTGTAGTTATTGCTTATATGTGTTATTAGGAGTTGTTGGTCTTCCTGTATTCTCAGGATATGTAGGAGGTCCGGCTAAGATTGCAGGACCAACAGGTGGATATATTGTTGGATTTGTATTGATGGCACTTATAGGCGGATATGTAATTGAGAAGACTAACCGTAATATGGTTTTTGTTATAATTGCGTGGATAGTAGGAACAATAGTTGATTACGCATTAGGAACAGCGTGGTTTGCCTATGTACAGCATTGTACAGTAGGTTATGCGCTTAAGGTATGCGTATATCCGTTTATTGTATTCGATCTTATTAAGATAGTAGCAGCTACATTTCTTGGAAAGGCAGTGCGATATGCACTTGTCAAAGCAGGTTTATTATCTAATGATAAGGCGGTAAGCGGGGTAACAGCATAATTTGTTATATATACAGACAACTAATAAAAAGCAGCTTTTCTATATAGGAAAGCTGCTTTTTATTAGCGTTAAAGATGTGCTGATATACACATCAATATCCGTATTAATAAATTAAATGGATTATAATCCTATAGAGCTTACTGAATTAAGCAAGTAAAGTCTTAACGTATTCAGCAATCTTTTCGTCCTTGCAGTTAGCAAAGAAGAGTTCCTGGAACTTTTCGCCAGCTACAGCACCCTTAACAAGGTCCTGGTCAAGGTTCTTAAGAACACTGATTAAATCCTGATTAAGAGTAACCTTTCTTACTTCGTCAAGAATCTTCTTATTTCTCTGTTCTGGAACAACTCTTTCCTTAGGATAACCACCACCTGGTTCGCCTTCAAATAACTTTTCAAAAATGTATGTAAGGTTTAATTCAGCACCCCAGCCAAATCCCTTAGCGAATGGAAGAGCGATTGCATTACCATCGTTAATCTGCATAAACATATATGCATCTGAAGGGTCAACAACGTGTCCACAAAGAACGTTAGGGAATGAGTTAAGTGCAAGCATAGCACCTTCACCAGTACCACAGCCTGTTACTACAAAATCACAAGCGCCTGAGTTAAGAAGGATAGCAGCTAATATACCATTCTGTACATATGTAAGCTGAGCCTTGTCATCAGCAGAATACATACCATAGTTATCTACTGTATGTCCCTTGCTTTCAGCTACTTTCTTAAGGTTAGCGTAAATTAAATCATTCTTTGCAGCCTGGCTGTTTTCGTTAATTAAAGCGATTCTCATTAATAAAAAACCTCATCTTTCCTGATATTATTCCGATTATTACGGATATATTAAATATACTGAAATATATAATATTTGTCAAATTGATAAAATAGCAGATATATGTTAAAATCCCTTAGTGGAAAAGGAGAATGTGTTATGGCAGTTAATAATAAAGATGCTAAAGCAACATTTATGGAAGCTTTAGATGGACTTAAAGAATATGCAAAGGTTAATGGAAATATAGTTACCAAGGACGATGTTAAGAGTTATTTTAACGGACTTGAATTAGATGATAACAGATACTCAATGATAATGGGTTATCTTATGGCTAATAATATTACAATAAATGGAGTAGATGGAGCAGACAATGAATTCCTCCATATGCTTGAAAGCACTAAAAATGATGCAGTAAATAATGATGATAATGGAATAGCACAGGAAGATACTTCATATACTGAAACAGATGACGGAATTATTAAGAAGATAAATGTCACAGAGGAAGAGGTTAATAATCTGCCAGAAAAAGAAGCTGTTATGGCGGCTCAGATGATAGCAGATAATATGGACTATTCCGAAGATGATATATATCTTGAAAGATACCAGAAGGAGCTTGAACAGATACAGCCAGTATCAGATACTACAAGAGCCTACCTTTTAATTAATATCGTTGAGGATAATGATAAAGAGTCTTTAAAGCTTTTGTCTGAGTCATATCTTGGAAAGATTGTAGGCTGGGTTGAACCTTTCAGGTGCAGGGGAGTTCTTGCGGCGGACCTTGTTCAGGAGAGTAATCTTTCAATGATGGCTTATATAGGACAGAAGCAGTGGCTTAATAATTACGAATGGAAAGATAAGATTAAAGAAGGAACTACAGAAGATTTAATTCAGGTACTTAATGAGATTGACAAGGAAGTTAAGTATCAGGCAGAAGAAAGTATGCGTATGCTGATTGACGAACAGATGGACAGCAATAAAATATCTGGAAAGGTTCTTAATAAAGTTAATTATGTCAATGACTGGGCAGTAAGATTAAAAGAAGAACTTGGAAGAAAGCCGTCAGTTAAGGAAGTCGCAGAGCGTATGGGCGTATCTGAGGATATTGTAAAAGAAGCTGTATCATTATCAGCAGAAGCAATCGAAGACATAAGCGATGCCAAGACTAGCAAGGACAGTGATAAGTAAAATGGTAATTAAGTAATGTAATTATACATATGATAAAATAGTAAATAATTAATTATGATAAGCAGTATATTACAAAAGTAATGAATTAAGATAAGCAATAAATATTAGAATTTTTTAATTAAAATTACATATATTATATTGTATCTAAGAGATTTATGTAGTAGAATAATAACAGTTGATAAGAAGAACAATTTAATAATTCCTGGGGCGTGCGAGAACCTCACTTATTTTGATCCTACATTTCATCGACGGGATTCCTATATCTCCATTCTAATGTCGGGCCTCCTCTGAGTGGATGGCAGCGGTCTGGATGCGGTAACCCACCTAGCATTGCTAGGAGTCGAAAACGTGGGGAACGGCGCTTTGGGATAATTGTGATAAGTTACTATGAAGACAATTTTGTTTTCATAGTTTTTTTATTTATCTTCTTTATATAGTAATAATCAGTGACCTTTAAGAATATATATAATTGATGCTGTACAGGCATAATATATTTGAGAGGTTAGGTTAATATGGTAAAGACCGTCATAATCAAAAAACGGACAATATTTATATATGGATTATTAGTGCTGTTGCTGGCAATAGGTGTTGTTGTATTAGAAACATTTATTGATAAATCCAATAATCACGAATACATAACTTATGCACAGGCGGCAAAGATGATTGCTTATGCAAATGTAGATGATACGCAGGTTTTTGAAACTGGGGAAGTGTGGTACAAGCCATATATTGAATACGTCAATATTAATGGATATATGCAGTGTGAAGAGCCTGACGATTATATTATGATGAAAGATGTATACATACTTTCAAAAAAGTTAAATGCAGGGGATACAACATTTGAGAGCATTGGAATACAGTCACTTAGCCAGTTAAAGAATAATAACAGGGTTGTGACCAAACAGGAATTTATAGATTATTACATACTGCTTCTGCCGTATTGCAGTAATGGGCAGGAGGTTGAGAGAGTTGAACTTGGAATTGCAGGAACACCTGCTGAGCTTAATGTTAATGAGTGGGAGATGTATACAACTAAGGGAAAGTATATATTTGACGGAATAATTGCAACACCTTATATAGACAGGCAGGTGTTGGCAATAGTGAGGGATAACCGTTTATTGTGTATCGAAAGAAAAATATCTGACGAGGTTGATTACAATAATGTGTGGCTCAAATATGACAATAACGGAATGTTATATGTGAATTTCTATGGAGTTGAGAAAAAGCTTAAGATAGGCAGGGTTAATGATGATATAGATAATACGCTTGCAGACATTCATCTTAGTAAAGGAAAGGTGAAGAACATATCAGTCAAAAAGGATATTATTAAAGGAAAAGTCCTTTCTGTAACTAATGAATATGTGGAGATAGACGGGTATGGAAAAGTTCCGTTAGATGAACAATTTATAATATATGATAATGTATCAGATGTGAAAACGCATAATTATGATGAGATTATAGTCGGTTATTCACTCCAGCGTTTTATAGTTGCTAATGGTAAAATATGCGGAGCGATTATTGGAGAGGAATTAAAGCACGATAATATAAGGGTTATGTTAAAGACAACAGGTTACAAGGATTTATTTCATAACAGCGTGTCACTATCCTCAGATAGTGTAATACATATAACCTGTGCAGATACACAATGGGATATTGCGGCAGGTGAAAGCTTTGATATAGACAGGAATGATGAAAGATTAGCCACGGGACGTATGGTGCTTAGCACTGATGACGGAAGCATAACAGTGAATTCTATTAAGAGAAGTCAGGGCAATCCGTCATATAAGGGAAATATAGAGCTTGCTTTATATGATGAGGGCATTGCGGTGATTAATGAAATTGATATCGAAGATTACCTGAAAAAAGTTGTGCCTAGTGAAATGCCTGTATCGTTTGGCGTTAATGCCTTAAAATGTCAGGCTGTATGTGCAAGAAGCTATGCGTACACACAGCTTACGA
Organism: Lachnospira sp.; assembly: GCA_050874785.1. GTDB lineage: Bacteria > Bacillota > Clostridia > Lachnospirales > Lachnospiraceae > Lachnospira. The sequence continues at coordinate 14,438 of JBNMLJ010000052.1, forward strand.
ATAATTATTACAGTGAGTATGGTGCGCACATAGATGATAGTGTGTCATTTCAGGTATACAATAATACATATGACAGCGCGGAGGCTGACGAGGCGGTTATGGCTACGGCTGGAATGGTCGCTGTATACAATGGTGAACTTGTAAAGACTTATTATTATTCGACTTCCTGCGGTTATACGGCTGATGTATGTGCGTGGGGAAGTGATGAGAATAATTATCCGCAATATGCTTCTGTAAGGGCAGGAACATCTGATTATAATGCTGATATTAAGTCGGAAAAGACATTTGAGCAGTTTATAACGACTAAAGATAGCGGTGATTATGACAGCGAAGCAGATATGTACCGCTGGAAGACTACCATAGGCATAAGTGAGCTTACGGCACATTTTAATTCCCTGATAGGAAGCTATTTAAGAAAGAACGGCACAGTATATATATTAGAAAATGGAGAGCCGTCCGACAAGGTAGTTAATGATATAGGGGACATTGTAAGCGTTAAAGTGATAGAACGCGGCTGCGGCGGAGTTGTAGCAGCACTTATGGTAGAAGGCAGTAAAGAAACCTGTATTGTCAGAGGAGAAAATGCAGTAAGAAGCCTTATGGGTAATAATAAATGTGCAATAATAACACAGAGCAGGGAAATATATAATGATATTTTACCGAGTGCCTTCTGCATATTCAAACCAGTATATGATAATGGCACGCTTGTATCATATGAAATAACAGGCGGCGGCTATGGACACGGAATAGGAATGAGCCAGAATGCGGTTAAGAAAATGTTGGAAACTATGGATTATACAGACATTTTAAAATTCTTCTATAACAATATAG
>JBNMLJ010000053.1:0-13404 GCA_050874785.1 Lachnospira sp.
ATACAGACATTTTAAAATTCTTCTATGACAATATAGAAATTAAAGATATAAATGATTAGTAATATAAATGATTGGTAATTAAAAAAATGGATTAAAATAAATCTGATATAAATATAATATGAATATAAAAAGAGAACTGCTGCAGTGATATCCCATTGTATAATGAGAGGGTATATTACTGTGTCCGTCCGTTTCTTTCAATAATAAATAAACATAATTTTATTGTTGAAAGAAACGGACATAATTTTATTGTTCAGCAGCATTGACGGCTGCTTTTTTAGTTTTTTTTGAACGCTTTGAAATACGCCAAGGCCTTAGTATATTCTTCTCGATAAGCGAATTGAACTCAGCACCAAGAAATAATATAAGAATACATATATACATCCATATAAGAAGAAGCATAAAAGTTGTAAGGCTTCCATAAGTATATGAGTAGTGTGTCATATATGTAATATATAATGAGTAAAGTTCAGAGAACAGATACCAGCCGATACTTGCAAGAAAAGCACCCGGAATTTCTTCTAAAGGACGCTTTTTAATTGTAGGTATGAACGAATACATTACAGTGAAGAATATTGTAAGCAGGGTAGGAACAAGAAATAACCTGTTACTGAATATTGCGTTAATAATTGAAATATCAATTGGAAATGCACTAAGATGCCGTTCGATAAATGCTGAAAGGTGTTCGCCAAATACGATTATAACAAGGCTTGTTGCAATTGATAATAGCAGTATTAAAGCATATATGCTTGAAAATATTCTCTGTATTAACCAGCTTCTTTTAAGCTCGTAATTGTTAATACGGTTAAGGCAGGTCTTTATTGTCATAAAGCCTTTGCCGGCTGACCATATTAAGCCGATAGCAGTTACCGACAGAATTGTTATTGATGAAGAATTCTCAATATCAACTATTATGCTCAGTAACAGACCATGGAATTCTGTAGGAATTATATTCTCAAAAAGATTCATAAGGTCGGTTGAAGTTACTGGAAAATAATGTATTATGCTTATCAGTGCAAGTACGAACGGCATAAAGCTTAAAAGCAGATAGTAGCAGGTCTGTGCCGCATATTCAGTAAGCCGGTCTTTGACAATTTTGTTGTAAGCTTCCTGACAGGTGAAAATCACACGGGCAATTTTCATACTGTTCCCCCTCTCTAATAAATTTTAATAAAATGAAAAACTTCGGTATATATTAGTACTTTCGTAAGTCGCAAGTTTGCGCCTGCCGCAAACTTGATATTTGAAAAAACTTCGGTATATATTAGTACTTTCGTAAGTCACAAGTTTGCGCTTGCCGCAAACTTGATATTTGAAAAAACTTAGACGTAAGGTTTTTTCAAATTATTATATGTTATTTTCCCATAATTATCAATAAGTTAATAACTTGCATTACTATTATATTTTATGTACAATATATAAGTTAATGAATAAAATCAGGTTAGGTGTAAACTGTTAATGAAAGGTAGGCTTGCTTATAATGGGGATTAGTGTAAAGCTTCAGGCTTTTGAAGGTCCGTTAGATCTTTTACTGCATCTTATAGATAAGAATAAAGTTAATATATATGATATTCCAATAGCTGATATAACAGAGCAGTATATGGAATATGTCAATAAAATGCGGGAGGAAGACCTGAATGTAGTAAGCGAATTCCTTGTTATGGCGGCTACACTGCTTGATATCAAATGCCGTATGCTTCTTCCAAAGGAAGTTGATGAGGAAGGCAATGAGCAGGATCCAAGAGCAGAGCTTGTCGAAAAGCTGTTAGAGTACAAGCTTTATAAGGCGATGGCAGAAGAACTTAAAGATAAGCAGATGGATGCCACAAAGCTTTATTATAGAAAGCCGGATATTCCTAAAGAGGTCAGCGAATATGTGCCAGAGGTTGATATAAAAGATGTGATAGGAGATACGGATCTTTTAAAGCTTAATGCAATATTTGCAGACGTAATGAGAAGAAAAGACGAAAAGGTTGACCCGATAAGAAGCAAGTTCGGTAAGATAGAGAAAGAAGAAGTCACTATGTCAGAAAAGCTTGTTGATATTAAAGCATTTATGATGGAGCATAGGACATTCAGCTTTAGGGAACTTCTTATGAAGGGGGCTTCAAAGGTTGCAGTTATCGTTACATTTCTTGTTGTATTAGAGCTTATTAAGACAGGATTTGTTACTGTAGAGCAGGAGGGGACTTGCGAGGAAATATATATAACAGTGACGAAAGATCCTAAACTTATAGAAGGAATTACCGAAGAATAATTAATAATACAGTAACGAAGAATTGATAATACAGTAATGAAGATAGGATTTTAACACATATATGTGTATGACACGATTTGGAGTGTATTAAGCCTGCTAACTAAAGCGGGATAAGAATGGAGAGCAAAATGAGTATAGAAAAGACAGAAGCGGCAATAGAAGCTATACTATTTACTATGGGTGAATCAGTAGAAGTAGAGAAGATTGCAGTGGCTATAGAACACGATGTTGATACGACAGTCAAGATTATCCATAATATGATGGATAAATATGAAAATGAAGACAGAGGTATCAAGATAATTGAACTAGAGGGAAGCTTTCAATTATGTACCAAAGAAGAATATTACGACAATCTTATTAAAATATGCAGTCAGCCAAGACGATATACATTGACAGATGCGGCACTTGAAACGCTCTCAATAATAGCGTATAAGCAGCCAGTTACCAAGATAGAGATAGAAAAGATAAGAGGTGTTAATTCAGACAGGTCAGTTAATAAACTTGTTGAATTAGAGCTTGTTAAAGAAGTTGGAAGACTTGATGCGCCGGGAAGACCGATGCTGTTTGGAACAACTGAAGAATTCCTGCGAACATTTGGCGTTGGTTCTATTGATGAACTTCCAGTTATAAGCGAGGATATGGTCGAACAGTACAAGGAAGAGGCTGAATATGAAATAGCAAGCGAATTAAAAGAAGAAGCTATGAATGAGGAACAGCTTACACTGGATATATAATTAACCAGACATTTATGTACAGATAGTTAGAATATAATGAGCTCACCTGATACAAATAGTTATCTGAAACAGTGGGCAGAAATGAGGTATATTATGGAAAGAGCAAATGCGTGGAATAAGTATGATTCTAAAAAGAAAGCAGAAGTGTTTGATTTTGCAGAACAGTACAGACAGTTCATCTCAAAATGCAAGACAGAAAGAGAATGTGTAAAAGAAGGTGTTAAGCTTTTAAAGGAAGCTGGCTATGCAGATTTAAAAGATGTTATTGCTGATAACAGGACATTAAAAGCTGGCGATAAAGTATATGCTGTCAATATGAATAAGGCACTTGTTGCATTTAATATAGGTGAAGAACCTATAAGTGCAGGAATGAACATACTCGGAGCTCATATAGACTCACCAAGGCTTGATATAAAGCAGAACCCTCTCTATGAAGAAACAGGACTTGTTCTTCTTGATACACACTATTATGGTGGAATTAAGAAATACCAGTGGGTTGCAATTCCACTTGCCCTCCACGGAGTTGTTGCATTAAAGAATGGAACAACAGTAGAGGTTGTAATAGGTGAAGATATGTCTGATACAGTAGTTGGTGTATCTGACCTTCTTATACATCTTGCTTCTGAACAGATGGAAAAGAAAGGTGCGAAGGTCGTTGAGGGCGAGGCACTTGATATCCTTGTTGGAAGTATGCCACAGGAGAAGGAAGAAGGCGACAAGGAAGCCAAAGATGCTGTTAAGAAGAATATCCTTGCAATATTAAAGGATAAGTATGGAATAGAGGAAGAAGATTTCTTATCAGCAGAATTAGAAGCCGTTCCAGCAGGTCCTGCAAGAGATTATGGAATAGACAGAAGTATGATAATGGGTTATGGACACGATGACAGAGTGTGTGCATATCCATCACTTATAGCACTTATTAATTCAAGTGAAGTTAAGAGAACAGGTGTATGTATTCTTGTTGATAAAGAGGAAATCGGAAGCGTTGGTGCGACAGGAATGCAGTCAAGATTTTTTGAAAATATGGTTGCAGAAGTTATGGATAGATGCGGTAATTATTCTGAGCTGGGATTAAGAAGGGCACTTGCTAATTCTTATATGTTATCATCAGATGTAAGTGCGGCATATGACCCTAACTATGCGAGTGTATTTGAGAAGAAAAATGCAGCTTACTTTGGCAAAGGTATGGTATTTAATAAATACACAGGTGCAAGAGGCAAGAGTGGCTCTAATGATGCATCAGCAGAATTTGTAGGAAAGCTAAGAAAGGTTATGGATGATGCAGATGTATCATTCCAGACAGCTGAGCTTGGCAAGGTAGACATCGGCGGCGGTGGAACAATAGCTTATATATTAGCTAATCTTGATATGAATGTAATTGACAGTGGTATTGCCGTACAGAATATGCACGCACCATATGAAGTTATAAGCAAGGCAGATTTGTATGAAACATTAAAGGGCTATGAGGCGTTTTTAAAAAATGCTTAATAAGACGGCAATGTAAAAGGGAGTATATAATATAAGACGGTAAGGTAAAAGTGATTATGTAATATTTGCATAATATTGATAATGGAAGGATGACACATATATGAAATGGAATAGATATTCGATTAAGACAACAACACAGGCTGTTGATTTAATAAGCAGTGCTCTTGATGATATAGGAATTGAGGGAATAGAGATACAGGATAATGTACAGCTTACACAGGAAGAAGCTAAGACAATGTTTGTTGATTTTATTCCAGAACTGCCACCAGATGATGGAACAGCAGTTGTTAATTTCTATATTGACTCAGACGAGGACGATGGAACATTAGTTAAAAAGGCTGAGCAGGAAATCGAAGATTTAAGAATGTTTGTTGATATCGGTGAGGGTACAATAACAAGGTCTGAGACAGAAGATAAAGACTGGATTAATAACTGGAAGCAGTACTGGCATACATTTACAATCGGTAATCTGTATATTAAGCCAACCTGGGAAGAGGTTACAGAGGAGATGAAAGGACATCCTGTTCTTAGCATTGATCCGGGAACTGCATTTGGAACAGGCTCACACGAAACAACAAGAATGGTTATTAAGCAGCTTGAAAAGTATGTAAAAAAAGGCGACAGAATACTTGATGTAGGCTGTGGAAGCGGAATACTTTCAGTTGTTGCGCTTAAATATGGCGCAGAATACGCACTTGGTACAGATCTTGACCCTAATGCAATTATTGCCTCAGAAGAGAATTCAGTTCAGAATAATATAACTAAGGAACAGTTTGAGGTTATAGAGGGTAATATAATTGATGATAAGAATATTAAGGATAGATGTGGATATGAATGTTACGATATAGTATGTGCTAATATTCTTGCTGATGTATTAGAACCATTATCAGTTAATATCCACGAGCATATGAAGCACGGAGCATATTTTATAACTTCTGGAATTATTAACACTAAAGAAGATGAGGTTGTTAATGCTTTCAAGAAGAATTCAGAGCTTGAGATAGTTGAGATTAACCACGATGGTGAATGGGTTAATGTAACAGCCAGAAGAAAGTAATTAATAGATAACGCGAAAGGATTACATATGTATCATTTTTTTGCAGAGCACGAGAATATATTTGATGATTACATTGATATTAAAGGCGGGGACGTTAATCATATTAAAAATGTACTGCGTTTAAAAAAGGGTGATGAGATACTTATAAGCAGTGGCGATAATTATGATTATAATTGTGTTATTGATACAATAACCGAAGATTACGTGCGAAGCCATATAACATCAGTTAATGAGAAAGGCAATGAACTTTCGTCAAAGGTGTATTTATTTCAGGGACTTCCTAAAGCTGATAAAATGGAACTTATTATACAGAAGATGATTGAGCTTGGCGTGTATGAGATTGTTCCTGTGGCGATGAAAAGAAGTGTTGTAAAGCTTGATGACAAGAAAGCAAAGAGCAAGGTTGCAAGATGGAATACAATAGCTGTGAGTGCTGCCAAACAGAGTAAAAGAAGCATTATGCCAAAGGTAAGTGATGTTGTAAGTTTTAAGCAGGCAGTTGCCAAAGCTTCAGAATTAGATGTATTATTACTTCCTTATGAGTGTGCAGAAGGAATTGAACATACAAGACAGGTTATTGCTTCTATCGGGAAAGGAAAGAGCATAGGTATCTTTATTGGGCCAGAGGGTGGTTTTGATAAAGATGAACTTGAGCTTGCAACTAATGCAGGAGCTGATATAATAACACTTGGCAGACGTATATTAAGAACCGAGACGGCAGGTCTTATGCTTATGTCGGTGCTTATGTACAATATGGAGGAATAATAATGCAGGCATATCTTGATAATTCAGCAACGACAAAGTGTGCACCTGAGGTTGTGGATGTATGCGTAAAGGTTATGAGCGAAGATTATGGCAATCCATCATCAAAGCATATGAAGGGTGTCGAAGCTGAGAATTATATAAAAGAAGCAAAAGAAACAATAGCTAAGACTTTAAAGTGTCAGGAAAAGGAAATACTTTTCACCTCAGGCGGAACAGAGTCTAACAATATGGCAATAATAGGAACTGCTATGGCTAATAAGAGAAAAGGCAATCACGTTATTGTGTCATCGGTAGAACATTCATCTGTAAAAGAGCCTTTTAACTTTCTTAGCGAGAATGGTTTCAGGGTAACATATCTTAAAGTTGACAGAAATGGAATTGTGGACCTTAATGACCTTAAGGAAGCATTAGATGATGAAACAATTCTTGTATCAGTAATGTATGTTAATAATGAGATTGGTGCAGTCGAACCTATTGAAGAAATCGGACATATTGTAAAAGGCTACAATCCTGATATAGTATTTCACGTAGATGCAATTCAGGCATATGGCAAATACAAAATAGTACCTAAGAAGTACAATATAGATTTGTTATCCGTAAGTGGACATAAGATACACGGTCCAAAGGGAAGCGGATTTTTATATATTAAGGATAAGACAAGAATTAAACCTATAATATATGGCGGCGGACAGCAGAAGGGTATGCGTTCTGGAACAGAAAATGTACCAGCGATCGCAGGACTGTCGGCAGCAGTTAAGCTTATATATAATGACCAGTTTGAGGATAAGATTAATAAGCTGTATGAGCTTAAAGACTATTTTATAGATGAGCTTGAGAAGCTTGATGATGTTGTTATCAATTCATATAAGGGTACAAAGTCAGCACCTCAGATTGTAAGCGTAAGCTTCAGGGGTGTCAGGGCAGAAGTGCTGCTTCACGCACTTGAGGATAAGAATATATATGTATCCTCAGGTTCAGCCTGTTCTTCTAACAAACCAGGCTTAAGCAATACGCTTGTGGCAATTGGTCTTGATAATGACCTGCTTGACAGCACATTGAGATTCAGCTTCTGCTATGATACAACTAAGGAAGAGCTTGATTATGCAGTCAGTGCATTAAAAGAATTGCTTCCTGTGTTAAGAAAGTATACAAGACATTAATAATATGATTAAAATTGAATGGAGATAAAAGATGTATAAAGCATTTTTGATTAAATATGGAGAGATAGGTGTAAAGGGTAAGAACAGATACCTTTTTGAAGATGCACTTGTAAGACAGATAAGATTTGCCCTTGAAAAGGTTGAGGGTGAGTTCGTGGTATCTAAAGAAAATGGAAGAATATATGCGACAGCACAGACAGAATTTGATTATGATGAAGCTGTGGAAGCATTAAAGACAGTATTTGGAATAATTGGAATATGTCCAGTTGTCCAGATAGAAGATAACGGCTTTGATGATCTTGCTGAACACGTTATTAAGTATATTGATGAGGCATATCCAGATAAGAATGTTACATTTAAGGTAGATGCAAGAAGAGCAAGAAAGAACTACCCTATGAATTCTATGGAGATTAATATGGAAATGGGTGGAAGAATATTAGATGCATTTCCTGAGATGAAGGTAGATGTTCATAAGCCACAGGTGCTTTTACAGATTGAGATTAGAAAGCATATTAATATATATTCAATAGAAATTCCAGGACCAGGAGGAATGCCAATAGGAACTGCTGGTAAGGCAATGCTTTTATTATCAGGAGGAATTGACAGCCCTGTAGCAGGATATATGGTTGCCAAGAGAGGCGTGCAGATAGAAGCTACATATTTCCACGCACCACCATATACAAGTGAGAGGGCTAAGCAGAAGGTAGTAGACCTTGCAAGACTTGTGTCTAAATATGCAGGTCCAATAACTCTTAATGTAGTTAATTTCACAGATATACAGCTTGCTATATATGAGAAGTGCCCTCACGATGAGCTTACAATCATTATGAGAAGATATATGATGAAGATTGCAGAAGAACTCGGCAAGGAAAGCAAATGTATGGGGCTTGTTACAGGTGAGAGTATCGGACAGGTTGCAAGCCAGACTATGCAGAGCCTTTACTGTACTAACGAAGTATGTACAATGCCAGTATACAGACCAGTTATTGGTTTTGATAAGCAGGAGATTATTGATATATCAGAAAAGATAGGAACATATGAAACATCAATCCAGCCATTTGAGGACTGCTGTACAATATTTGTAGCTAAACATCCAGTTACAAAGCCTAATCTTAATATAATCAAACAGCACGAGCATAACCTTGATGAGGTTATTGATGAGCTTATGAAGACAGCCATTGAAACTACAGAAAAGATAGTTGTTAAATAAAATGATGTAAAAAATAACAGGGTGCCATACGAATTAACGTGTGACATCCTGTTATAGAATAATCATATTAAATTATCTGGCTGATTATACAATATATGGCTTTAATACAGCAAGAATTGTATCAATATCATTCTCAGCGTGAATATTTAAGTCGATAGGCTTTGATAAATCAAGACTGAAAATACCCATAATAGACTTTGCATCGATTACATATCTTCCAGATACAAGGTCAAAGTCAACATCAAACTTTGTAATATCATTTACAAAGGATTTAACTTTATCGATTGAGTTTAATGAAATCTGTACAGTTTTCATTGGAATACCTCCCATAATATAATAATTTGCTTACTGAGTTAATTATAATATTTATGGGATTTATGTCAAGAACAAAGGAGGCCGATTTGAAAAAAGTTGCGATACACAACCTTGGCTGCAAGGTTAATTCATACGAAGCGGAGTCAATGGAGCTTATGCTTAAAAATGCAGGCTATGAAATAGTTCCATTTGATGAGGCAATAATTGCAGATGTATATATAATAAATACCTGTTCGGTTACTAATATAGCAGACAGAAAGTCCCGCCAGATGTTACACAAGGCTAAAAAGATGAATCCATCAGCAGTTGTAATAGCTGCCGGCTGTTATGTACAGGCAGATGAAGCAGGAGTTAAGAAAGATGAAGCTGTAGATATCGTGCTTGGCAACAATATGAAGATTAATATTGTTGATGTGCTTGAGCAGTATTTTAAGGATAATACAGCAGACGAATATGTGGTTGATATAAGCCACGATGCAGAATATGAAGAATTAAAGATAGATAAGGTAAGTGAGCATACAAGGGCATACATTAAAATACAGGACGGATGTAACCAGTTCTGTTCATACTGCATTATTCCTTATACAAGAGGAAGAATAAGAAGCAGGGCGATTGAAGATGTTGTAGACGAGGTTAGAAGATTAGCTGACAATGGCTACAAGGAGGTTGTTCTTACCGGAATACATCTTTCTTCTTATGGTAAGGATACAGGCAGAGAAACTTTGTTAGATGTTATAGAGGCGGTTAATTCGGTTGATGGAATTGAAAGAATCAGACTTGGCTCATTAGAACCAAGAATTGTGACAGATGAATTTGTCAGACGTATAAGCAGTATGAAAAAGCTTTGTCCACATTTTCACTTATCATTACAGAGTGGCTGTGATAAGACACTTAAGGCTATGAACAGAAAGTATGATACTGCTGAATACTTAAAGGGCTGTGAAATTCTTAGAAAATATTATGATAACCCAGCGATTACGACAGATGTTATTGTAGGCTTTCCTGGTGAGACAGAAGAAGACTTCAAGATTACGAAAGCATTTCTTGAAAAGGTACATTTTTATGAAATGCACATATTCAAGTATTCAAGAAGAAAAGGCACAGTTGCAGATACTATGCCTAATCAGGTGGATGATAAGATTAAGACAGCAAGAAGTAATGAACTTATCGAGCTTGCTAATGAAATGTCAGCACAGTACAGAAGTGCATATGCGGATAGTGATTTGAGCGTGCTTATCGAAGAAAAGCAGAATATAGCTGGAAAAGAGTATTATACAGGCTATACACCTAATTATATAAGGGTTATGATTTCGGCAGAAGAATTTGATAAAGAAAATGTTTGCAGTAATTCAGGCAATGGTAATATAATTAATAATATATATACGTGAAGGGCTGCGGTCTTGATAAGGAAAAGCTGCATATAATCGGAATGGAGAATTATAATGGCTGAATTAAAGTTAAGAAAGAATGAAAAAGGAATGATACTTGCAATTGATATGGGAAATACCAATATCGTTATTGGCTGTGTTGATGACAAGAAAGTATTATTCGAGGAAAGATTATCAACAGATTATTCAAAGACAGAATTGGAATATGCCATAGGTTTTAAGACGGTGCTTGAAATATATAATATTAATTCAGATGACATAAAAGGAGCAATTATATCATCAGTTGTCCCACAGCTTGTTAATATAATAAAAGCGGCAGTCGAAAAGACGGTTGGAATTACACCACTTATGGTTGGGCCGGGAATAAAGACAGGGCTTAATATTCTTATGGACCAGCCAAGACAGGTTGGAACAGATATGATAGTTGATGCAGTCGCTACACTTAATGGCTACGGCGCACCAGCTATAATTATTGATATGGGAACAGCGACAACCATAAGTGTTGTAGATGAGAAAGAGAATTATATAGGTGGAGTTATACTTCCGGGAATACGTGTGTCAGTTGATTCGTTAGTGTCAAGAACAGCACAGCTTCCAAGGATAAGCCTTGATACACCAAAGAGCGTTATGGGAAAGAATACTATTGATTGTATGAAGAGCGGCGTTATATATGGCAATGCTTCATGCATAGATGGTATGCTTGACAGAATTATAGAAGCTAATGGTTTCGGCGTTGATGGAAAGCCAGAGGCGAAGGTTATAGCTACAGGAGGACTTGCAAAGGTTATAGTTCCTCACTGCAAGCACAATATACATATAGATGCAGAATTACTGCTTAAAGGTCTTAGAATTATATATGATAAGAATGTGGAGGGTAATTAAATGCTTGAAGGTAAAAATGTACTGCTTTGTGTTACAGGAAGCATAGCAGCTTATAAAATTGCAGAGCTTGCAAGCAGACTTGTTAAGCTTCATTGTAATGTTGATGTTATAATGACTAAAAATGCTACGAATTTTATCAATCCTATAACATTTGAAACACTTACAGGCAATAAGTGCATAGTGGATACATTTGACAGGAATTTTCAATTTAATGTTGAACACGTTTCGCTGGCTAAGAAAGCAGACTGCGTTATGATAGCACCAGCCTCAGCCAATATAATAGGCAAGATAGCTAATGGAATAGCAGATGATATGCTTACAACAACTGTAATGGCTTGCAAATGCAAGGTTATGATATCGCCTGCTATGAATACTAATATGTATGATAATCCTATTGTACAGGATAACATCGCCAAGTTAAGAAGATTTGGATATGAAGTTATTGAGCCGGACAGCGGTTACCTTGCGTGTGGCGACACTGGAAGGGGCAAAATGCCATCGCCAGAAAGTCTTTTATGGTACATTTTAAAGGAAACAGCATATGAAAAGGATATGAAGGGGATTAAGCTTTGCGTAACAGCAGGTCCTACAAGAGAGGCAATAGACCCTGTAAGATTTATCTCTAATAATTCTACAGGGAAAATGGGTTATGCAATAGCCAAAATGGCAATGCTTCGTGGAGCAGATGTTACACTTGTATCAGGAAAGGTTGATGTTCAACCAGTTCCATTTGTTAATATTATAAATGTTATATCAGCGCAGGATATGTATGATGCTGTCACCAAAGAAGCGCAGAGTTCAGACATTATAATTAAAGCCGCCGCAGTAGCAGATTATACACCTTTAAATGTAAGCGATAATAAGATAAAGAAAAAAGACGGCGATATGTCAATTGCCCTTAAACGCACAAAGGATATAATAGGTACTCTTGGAGAACACAAAAGAGAAGGTCAGTTTATATGCGGTTTTTCTATGGAAACAGAAAATGTAATTGCCAATTCCAAGGAGAAGCTTACTAAGAAAAATATGGATATGATAGTAGCTAACAATGTAAAAGTTGCCGGAGCAGGCTTTGGAACAGATACTAATGTTGTAACTATGATAACTAAGGAAGACAATATAGAACTGCCTATAATGTCTAAAGAAGACGTTGCCTCAAAGATACTTGATTTTATAATGTCGAAGCGTGGGTAAGGTGTTGGTGTGTTAATATATAACGCGTGTAATATAAAGTGTGCATTATAATAATTTATTTTATGGCAATTTATTTATAATGAGTTATTTTATAAGGATTTATTTTATAGCAATTTGTTTTATAACGCTTTAGCTTATGACAGAAGCTGATATATAAAATGATAGATAAAATTGGTGAATAAAATAACCATATAATGTTGTGCTAAGTTATGTTAAATGAATATTAGTTGAAATTAAGGAAATGTAGAATTTATTGGAAGTCTTAAATGGGATTTAATAAAAATTTTACATTTTCTTTTTGCTTTATAATGAGAGCGGCTTTATAAGTTGCAGGTATTATAAATGATAAATAATTAATAATTGATGGTAGTTGATAATAACTTGATTTTATAAAGTCTGATGTTTTTGAAATATAATTTAGTGGTCTTAAGATATAATTTAGTGGTTTTGAGATATAATTTAGCGGCTCTAAGATATAATTTAATGGCTTTAGGATATAATTTAATAGTTTTGGGATTGTAACCTGGTGATTTTGAATTGCAATTTGTTTATTTAAAATCATAAATTTCATTGTGAAAATAGTGTGGATTTGTGTTTATATAAAGATATATGCTATGAATTTACAAAAAAGTTTAGTGGTACAAATTCAGTAAATATAAGGCTTTGCAGATATTTGTCATTAATTTGGCGAAAAAAATCAAAAAAAGTTGAAAAAAGTTGTTGACATATGTGAGGGGTGGTGCTATTATAATCAAGTCGCCGCGATACGACAGCGACACAAAAGCTTCTCAAACACAGATAAATACCGAGTTTGAAAGCAATGAACTTTGATAACTGAACAGAAAGACAACCTTGAAAATTCTTTTTAGAATTTCGAGATGAGTACAGAATTCATTAGAATTAAGTATACATCTTTTGTGAACATCATTCAAGTAATTGAATGAATCCTTAAAC
>JBNMLJ010000054.1:0-11932 GCA_050874785.1 Lachnospira sp.
AATATAAATAATTATATTTCTTATATGAAAATTGTCAATAAAGGAACAAAAATATTAAAATAAATTGCGCACAACCTATTGACAACATAACTGGCATAATGTATATTATAGACCATAAAGATTGCACACAATCTAATAGAGAACAACTAAAATAATAATTAATAATATGGAGGTAATTAAGATGGCAGGTTTCTATGATATTGAGGCAGAAGATGTAAAGTGTGATGTACATAAAATGGAGGAGTACAAGGGCAAGGTTGTGCTTGTAGTGAATACAGCAACTCAGTGTGGTTTCACTCCACAGTATGATGATTTACAGAACATATATGAAAAGTACCAGCAGGAGGGCCTGGAGATACTTGATTTTCCTTGCAACCAGTTCGGTAATCAGGCACCAGAGAGCAATGAAGATATTGTATCATTCTGCGATGCGAAGTTTGGAATTACATTTAAGCACTATGCCAAGATAGATGTTAATGGAGAAAATGAACATCCATTATATACATTTTTAAAGGCACAGAAAGGATTTGCTGGATTTGATGAGGACAATCCTCTTACACCAATGTTAAACAGTATGCTTCAAAGAAAAAATCCTGACTATATGTCAACACCAGATATAAAATGGAACTTCACAAAGATTCTTATTAACAGGGACGGTGAAGTTGTTGAAAGATTTGAGCCAACAACAGATATGGATATAGTTGAGAAAAAGATTAGAGAATTATTGTAGGAGATGAGATTATGAGATATAATTACCTGACAGAAAATACGTGTTCACAGATGATTTCATTTGACTTGAATGATAATGTTGTAACAAATATATCATATATGGGTGGATGCGATGGAAATCTTCAATCTATAGAAAGGATTCTTGATGGCTGGACAGTGGAAGATATAGAGAGCAAGCTTGGCGATATAAAGTGCGGAAGAAGACCAACTTCCTGTTCTGGACAACTTGCGATTGCAGTAAGAAAGGCTTATGACGGACTTCTTGAACCAGCCGCAGGATAGAAACATTTAATATGAAAAATGATAAATATGAGGCGATAAAGCTTGATAACCAGCTCTGTTTTCCGCTATATGCCTGTTCCAAGGAGATTGTGAGAAGATACAAACCATACCTTGACGAGATTGACCTGACATATACGCAGTATATCACTATGATGGTGCTGTGGGAGGACAATCAGATAAATGTAAAAGAATTAGGAGAGCGGCTTTATCTTGACTCTGGTACGCTGACACCTGTATTAAAGAGGCTTGAGCAGAAAAAGCTGATTACAAGACAGCGTGATATCAAAGATGAAAGAAGCCTTATAGTAACGCTCACAGATGAAGGCAGGCAGCTTCGTGAAAAGGCTGTTGAAGTGCCATATAAAATGGCAGGCTGTGTTGCACTTGATGAAAAAGATGCAAAGGATTTGTACAGGATACTTCATAAAATGCTTAATGCGTTTTAGGTGGAATATAATATCGGGTAAATTTAAAATATCCAGTAATAAGATATAGATATTAAAACCGTTAGCCAGCGGATTTGATATATCTTATTGCTGGATATTTTATTGTGTAATTTAGAATTATTTAAAATTGAGTATCGTTTTGGTTATTTGGTATTGACAGTGTATAATGACAAGAGTATAATGCAGAATGACAAAAGAAGTTGTCATTATGGCAATGAAAATTGTCAGATTAATAATAAAAGTTGTCATATGGAGGTGTAGTATGATACTGCGAAATCGTCTGAAAGAACGCAGAGCTGCGCTGGATGTCAATCAGCAGGAGATGGGAAGACTGTGCGGAGTGTCAAGACAGACAATCAGTCTTATAGAAAGAGGCGATTATTCGCCGTCTGTCACTCTTGCATTAACGATTGCAAAAGTATGCGGCGTTACCGTGGAAGAAGTATTTTATTTACAGGAGGAAGAAAATAATGGGAAATGAAGAGATTAAGAAAGCGAACAGAAAGGCATTGCCTAAGTTCATACTGCTTTGCATTATAGGAGCTTTAATCGGAGGTGTAGCTGGGTATCTTGTTGGAGCAAATGGAATTGATACAATGTCAGGGAATTTTAAAGCAGTAGTCAGTAATTATGTAATATTAACTGCACCTTGGATTATGCTTGCTATTGCAGTTATAATTCCAATTGCGTTAGTTCCATATTACAAGAAGGTTAAGAAGCAGTTATCACAGTGGGATGGTGAAGACGAAGAAGTATCAGACAGTATCGAAGAGAAGCTTTCTATAGTTCAGTGGGTTTCAAGTGGAGCACTTATAATTTCATATTTTCTTATTGCGGCTTCATATTCAGGAGGTACAGCAATGTTTGAAAGTACTAATAAGATGATAGGATTAATTGTCAGCATTGCAGCATTTTTAGGAATTATGGCAGAGGTTGTTATTATACAGCAGAAAAGTGTTGACTGTGTAAAGATAATGAACCCTGAAAAGACAGCATCGGTATATGATATGAAGTTCCAGAAGAAATGGCTTGAAACCTGTGATGAAGCAGAGAAGATTATAGTTGGAAAATGCGCATTCAAAGCATTTAATATAACAAATAGTATGTGCAGTGTACTTGCAATTGTACTTGCAGTTAGTGCACTTATGTTTGGAATTGGTTTTCTTCCTTCATTTATTGTATGCCTTATCTGGATAGTTAATATGTCAATATATTGCAAAGAATGTCTGAAATATTCAAAAGCTGGTAATAAAATTATGTAGATAAATATTATCTGGAAAATTACATTAGTAAAATATGCAATATTATATTTTATGTTATGAAGGTACAGTTGTCAGAGAGCAGTTAACTCTGACGGCTGTGCCTTATTTTTATGTAATAGAAAATTTATATAGAATTCCCTGTTACACAACAAGCACCAGCTGCATATAATACACACTCGCGCAAATGTATAGTTTGCCGTAAGCCAATAAAATATACAACAGTTACCTTTATGTAACTAACCCACAAAAAAGTGCGTAGTTGTTTAATTTCCAGTAATTGATATTATAAAAATGTAATCGGCAACAGCCAGAAATTAAAATATACAGGAGGTAACAATTATGGCATTATCAAATTTATTTGGATGGATGAAGGCAGAGGAGAAACCAGCGACAGCGGCTTGCGGGACAGCTTGTGGAGCGGGTGATAAGCCAGCAGCCTGTGGAACAGCGTGTGGAGCAGGAGAAAAGCCAGAAGAGAAGCCAGCAGCTTGCGGAACAGCGTGCGGAGCAGGAGAAAAGCCAGAAGAGAAGCCAGCAGCTTGTGGAACAGCGTGCGGAGCAGGAGAAAAGCCAGAAGAGAAACCAGCGGCTTGTGGAACAGCCTGTGGCGCAGGAGATAAGTAAGAAGGTAATTTGCAGTAGATTAGTATAATCTGGTTATTTGTCAGTATTTTAGATTTATCAATGTACACCGATAGATAAACAGATTAAAAAATGAAATATATAGCTCAACATATATCGAATTATATATTGAGCTATATATTAAATAAATGAGTAGTTCTTGGAGAGGAACTTTAAATGCTTATTATTTTGTATTAACAGGAGGATTAGTATGAGCCAGAATACACAGAGAAAATCATATTTTTCATTTCAATGGCATATTACAGATGAGTGCGACCAGCGATGTAAGCATTGTTATATATTTTCGGGAGATGGATGCAGGGAATTGAAAAGTATGAGCTGGGAGCAGATGAAAAAAGTAGTTGATAATTGTGAGGATTTCTGCAAAACGTATAATAGAATTCCATATTTTTATATAACAGGCGGTGACCCTATTCTTCATCCAGATTTCTGGAAACTTATGGTACTTTTAAAAAGCAGGGAGATACCATTTACACTTATGGGCAATCCATTTCATCTTAATGATGAGGTCTGTCAGATGTTAAAGACGTGTGGCTGTGAAAAATATCAGATGTCATTAGACGGAATGAGGGAAACTCACGACTGGTTCAGAAAGCCAGGAAGCTTTGATACTACACTTGAAAAGATTGGTTGTCTTAATCGTGCAGGTATTAAAAGTGTAATTATGAGTACAGTATCTAAGACTAATATGAATGAGATATCAGATATTATGGATACTGTTGTTAAAGCGAAAGTAAAAGTGTTCGCATTTTCAAGATATGTTCCTACAGGTGGAGAGGTCGATACAAGTATGACACCACAGGAATATAGAAATCTGCTTCAGATATGTGATGAAAAGATAAAGAAATATGAAGCAGAAGGGTGCGAAACTTATTTTAATAAAAAAGACCATTTATGGACTTTATATGAATATGAAAATGGAGAATTCAGCCTTCCGGAATATGCCAAAGAAGGTGTGATATATGGCGGATGTAATTGTGGTAACTGCCATATAACGATAGCTTCCAATGGAGATGTTATGGCTTGCAGGAGAGTTACTAACAGTAAGGTTGCAAATGTATATGAGGACAGGCTTGCTGATGTGTGGGTAGGGCAGATGGAAAATTATAGAGATTATGAGAAGTTTACAAAATGTAGTAAATGTGAACTTAAGGCGTGGTGCCGTGGCTGTCCTGCGGTAGCCAATGGCACGAATGGCAGTTTCTATGGTGCTGACCCACAGTGCTGGAAGACAAAGAATGAGATTACAGGCGAAGAATTGCAATAATATTATTACCAGGAAAATTGATAAAAGTAATATTAGTTAGGAAGTGATATTTATGGCACTTATGGATATTATAAAGGCAAGACATTCAATAAGAAAATATACCGATGAGCAGATTAAAAGAGAAGACCTTGAAAAAATTCTTGAGGCTGGCAATTATGCGCCTAACGCTGGCGGAGGTCAGAGAAGTATGATGGTTGCTGTTTATAACAAAGAACTCACAACTCATATAGGTAAGATGAACATAGCGCATTTTGACAGGACTAATCTTGCAGGAGCTTATGTGTCAAAGGAACAGCCAAGTACGATTGATGACCCGTCAATAAAGAATGGATTTTACGGTGCGCCGACTGTTATATGTGTATTTTGTCAGGATAATTTTCTTTTTAAGACAGCCGATGCGTTCTGTATTATGGAAAATATGGTATTGCAGGCAACAGAGCTTGGAATAGCTTCGTGCATAGTTTCAAGAGGCTATGAAACATTTGCATCAGAAGAAGGTAAGAGGTTAATGAAGGAATGGAATGTGCCTGATAATTATGCGTGTCAGGGGTTTGTTATTCTTGGAGTGATAGATGGTGAACAGCCACACAGTAAGCCAAGGAGAGCAGGACGAACTGTAATTATTGAAAATTAAAAATATTATATTAAAAAAATAAAATGCTATAAATTAATAAACATAATAATAGATAAAAACTTAAGAAGAATTTAAAGGTATAAATTATAAATGGAGGGAAAATGTATGGATTTAGCAACGTGTTTAAGAAAAATGCAGTATGTTGGTGTGCTTGCATTTGCAACAGTTGATGAAATGGGAGCACCGCAGGTAAGAAATATAAGTGCCATTCATTATGAACCTGATGCGTTGTATTTTTTTACGGCGAGAGGAAAGAACTTCTGTAAGGAACTGTTAAGAGATGGACGGGTTCAGATACTTGCTTATACAAAGTATAAGGAAATGATACGCCTATCGGGAAAGGCATATCCTGTGGCACAAGAAGAACAGAAAATGTGGATTGACAGGATATTTGAGGAACAGCCATATCTTGCCAATGTATATCCAGATACTACAAGAAATATAGGAATTGTGTTCTGCATTGATAAGGCGGAACTGGAATATTTTAATCTTGGTGTTAATCCAATATTCAGGGATACATATGAGCTTGGAGATGTTACAATACATAAAAAGGGTTATTGCATAACAGATAAATGTATAGGCTGTGGAACGTGCAGAAATGTCTGTCCACAGAAATGTATAGCCGAGGGAACGCCTTATATAATTAATGAAAATAATTGTCTTCACTGTGGGGCGTGCTATGAAAACTGCCCAGTTAAAGCAGTAGATAATCTGGCACAAAAGGGGGAATAAGTATGACACACGAAGAAAAAAGAATAGAGCTTATTAAAGCATTGATTGATGAGTCGCCACAATACAGAGCGATGAACATACCAGATAACGTGGAAGAACAGAAACGTCTGTTACGAGGACTTATGAATGTGCGTGAGCCAGCACCAATAAGTGATGAGTTCCTTAAGTTACAGGATGAATATTTAAGTGAAGAAGTTAATATGCGTGGAATAACTGACAGTGCAGGGTTAGCTGGTTCACCATTAGATGAAAGGCTTGTAGTGTGGAGAGGTGATATAACAACACTGAAAATAGATGCAATTGTAAATGCGGCGAACAGTGCGCTGAGGGGTTGTTTTATACCTAATCATTCATGCATAGATAATATTATACACAGCGTAAGCGGAATACAGCTCCGTCTTAAATGCGATGAGCTTATGAATGAGCAGGGATATGAAGAACCAACTGGAAATGCTAAGATAACGCCGGCATACAATCTGCCCTGCCGTTATGTGCTTCATACAGTCGGTCCGATTGTGACAGGCAGGCTTACGAAAATGCAGTGTAATGAGCTTGCAGATTGTTATAAATCCTGTCTTAAGCTTGCGGCTGACAGTGGGCTTAAAAGTATAGCATTCTGCTGTATATCGACAGGAGTATTCCATTTTCCACAGAAGAAAGCCGCTGAAATAGCAGTTCAGACAGTACAGGATTATTTAAAAGAAGATAACAGGATAGAGAGGGTGGTGTTCAATGTCTTTAAAGAGGAAGATTACAGCATTTACAAAAGGCTGCTCGGATACAGAGGATAAGTCAGTTGATACAGAGAATAAGTCCGTTAATGCAGAAGTTAATTCTGATGATACAAGATTTAAAATATGTAATACAAAATATGCGGATAGTAAAATTGAAAAATTATATGAGATATTGAATAAATCGGACACGATTATAATAGGAGCTGGAGCAGGACTGTCAACATCGGCAGGGTTTACATATTCTGGAAAGCGTTTTGAAGATAATTTTTCTGATTTTATTGAAAAGTATGGCTTTAAAGATATGTATTCAGGAGGTTTTTATCCATTTGAAAGCCTTGAGGAGCATTGGGCTTACTGGTCGAGATACATTTATATTAACAGATATATGGACGTGGATAATGGTACATATAAAAGGCTGTATGAGATTGTCAAAGATAAAGACTATTTTGTGCTTACAACCAATGTTGACCACCAGTTCCAGAAGGCTGGCTTTGATAAACACAGATTGTTCTATACGCAGGGAGATTATGGATTGTTCCAGTGCAGTGAGCCTTGTAGTGATGTTACATATGATAACGAGAAGGCAGTACGTGCTATGGTAGAACAGCAGGAGGATATGAGAATTCCGTCAGAGCTTATACCTTATTGTCCGGTATGTGGCAAGCCTATGTCTATGAACTTAAGGGCAGATGATACATTTGTGCAGGACGAGGGCTGGTATAAGGCAAGTGAAAGATATTCAGATTTCATAAGAAGGCATAAAAATGACAGTGTAGTATATCTGGAGCTTGGTGTTGGAATGAACACACCAGGTATAGTGAAATATAATTTCTGGAATGAAACGTATGTCAATCCCAAAGCCACCTATGTCTGTATTAATTATGGTGAGGCGTATGCGCCGAAGGAGATTAAGGACAGGTCTTTGTGTATTAATGAAGATATTGGCGATGTGTTAAAAAATAGGTTACTTCATTAAACCAGGAACGAGGTTACTGTAATATTCAGTTCTTCCAGACAACACATCATCATAGAAGTTCTGTTTCCAATCAATATAATCGACAGCTTTTTGCAGGTCGGAGATTGATTGAAGCAGGGCTTCTTTTTTCTTGGCAAGTATTGTCTTTCGTTCAGGAATAGAAGTCTCGCCCTGTAAGCATAATTCAAGATATTCTTTCATTTCAGATATGCTCATACCGCAGCTTTTAAGGCAGTTAAGGCTTTGAATCCATTTGATATCGTGCTCGTCAAAAATTCGGTAATTGCGGCTGTCCCTTTTAACATTAGGTACAAGGCCTTCATTGCAGTAAAATTTCAAATTCTCATATGTCATATTAGTTAATTCGCAGGCTTGTTTCATAGAATACATAGCATTACCTCCTGTTATTGAAAGTGTGTAAAATAATATAAATATAATAATACAAATAATGTAACCTGATATTATCGATATTGATTAAAAATATTATGGCTGCTAAAAATATATTGACTACTAAAAAATATAGAAAAATAAATAAAAACTATTGACCGGTAGTAACTACCGATTGATAGAATTATAATGCCGTAAGTTATTAAGGTCAATATGCTGACAGCAGGCTTAATAATTTGCTGATTTAATTAATTGAAAAGTCTTATAATTAGGGAACTGGAAAGGAGAACAATATGGAATATGTTAGTTTGGCAAATGGAGTTAAAATGCCACAGCTTGGTTATGGAGTATATCAGGTAACTCAGGATGAATGTGAAAGATGTGTGCTTGATGCAATAAGTGCAGGATACCGTTCAATTGATACCGCACAGAGCTATTTTAATGAGGAGCAGGTTGGTCTTGCTATTGAAAAGTCAGGTGTAGAGCGAAAAGATTTATTCCTTACTACCAAAGTGTGGGTAGAGCATTATGGTTATGAGGCGGCAAAACAGTCTGTAATGGAGTCTATGGATAAGCTTCGCACAGATTATCTTGACCTTTGCCTTCTCCACCAGCCATTTTCTGATTATTATGGTGCTTGGCGTGCGATTGAAGAATTATATGAGGCAGGAAAGATTAAGGCAATCGGTGTGTCTAACTTTTATCCTGACCGACTTGTTGATATATGTTCATTTGCAAGAATTAAACCTATGGTTAATCAGGTTGAAACACATCCATTTAACCAGCAGATAGAAGCCAAGAAATGGATGGATAAATATAATGTGCAGATAGAAGCGTGGGCGCCATTTGGCGAGGGACGAGGAGATATGTTTACCAATCCGGTGCTTGAGCAGATTGGCAGAAAATATAATAAATCCACAGCACAGGTTATTCTGCGCTGGCATATACAAAGAGGTGTTATTGTTATTCCAAAGTCAACACATATTGAGAGAATGAAAGAAAATATCAATGTATTTGATTTTGTTTTATCAGATGAAGATATGGCGGCTATCAATGCTTTGGATAAGGCAGAGAGTGTATTCTTTTCACATTATGACCCGGCAATGGTTGAATGGTTTGCGCGTATGGTTGAAGAACGAAAGACTAAGCACGATTGCAGAAGCGAGAAAAAGAGCTGGTAGTATTTTATGTTATATATCGTGAACGTTAGTTAAAAAGCTTGACTTGGACTAAACTCCAAGTGGTATTATGATGTATGTAAAGAAAAAGGAAACGGCTGCGAAGCATACATTTACTTTTCTTGCACCATTAACGAACGAATAGTCGTGCAAAGCAGGATGAAGAGCGCGATAGCGCGGGTTCGTGAGTGTAATTGAATATAAAAAGAAATTTAATGATTAAATTATTAGGATACGAAAGGAGAAGGCATATGTATTTTGATGAAGTGAAAAAGAATTTTGGTTTTGGATGTATGAGACTTCCAATGCTGGAGAATGGAAAAGATGTTGATATTGCACAGACAACTAAGATGGTTGATACATTTTTGGAACAGGGATTTAACTATTTTGATACAGCACACGGATATCTTGAGGGAAAGAGTGAGCTTGCGATAAAAGAATGTCTTACAAGCAGACATAAGAGAGAAGAATATATTCTTACAGATAAGCTTACAATGCCATATTTTAATAAGCAGGAAGATATCAGACCATTTTTTGAAAGCCAGTTAGAGGCGTGTGGAGTTGACTATTTTGATTTTTATCTTATGCATGCACAGTCAAAGGATATATTTGAGCATTTCAAGAAGTGCAAAGCATATGAAACTGCATTAGAGTTAAAGGAAGAAGGAAAGATAAGACATTTTGGTATATCATTCCATGATAAGGCTGAGGTGCTTGAGGAGATATTAAAGGAATATCCGCAGATAGAGGTAGTTCAGATACAGTTTAATTATCTTGATTATGAAGACCCTGCTGTACAGAGCAGAAAATGTTACGAAGTCTGTCGTAAGTATAACAAGCCGGTTATTATTATGGAGCCTGTAAAGGGTGGCAATCTTGTTAATCTTCCAGAAGATGCCAAGAAGATATTAGATGACCTTAATGGAGGAAGCACTGCAAGTTATGCTGTACGTTTTGCGGCAAGCTTTGACGGAGTTATGATGGTGCTTTCTGGTATGAGCAACATAGAGCAGATGGAAGATAACTTAAGTTATATGAAAGATTTTGTGCCACTTAATGATAAGGAAATGGAAGCTGTAAAGAAGGTAGCTGATGTATTCCATTCAAAGCATATGATACCTTGTACAGCCTGTCGTTACTGCGTTGAGGGATGTCCTAAGCACATATCTATTCCGGACCTTTTTGCCTGTATGAATGCCAAGACAGTATTCCACGACTGGAACGCTGATTATTATTACAACAATGTGCATACAGTACATAACGGAAAGGCTAGTGAATGTATCCGCTGTGGTAAGTGTGAGAAAGTCTGTCCTCAGCATCTTGCAATCAGAGAATTGTTAAAGGATGTTGCTGGAGAATTTGAAAAGGGACAGCCACAGGAATAGAAGCATAAGTAATACAATTATAAAAGCCATAACCTGTCATATGTTTTATGAGTAAAGGTTATGGCTTTATATTATATGATAATACTGAAAGTGTTATTTGCCAGCGATAGCGGCTTTAGCATTTTCTAATTCTTCTTTTGAATATTTGGTTAGTATCTGTTCAGTGGTAACACCGAATTCAAGCATTGCGATTATAGCCTGCTGTGTAGCCTGATTAAGCCCTTCGATTTTTCCTTGTTCAAGCCCTTCGAGCTTTCCTTGCTCAATTAACTGTGCCTCCAATTCCTTAAAAGCATTGCACATAACATTCCCTCCCTTATTTAATTCCATCTGTTCATTATATAAATTGAGTAATTCCGCATTATCAGTGATAACACTGATTAATTCAACAACCTCATAATCAATATCATCAGACTGATAATCATATATTAAATCAAATTCCTTATTATAAATATACCTTATTAAATCAAAAAGGTTTTTAACATCTTTATTATAAAATGGGAATTTATCAGAATCAAGTATCTGGACAAGATTTAACTTGTAATCGGAGAAGTATCTTTTGATGTCATTGGACATAGGAATCATCATATCAGACAGGTGTATAGGACCGTCCCACGGAGTTTCGCCATAATAAAATACAAGAGTAATTATCGGGTGGAACTGTTCATAAAACGCCTTTCGTTAAATATTGATTTCGTTAGAGTGATATTATATATAATAATATTATAGAAACGATTAGATAAATATTAATAATATAAATTGTAATTCGTATATTTAATATATTTACAATATAATGCAAAGAGCGATAAATGTCAATGAAAATTTATAATATATTCGATAAGAATAATTAAAGCTTAAAAGTACATAATAATTAATTTAAAAATAAAAAAATAATGAAATTTCCCACCACCTCTTGACTTGGAGTTAAGTCAAAGTATTAAGATAAACACATAAACGATAATACATTTTAGAAAAGGAGTAATGGGAATGTATAATAATACTTTAACACTTAACAATGGAGTGAAAATTCCACAGCTTGGACTTGGTACTTGGTTTATTGACGATGCAAAGGTTGTAGATGCTGTAAAAGAAGCGGTAAAGCTTGGATACAGACATATTGATACAGCACAGGCATATGGCAATGAAGTGATATGCTGTGAACTGTAGATGTCAGATATCCTCGCAAATGTTGTTAACTTAGCGGGTTTCTACATCTGCTAATACACAACATAGGCGGCTGGCTCATTTGTGGTGAATGAAAGTGCAGATGTTGTAGAA
>JBNMLJ010000055.1:0-10837 GCA_050874785.1 Lachnospira sp.
CATCTACCTTAGGGAATGTTGTCTTAGCTGGGAAATGTCCAGCCTTAATATACTGGTGAAGGTCTGCTGCTGATACATTGTCAAATACTTTCTCATCAGCTGTTCCCTTGCCAATTGTAAGCTTATCATAAGCTGTAAGGAATAATAATGTATCTGCTCCGACAAGCTCTGCAAGCTTAGCTGCTGTATAATCCTTCTCTATAATAGCTGATGCACCCTTAAGATGTGAACCCTGCTGTAATACTGGAATTCCACCACCGCCGGCAGCAATAACAATCTGGTCTGCATCAAGAAGTGCCTTAACAGCATCAATCTCATATATATCAATAGGCATTGGAGCTGCAATTATTCTTCTGAACTTACCTGGCTCTTCTTCAACTACATAGTTACCCTTTTCTTCCTCTGCTTCAGCTTCTTCCTTAGTCATATATCTTCCGATTATCTTAGAAGGTTCAGAAAATGCTATATCAAAAGGATCAACTCTTACCTGAGTTATAATAGTTGAAACTGTCTTATAGATACCTCTGTTAAGAAGTTCTTCCCTGATTGCATTCTGTAAATCATAACCTATATAGCCTTCACTCATAGCACCACATACTGACATAGGCGCAACAGTTCTGTCTTCTGGCTCAAGTCTTGCAAATTCTGTCATAGCTGTCTGAATCATACCAACCTGAGGACCATTACTATGTGTAATTACTATCTGATATTTAGCTTCTACTAAATCTGCAATAGCCTTAGCTGCTTTCTTAACATTTGCCTGCTGTTCTGGGAATGTTTCTCCGAAAGCATTTCTTCCTAATGCAACAACAATTCTTTTCTTGTCCATAACGCAACCTCTCACTTTTCACGAATATTATACATATTATCAATGCCTTTAATCTTATATAAGACCTTCCTAATTGAAAATCTCAGATAAAAGCAATTCCAATTACTTAAATGTATTATGTATTTGAATATTATATAAGATTTTAATACAAAAAGCAAATATAAGACATCAATAATCAACGCACCAATCACAATTAATATGAATAAAATATTTATATAGGGCATAACTGAGGATTGATATGAATAATAATATAGGTGTCGCTATACTTGATACAGGAATATATAAGCATATAGATTTCGGAAACCGGATAATTGCATTTAAAGATTTTATTAATAATAGAACATTTCCATATGATGACAGCGGACATGGCACGCACGTTTCAGGCATAATTGCGGGAGATGGCTATGCAAGTCACGGCCGGTTCAAAGGGATAGCCCCGATGAGCCAGATTATATCCGTTAAAGTGCTTGACTCCAACGGCAATGGCAATATAGAAAATGTAATTAAAGGCACTAAATGGATAATAAATAATAAAGACATTTATAATATAAAAATAGTAAATATTTCCTTTGGTACGACCCACAGCCCCTCCAATACATTTGAACTAATAAACAATGTTGAAAATATGTGGAATGAAGGCATTATTGTTGTCGCCGCTGCCGGTAACAGCGGTCCAAAGCCCCACAGCATAACCGCTCCCGGCACAAGCCGCCTTGTTATTACCGTTGGCTCTATTGATGATAAGACATTTAATTCCGGCCGCGGTCCTACTCTTGATGGAATTCTTAAGCCTGAGCTTGTTGTCACTGGCTCTAATATCACAGCGTGCAGTAATAAAAAAAATGGATATTCCACCAAAAGTGGAACATCCATGTCTGCACCAATTGTAAGCGGTGCAATTGCCCGTGTTCTTAATAACCACGACTATACTCCTGACGAAATCCGCCAGCGGCTTAAAAAATGCTGTCACAAAGTCAATCTTGCCGCCAACCAGCAGGGCTGGGGACATCTTGACATAATACAATTTATTAAAGGCCCTTGACCTTATAAAGCCAGAACGAATAAGCAACACTTCCTATGCTTGCCACAAGAAAGACTACTGTAAATATAATAATCGTCACTTCATCACTTAATACATTGTTAAGCAATGCAATTATTATTGAAATAACACCTGCCACAACATATACCTTACCTGCCATTCTATGTGTCATATTCCAGTTTTCTTCATTATTTAATGTCCACGGAACTTTAATTCCTATTGTATAATTCTGCTTTAACTTTGGCATATAATTACCAAGCCCTATAAACATAACACCAATAATAAAAAATACTATCATTGTCATACTTACCTGACCGCCAAGTGCTATTACGTATATAATCACATTCATTAAAATGGTAACAACTGGAACAATCCATATTGATATAAGTATGGGTTTATGATGAATCTGCTCTTTTCTTGGGTCAATATATAATTTAATAAGCACACCAATCTGGATAATTGCACACAGACAAGGCATTATAAATATTCCCTCAGCCTTAGTCGTTAATCTGTCTATACCACCTTTAATCCCCCAATGAATAGGCAATTCATCGGGAAGCTTATTCCATAACGCCAATCCTATAATAATTGGAAGCAATGTAACGATAACCGATATTACAGCCATTGAAAGGCTTATATTGGAATTATTACGGCTATTATCATTATGATAACCAGTATTATTATTATCTTTCATAGATACTCTTCCTCCTAATTTTCTTTATTCTTCAAATCAGATAACCACATCATCAGTTCCTCTAGTACTGTGAGATTTAATTCATAATAAATAAAATTCTTTTTTCTATTTTCTCTTATTAAATCTGCCTTTTTTAATACTTTCAAATGATATGATACTGTGGCTTGTGTCATATCGAACTGTTTAGCAATCTCTCCCGCCGAAAGAGGCTTATTCTTTAACATCTCTAAAATATCCCTCCTTGCCGGGTCAGATAATGCCTTAAAAGTATCTGCAAATGCCAAACATATCACTTCCTAACTTTGTCTAATTATTGTTTAATTCAGCGCTGTATTATAATTATAGTTTCATTATATTTAGAAAATTATCTAATTAGAAATCTATCTAAATAGTAAAGCATATTATTTATAAAGTCAATATGTATTATCTATTTTCTTACATTTTGTTATAAGTCCATTTTGTCCTATAAATCTATCTTGTCTTATAAGTCCTAATTTATATTTCTAATTATGCTTATACTTAAACACATACATTTAATATTGCGGGTACAGTTAAAAATAAAATAAAAAGGCCTTAAAAATCAAACTCTGCATAATTCTCCTCCATTCTAGGTGAAAATGTGCATATTCTGACTTTTAAAACCTTTTAAATTTCGACCTTCTAAGCTTGCAATATTTTAAAACTTTAACATTTCAATTTTAAAATTTCAAATTTCCCCATTTTAAAATTCTAAATGTTCTTTAAAGCAATTTATTAATTATAGGATATATATTAATAAATCCTTCTTTCTGCTGTTCTGCTATCTGTCTTGTATATTGAAGTACATCTAACATAAAGTACTGAATTGCAATCATTGCAAGTGCTAAAACTATAATTACAACAAGTGGTATCCACTTATGCTGCTTTAACCTGTCCATTAATTTGCCATTATTCTTACCGCCCGCTCTATTACCATTGTTCTTATTATTCTTAAAATAGCTGCTGTCTACCATATACGCTCCTGAATATATTATTAATTATGTTATAATAATTGATTATATACATGTCTTCTTAATGATAACATTATATTATATCTGACGCAATATTATATAATTATGATTTACATAAGTTTAATAAATAGCTTTATCTCCAAGTTTTATTGCATATATTGCTTTGGCAATAAGCTGATAAATTCTATTTTACACGATACTTAATTAAAATAAAAAAAGCTTTTACATTATCTCTTAATGTAAAAACTATCTTCTAACTTATATAAAATTATAACAGGGGTGGAGAGAATCGAACTCCAAAGGAATTTCGATTTCTCCAGTATTTACGCAGGTTTCAAGGCTTCTATATGTGTTACTTTGTGTTACTTTTTGTTACTTTTAAATATCACCTATTGCCTTTTCAATCTGACTTATCTTATTTTTTTCAGACTTATTACTGCGATAATAAAACTTCATAGTTGTTTCTATGCTTCTATGTCCCATCATCTCTGCAACCACAGAATCATCAACACCGCAATCCATTAACGTTGTTCCGTAAGTCTTTCTAATTTTGTGCGTTGACCTTTTAGCAATATTTAAGTTATCACATACTCTTCCTAGTTTTTTATTAAAAGCTCTTCCCTGAATTCTTTTGTTATTATACATAAACAAATATTCACCATCAGGATTAATTTTTTTAATATTCTCTATTGTTTGTAATGCTTTTTCTGAAATAATGACATTTCGTACACCAGCCTCTGTTTTGGGGTAATCTCTGACAACAACTACAGATTTTCCATTTTCGTCTTTTATTTTAACTTCTGTTCTCTCAATACTGATATAATTTTTTATAACATCTATATTATAAAGCTTCTTACTATGAATATCAGAATATTTCAATGCTGATAATTCACCTATTCTCATACCAGTTTCAAAAGACAACAAAAGTCCAAGACTCCTAATGTCGTTTTCAGCTCTAAGATACCCCAGAATTTTCGGTATCTCTTCTTCTGAAAAGACTTCATCCTCATCTCTTTTGATAACCTTTTTATAAGAATTTCTTGATATATCTAAATCGCCCAAAAAATTCGTAATACTAATGCTTGTATACTTCCTTTTCTTAGCATATTTAAATATTCCTCTAATTAGTATCTTAAAATCAGAGAATGCTTTATGTGTTAATTCTTGCTTTACTATTATAGTTTTTATAAACTCTTCAAGAGAATCTTCTGTTATATACTTCATCTTTCTATCAGCCATATTATAATAAGAATTATCAAAGAATCTCGTGAAGTTATTTCTATATTTATCATAAGATTGCTTCTTGATTTCTTTATATTTTAACTTTTCTTCAATGTAAGTATCAAATATCATCCGTACAGTTGGCTCATTCTCTTGCTTCTTATAATACTCTATAATACAATTATCTAATTCTCCTTTTGTATTTCTTCTTACAAGTCTTATACCTCTTTTTTTAGAATCATCTGGAAGATATGTACAAAGCTTTCCTCTTTTTTCATCAGACCAAATTGTATACTTATGCTGTTTTAGATATTTCTCACGTTCATTCATTTCATATTTTAGCTGAATATCACGCAAATTAATTATATCATTCTCAATAGCCCTTTTCAACAATTCTTCTTCTGGCATATCACTATAATCTTTTATCATATATGAACCTTCCTTAATTTCAATATAAATTTAAAAGGTCCTTTCTTAACTTCTCAAAATTATAGTCTGTGGCGGCAGACTTTATTTTTATGAATATCATAAAAGCAGACACATTCATTATTGCATCAACTTTTTATTCTTATAGTTTTCTATCAAGCTTACTCTATATCATTATCTTCTTCATAATTGTACATATATTCATTAATCATATCTTCAATATCAGAAGCTACTGCATTATAATTCTTTACGCCTCTGTCAGGGGTTATATCAATCGTATTCCCCCACATAGTCATTCTGTCATTAAGTTGTGCATCTCTCATTTCATCAAAAGACATTATATTGTATAAAGAATCTACTATTTCAAGCTTAAGGTCATCAGGAATATCATCATATTCCAAATTATATGTACATCTTACATAGTCATAATATAAGTTATACATAGCATCTTCTAAATCTTCTGCAATAACACCCTTAATATTTTTATCATTATTTTTGTCAAAACATAAGTAAATCATATTCATATTTTCTCCTCATTTAGCTCTTCATTCCTAATTTACGTGTTACTCATTATCCTATATTCAGGATTACACAATCTAATTTCTCTATTCACACTCCTTTCATCTGTTATCATCATAAGATAAGAACTGCTGTTCCATTGCATTTCATTTTATCTTATAATATAATATTGTGTTAAACTGAAAAAAAATTATCATTTTTTTATAACTTTTTTATTTTTATTTATTGCGCTTATTTACTGCATTTCTTCCACTTTTTTCAACTTATTCAAAGATGTTCCCAATATTTTTTATATTCTTTTTAAATATAATATTGTAGTAAAGTAAAATCCTATGCACACTGCAATTGACATTTTTTTGTATTTTTTTCAAAACATTGTTTAATTACAAAATAAAAAGGACTAAAGCATTAATTTCAGCTCTAGTCCTCTATATCTTATTCAGTTTCTTCTTATTTATATGTAGCTATTTCTAAGTCATTTTTCTATTGACTTATTTTTCTGTTTAGAAGTCTTACTATCGTTCTTCTATCTTCTGGACAGCTTTTAAATATCTCTAATAACTTTTCTTTATTAACAAATATTCTGACTTTATTCTTAGCTCTGCTTATTGCTGTGTAAAATAGATTAATAGATATACTGGCTTTTGTGTTATCAGGAATAATAACTGTAACATCTTCATACTGACTTCCCTGCGATTTATGAACTGTAATACAATCTGCGTGGTCTAATACATATCTGTCTATATCATCAAAATGTATCTTCTTGTCTGTTTCTCTTTCTGTATCTGCGTAGAACTTAATAAGCAAATACCCTTTACCTTTTTCATCTATACCCTTATCAACAACAACACCTGTATCACCGTTAACAACAAAATAGCCTATGTTATTATGTATATTTTCATTAATCATAACTTTATCACCCTCATAGAAATCTTTATATAAAGGTTGCATATCATTTGTATGTCTTAATTCATTAATCTTAGCTGCTATATCATCTTTTGTTTTATTCTGATGTGTTATTATAATCTTATCTTTAAGCTCATTGGCTTTCACATCTACATTATAATTATCTTCTATGAATTTATTAACAGCAGCATATGAATAATCAGCTATTTTAAAATACTCATTGTTCTCTAAGCCATAATAATCTGCACTCTCATTTAATACCGATTTATCTGTAAATAGCTTTCTAACAAAATCAATATTTCTTTTCAACAGTTCATTCTGTGTTCTATAATCAGTAGTAAGTCTCTGTCTATATACGCCCATAAGCTCTAAGTCACCTATTAAGTCACCTGCTCCTACTGCTTGTAGCTGAAACTCATCACCTACAACAATAATCTTAGTTTTATCTTTATTCATATTCAAAAGCAGATAATACAGTACATTATATGTAACCATACTTCATATCTTGTACACCCTAACATATATTGTACTAACCCAACTATTGTTAAAGCTTTTTCTTGACTTTCACAATATGTAGAAAAGCATTTGTACAAATCTATATATATTCTGTTTCCATTTTCATCATATTTTTTTGTATCAAATGGATAAATATGTGCTGAAGGATTGGTTTCTTGATGAATAACACAACAGAAATGTAATATGCCGTCCTCAATCCCTAAGAATTCTGACATATCAATATATTCTTCAAAGCTATTTATTTTTGTATATGTATCTCCTTCTGACACTACTATCATTAATTCATCTTGAAGTGCTTTAATGTCTCTTGACTTGATAAGTTCTTCATTTTTGCAATGTCTGTCACTTGTTATTTTAATTTTTTTAACAGAAGGTGCATTTTTTTTAATGTTACACATATCACTAACTGGTTTTGATATATATTTTGCATAATCTTCTTTATAATACTTATCAATTATTTCATCTGCATTTATCATAGCTTCATAATCAGCGTGTATTATTTCTTTATGCGATGTACCAAGAAACACCTTAGATTCTGTTATACAGGCTATATCTGTATTTCCTACTTCAAACATCAGACCTGTTAAAGTAGCTTGTAGCTTATTTCTTTTGTCTCTATCTTTTATAAGCTCATCAGTACATAATACAATTCTGAACTTAATCTTGTCTTCTGCTTCATTATAGCTATAGCTTTTATATATAAATACCGGTTTAATTCCTAAGCTTGAAAGATATGTATAAGCTTCTTCTATACCTATCTTTTTAAGATTAAATTCCGGATGCTTTTCTTGATATTTATCAGTTACTGAATTGTCTACATCAAGCATAAATAATTGTTGTGCTTTCCAATCCTTCTTTCCAAATCCGCCTTCAAGAACCGCCGGTATGATAGCGTGTCCTGATGTCAATGCTTCTGCTATTTCTTCTATAGTTGCTTCATATATAGCTCCATTTTTCTTGCAATTTGCTAAAACACAACCAACCATATTTTGTAATTTATGAGGTCTTGATACTTTATCTAATATTATTGGTATCTTATTCATACTCTTTTACTCCTTTTTCTTCTTTTTTCTAATAGTGTTATAAAGTCCAGCAAATGACGTCATTACTTCTAATGCTTTTATTTTATCCACTATTATTTTTTATCTATATTTATAATATTGTTAAAAAGATAAAGAAATGTTGCACTTTTTTGTTGATTTTTTTAATTTTCTTGTATTATTTTTCTTTAAAAAAATCGCAATTTTTTCCAGAATTTTTCAAATATTTTTGTTATTTTTTGCGTTAAAAAAAATTAAAATTCACTATTATATTATGAACAACAATTCAGTGTTCTTAATTTAAAATTCCAAAGGAGAAAAGTTAGTTATGAATAATAACGACAAAATAAAGGCTAAAATCAATATTTCAGATAGAGCCTTATTAAGAACTTATGCTCAGAAAGAATTAGTTGAACGCTTTATGAAAGAATTTTCATCTAGTCAAAAAACTATAGCTTAGCTATATCATTATAATCTATTGTCATATCATAAAGCTGTTTAACGTCTGTATATATTACTTTATTTCCTTCTTTTTCTAAGCGTTTCAGCTTCTTTTCATAGTTATATGCTTCTCTGCCCATATAGAATTTTGGTATTTCTTCTGTTCTGCCCTGGTCTTTAAAGCTTCGGCAATCTATTCTCTCATCAACGCCTAATTCAATAAACTTAGTATTAACATATTCTTCCCAACTTTTACGCCAGACTTTTAATGTATCTGTGCTATCCCATTTTTCAACTGTCTCATTCTTTCTCCCACCTTTGGTCGTTTTAGGGTATTTATTAACCCTTTTAAGTCCTCTTGCTGTAGCTTCAATATTTGTAAGCCAAATTTTCTTGTTGTGTTCATCATAGTATCTATATTGTTTCTGCCAGCCATATTCTTTCGCAAGTACATATTCTGATGCTGTAAATCCTTTCTCTTCACTATTTCTTATACATTTATATTCAATCTCTGTTTTATTAGCAAAGCTTCCATCAAGATTAAGCGGTCTTAAAACGGTCATTACGTGTATATGAGGGTTATTATAGATATATTCACTTACATCCGTTGTTACCTCTCCATTTTTATCAAGACAACGACCTAAATCATCTTTCATAGCTGGGTTATGTAAGCTCCAGTCTGCAATCATACCATCTGCAACAAAGACTTCATTAATAAATTTTCTTGCTAACTCTACCTTCATTAATAATATCTTCAACCTGCTCTTTTATTGGCTTTGATAATATAAGGTCTATAATATCTATAAAGTTTTTAGCACCCTTTTTATAGTAGTTAATCATCAACCCCATAAGTAAGGCTCTGGCTGCGTTTTTCCAGAAAGGGGTTTTTTCACTTGCTGATATACTTATCAGACTATATACAATATTTTGAACTACCTCATATAGCTCTTGTGAACTGCTGTTATCATTAAGAGCATAAAAAACATCATACCCATATGAAAATCTGTTAAGTGGATTAAAAATTACTGTATTACTGTCAGTATAATCAGATGCTTTGTAACTTAGTTCACCTTTAATATCTATACAGAAGCTCCCAACATCTTTATTGCTTAACAACATTGGTATTATTACTGTTGAACTTTTTCCTGAACCTGAACCACCCAGGATTATTATGTGTCCGTCTTCGTCAGGCTTTTTACATATATATCTGTGCTTATATTTACCAAAAATAACTCCTGTCGGTTTTACCGACATCAGCTTTTTATCTACTGTTGGGTACTTGAATTCTTCTAAACCTTGTATTGCAGCTTTTCGATTTGGCCTATTACTATCAGCTATCTTAATTATCATTACAACTAACACAGCAAACACTAAACACCATATCATTAACTGCTCCTTTAACATACCTCTGGGTTTATAAGGGTCAATAAGACAATAGATAAAATATGCTGTTATAAAGACTGTTGCTGTATTCATAAGTATCTTTGTTATCTTATTTTGCACTATTATTACCTCTTCCTTTCTATAAAAATAAGGAATTGCTTTATCACTGGTATTTAGTAATTAGGTTAACACTTCTTTATTTTTATTGTTTCTAATAATAATAGTGGTGTTAGATTTTTTTACGGAATTTTTTGAGGATTTTTTTGAAATTTATTTTAAGAATTTTATAAATCATTAAAGAATATATTTTTTATAGTTATGTATATATTGTTTAGAAATATTCTGCTATTATTTTATACAAATAAAAAAGCTTCTGCATTTTTATTAAATGTAGAAGCTTTTTTATATCATAATTACTTTCTCAAAAATACGAACAATAGTTTGTGTTACTTTTAGTGTTACCTCTTGATTATATCTTGCTATAAAAGTGATATTCAGCATCCCTTTCTTTAAGTATTTATGTGACTTCACAAGATTATATCAAAAAATATAAAAACAGGGGTGGAGAGAATCGAACTCCCACCAAAGGTTTTGGAGACCCCTATGATACCACTTCACCACACCCCTATCTAAAGGAATAGATTGTTCCTTCAAAACTGCACATTAAATATATCTTATACATCCGTATTCTGTCAAGTACTTTCGTACTCTTACCTTCAAGAATAACTCTCTTTGTTCTATCCAAACCTTAACCTCTTCGGTTAAGCCCTCGACCTATTAGTACAGATCAGCTCCATATGTCACCACACTTCCACCTTCTGCCTATCTACCTCG
>JBNMLJ010000056.1:0-10452 GCA_050874785.1 Lachnospira sp.
AATATTACGTGTAATATATATTATATATAACATACATACAATACAAATGCAATACTGAAAAGATGAAAAATAAAAAAAGGAAATTATCTGTTTTTGTTGAATATTTAAAAAGTAGGCAGTTTTTTGGCGTTTGTATGCGTGATTATGTATTGCGCAGAAATGAGGGTGAAGTATGAATATCAGAGAACAGCAGGAGAGCAGAGAACACGAGTATATGAGTCCATATGCCAGTTTCAGTGATGAATCAAGGGGCAGGGATAAGCCAGAGCCACAGTGCGATATGCGCACGATTTATCAAAGGGACAGGGATAGAATATTACATAGTAAGTCATTTAGAAGGCTGAAGCATAAGACACAGGTATTTCTTGCGCCAGAGGGAGATCATTACAGGACAAGACTTACCCATACGCTGGAGGTTGCCCAGATAGCAAGAAGCATTTCAAGAGCGTTAAGACTTAACGAAGATTTGACAGAAGCTATTGCGCTGGGACACGATCTGGGGCATACGCCATTTGGACACGCAGGCGAGAGAACGCTTAATGAGATATGCCCGTTAGGGTTCAGCCATTACAGGCAGAGCATAAGAGTTGTTGAATTCTTAGAAAAAGATGGAGCAGGACTTAATCTTACGTGGGAAGTAAGAGATGGAATTGTTAATCATAGAACAGCAGGTCGCCCATCAACGCTGGAAGGCAAGGTAGTAAGGCTTTCCGATAAGATTGCATACATCAATCACGATATAGATGATGCCATAAGGGCAAGAATATTTTCCGAGGACTATATACCTAAGGAATATACAGACGTGTTGGGAACAACTACCAAGAGCAGGCTTAATACGCTTATAAGCGATATAATAAAGTGCAGTATTGACAAGGATGATATTATAATGTCTGATA
This sequence comes from Lachnospira sp., assembly GCA_050874785.1. GTDB lineage: Bacteria > Bacillota > Clostridia > Lachnospirales > Lachnospiraceae > Lachnospira. The sequence continues at coordinate 897 of JBNMLJ010000056.1, forward strand.
CGGTACATAAGGCGATGACAGATTTAAGGCAGTTTATGTTTGACAAATTGTATACCAATCCAGCCGCAAAGAGCGAGGAAGTTAAGGTATGCAAGCTCATAACAGAACTTTATAATTATTATATTGATAATATTGAAGAACTTCCTGACAATTACAAACGCTTCATATATGAAAGAGGCGAGAAGCCAGAGCGGGTTGTATGCGATTATATAGCAGGAATGAGCGACCAGTATTCTATAAGCAGGTTTGAGAATATATTTGTTCCTAAAGCCTGGAAAGGCTGATGTGCAGAAAATGTATCTGCCAGTAATAACCAGTGCTTTCGGGCATAATAATATATTTGCTTTCATATCTTGGAAAGGCGGGAAAGAAGAGTTAATAATGTATTCAAGTGAAGTAATAGAAGAGGTAATATCAAGAAATGATATAGTTGATGTTATTTCAGGATATATAAAACTTAAGAAAAATGGCAGTTCATATGTAGGGCTTTGTCCATTCCATAATGAAAAGTCACCGTCATTTTCTGTGTCTGGCACGAAGCAGATGTATCACTGCTTTGGCTGTGGAGTTGGAGGAAATGTAATAACATTTGTAATGGAATATGAGAATTATACATTTCCAGAAGCAGTAAAAATGCTTGGAGAGCGTGCAGGAATGGAACTTCCTGAGACTGATTACTCCGTAGAGGACAGAAAAGACAGGGATATAAAGACAAGGCTTTTAGAGATTAATAAAATAGCGGCGACTTATTATTATCACCAGTTAAAGTCAGAAGCTGGAAAGTCGGGGCTTGATTACCTTGTAAAGAGAGGTCTGTCAGATAAGACTATTAACAGCTTTGGACTGGGATTTGCACCGCAGTCAACGGGTGAGCTGTATCGTATGTTAAAGGATAAAGGCTATGATGATGAGATTTTAAAAGAGTCGGGTCTTTTTACATATGAAAAAGGTGTGAGGGATAAGTTCTGGAACAGGGTAATATTTCCAATAATGGATATTAACAATAAGGTTATAGGTTTTGGTGGAAGAGTAATGGGAGATGCGAAGCCTAAGTATCTTAATTCGCCAGAGACCAAGCTGTTTGATAAAAGCAGGAATTTGTATGGGCTGAATGCGGCAAGAACAGCAAGAAAGAACAACCTTATAATATGTGAGGGATATATGGATGTAATATCCCTTCATCAGGCAGGATTTACGCAGGCGGTAGCATCGCTTGGAACGGCGTTGACACCGGGACACGCACGGCTTATGAAAAGATATACTGACAATGTGCTTATAACTTACGATAGTGATGAGGCAGGTGTGAAAGCTGCATTAAGGGCAATTCCGATACTTAAAGATGCAGGCTTGTCCACAAGAGTTATTAATATGCGGCCGTATAAAGACCCTGATGAATTCATCAAAGCATTAGGTGCAGAGAGCTTTCAGGACAGAATAGATAAGGCACAGAACAGCTTTATGTATGAAATTGGAATAATAGAGAAAAATTATAACAGAAGTGATCCTGAGGGCGAAACGTCATTTGAGAAAGAAGTTGCTTCCAAGCTTGTTGTATTTAAGGAAAAGCTTGAGAGAGAGAATTATCTTAAGGCGGTGTGCAGGCAGTATATGATTCCGGAAGACGGAATGAGGGATATGGTCATAAGGCTTGGAAGCAATGAGGGCATTATGGCAAAGCACGACACATATACGGCTAAGGAGAATACTCCTATAAGGAAGAAACGCGAAAATGGCGTAAGACAGGCAGAGAAGATTTTGCTGACATGGATGATTGAAGATGGCGATATTTATGAAAAGGTCAGTAAATTTATAAGTCCTGATGATTTTGTAGATCCGGTATTTAAAGATGTAGCAGCTAAGATATATGAACAATACGAGAGCGGACAGATTAATCCTGCGGCGATTATCAGTTCATATATGGATACAAGTATGCACAATGAAATAGCGGCTATGTTTAGTGCAGAGTTAAGTGATTCCCTTAATAAGCTTGAGAGGGAGAAGACACTTAATGATACAGTTATAAAGGTCAAGAAGAATAGTCTTGATACTAAGCTTGATAATGCCACAGATGCAAGAGCTATGCAGGACATTATCAATCAGCAGATGAAGCTTAATAATATTCATATTAATTTGTAATATATGCGAAAGGTGGACCATTGTAATGGCAGATAAGAAAGAAAACTTAATCGAAGAAGAAGTAAAAGAAACTAAGAAAACAACAAGAAAGAAGAAATCAGACGAAGATGGTGCTAAAAGCACAGCCAAGAAGCCAAGAAAGGGCAAGGAAGGTGCAGAGGCTGAACTTACAGAAGAAGAAAAAGCACAGGCTATTCAGGAAAAGTTTATGGAAAAATGCAGGGGAATACTTGCAATAGCCAAGAAGAAAAAGAATGTCCTTGATTATAAGGAGATTATGAACTATTTCCAGGATACTGATTTTGAAGCAGATAAAATGGAAAAGGTATTTGAATTCCTTGAAGCTTGTAATGTAGATGTTAAGATGAATGATGATGAAGTCGAGGAGGACGATATCCTTCTTGATGATGAAGATGATATAGATATTGAAAAGATTGATTTATCTGTACCAGATGGTATCGGTCTTGAAGATCCTGTAAGAATGTACTTAAAAGAGATTGGTAAAGTACCACTTTTAAGTGCAGAGGAAGAGATTGAGTACGCTAAGAGAATGGAGCAGGGTGATGAGGAAGCTAAGAAAAGACTTGCCGAGGCTAACTTACGTCTTGTTGTAAGTATTGCAAAGCGTTATGTCGGAAGAGGAATGCAGTTCCTTGATCTTATTCAGGAAGGTAACCTTGGTCTTATTAAGGCTGTTGAAAAGTTCGATTACCGTAAGGGATATAAGTTCTCAACATATGCTACATGGTGGATAAGACAGGCTATCACAAGAGCTATTGCCGACCAGGCAAGAACAATCCGTATTCCAGTTCATATGGTAGAAACTATCAACAAGCTTGTAAGAGTACAAAGACAGCTCTTACAGGAGTTAGGAAGAGAACCATCTCCTGAAGAAATAGCAGAGACTATGGATATTCCAGTTGAGAGAGTAAGAGAAATCCAGAAGATTTCACAGGAGCCAGTTTCACTTGAAACACCTATCGGTGAAGAGGAAGACAGCCACCTTGGTGACTTTATTCAGGATGATAATGTTCCAGTACCAGCAGAGGCAGCAGCTTCAACACTTCTTAAGGAACAGCTTGTAGAAGTTCTTGGAACTCTTACAGACAGAGAGCAGAAGGTATTAAGACTTCGTTTTGGTATGGACGATGGAAGAGCAAGAACTCTTGAAGAAGTTGGTAAAGAATTCAATGTTACAAGAGAGCGTATCAGACAGATTGAAGCCAAGGCTTTAAGAAAGTTAAGACATCCAAGCAGAAGCCGCAAGCTTAAGGATTATCTTGACTAATTAACCAATAAGATAACAAGGAAAATGTATGAACAATATTATTAATATATCTGAGAGATTAAAATGTGTTGCCAGCCTTGTTAATAAAGGTGCGAGAGTAGCAGATATAGGCACAGATCACGCTTATCTTCCGATATATCTTGTCCAGAATGGGATAAGTAATAAAGTATATGCATGTGATGTAAGAAAAGAACCATTAAGGCGTGCAAAGCTGCACATTGATGAATATGGTCTTTCAGATAAGATAACTACAAAGCTTTGTGACGGGCTTAAAGGTATTAATAAAGGTGATGTTGATACAGTAACTATATGCGGTATGGGCGGAAAGCTTATGAAGAATATATTACAGGCAGGTATAGACAAGCTTGGGGATAACACCCAGCTTGTCTTATCTGCGCAGTCAGAATTAAGGGATTTCCGGGCATATCTTTTAGAAGCTGGCATAGATATTAAGTCAGAACATATTCTATTAGAAGACGGAAAATATTACTTTATATTTGACTGTGTATACAACACATCATATGAACAGCATTTTAATAAAAATGATATTGGTGCAGATAACATTTATAAAAATGCTAATCAGAATAATAACGAAAAAAATAATAACGAAAAAAAGAAGATTACAGCTTACACAGAGGAAGAATTAAGATATGGAAAATACCTTCTGGATAATAAGTCGGAAGTGCTTTATGAGTATCTTAATAAGGAGCTTATGAGTTGTAATAATATTAGAGATAATCTTCTTAATAAAGAGCAGTCGGTATCTGTGAAGAATAGAATTAAGGCTATTGATGAAGATATTGCTGTTATTAATAAGGCGTTAGGAAGATGGAAGGAGCAATAAATGCTTTTATCACAGATGGCAGCAGAAGCTGCAAAAGATTATAAATATGATATTATTCTTGCCAACGTCAATGGCAAGCTTACAGAGATATCAGATATGGATATAACTGATGAAAAGGTGGAATTTATTACTGTAGGAGAAACTATGGGTAATGAGGCATACAAAAGAAGTGTTCTTCTTTTAATGCTCAATGCAATACATAAGCTTGATATAGATAATAAAATCAAGAGAGTTACAGTTGAATTCTCACTAAGCAAAGGTCTTTATTGTGACATAAAGGGTGATTTTGAGATTACAGAAGAATTTCTTAATAAAGTAAAAGAAGTTATGAGAGCTGATGTTAAGAAAAATCTGCCTATTAAGAAGCAGGGAATGAAGACATCAGAAGCTATTAAGTTATTCAAGAAATTTGGAATGGAAGATAAGACACAGTTATTCAAATATAGAATTAGTTCTTATGTTAATGTATACAGCATAGAAGGTTATTATGATTATTTCTATGGTTATATGGCGGCAAATACAGGAATATTAAAGACATTTGATTTATTCCAGTACGACAAGGGCTTTGTTCTCCAGTTACCAACTAAGGAAAATCCAGAAACAGTACCAGAATTTGCGCCACAGGCAAAGCTTTTTAATGTGCTTATGGAAAGAAGTGAGTGGGCAGATATGCTTGGCGTTGATACAGTTGCATCTTTGAATAAGCATATAATAAATGGAGATATTAATTCACTTATTCTTGTTCAGGAAGCATTACAGGAGCAGAAGATTGTTGAGATTGTTAACCAGATAAAAGAAAGGGAAGGCGTTAAATTCATTATGATAGCTGGACCATCTTCATCAGGTAAGACAACATTTTCACACAGATTATCTATACAGTTAAGAGCAAGTGGATTTAAGCCACACGCAATTGGTGTTGATAATTATTTCGTTGAGAGGGAGCAGACTCCTATTGATGAAAATGGACAATATAATTTTGAAGATTTGCACGCAATAGACATAAAGCTTTTTAATGACCATATGAATGCATTGTTAAGAGGAGAAAAGGTAGAGATACCTCAGTTTAATTTCCTTACAGGTAGAAAAGAATACAATGGCGATTATATACAGCTTGGAGAGGAAGATATTCTTGTAATTGAGGGTATACACTGTCTTAATGATGAATTATCTTACTCACTTCCAGTTGAAAGCAAGTTCAAAATCTATATAAGTGCACTTACACAGCTTAATGTTGACGAGCATAACAGGGTTGCCACAACAGACGGACGTCTTATAAGACGTATGGCAAGAGATTACAGAACAAGAGGAGCTTCTGCCAAGAGAACACTTTCAATGTGGGAGTCAGTCAGAAAAGGTGAAGAAAAGAATATCTTCCCATATCAGGAAGAAGCAGATGCTATGTTTAATTCAGCATTGGCATATGAATTGTGTATTTTAAAGCCAATAGTAGAACCACTTCTTTTCTCAATAACAGAAGATGATCCAGAATATCAGGAAGCTAAGAGATTGCTTAAGTTCTTAGCGTACTTCCTTCCTTGTCAGGCAGACAATGTTCCGATTAATTCTATAATGAGAGAATTTATTGGGGGAGGATGCTTCAGAGTTTAGAAAAATGATAGCAAATGTATATACAAATGCTTGCATAGTGTGGCGAAAATATTATAATTATTATACAGAAGGGAGTGAATATTATGGCACAGATTAGTTTACGTGTAGATGATGAGATAAAGCATAAAGCAGAGAAAACATTAGACGAAATAGGACTAAGTATGTCAACAGCAATTAATATATTCTTAAAAACAGTTGTCAGGGAAAAACGTATTCCTTTTGAACTTACAGCTGACCCATTTTATAGTAAGGATAATATAGAAGAATTGGAAAGACGTGTGGCAAATATACGTTCAGGTAAAAGTACTTTAAAGGAGCACGAATTAATAGAGGAGGATGAGTGAGAAAATTATGGGGAGATGAGGCTTGGGAAGAATATCTTAATTGGCAGACACAGGATAAGAAGACGCTAAAAAAGATAAATAGATTATTGATGGATATTGACAGAAATGGATATCAATGTATAGGAAAGCCAGAGCCTCTTAGTGGCAATTTACAAGGATATTGGAGTGTTAGAATTGATGAGAAGAATAGGATTGTTTTCAGAATAGAAAATAATAATATTGAAATCATACAATGTGGAACGCACTATAGGGATAAGTAGAAATTATGAAGTAAAAGAATACTCGGTCACAACCGACTCGGTTGTGACCGAGTATTTTGTTTACATTATTAGAATATAATGATATACTTTCTATATAAAAGTAAACTCTTGGAGGATAGAATGTATGAAATTTATAGGAAGGGAAGAACAGCTTAAAAGACTGGACAGAGTTATTAATACAGATGAATTAACATTTTCTTTAATATACGGAAGAAGACGTGTTGGCAAGAGTGAGCTTGTGAAGCAGGCTGTTAAAAGAAATAGTGTCAAAAGCTTTTATTATGAGTGCAAGCAGGTTTCAGAAGCTGGTAATGCGGCAGGTCTTGGCGAGATAGTATCAGAGATTATGGGATTGCCAAAGCTTGGATATAGTGATATAGAAGCGGTGCTTAAATATATTTTTGAGCTATCTGTTAAAGAAAAGATTATTCTTGTTCTGGATGAGTATCCATACTTAAGGGAAAATATTAAAGGAATGGATAGCATATTGCAGTCGCTGGTTGATAAATATAAAGATACTTCAAAGCTTACGTTGATAATACTAGGTTCTTATGTTGAAGTAATGCGTTCACTTTTAGAACATTCTAATCCTTTATATGGAAGGATAGACCTGACTATAGATTTAAAACAGATGGATTATTATGAGTCAGCTTATTTTTATCCGAATTTCTCTGCGGAGGATAAGGTAAGGATATATTCTGTATTTGGGGGAATTCCATATTATAACCGTCTGATTGACGACTCTAAAAGTGTTAAAGATAATATTATTGAATTGATTGCATCTTCTGGGGCAAGACTTGAAAATGAAGTATCAATGTATTTGAATGCAGAGATATCTAAGATAACAAATGCGAATGAAGTTTTTGAAGCACTGTCCAGAGGATATACAAGATACAGTGATATATTGTCACAATCACACGTTTCAAGTGGACCAACACTTGTAGATGTGCTTGACAAGCTGATGAGAATGGAAGTTGTAGTGAAAACAGCACCGATTAATGATGGTAATAATAAAAAGAAAGCAGGATATTATATTTCGGATAATCTTTCACTATTTTACTATAGATATATTTTTAAATATTCATCTCAGATGAAGATAATGGACTCAGAGGTTTTTTATAAAAAATATATCGAAAAAGACTTTGAAGAGCATTATGTACCACATATATTTGAAACAATATGCAGTCAGTATCTGATAAGAATGAACAGGGCAGGGAATATAGAACCTGTATTTGAAAAGATTGGAAAATATTATTACGATAATCCAGTAGAACATACCAATGGAGAGTTTGATGTTGTTACAGAAGATGAAAATGGATATGTATTTTATGAAGTAAAGTTTAAAAAGACACCAGTGACAGATGAGATTATAGAAAAAGAAATAAGTCAGGTGGAAGCAACAAGACTTAACTGTTATAAGTATGTATTTATATCAAGGTCTGGATTTAGCTGTCAGCAAAGGGAAAAAGTGAAGCTTGTTGAACTTAATGAATTGTATGCAGTGGATTAAAATAATAACTTAACAAATACAGAAATAAAAATTAAATGAGAATACTCGGTTACAACCGACTCGGTTGTAACCGAGTATTCTTTTAGAATTAACTTGTAACAAGAACAATACAAAACTGTTATATAGCTATATATAACATATACTATTTCCTAAACGAATTCTTATACTCCCTTGACATCTCAAAAAGCTCATTAACATACCCTGGAGTTTTGTTATCAATATTTTTCTTAATTTCACTTAATATGTCAATATAATCGCCGAGCAGTACGCTTATGTCTTCTGAGTTAGAAGCACATATCTGGTCCCACATTTCAGGAGATGAAGCGGCTACTCTTGTCATATCGCGAAAGCTTCCAGCCGCTAACATCTGCATATGCTTGTCGTTGTCGTCCTGTTCAGATACAAGCTTTACAAGTGCTGTAGATATGAGGTGTGGAAGGTGGCTTATTGCGGCTACGCTTTTATCGTGAATTGTGTAGTCCATAACAATAGGATTGGCTTTCATATCATATACAAGTGCTTTGAAGCGTTCGAGCTGTTCATTAGTAGTCTTTGATGTTGGAGTGATTACATAGCGTGCATTTTTCATAATTGCTGATGAAGAATTAGCATAGCCAGTAAGTTCAGAGCCAGCCATAGGGTGACCACCTATAAATACATTTTCCATATCAAGCTCTTTAACAGTGTTATGTATTGAAGTCTTAACACTTCCGACATCAGTTATAATACAGCCGCTTTTAACGATATCTTTTAACTGCTTAAGGTAGTCATTCATCGTTATTACCGGTGTGCACAGAATTATAAAATCACAATTAGCAAATCTATCATCAACGCAGTCAAGTACGTCATCAACAACTCCGTCTTCCTTTGCTTTATACACAGGCTCAAGTCTTCTGCTTGTTGCAATTATATTATAATTATTGCCCGATTCCTTGAGTGCGTGCGCTATAGAGCCAGCGATAAGTCCGAAGCCTATAAAACCAACTTTACAATCCATAATATACTTAACCTCGTTTCTTATAATTTAATAATAAATATGATGTTTGTGTATAATCAAAATCAATCAAAATATAATGATTGTTATAGATTTTAGCACTTTAAAGTGACAGTGTAAAGGCTGAAACCCAATATATTTAAAGTAATTAAACGACTTTTAATAAAATTTGTCAAAAAGGTTCATAAAATAATATGTATAAATTATCTTTAAATCACAATAAGAATTTACAAGAATTTACACAAAAAATGTATAACGTTAAATTTCAGGCGAGGTTCCTGATGCCTTAAAATTGCTTTTTTGCAGAGTAAGTTCCCGAAAAATGGGAGTTTGTTTATAAATTATTGTGATATATTTGAAAAAATAGTATAATAAAATCACTTTCGTAGTGATTTTTGCGCACTCTAAATAGCGGGAAGTTCGGCACTTCAAAAAAAGAATAGAAGTAACTTCCCGCTGGAAAACAAGTATTTATGCTGATTTGATATGGGTGCCCAATATTTATTTACGAAGTAATCTTATACTTAAGTTAACATCGTCATATGGTATCTGGGAAATACCAAGCTTGGAGA
>JBNMLJ010000057.1:0-10369 GCA_050874785.1 Lachnospira sp.
CTGAAAAATTTGTGATAGTTGTACGAATTGTACAATTCGTTAAAATCGTGCAACTTGTGCAACTGGATTATTATGGTTATATCAAATTTTTCGGAGTATTTGTAGGTACATAGGTTGGAGCGTTTACGAACAAACAGCCATATACTCTTTTTAGTACAAATCTGATTTAGTCCTGCCTGTAATTATTAATATTTAACTATTATATTGATTAGATATTCAAGATTTTTATAACTTATTCTTAATTATATTACTACTCCACACAAGTGACTTATTTATGCTTGTGTCAAGTTAAGACCCCAAAATTTACTGGTCACTCAGTAACAAAAGTGACCACCTACTGGTCACTCAGTAACAAAAGTGACCACCTACTGGTCATTTACTGGTCACTCAGTAATAAAGTGACCACTAATCTATTTTTTTATTTTATAAATCGTATTGTTTCTTTCTCCTATTTTTTCTATCAAATCTGTTTTTATCATTTTATCTATTAGTTTTCTCGCTCCAGTTCTAGATCTATAATTACAAATTTCCATTACTTTCTGTGTTGAAATACTTCCATTTGCCCCAATATAAGCAAGTATCTTATCTTCTTTCGATATATCTTTTGCAGGCTCTATTTCACTATTGTTCGTTTTGTTTCTTATATCAGCAGCACCCGGAATATATACCACTTGTCCAACTTCAAGCTTTAACGTCACTCTGTCATTACGCTCTGAAAAATCAAATTCTGGCTTTTTCCAGTTTTGTTCTGCCCATGCTGTCATAATCTTATCAACACCACTTCCAGCACGTTCACCAACATTAACAAATCCAAACATCTTTAAAATATTAGGATTTCGTGGATCACTATTACCACCTGCGTAAAATTCTTCTTTTGTTACCCTGATAGTTCCAGGATTAGAAATACTAATCTCCTTACCCTTCTTAATAACAATAATCCCACGTCTTCCATAATAATTTGCATGAGCCAACGCATTTGCCAATGCTTCTTCCAATGCATCATGAACATCCACCCTGTCTATCCTGTATCCGTCACGCCTATTTGCAAATGGAACTGCTACATCATCGTCCATTCTTGTACGTACCTTGCAGAAAAAGTCATATATATTTCCACTCCAGTCGCCTTCATTAGAATGTGTTCTAAAAAGCCAACGAACAGCTTTATCATCACATTCCTCACGATAATCCAAAAAATAATTTGGAAAAATTTCAGTAATGTGATAAGCCTCTCCGAAAAATAATAGTCCAGCTATTGTTGGAGATAATGTACCTTTCCTATTCTTCGCCGCAGCCCTTAACTTCATAAGGAATTCATCATTTTCCAAAGCATTCCATGGATATCCACTATGAAGCTGTTCAAAAATAATTCTGTATCCTTTTATTGTATCCTGATTCAACACTTCCAATCCAAACTCATCCAGTACTTCCACATCTCCAGATACATCTCTTTGGTCTGCAAACATTGCTCGAACTGCTTCTTCGGTACAAAGAAAGTCACCCTCATAATCTCTTTTATAAGTACCTTTCATTGGATCTGTTCCAATATAAACTGGTTTATCATGCCTATCTGCTGCCGGAATATCAATTTTAAGTATCTTTTTATCTCCAACCTCGACAGCATGTACATGATGATTTAATAGAATATTCTTTGATATCTTATTTCTATCATTTAAAGCACTCCAAAAATCCTTCTGATACTTAACAATCTGTTTATCAGTCAATCCTTCAATAGTAAAAGAATCCCTGTGTTCCTTAATTCCAAGCAGAATAGTGCCACCATTAGTATTGGCAAAAGAAGAGTAAGTTTCCCATATACTCTCAGGAAGTCCACCAATTGCCAATTTACATTCTCGCTCATGGTCTTCGCCAAGGTTCAATTTATTCAATATTTCCTGCTTCATTTACAATAAAAACCTCCTGCCTATGACTTAAATATTTCATAAATTACTTAAGATGTAATCATTATATATATTGTAATTGTGTATATCTATACTTTTGGCATATTATCTTTTTACGCAACTTCAACATCATCGAATTTATTTTATATGCCATAATTTTCTCATTGATTATTATATTTTTAATTCTGTAATATTTTTTGTCGAAATGCTTTCTCATTTTCCTTCATATGTTGTGTAAAGTCAGCGTAGTCCTGTACGATATTCGGAATATGTAACCCACACTTAACAACAGAAATATCATCTCTTGGTAATACATTATTCTCATAAGTTATGCCTTTATTTAATACTAGTGATAAATCATCTAACAAATCAGCCTCAGGATAAAAATAATATCCTTTTTTAGCATCAAATCTAAACATATAAGCCAAAAGTTGCAAATAATCCTTACCACTTATATTATTCAATGGTTTATACTTTGCATCTGCAATAGTACGTTTTTTTTCGTCTTTTCCTATAAAATCAGGATAAATCAACCCAAGATTACCTGCAAATAAACGTTGTGTACCATATCCTGTCTTATTTTTAGGATGATAGAATACATCTCCAATAAGCATATTAACATATTCTTCCCATAAATATGCACCATCAAATAAGATTCCATATACATTTCGTGTTCCATTTCCATACTGATGTTTATCATTTCTAAGAATCAAAATACACAATTGTTGAAGCAAACGATACTCATAATAATAAGCATGCCTTACAACATTTTTAATGTTAATATCAATAATTTTCCTTCTGTCATTCATTCTGTATTCCGGTGTTGCCTGAATAACTTGATCTACTTCATCTTTTACAGTACTAAGAATTATTCTTCCACAATTTTTCCCCTTAATAAATTCAATTGTATGACGTACCAATTCTATTAGATAGTTGTCATATGAGTACTCTCTTTGGGAATATGCAGCCTTTCCAATAAATGGTGTATTCGTCTTAATATGTCTTGCAATATCAATTGAACCTCTTACATTCCCATCATTATACTGTCTGCGAATATAAGTCTTAAAAAGTCCTTTTCTCATTGCTTCTCGCAAATATATCGGAAATAAAAATAGCATTAAACTAAATAATCTATCATCTTGGTTTATACTTGTCTGAAGATTTATAAAATTAGGAATCTTAAGGACCTTCTCAAGTAAATATTGAAAAAAATAGTCCCTTTCACCTCTGCTAAATCTCGATTCTATAACAAGCCTCTGATTCTCTCCTCCCAAAAATCCCATAACATTTCCTGAAATATACATATCATTATAACTTTGCAATATCATCTGATTATCCGTTAAATCTTCTATTTTCCTAACAGACGAAGGAAATACAAACACCCCTTCTTTTTCCAATTCAGCTAATGTTTTATCAGCAACACAATTTACAACATCTTTAACTTCATCGAAATCACTCTTCGTCCTATACTGATTATCCTTAATTAATATCTGCTTCATCAGAATCACCTTCATCTGTAGCTGTATAACCATAAGCTCTCGCAAATCGCTTCATACAATCTTTTTCATTATTAAGTCCACGTACATAATCCTGCAATAATGGCTGTAAATAATCTGTCCACAACTCATCAAATCCTAATACTTTAAGCTTCAAGAAATAGGATGCCCCTATCTGATAGTTTTCATTCAAATCTGGTACTCGAACAATTTCTGCGTTAAGCTTATCCATTCTTGCAATAGCTTCTGCCTTAAGTTCTTCATCATCTAATAATTCGAGCATATACTGAGTATCTTCTGCCCGCACCTCAACAAATCGAAACCTCCTACGCATAGCAAAATCAAAGCTTTCAACAGACCTGTCAATATCATTCATTGTACCAATAATATACACATTCTCAGGTATATAAAATTTTTCATTCAGATTGGTATGCATATTAGAATACTGTGTAGTAACCTCTCCGGCTTTTCCTCTATAACCTGGATCTATAGAAAAAAATAATTCTCCTAATATTTTTGATATTTCTCCACGATTAATCTCATCAATTATAAAAACAAATTTTTTCTGTGTTTCTGGTAATGCTTCTATTATCTGCTTTTTAATCTTTTGTCCTTTAATTGCCTTATATAAGGCAAAATCATAGGAATATGCCTGTGTAGCAAACTTCCGACCAAAAAAATTCTTAACATCACTAACTTTTTCAAATATGACTTCAGACTCCAACATTTTCTGTAATTCTTCTATGTTAAGACGTATCTTGTCAAAAGTGGCATTTCCCGAAATTGATATATAAATATATTTATCGTCCACATTAACAATGGTAAATTCATTGCCTGTAACAGTAGTAAATATTTGTTTTTCAAAATCATTCTTTTCAAAAAACTCAGTCATTTCTGTATTTGCAGAATTTTCCCGCTCTACTAATTTTTTCGATTTTCTTGAATTCTCAAAGTTCTTTCTGGCTCTTTCTACAAACTTCTTGAATACTCCATCTTGTAATTCAAATCCCATAGAACCATCTTCATTCATTCTTGGACGAAGTCCCTCTACAAAATCTGAATAATCATATCCCGGATGGAATTGAACAAATTCAATCTGCTCTTTCTGTTCATCTGTAAGGTCTGTATATTTATCTGTATATCCATCACTAATAATATCCGCAGCAATCTCCTTAGCAAGATATGACTTTCCAGTTCCCGGAGCACCTCTAAAAATAATATTTTTTGATTTCAGCAATATTTTAGAGTATGGATTTTTACACCCTTGTGCAGTTTTCTGTTCTTCTTCCACAATACCAGCATCTGTTATAGCCTTATTCTTTTCTTGTTCTGTTTTATCACGATATACAAGAATAAACCTATCGCCCTCACTCCCAAATCTTTTCAAACATTCTTGAACAAAAAGTAATGTTGAAAATAAATTCCAACAATAAATTACATACTGTGGTCCATTTTCTCTTCTATATGTTAAATATTCCATTGAGTTCTTGTATTTTCGAAACTCATCTACCGTTTTAAATATGCCACATATAGTTTCTGCTTCAGGTTTATATTTACAAATTGGAAAACTTTCCTTATCTAAATCAGAAAGATTATTAATCTGACTTTCAAATATCTGAAATGTTAGTCTAGGCAATGTTTGATTGCTATTTCTCCGTTCGCCCTTATTATATTTTCTTCGTATAATTTTTTCATCTGCATTTACAAAATATGTATCTATAGTTCTATAATTATCTCCTAAGTCCAAATTATCTATTGTAAATCTAGCATCTGTTGACACAATCTCATCCGATGAAATTGTTAGTTCAAACTTTTCCTGCTTTAATTCAATCTTATAACCCCTTGTTTCAAAATAGTTTTTTGCTTCTACTGCATTAAATCCCTCTGTTATAATATCAACCCCATTTGCAAGATGATTTGCTACTGCAATAACATATTTAGGTGGATATTGCTTCCCATCTCCAGTGACAAGAACATACTGTGTACTTTTATTTTTATCTGGTACACCATATTTATCAATGTATTTTATTGCTTCAATAATATTCTGTTTGTCAATCTTTGGTATTGCCATAGTCTATTTTCCCTTCTATTTGCTTTCAATTTCCTAATTATATTACTACTCCACACAAGTGACATATTTCGTGTTGTATCACTTGTGCCGTAAACCCACTATATTTCCCGTGTTGTGGCTTAAAATTACTGTCAAGGTAATCCACATCAATCTCCTCATATCTTATACAAGGTCTTACTCCATCTAACGATAAACATCCCTCCTCCGTCTTATATTCACCCGACTTTTTAGTTATAACAGGATTAATCATTGCAAACTGAAATGGACCTGCTGCCACTGCTATTATTGACTTATTCACACCTATCATATTGGCTGCCATTCCAACACATATTTCCCTGTTTGCTCTTAAAGTATCTATCAAATCTGTCACAACCTGCCTGTCCGCTTCTGTCGCAGGCTGTGCCTTTCTTGCAAATATCTGCTTTCCTTTTACAATTTTCTTAACCATAATTATATCTTCCTCCCACAGACATTTTAATCCTAATATTCTTTGTCAATATTGCCTTCTATTCCATACATTTCTTTAAATTTCTCGATATCTGCCGGCGTTTTTATAAGCATAATATCTTCTATTTTTCCAGTATGAATATCCTTAAACCCAGCCACCTGTTCACCCGTACATATGCTGGTTTTAATTACTGGCTTCATATGCTCTTTATCATATGAATACACTTTTACCTTCTTCTTAAACAAACCCATATGACTTATCACTCACATTCTCTATATATTTTTTCTTAATATTTTGCTGATATTTTCATTATAATTTATTTCACTATTGCAATCCTCATAAGCTGTCACAATTTAATAAAATTTAGCTATCTCCGAAACACTCTTTCTTTTAGGCATCTGTGCTTCCTTTGTGCCATATCCCACTGCAATAACTGAAACTGCCTGCTCATTTTCTGGTATATCAAGGAATTCTCTTATTGCCTCACCATCACGAATTCCCATAATTAATGTATCAAGTCCTAATTCTTTAGCTTTAAGAACGAAATTCTCGTTTTGCAGTCCAAGGTCATAGTAACCCCAGCCATTGCCACATTCATTGACTGGCTCTCCCGATAATCTGTCAAATCCGACACAGTTCTTTACAAATGTTGTTACAACAAGAGCTGCTCCCTCTGAATTATTCTGATTGAATTCTGGCAGACACTTATGTCTGAATTCTTCAATTTTTTCATCTGATAAAATGCAGTAATACCTTGATGTCTGCAAATTCTTCCACGAAGGTGCTAATATGGCCGCATTTATAATAGTTTCAAGCTGCTCCTTTGTAACCTTCTTTTCCGCATCGTAACTTCTCATACTTCTTCTGCTATTTAATACTTCCTGTAATTCCATAATAATCCTCTTTTCTGCGCATATTTTTATATAGAACGAGTTTGTGCCAAGTGCGCACTAACATAAATTTCGCGTGTGAAAAATCTATTTTTTATACTAATTCTCTTTTCTACAACATTTTTATAAAATTTTTGTATCAGTTATTCGCTGCTGATAAAGTATCAAAAGTTATAAACTATGATTTATTGAAATATTTTTTGATATTTTTACTTCAATATTTTCTTAATCTGCCTTTCAGTCACAGACGGATACAATATGTTCATATGTGAAACTATTTTCTGCCACGAAGCTTCCGGTTTTTCCTTATAATCAGAGGTAACATAATCATATCCATAGATATGCTCTATTGATGAATAAACAGCCACATCCCAGCCATATTCTTTACCACGTTTATTAATACGCTTTCTAAAATCGCAGTTACATATATACATCTGCATCATAAGATTAGCAACTGCACCATCAAATCCTTTTTCGCCATCTTTGCCATAGCCAGCTATTTTCTTTAATTCATTAGAAAATATTTCGTTATCTGCATTTTCTTCCATAAAATGTTTCATAATCTTTTTATGTTTAAGCGGTGCTTTTCCGTCCTCATACAACGCATCAAAATCGTATCCGTCACGCCTGTAATTAGCAAATACCGGAACCCATTTTCTTGATATAAAACCTGCCTTCTTTCCGAAAAACTTTCCATAGATTATATCGTGCTGTCTTGCTATAACCGCACGCCACAGCCACGGGTCATATTGCTCATCATCACACCACCAGTACTCAGGTGCTGTCCATTCTTCCAGTGAAAATCCTTCTATTTCATTCTTAAACAGAGGCAGAAAACCAACATCATTAATGTGTTCGATTGCTTTCTCAACTGTATGTATACACGCTGGATTGTCCCACTCAAGTCCGTGCATAATCCATTCGCCAGATTCATTTCCCATATATTTTACCGCCCAGTATTTTCATATTTATGATGTCCGTGTAAAAATTCATTTTATTACACATTTTAAAACAACTTATCATTTTAACAAGCAGATATAATCTTTTGCAAAAATTCTTCGATAATATCCAGCACATTATCACTAAAGAATTCACTTCCACCGTGGTCAGCTCCTTCAAGCATATATAACTGAACATCTTTATTGCATTTTTTCAATGCCTTATACACAACAACGCTGACCTTTGGATTTATTGTACGGTCTTTTGTTCCGTGAAACATTAGAATTGGTGGTAATAAAACATTTTCACTTATATTACACTCAACCGACATAGCTTCGCATAACTCAGGATTATTGCGCAGGTCAACACCACCCATTTCCATTCCCTCAGGACTGTCTGGCTGATGATGATTTAACGTACTCGGCATACCGTCCTCAAGCATAACACTCAATGCACCATACAGTGATATTATACCTTTGACACTTGCATCCACATCTGGATATATATTCATATCGGCAGTTTCCCTGAGATAAATATTAACATTTCCATCTTCCTTGATAAGCTGTGAGAAAAATGCCGTATGTCCTCCAGAAGAATCTCCAGCGACAAACATCTGATTAACATCTGCCTTGTACTCTTTTGCGTGCAGCTTCATATATCTTATAGCATTTCTTGTATCTATAGCCTGTGCTGGAAATGGAGCAATGCCAGAGTGACGATACTCAACAACTGCAATCACATATCCTCTTTCTGACAGCCTTGCAAGCAGACCAAGCTTTGCATTGATGTTCTGCTTCATCCAGGCAGAACCCTGAACATACACGATACAAGGATACACCTTATCACTTTCTTTGGTATTTCTTGTCTGTGGTGTGATAATCTGCAAATGCAGTGCCGTACCATTTATATGCGCATATTCCACATTTGAATATATATAAGTTCCCTTCTCATCACCGCTTGTAGGAATTCTTGTAACTCCGTCTACGGGCATATCAAAAGAAGGGTATTCTTTATATGACCACTCTTTTACTTCCATGAGTTATATCACCTCCCAACATAAATAAAAGAGCGTGACTATTAATCACACTCCCTCATTATAGCATTATTCACCAAAATCAATATCTACTGCTCCATTTGCATATTTCATATACTCAAAAAGCTTAGGCGCTGAAAGAAGTGTAAGTGGATCTCTTTCGTGCTCATCATACTCAAACATCTCTGCCGCCTGCTTTATTTCTTCATTAGAAAGTGAATTCATATACTCTCTTAATTCCATTACTGTCATATTAAAAAGTTCTTCCTGACTCTTCATCTTTTACTCTCCTTAACTGCTATATTATATTGTAGTTTATTATGCACATTCCTATCTATACATTAATTATATTATATTGTACACAAAATATATCATACTTCAAAACTATGCATACATATACTATCAATCTCCATAACCTGTATAGATTACCTTGCCAGTATTCCATAACTCAGCTGTTTTCTTTGCAGCCTCCAGCTTATCATCATCATTTTTATATCTGAATGTGGCTGACTGACATCCACAATCCATACAAGTCACATAAAAACCGTGATCTACTTCCTCCAACAAAGAAGGTCCTAAACACCTTGGACAATCCTGTAGGTCTATCATTTCATAAATTTCCATTTTGTAATACCTCTCTTAGCTGTTTAATTTTAGCTTATTGAATATTATTATATATGATATTGGGTGATTTTTAAAGGTTATCTTTATTATAAACTTAATCATTCTGCATAACAATCAGACATTTTAAAACACTACCTAATACATATATGCATTATATATTTCTGCAAATTAATGTTATAATTAATAAATAATATACACTATATTCATTTTATATTGATACAAATTTAAAAGACCAAAATATTAACATTATATGAAAGAAGGTAAAGTATGGAATATCGCAAATTACCAAAAGGAACAGAACAAGTAAGTATTATTGTTTTGGAGGCTCTGGATTGCACGAATCGCCTGAAAATGAAGCTGTAAAGACTGTACAAATGGCAATGGATAACAGCATCAATTATTTCGATCTAGCCGTATCAGAAGCCTGTTCATTTGATTATTATAAAACTGATTTGAGGGGTGCAGGGATAAAGTATACCTTCAAATGCATTTTGGAGCAGACTATTCATCTGGAAAATATGGCTGGACAACCAATCGTGATAAAATCGACCGTGAAATAGATACGCTTATGAAAAAACTTCATACAGATTATATAGATTTCGGCTTTATTCACTGTATTGATGAACCCTCTGACCTTAAACAGTACATTGATGGTGGTGTATTAGAGCGTATTAAAGAACTGCATAAACAGGGCGTTGTAAGACATATCGGACTTTCAACGCACACTCCTGCCATTGCACATAAAATGCTTGATACTGGAATACTTGATGTTATTATGTTCAGCATAAATCCAGCATATGATTACCAGCACGGCGAATTTGCTTTCGGCGGTGCACAGGAAAGACAGGAACTTTACCGCCGTTGCGAAAAAGAAAAAGTTGGTATTACAGTTATGAAAGCATTTGCAGGTGGACAGCTTCTTGATGCAAAGCTTTCTCCATTCGGACAGGCATTAACGAAAAACCAGTGC
>JBNMLJ010000058.1:0-10046 GCA_050874785.1 Lachnospira sp.
AGCTAAATTAAGATATAATTAGAAATAAATTTCTAAAATAAAAATACTTAATCAAACGAGGTGAAAATATTATGCTGACAAAGGAAGAACTGCCAGAATGTCCTGTAGCTACAACCGTACAGCTTATCGGAAGCAAATGGAAACTGCTTATTATAAGAAATCTGCGTATGCGCCCTTGGAGATTTAATGAATTAAAAAAAGACCTTGACGGAATAAGCCAGAAGGTGCTTACTGACAGCCTCCGTTCTATGGAAGAAGACGGACTTATAACCCGCACTGTATATCCAGAAGTTCCACCACGCGTTGAATATGCACTCAGCGAATTAGGTCAGTCTATGGGACCTATTCTTGATGCTATGCAACAGTGGGGAACTGATTATAAGAATTCATTTAATTAAAGAGAGGCTATTCGTATGTTTCTTAGACAACTTGAATATTTACAGGCTGTAATTGAAAATGGTAACTTCTATCAGGCAGCTGAGCAATGCCACGTTTCACAATCCGCCATATCACAGCAGATTAAAAAGCTGGAAGAAGAACTGTCAGTCCAGCTATTAGAAAGACATAACCGTACATTTTCACTGACACCCGCTGGCGAACATTTTTATAGAAAAAGCCTGATTATTACAAGTGATATACAGCAGTTAGTCCGTGAAACCAGACGTATTGCGGATAACGATAATGCAGTCATAAGAATTGGCTATTATAAAGGCTACTATGGCAATGAATTATCTGAAGCAATATCAATATTCTCCGGAAAATATCCAACTGTTGATGTGCAGATTATAACTGGAAGCCACGAAGAATTATATTATGCTATGGAAAATTCCACTGTTGACATTGCACTTAACGACCAGCGCCGTGCATTTTCTGACACATATCATAATGAAATACTTGCAGAAAGCCACCTGTATGTTGAATTATCTTCCAAGAATTCTCTCAGCCGGTTAGAAAAGCTTGAACCAGAGGATTTAAAGAACACGCCTTGTATTCTTGTTATGAATAAAGAGGGTCAGCAGGAAGAACAGACTTATTATGAGAATATTATCGGTCTTAAAGGTCCTTTTCTTTTCGCTGACACTATTCAGGAAGCCCGTTTAAAGCTGATTACTGGTCAGGGCTACCTTCCTGTAGATGTAATAGGTGAACAGGACTGGTTCGATACAACTGTCAGCCGTATTCCACTTACAAGAAATGGTGAACCCATAAGAAAGACTTACTGTGCATTCTGGAAAAAGGACAACTCAGGATATTATATTGAGGATTTCGCAGATATACTCAAATCTTGTTTCTGATTTAACCTATAATTTCATATATATATTTCATATCCATATTTTCACGGATTGCATCTGCCAGCTTATCATATTCTCTCTGCTTGTATTCATCAAAGCTCATTCTGACACCGCCCTTTGATGTAATACCACGCCTTGCACAGAGCATATCGATAAAGCTGTCGCAGAATTCCTGTCCATCGAATATCCCGTGCATATAAGTTCCTGCTGTATTGTCCCGTACACAGCCGTCCATATATTCGGTCTTATCAACAGTGTTGAATATTCTTGCAAATGGATACGCACCATCTTCACTTACTGTGCTTTCACCCATATGTATTTCATAGCCTGTACATTTCTTCTGTCCAAGCATTTCCCACATTCCAGATTGTATACAAGTTGTTCCCTGCACCCTTGTACGGTGTTTATTCTTTGAAAATGTAGTTGTTACTGGAAGCAGTCCCATTCCCGCTACAATTTCCCCAGTTTCTGCACCACACGAATCATCAATAACATTTCCTAACATCTGGAAGCCTCCGCATATACCAAATACTGGAATATCCTGTCTTGAACATTTTATAATCTGTGCTTCTATTCCATTTTTACGAAGCCATTTTAAATCATTAATTGTATTCTTGCTTCCTGGAAGAATTATGAGGTCAGGATTTCCAATCTGCTCTGCCTTGTCTGCATAACGCAGATTGACTTCTGCCATACGCTCAAGCGCATTAAAATCGGTAAAATTAGAAATGTGAGGCACACGTACTACTACTATATCGAGCTGTTCATCTGCCGCCTGTGCATTATAAACTGACGGCTCAATTCGTGAAGCAAGACTGTCCTCATCATCAATGTCAAGCTTAACATAAGGAATTACACCTGCCACAGGAATTGGACATATATCATATAACTGCTTTATGCCTGGCTCTAATATCCTCTTATCTCCACGGAACTTATTCATAATAAGACCTTTTACACGCCTGCGTTCTTCTTCCTCTAACAGCATAATTGTTCCAACAAGCTGTGCAAATACGCCACCTCTGTCAATATCACCTACAAGCAGGACAGGCGCATCTACAAGCTTTGCCATTCCCATATTAACAATATCATCTTTCTTAAGGTTAATCTCTGCAGGACTTCCAGCGCCCTCAAGGACAATAATGTCATACTGGCTGGCAAGCTTATTATATGCTTCCAATATGTCAGGAATAAGCTGCTTTTTGTACTGGAAATATTCTTTAGCCGGCATATTCTTTAATGGTGTTCCATTTACAATAACCTGCGAACCAACATCACTTGTCGGCTTTAAAAGTATCGGATTCATCTCTACACAAGGGGCTATTCCAGCCGCCTCTGCCTGCATAACCTGTGCCCTTCCCATCTCCAGACCATCGGCTGTTATATATGAATTGAGTGCCATATTCTGTGACTTAAATGGTGCTACACTATAACCATCCTGTTTTAACACTCTTAATATTCCTGCTGTTATAATGCTCTTTCCTGCATTGGACATTGTTCCCTGAATCATCAGATTTCTTGCCATAATCACTGCACCTTCCCTGTTATCTATATTAAATGCCTATTCTAATTAACTTTGTTATGTTGTTATGATATTTCTATATAATAATATTTGTCCCTAACTGGTATCTACAGATATACCCTCACTTTGCAGCTGTCTATTCTTAATCTATATCATTCATCTTGATAATATATGGCTTATATTATTAATAAGAATTTCATTATCCGTATGCTTCTTTACTGCTATTCTGTAACAGTCTGGCGGCATATTACGGTAACTTTGACACGAACGAATAAGAATTCCATTTTTTAATAATTCGTCCTGTATCTGACAACCAGCCTTATCTAATGGAAGCCTGAAAGTTATATAATCTGCCTCAGACGGATATACGACACATTCCATAGCCGATAATTTATCTGTAAGAAATTCCCGTTCCTTCTCAATAAGCCTATATGTTCGCTCCTCGTAATCTTTATCCTTAAATGCCGCTATTCCTGCACGCTGTGCCACCGTTGATATATTCCACTCTGGAAGCTGTAATGATATCTTATCAATTAATTCATCATTATAACTCATCAGATATCCAAGCCTTATTCCTGCCATTGCATAGAACTTGGTATACGCATTTATTATAACAAGATTATTATAATCTTTTAGAAAACGCTTACAGCTTATCTTCTCATAATTGCGGTTAAATCTCAAAAAACACTCGTCCACAGCAGCTATAATATTTTTTCTTTTACATATGTCTAATATATTAGTAAGAATATTTTCAGGAATAATATTTCCTGTCGGATTGTTCGGATTGCATATAAAACATAGCTGGACATCAAGCTGTTCTAACTGTTCATATACATTTTCATAGCTGAAACCATTATTACTGTCAAGCTCATAATATACAATTCCCGCTCCATACGCCTTAATTGCACGCTCATAACCTGAAAATGAAGGCGCGGCAACAGCACATTTTTCTGGACACAGCGCCCTTACTACTGCCATTATAAGCTCGGAAGCACCATTCCCACAGAGTATATTCTTTGCATTAATAGTAACCTTATTAATATTCTCTGCATTAATACTCTCTTTATGGGCAATTGCATTTCTTAATGCCGTATACTTAATGTCTGGATATGTCTGATAACCACCAATATCCTGCGCAATCGCATTACACACTTCCTGCGGCATTCCTAACGGATTAATATTAACCGAATAATCAAGCGTTATTTCTTTGTTGTATATATTTTTATCATATATATTTCCACCGTGTATCTGCTGTTCCATAGCTGTAACCTCTCATCTGCCTGACAATCTCTGTGTCATTGTGCCAATCCCTGTATCAATATGCCAATATTATTAAAATATCATTATCTGACCGCCAACATTATTATCAATCTTATTAATAACACAATAATTACCATAAGAAATGCAGTAATATATAATAAAATATTACTTCTTCCTATATCCCCAGCTTCCAGCGGACGTATTGCCTCGCCTATCTGTGGCTTATGCACAAGCTTTCCAAAATAATAATTATCTCCTGATAATGCCACCTTCAAAGCACCCGCACAGGCTGACTCTGTCTGGGCGGCATTAGGACTGCTGTGCTTTTTTCTGTCCCTTTTAAATATCTTCCACGCATTACCCATACTATAGTGTGAATTTGTTTTATCCTTTATATTACATTTTTCTGCAAGCTGTGCAATTCCTGCTGACACAACCATAAGACAGCCGCCTATTCTTGCGGGAATAAAGTTTACAACATCATCTAACTTCGCCGCAAATCTTCCAAAGTACATGTATTTATCATTCTTATAACCTATCATTGAATCCATTGTATTAACAGCCTTATATACAAAGCCGCCAGCCGCCCCGAAGAACATCATATAAAATAATGGCGCAATAACTCCGTCTGATGTATTCTCTGCGACCGTTTCAACAGCCGCCCTTACAACACCGTGTTCATCAAGCTGTTTCGTATCCCTGCCAACTATCATTGCAACGGCATTACGCGCCTGTTGTAAACCCTCTTTATCCAAAGCATAATATACCTTCATACTTTCTACCTTGAGCGATTTTACCGCCAGTATCTGATAACACATTATTGTTTCTATTATGCACCCAAGTATCATATTAATATGATAACCAACCGCCAGAATAGATACAGTAACAATCCCCGTTATTAATGGTGTTAATATTGCAAGTACAATGCCCTTTCTGTACTTCTTAGCAGACTTATCTTTTTCTTTTAATAAAATGCTTTCCAACCACGAAATAAGATTACCTATAAGGCGCACCGGATGATACAGCCAGTGCGGGTCGCCAATAAGCAGATCCAGTATATAACCACAGCCAATTGCTATTGTCTGGCATATAAATAAATTCATAAACTCCTCATTTCTTTACACACTTTTACTTATAATAAACGCATATCTTTATTCATAACAAACACATATTTTACTCATAATAAACACATATCTTTATTTATAACGAATACATACCTTTACTCACAATGCATAATTTCTTTATAATAATTAATATAACCATCTAAAGCCACATCACATATATACCCCTCACCATTGCCACAATGATAATCGTAATAACCACCGCCATATATCTCTGACATTACTGACATTATTGTGCCACCGTGAATTACACAGGCAATGTCCGAATAATTCAATAACCGGCATTGCTTAATCATATCATACCAGCCCTTAACATTTCTTTTCTTAAAGTCCTCAATATCTTCTCCTTCTGGAAATGGTATTGTTGCATTGCTGTCAATCCATCTCTGGTACTGCTCATTGCCAGAAAGTTCTTTATAATTCTTTCCTTCAAATATGCCAAAATCACATTCCCTGAAATCTGTCACTATATGCTGTTTATATTCAGGATATATAAGTTCTGCCGTCTGCCTGCACCTTTTCATAGGACTTGCATATACTGCCTGTACCTCCGGATAATAACCTGCCTTAATCTTATTATGTATGCTCTCAATTCCAGAAGCACATAAGTCCTCATCAGTTATGCCTATATACCTTTTTTCGATATTACCTGCTGTTGCGCCGTGTCTGATTAATACAATTTTCATATTATTCACCTTTCAGGCATTGTCCTATGCCGCACGCTATACGCTCCACCCTGTCAGACTTTTTTACTGCCCTGCAAAGCATACGTCCAACTGTTTCACGGTATATCCTGTCCTCTTTTTCCAAAGGGACTATGCCACTGCCAACCTCATCGCATATTATTATAATTGATGGGTTGCTATCATAAATAATATCTATAAGTGTGTCTGTACATTTTCCTTCTTTAAGCAGTCTTTTTATAAGCAGATGAAAATGATTTAATATACAGGCATTTTTTATATCTTCAATACTGCAATATGCTCCGTCAGCTATATTATTAACGTGTTTTTTATTAGTTATATGTTTTCCTTCTTCTGAATATATATCATTTGCTGTATCTTCTGCATTATTACCTAATTCTTTAACTATATTTTTCCTACCACACACATAATCAAGCTTTCCCTGATAAGCTCCGCCAAAATATAATTCCATACTATTCCTCATTTCTTCACAAGTTTTTCGCATAGCT
Organism: Lachnospira sp.; assembly: GCA_050874785.1. Lineage (GTDB taxonomy): Bacteria > Bacillota > Clostridia > Lachnospirales > Lachnospiraceae > Lachnospira. The sequence goes on from JBNMLJ010000058.1 coordinate 6,385, forward strand.
GGTTTATGTCTGCGTATGTTTTTATTTACTACATTAATGTCATAACCCCAACCGCTATTGTCATACACAGTTCACTTACACATAGCAGATACCCTGCAAGGTCGCCCGTCACCCCACCGAACTGCTTATATGCCATATATCTGTAATACAATAAAACCACGAATGCCACAGCGATAACTACAACAGCACCTTTAACACTGCAAAGGCACATAAGGATAAAACATATAATTAACTGCACCGCAAGCATTACATTTACGCATTTTCCTGCTGTTGCACTTGTAAATGTATGTAACATTCCATTATTCCTTGCTCCACGGAAATTGACTGCTGCCAGACCGCTTATAATTCTTGACAGATAAAATGTAAGTGCCAGAAGCACAAGTCTCATATTATCTGGCTTCTGCACAATAATATACGCCGCCGCATAATATACCGCAGAATACACCAGCAATCTTATAACTGCAAATGCGCCAATGTGCGAGTCCTTTAATATAGCCAGCTTCTTCTCCCTGTCGCCGTATGAATTAATCGCATCACTTGTATCCATATAGCCGTCAATATGTATTCCACCTGTTATAAGCACAGGAATTACAGTAAGCACAAGTGTCCTGCTGATATCTGGCACATTAAGCAGACCGCTTATATACACCCAGCCATATATGACTGCGCCTATAACAAGACCTACTAATGGAAAGAAACCCATTACATATCTCATATCTTTTTCTTCTAATTCCAAATGTGGCATTGGTATTTTGGAATACATTGAAAATGCAATTACCAATGATTTAATTACTGACATAACTGATATCCCCCTTTAATACTACAGGAATAGTGTATACAACCTCAACAACTGTGTCTGCCGCCTTTGCAAGCTTTACATTAAGCTCTCCAAGCCGTCTTATATAATCAGTTGTGCTATCATCATATTCACACCCGTCTGAAAATACTTCATTAGTCACAATTACAAGGTGACTGCACTCTGAATACAACTTCATACATTCATCAAATATATTATCTGGATGTCCGTTTTCTTCAAAACACTCATTAGCAAGAAGATTAGACATACACTCAACCAATACTACCGGTTTTGTATCTCTGTTACAGCTTTTAAGCGCACTGCCTATATTCTGATACTGCTCTATCGTTTCAAAGCCTTTGCCCTCACGCTGTAGCTTGTGTTTCTTAACCCTGCTCCTGCCTTCTTCTCCATATGGGCGCATAGTAGCCACATAATATTTTTTATTATCCTTTGCAAGCTGACAGCTTATCTGCTCGGCATATTCTGACTTGCCACTGCCGCTTACTCCTGTAACCATAATCAACATTTTTCATAATCCTCATAGGCAGTTATGCGTATATCGTCAAATGTAGTATTTTCCCTGTACACCTGCAAAGCCATATCAAGAAGTGGAAACAGCATAACTGCGCCTGTTCCCTCTCCAAGTGCAAGCTCTCCGCGTATAACAGCCTTCCTGCCAAGTTCGTTAAGCAGTGCTTTCATTGTAGGCTCTTTTCCCTGATGTGAAGCTATTATGTAATCGCCAATTTCACTTTTTAGCCTTACTGCAATAAGTGCCGCAACTGCCGAGATAACACCATCTATAACAACTGGTATTCCATATAGCGCACCACCAATATATACTCCGACAAGCCCTGCAATATCAAGTCCTCCTATATTCTGTAAAAGAGCTAATGGATTGTCACGGTAGCTTCCATACATTTCTTTGGCTCTTGTAATGACTTCTATCTTTTTCTTAAGGCCTTTATCATCAAGCCCTGCACCTCTGCCTGTCGCCATCTGTGGCTCAAGATTTAAAAGTATACAGGCAAGTGCCGTGCTTGTAGTCGTATTGCCTATGCCCATCTCTCCTGTTGCAAGAATATTATAGCCCTGTTCCCTGCACTCCTTAACCTGTGTAATTCCTGCATATATTGCCTGTATAAGCTGTTTCTCTGACATTGCCGGCTCTTTAAGGAAATTATTAGTGCCCGCCATAACCCTCTTATTGACAAGCCCCTTATAAGTTCCTACATCTGTCCCGTCCTCAAGCGTATCCATTGCAATGCCAACATTCACAGGGATAACATCTGCATTGGCATACGCCGCCATTCTGCATACACTCGATATTCCGTCTGCCATATTACAGCTTACAATTGCAGTTACCTCCTGTCCTGTCTGGGTAACACCTTCTTCAACTATGCCATTGTCTGCGCACATTACAATAACAGCACGCCTGTCAATATTGACATCTGCTGTCTGCCTTATTCCTGCTATCTGGCTTATTATTTCTTCCATAAGTCCCAGTCCATATAGTGGCTTTGCTATCCCATTCCAGTGACTACGCGCTTTCTGTACACTGTCTTTATCGCTTTCCTTTATCTTTGACAATTCTGGAATAAGGCTTTTAATATCAGAACCTAATTCTGGAATAAGGCTTTTAATATCAGAACATTCAAGCCTGTCATTATATTTTTTATAATTCTTTCTATAGCGGACACAGGCATTTATGAAATTATCTGCCACCTGTTCGTTGCCATAGAAATATATATGTGGAAATCCAGCATACAACGTATCACTTCCATAACCAGCTGTTGCTACGCTGTTATCTGAAGCTTTCTTTATCTCATAATCTTCACCAGGGCAGTCACTATTCCAGTAATGGAATTCGTGCGCACGAAAGCTTTCATTTGCAGGGGCAATCAGCGTATCTTTCTTTGCCGTAAGTGTCATATAGCCAAAACGCTGTAATTTTCCTGCATTATAGCCTGTTCCCTTTATAATTCCTGACATCGGATATTTATCTTTTTCTGGTGTTTCTAAATATTCGTGCAGATAAAGAAATCCTCCACATTCTGCTATGCATGGAAGTCCCTCTTTTATCTTCTTTGCGATATCATTTCTCATTGATACATTTTCTGACAATACTTTGGCGTGAAGCTCTGGATAACCTCCATATAATAACAGCCCGTCTATATTATCCGGAAGCTTACTGTCTGCAAGTGGACTAAAATACACTATCTCACACCCACACTGCCTTAAATAATCTATATTATCCTCATAAAGAAAACAGAAAGCTTCATCTTTGGCAACTGCAATCCTTACATCTCTTTTATCTATATTCTTATGTATGGCTTCCAGCTTTGAAGCATTTTCTGCAATTCTAAGTATTCCTTCTATATCAACGCTTTCCCTCATCTGCTCTGCAATAGAGCTGATTTTTTCCTGAAAATGTTCCACCTCTGCCGAGGTCACAAGACCAAGATGACGGCTTTCAAGCACAGCATTTTTCTTATATGGCATATAGCCTAACGGTTCTATTCCCATATCCTTAACTATGCGGGCAGCATTATCATATAACTTAGCTGAAAGATTATTAAAGATTACGCCTTTGATATTATTGTTCTTTTCATATCCAAGATAACCCTTTACAACTGCACCGATTGAATTACTCATTCCACGGCAGTTCACTATAAGAATAACTGGCGTATCTGTAATGTCTGCTATCTCATAAGAACTTCCCTTCGTGCTAAAGCCCTGTCCGTCATAGTAGCCCATAACTCCCTCTACAACAGTTATATCACTCTTATTCTCTTTACCTTCAAGCAGATATTTTATTGTTGCATTATCACAAAACCAGCTGTCAAGATTACCTGTGCTCATA
>JBNMLJ010000059.1:0-8579 GCA_050874785.1 Lachnospira sp.
ACATATGACAACCTTTCTCCATTTATTGAAGAAAGTTCAATGCTTTCTGGGTCAGAAAATTCAGTTCCATTATCAGTTAATATAACTTCAAAAAGTCTGGAAAATTCAAAATCACCTAATGTCTTTTTTAAATCCTGAAAATCGTGATACTGTCGACCTAGACGATATTTATGGTCAATCTTTTCACGAGAGTAATCGTATTCTTTTTTTACACGAAAACGAACCTTTCGTTGTAAATCAAAGTTTTTACCATCAAGCAGCCCTAAATCTACATATCTGTAAAATGTAGATTTGCTGAAAGGGAGTAATTCGGGATGGGAAGCAAAAATATGATTGACACTATGATGCTTATGAAAATAGCAGTAAATGAATATCCGTAATTAAGAAATTCATGGATGACGGATCTGTCCTTAAATGTTAAATGTAAATACTTCTTTTCATTATTCTTTTTCATGTGAGTGTCCTTTCTGTAGCACCCATATCATATGAAATCATTATAACAAAAAAGGAACTTCCCCTGAATATTTTCAAGGTAAGTTCCCGATTGCAATAAAACGGGAAGTTTCAATAAGAATTTACAGTTAAATTATAATATTCACTTGACAAAAAAATACCGGGGGGGGGTAAAATAATTGTGAAAATTTTATGAACAGATATTAAATATCTGGATAATTATTAAGAGGAGGCCTTATATGCGAAAGAAAAATTGGCTTATAGGTGCAACAGCATTAGCGGCAGTTGCAGTATTTGGCGCTTTTGGCATAAATTCAGTTAAAGCCACTGAATCAGAGAGCAAAAGTGCAAAGGAACAGATAATATTTGAACAGGTTGGACAGGATACATATTCTAAATGTGCGTATGGTAAAACAGGAATGATGCTTAGCGCAGAAGACGGCAAATATTATGCTAAGATTGATAGCGATGGAACGATGACAGAGTTAGATAACAGTGATGGTAAATATAAGACTATAGCTATATCATCAAGTTGTAATATTGAAAATGGTATTTTATCTGTAGATGAAGATAAAAAAGGTGCTGTTCTTGATTATGATGGCAATTTTGCATATGGAACAGATAAATACTATAAAGATATAACAACTTTAAAAGTTGCTGGACAGTCATTATGTGCCTATGTAGAAGATGAAAAAGTTCATATAAATAACATAAATGGTGATAAGCTTTTTGAAGTGACATTACCTGATAATCGTAGTGATTATATTGGAATTAATAGTTATGTAAAATATATAGGTATTACATATGGAATTGATAATAGCTGGAAGACTTTATATTATGATTTAGATGGTAATGAGGTATCAAGCTCTCAGGCTCAGGAATATGCATCAGTAAATTATGACTCAATTTACAATACATCTGGATATTTATTTGGTTCAGCTAATAATCAAGTATACAGAGAGTTTGAAAATGGATATCGTTCATTCTGGAATGGTGTTTTAAAAGGACAGAAAGTATATTTGGGATATAATCCTTATGATGATAGTACATATGGTTATGCAATTCTTGATGAGGAAGGCAATGAACTTTTAAAATATGTTTATAATACTTATACAGCATTTGGAGACAAGATTGTTGTAGGAAACCGTAAAGACCCAGAAGATAAAAGAAGTGGATATAACTTCCACATTGTCAAAGCTGTATTAGCAACAGAATTAAAGAAAGATGATGCTAACAATTCAGTAGCTGAAATCGTAGCAGATAGTGCCACACTTGGCAATAATGTAACATATGATGACCTTGATACAGATGCTAAGGGTGTATATGACCAGAAGTTTAACTTCAATATTAAGGCAGCTAATGGTGTCCTTGATGACGGTGCATACCTTTCAATAGCAAAGACAGTATCTGGTTCAGATTATGAAGCAGCTAAGGAAGTAACTAAAGATGCTGCCAGCCATATAGCAGTATTTAACATCGACTTACTCAAAGACGGTGCTAAAATCCAGCCAAATGGTAATATTGAATTCACAGTAGATGTACCTAATAACTTTAACAATGACTTAATCGCTGTGTACAGACTTTCAAGCGATGGCACTTCATATGTTAAGCTTACATCAAGCGTTAAGGATGGAAAAGTAACATTTGTTACAGACCATTTCAGTACATATATTATAGCTGAGGAAAAGCAGGTTATTAACTCAGACGATAATAACAATAATGCTGGTAACGAAGATAACAATGCTAATAACAACACTTCTAACAATGAAGACAGCAACACAGACAACGGCAACACAGATAACAACAATACAGCCGCTGACAATGAGCAGGCTTCAAATGCAGAAGTATCAAATACAACACCAACAACAGGTGATACAACTGACTATATCATCTACATCGCAATTTTATTATGCGCAGCAGCAGTTGGTGCGGTTGCTATGACATCTAAGAAGAGAGTTAAATAAGCTGATTTATAAGATTACGTAATTATATTTATAATATAATTAAAGATTTGGCACATAATCTTGGTTGTATTAGAAAAAGCTATCGTGTGTAATATTGGGGCGTGCCTCATTATACGGCGGTAGCTTTTTCTGCAATAAAAAATGTAGCAATAAAAAGCCAGATTTTGTAATAGGTTACGTTCTACAAGCTGAATAGTTCACTCTAGTTAATATCAGATAGGAAATGTTATGGAAAAGTTGATAGATAGATTAATAAGGAATATCGTATATTTATATTTAATTATATTACCGTGGCTCGTTATGCCGCATAAATCATATTATACAGAAGATGAGAAGCTGTTATTTTCATCAAATACAGAAGGTGTGTACGATATATTTTTATATTGGAAAATGGTTTTTACAATAGCAGTTTCAATTATTTTATTGATTTTGCTGGTTGTCAGTATAATTAAATATAACTATAAAATATTTGATTTTGACAGACTGTCTGACAAGATTATATTGATATGTCTGGTAATCTATACTGCCTGTACGGTTATGTCATATGTGTGCGCACAGTACAGACAGCTTGCCTTAACAGGCGGAGTAAACAGCTTTGAGGGAACAATTGTACTGCTTTCATATGTGGTATTATTCTTAGCTGGAAGATATATTGTTCAGAAATGTGATTATCATCATATAGAATACATAGCGATGTTTAATGCAATATTATTGCTTGTGCTTTCACTTATAGAGGTTAATTACAAAAGTATTGCGGAGCTTGTATTAAGACGTGCTGTTGAAACGGATTATCCGGGTATGCTGTGTCTTACATTTTACAATCCGTCATACTGCGCAGGCTTTATTATTATATTGCTTCCCGTGTGCCTTTATTATTATTTAGTTTCTAAGCAGTTTATTAAAAATGCTGTGTGGGGCTGTCTGTCTGTGACAACCTTAATGTGCGGTTTTCTTACAAGGTCAAGTGCGGCGTTTTATATATTAATATTTGAAATGACAGTGTTTGTCGTTGTTATGGCAGTGACATTTATTAGGAATATTAAAAATGTCCATAGCAAAAATGCTATTTACAACGATATAACTGCTGATACTAGTATGAATGTTAAAGAGAATATCACAAACAGAGGCAATATTGTATTAATAAAAGTGATAAGTATGGTTGTGGGAGTAACAGCCATTTTGCTTATTGACCTGTGTGCAGGCGGGCATATATTTAGCTCGGCTAAGTCCGCATCAGTTAATGCAACAACAGCAATTCACAAAAGCGATTACTATAAAGTTAATAACATTGAACTGAATGGCAGTGAAGTGTGCATAACTGGTGATAATAATAAGCTTGTATGTGGAATTGACAGTGATAACACAATATATTTTAAAGATGAAACAGGACAGATTATAAGTGTCAGCTCGCAAGGGGATAAGCTTATATTTCCAGAGCCATATTCGGTGGTACAGGCACGCATATGGAATAATATGCTATGCCTTGATTTGGGATATAAGGGCGAGCTTCGTTTTCTTATGTATAATAATACATTTTATCCTGCATTATCAGATGGTTCGGTTGTCAAAGATATATCTGCCAGAACTAATGTGGCAACAGGACGTTTCGACAGCCTGTTTACAGGAAGAGGATATATATGGCGCAACACACTGCCTGTTATACGCAATACATTGGTGTTTGGACACGGAGCTGGAACATTTGAAATGTATTTTAAGCAGTTTGATTTCGTGGGACTTCTTAATTCTCAGGGGAATGTAGATTTGATTGTAGATAAACCGCACAGCCTTTATTTGCAGATAGCCTGCAATCAGGGCTTGTTATGCAGTGCTGCGGTTGTGGCTGTATTCATAACAGTGCTTGTCACAAATATTCTGGCGGCTATAAGAAAAGCTAAAGGACAGGCTTTATCAGGAAAATACAGTGAAGAAACGGCTGATAAAGGCATTAATAAAAGTGACCATAATAAACATTATAATAATAGCTATGTAAATATTTTTGCGGTGCTATTGATAGCGGCATTTATGGTATTTGAATTAATAACAGACAGCAACATAACAGTAAATCCAATAATGGTGGTAATAGCAGGAATGATTGGAGCAGATATAAAATATGAAATCAAATAATAAGAAGTTACTCATAATAACAGCATTAATAATAGTCATAATAGCTGTATTAATAGCAGTTATTGCAAGCTATTTTGAAAGTGCAAAGAAATCGCTTAAAACCACTGACGGCGTGGTTGAAGGAAAGAACATTAATTATAAGTCCATTTCTGATAGTGTTGAATATAATGGCGTACAGTATACATATAATGATGATATTGTAAATATACTGGTGCTTGGTGTGGATAGTGACCTTCCTGTAACGCAGAAGCAGGAGAAGATAGGCGATATGGGACAGACTGATGCAATATATCTTGTAAGTATAGACACAAAGAAACATTCATTGCAGGCTTACGCCATTCCAAGAGATTCAATGTGTGAAATAGATATTTACAATGAGGCAGGAAAGCTTGTATCGCTTATGGATGCACAGCTTGCCCTGCAATATAATTTTGCGCTGGATTGTGGGAATTCGTCAAGATTATCAGCGGAAGCAGTATCAAGATTAATGTTAAACATTCCTATAAGCAGAGTGTGTGTATTTAACTGCGAAGCCATAGGTGTGATAAATGATGCTGTAGGCGGTGTTGAAGTTACAATAGAGAACGATTTTACAGATGAGAGCGGCGAAGTTCTTGAACCGGAGTTCTACAAGGGCAATACATTAAAGCTTACTGGTGAGCAGGCAGTTACATTTGTGAGAGAAAGAGATTGTACAATATTTAAGAGCGCAATGGACAGGGTGGAAAGGCAGGAGCAATATATAAGCAGTCTTGTAAGCACAGCCAAATCAAAGCTTAAGCGTAACCCGATGATAGCATTATCTATTCTTAATAAGCTTAAAGAAAATGACTGTATTTATACTGATATATCAGCTTCAGAGCTTATGTATATTGCACAGCTTGCAGGAAGAACCCATTTTTCTATGGAAGATGTGACAACAATTCCTGGTGAGGTTAAGATGGGAGAAGAATTTGAGGAATATCACACAGATAGTACGGCACTTAAGAAAATGATATTGGAAAATTTCTATACTAAGGTAAAATAACTAAAGCAAAAAGATTAAAACAAAATGATAAATGTAAAATAGCAATAAGAAGAAACGACAGCAGTGCAAAGATATAATGTCAATGTCATAGGATTGCCGTAAAAAAGTGGTCGGTTATTGACAAATACTTTCATTGTGATAATATTTGAAAGTGAGTAAATATGTGATTGAAAGCACTGGATTGGTATAACTGGTGCAGGAATGAGGTTTTAAGATGGCTAACACAACAACTTATAATCCTAAATCTATCGAGCCAAAGTGGCAGAAGTATTGGGAAGAACACGAAACATTTAAAACAGATGTATGGGATTTTTCAAAGCCTAAGTATTATGCGCTTGATATGTTCCCTTATCCATCAGGTGTAGGTCTTCACGCAGGACACCCAGAAGGATATACAGCTACAGATATCACTTCACGTATGAAGAGAATGCAGGGATATAATGTACTTCATCCAATGGGATATGATTCATTTGGACTTCCAGCAGAACAGTATGCTGTAAAGACAGGTAATAACCCTAATGGATTTACAGAAAAGAATATAGAAACATTTACTAAGCAGTTAAAGGAATTAGGCTTTGACTATGACTGGAGCAAGAAGATTGCTACAAGTGATCCTAAGTTCTACAAATGGACACAGTGGATATTCAAGCAGTTATACCTTGACGGCTATGCGAAATATATAGATATGCCAGTTAACTGGTGTGAGGAACTTGGTACAGTTCTTTCTAATGATGAAGTTATTGATGGCAAGTCAGAGCGTGGCGGATATCCTGTTGTAAGAAAGAATATGAAGCAGTGGGTTATCGACCAGGTAGCATTTGCAGATAAGTTACTTGAAGGACTTGAACATATTGACTGGCCAGAGTCTACTAAGGAAATGCAAAGACACTGGATAGGCAAGTCAGAAGGTGTTGAGGTTGACTTTAAGATTGAAGGTGGTGGAGATTTTTCTATCTTTACTACTTGTATTGAAACTATATATGGTATTACATTTATGGTACTTGCACCAGATGGAGATATCGTTAAAGAGCTTATGCCAAGAATTCAGAATAAGGAAGAGGTAGAAGCTTATATCGCAGAAACAATCAAGAAGAATGATATGGATAGAACAGAGCTTAACAAGACTAAGTCAGGCTGCGTTCTTGAAGGAATATATGCTATTAATCCTGTAAATGGTAAGAAAGTTCCTGTATACATCGGCGATTTCGTTCTTGCTAACTATGGTACTGGTGCTGTTATGGCAGTTCCAAGCCACGACCAGAGAGATTTTGAGTACTCAGAGGCACATAATATTCCTAGAATACAGGTTATTGATGGTGCTGATGTATCTGAGAAGGCATTTGAGAAGTACGATTACCTTGGCAAGGGCTGTAAGCTTATTAATTCAGAGGAATTCACAGGCCTTACAGTAGAAGAAGCTAAGGAAGCTATTACTCAGAAGCTTGAGAAAATGGGAGTAGCAAGAAGAAAGGCTAACTACCATTTCAGAGAATGGATATTTGCAAGACAGAGATACTGGGGTGAGCCAGTGCCTATCGTATATCTTGAAGACGGCCAGATTCACGTTCTTGATGATGATGAGCTTCCACTTATCTTACCAGAACTTGAAGATTACAAGGGCAAAAATGGACAGGCTCCACTTGAAAATGCAACAGAATGGAAGCAGTATGAACATAATGGACTTAAGGGCAAGAGAGAAACTTCAACAATGCCTGGTTCAGCAGGTTCAAGCTGGTATTATATGAGATATATCGACCCAGATAATGATAAGGAACTTTGTGACCCAGAACTTCTTAAGCACTGGCTTCCAGTTGACCTTTATATTGGTGGACCAGAGCACGCAGTCGGACATCTTATGTACTCAAGAATATGGAACAGATACCTCTACGACAAGGGTATATCACCAGTTGCAGAGCCATTCCAGAAGTTAGTTCATCAGGGTATGATTCTTGGTTCTAACGGTATCAAGATGGGTAAGAGATTTCCAGAGTTCGTTATCAACCCAAGTGATATCGTAAGAGAATATGGTGCTGATACTTTAAGACTTTACGAAATGTTTATGGGACCTCTTGAAGCTTCTAAGCCTTGGAGCCAGCAGGGTGTTGAAGGTGCAAGAAGATTTATCGGTAAGGTATGGAACTTCTTTACAACTGAGGGAAATGTTGTTGATGAAGATGTTAAGGAACTTGAAAAGGTATATAACCAGACTGTAAAGAAGGTTACAGACGACTTTGAAAAGCTTGGCTTTAACACAGCTATCAGCCAGATGATGATATTTATGAATGCCGCAACTAAGCTTGGCAAGTGCTCAAGAGAATACGCAGAAGGCTTTATAAAGATGTTCTCTTGTATCTGCCCACACGCAGGTGAGGAAATGTGGAGCCGCCTTGGACATAACGATACAATAGCTTATGAAAGCTGGCCAACATACGATGAGGAAGCCTGCAAGGAAGACACTGTAGAGATTGGTGTTCAGGTAAATGGTAAGGTTAAGGGAACTATTTCTATAGCTGTAGATGAGGCTAAGGAGTCAGTTCTTGAAAAGGCTAAGAAAGCAGTAGAAGGCAAGATTACAGGTAATATAATTAAGGAAATCTATGTACCTGGTAAGATTGTTAATATTGTGGCAAAATAAATTATATTATATATAGTTATTACTGAATTATATTTGAAGCATATGGGAAATTTTGATATGTACTCCTTTTACTGGGCAGACCAGTAAGGAAGGGATATGTCATTTCCCATATGCTTTTTTAATGTTGAATTATGTCGTATTAAAATGTTAATTGTACCTTTTTGTATGTAAGTTATACCCTATATGAAACAAATGCTGATAATAGTGGTAAATTAATCAAAGAAGAAATCGTAGAGATATGTTTCTATCATATTATGAAAGGAGACCAGCTATGAAAAGTCAACCATAAATTAGCAAAAAATTTCTTTTTCATATCGGTGGTAAAAAAGGGTAACTTTAATAGAGCTCCCTTAGGGTGCTTTTTCAAAATCTATCG
>JBNMLJ010000060.1:0-8529 GCA_050874785.1 Lachnospira sp.
AGAAGATGTGGTATAATGTAATTGGCTCATAAGCATGCTCCTTTGATTGTGTTTTTCTAGTCAACTAACATTCTATCAAAGAAATGCTTTATGAGCTATTTTTTATTTAGTTAGTGTCCAACTTCATTATACAATCGGCATTAAATATTAAATCACAACAAAATATTATATTAAAAATCTATAACTTTGTAAACACATAATCAAATTGCTATTGCTTTTGATTTGAAACAATGCTAACATCTTAATATTATTTATTATAGCGGTTATCCGCTGGAAATGAAGGTTATGATGAAAACATTTAAAAGAATATGGTGGCGTCTGCTTTTTGCACTTTACGCTTTTATATATCTTCCGTGGTTTTTTTATCTTGAGAATAAAATAACTATGGATTATCCAGGAATTCACATATTGAACGGAACAATTGACAACTATATACCTTTCCTTGAAATATTTATAATTCCTTATCTTTTATGGTTTGTCTATATAGTTGCTTCGTGCATATATATGGTTCTTAAAGCTGACAATAAAGAATTTATAAGATTTGCTCTTTCACTTATTATCGGTATGTCGGTATGTATGTTTATATGTATGATATATCCTAATGGTCTTACATTAAGACCTGATAACATTCCTGATAATATATTAGGAAAGCTTGTTGCCGGACTTTATGCTACAGATACGCCAACAAATGTATTCCCTAGCATACACGTATATAATTCAATTGCAGTCCACACTGCCCTTTCAAAGTGCAAGGCACTTAAAGAACACAAAGGCATTGTCAATGCTTCGCTTGTATTATGTATACTTATATGCCTCTCAACAATATTCTTAAAACAACACTCTGTATATGATGTTATCGGAGGTATAGTTCTTATGGCATTTATGTATTTTATGCTTTACATTCTGCCAGAAAGAAATGCAGAAGCAAAGCGCGAAGCTGAAAGCCAGCAGCAGTCTATTATAGACTAACCATAACATTCTTAGTGATTCTGCCCGCTAAAAGTCTTTACATAAGATTGACTTTTAGCGGGCAGATGTTATACTATCAATCATAAGATATTAACTGGGGAGCAGAAGGCTTTTGCCTGGCTGAGAGGGAATCCGGTTCCGACCCATATACCTGATGTGGATAATGCCACCGTAGGAAGATTATTATTTTCTAGTCATTTTAATCGAATATATGATATTAAATTTAATGCAGACATTATATTTTTAATGTTACGTTCTATTTTAATCTGTATAAATATTCATTTTCCTATTTTTCCAGTCAGCTCCCCAATTAATGTATTACACGAAAGCACTAATACTTTTTATCAGTTTTTATTTTATGTATTATGTGTGGAAATGGAGGATACTTATGGAATACACAACACAGATGGATGCCGCAAGAAAAGGCATTATCACTAAAGAAATGGAATGTGTTGCAGCTAAAGAACACATGGATATTAACGAACTTGTAAAGCTCGTAGCCTGCGGACAGGTTATTATACCAGCTAACAAAAATCACAAATGCCTTGACCCTAACGGAATAGGCTCTATGCTTCGTACTAAAATCAATGTCAATCTCGGGACTTCAAGAGACTGCGTTGACCTTGATATGGAACTTGATAAGGTAAACAATGCAGTAAAAATGGGTGCTGAGGCTATAATGGATTTAAGTTCATTTGGTGATACACAGAAGTTCAGAAGAAAGCTTACTGCTGAATGTCCAGCAATTATCGGTACTGTTCCAATATATGATGCCGTTGTATATTATCACAAGGCTCTCAAGGAAATTACTGCTAAAGAGTGGCTTGATATTGTAAGAATGCACGCTAAAGATGGTGTTGACTTTATGACTATCCATTGCGGAATTAACAAAGCTACAGCTAAGAAATTCAGAGCTGACAAACGTCTTATGAACATCGTATCAAGAGGCGGTTCAATCATCTATGCGTGGATGGAAATGACTGGCAACGAAAATCCATTTTTTGAATACTATGACGAAGTACTTGATATATGCCGTGAATATGACGTTACTATGAGCCTCGGTGATGCCTGTAGACCAGGTTGTATTATGGATGCTTCAGATATATCACAGATTGAGGAGCTTGTTACTTTAGGCGAACTTACAAGACGTGCGTGGGAAAAGGACGTTCAGGTTATGATTGAAGGACCTGGACATATGCCAATCAACCAGATTCAGGCTAATATGGAAATCCAGAAGACTATATGCAAGGGTGCTCCTTTCTATGTACTTGGACCTCTTGTCACAGATATTGCACCTGGCTATGACCATATAACTTCTGCTATCGGTGGTGCTATCGCCGCTACATACGGTGCTTCTTTCCTCTGCTATGTAACTCCTGCCGAGCATCTTCGTCTTCCTGACTTAAATGATGTTAAAGAAGGAATTATTGCGGCAAGAATTGCAGCTCACGCCGCTGATATCGCTAAAGGTGTTCCTGGCGCAATCGACTGGGATTTAAAGATGGATAAAGCAAGACGCGTTCTTGACTGGGATGCACAGTTTGATGCTGCCATCGACCCAGAAAAAGCAAGACGCTACAGACAGGAAGCCAAGCCAGAAAAAGAAGATACCTGCTCTATGTGCGGTAACTTCTGCGCCGTTAAGAATATGAATAAGATTATGGACGGCGAAATTGTTAGTATATTTGATGAATAATTCTTAACTATCATCAAATATTGTTTTAAATGTATAATATATAAAATATACTAATATATAATATAAGACCTATAGAGCAAAAGTGACTTATAGGACAAAATGTGTTGATAGAAACCACTATAATAAAATATTATATATTAAACGATATAAAAGCCAGCCGGATATATAATATAACCCGAAATTAATTTTCGTGGCATATCAATATCACGGCTGGCTTTATTAATTATTATTCGCTGTATTAATCATTTATCAGGAACATTTTCCATAATCTCCTGACAAATATGATATATCTACTATACATTCTACTTATGAAGCCTTATCTCTTCTTCAGCTTCCTCTACCTGTTCCTTTGAATATTTGGTTAAAATCTGCTCATTTCCTTAAGCTCATCAGGATTTATCATCTGCTCTCCCTTAAATATTACTGCATTAAATAAATCAGCAAATCTTTTATTATCCCTCCAGAAATGCTTTAATATAACATCTGGCTGTATACTGTTATTTTTACCCATTGTACGCCTTTCTTTAATATTATTATTTGATTTAGTATTCTTACTTTGTTCAGTATTCTTTATTTAGCATTATTTATCTAGTATTCTTTGTTTAACATTATTAAATTGTATTGTTAAGCACCATAAGAAGCTTCCAACGCGTTATTATTCTATAGCTATATTTAATATACTAATATAATTCATCTATATTGTCAATATATTTTGATTATTTTTTATATTCATATTTTGTTTGTATTCTATCTAGATTCAAAAAAACAGCGTACCGACAATATCAATTTCACAACCATAGTAGAATTGATATTGTCAGTACGCTGATTTATAACCAGTCAGACTATCTTAAATTTATTTATGCTTAACTTAATTGATTTATATTGAATTAACTTGCCTTTAATATACTATTAAATATTAAAGATGAAGCACTCTTTCCTTAATCTCCTGTGTACGTCCCTGATTCCAGAACTGTGTTCCGATATAACCGCAGGTTCTTCTTGCAACATTCATCTTGTCCTGATTACGGTTACCGCAGTTAGGGCATTCCCATATAAGCTTTCCGTCATCATCAGTTATAATCTGTATCTGTCCTGTGTAGCCGCATACCTGACAATAATCACTCTTTGTATTAAGCTCTGCGTACATAATATTGTCATATATGAACTGCATAACAGAAAGAACTGCTGGTATATTGTCATTCATATCTGGAACTTCTACATAGCTTATTGCACCACCTGGTGAAAGTTCCTGGAACTGGGCCTCAAATTTAAGCTTGTCAAATGCGTTAATATTCTCTGTTACATGAACGTGGTAACTGTTAGTTATATAATTCTTGTCTGTAACACCTTTTATCTTGCCAAATCTTTTCTGAAGGTTCTTAGCAAACTTATAAGTTGTTGATTCAAGTGGTGTTCCGTAAAGACTGAAATCAATATTAGTCTCCTCAGCCCAGCGGTTGCAGGTATCTCTTAAATATGTCATAAGCTTTAATGCAAATTCTGTACCCTTAGGATCTGTATGTGTAACACCCTTCATATAGTAAGTACATTCGCAAAGACCAGCATATCCTAAAGAAATAGTAGAATATCCGCCGTAAAGAAGCTTATCAATCGTTTCACCCTTCTTAAGTCTTGCAAGTGCGCCGTTCTGCCAGAGAATTGGCGCAACATCTGATGGAGTACCTTTTAATCTGTAATGTCTGCACATAAGTGCTCTCTTACAAAGTTCAAGCCTTTCATCAAGAATTTTCCAGAATTTATCCATATCCTTACCTGATGAACAGGCTACGTCAACAAGGTTAAGTGTAACTACGCCCTGGTTAAAACGTCCATAATATTTAGGCTTATTATCATTCTCAGGGTCGTTATAAGGTGTTAAGAAAGAACGGCAGCCCATACAAGGGAAGCAATGTCCTTCTCCGAACTTATCAACCTTAAGCTTCTTCATAATCTTTTCTGATATATAATCTGGAACCATTCTCTTTGCTGTACATTTAGCGGCAAGCTGTGTAAGATTCCAGTACTTTGAGTCTTCTCTTATGTTATCTTCCTCAAGCACATATATAAGCTTAGGGAATGCTGGTGTAATCCATACACCCTTTTCGTTCTTAACGCCCTGTATTCTCTGCTTAAGTACTTCTTCTATTACAAGGGCAAGATCTTCTCTTGTCTGTCCCTCTGGAACTTCATCAAGATACATAAATACAGTAACAAATGGAGCCTGTCCATTAGTTGTCATAAGTGTTATAACCTGATACTGAATCATCTGTACACCGCGCTTAATTTCATCTCTTACTCTTAATTCTGCGACTTCCTTAATCTTATCCTCTCCTGCATCAATTCCAGTTGCCTTGAATTCCTCTGCAACCTGCTTAACGAACTTTTCCCTGCTTACCTGAACAAATGGAGCAAGGTGGGCTAATGAAATGCTCTGTCCGCCATACTGTGAGCTGGCAATCTGTGCAATAGCCTGTGTAGCTATATTACAGGCTGTAGAAAAGCTGTGTGGCTTCTCAATCATTGTTTCACTTATAACTGTTCCGTTCTGGAGCATATCTTCAAGGTTTACAAGACAGCAGTTGTGCATATGCTGTGCGAAATAATCTGCATCGTGAAAATGTATAAGTCCCTGCTCGTGTGCATCTACAATATCTGCTGGAAGAAGAAATCTTTTAGTAATATCCTTGCTGACTTCTCCTGCCATATAATCTCTCTGTACACTATTAACAGTAGGATTCTTATTAGAATTCTCCTGCTTTACTTCCTCATTATTGCACTCTAAAAGACTTAATATCTGCTCATCTGTTGAATTGGACTTTCTTACAAGAGCTCTTTTATATCTGTATGTGATATACTTTCTGGCCACTGCAAATGCTCTCATATTCATAATCTGGTTCTCAACAAGATCCTGAATTTCTTCAACATTAAGCGATCTGTTCATTTCCTGACAGATATTCTCGACATTATCAGAGATTGTTTCAATCTGCTCATCAGAAAGCCTTTCGCTATGTACAACCTCCTTATTTGCCTTTGAAACTGCTGCCATTATTTTACTAATATCAAATGTAACTTCTGAACCACTACGTTTGATTATCTTCATAATTAGTAAACCCTCCCTTTTTACCTGACAATATATATTCCTATTCACATTTAGTATACAAATAAAATTACGCGTAATATTTATTAATAATAAAATATGTCACACCAGGACTTTATCTGCCCTAATCGTATATAATGCGCTACACAAGAATTCCTCTTGTATAGCGCAGTTTAAATTTTACATCACATATAACATCAAGTCAATACAAACACAATATGTTGTGGATTTAGTACAATACAAATACAATATACCACAATATATAAAATCCCCCTAATTACTTATGTCAATAGTAATTAGGGGCTATTTTTAATCAGTAATATTCATTGCTGCAACATAATCCTGTTCTTCATCACTTATTATCGTATACAATAAAGTCGATGTTATCACAGCGCATTCTATCTCATATTCCGCCCACTGCGAAGCTTCTTTTGTCTTATCTATTGTAAGAACACCTTTTATATCATCTTTACTGCCAATAAAGCATTGGATCGTTGAACATATATGTCTTTTCTTCATCTCCTCAACAAATTCTGGAGCTACATCCATATTTCTATTGACGAAATCAGCTGATATATAATTCTTATCTCCAACAAGCTTATTAAATCCATCTGAATTAATATATGGCAGATACTCTGCATCATTAAGCTGCTGGCCGAATGTTATATGTCTCTTTAAAGCCTTGCCTTTATAAATGCTTATGCTGTCAACCTTATAAGTCTGAATCATATGTTCAAACATTTTGCGTACAGCACCCTTTCTATCTGTGTTGAACTGTAACATAACATCTGTAAGATATCTTAATTCACGCATCTCCCTGCCATCATTAAATATCTTATCTTTCTGGTTAAGAGAATTCTCATAAGCCTCTTTATGTATCTCATCCCTGAAAAATACATATCTGTCCCTGCCTTTTTCCTTGGCTACATAAAGACAGAAATCAGCCTTTTTAAATAATTCTTCATATTCGTGTCCGTTGTTAGGACTAAATGCAACACCTATTGATGTTGTAACTTGAAAATTCTCGTAATCATTCTTGAATTCCCACTTAACCTGTGTTCGTATAGCTCTTAATATTCCTCTTAATGAATAATCGTCATTAATTCCATTTAAGACGATCATAAATTCATCTCCACCTATACGTCCGACAAAACCATCTTCACCAACAACCTCTTTAAGCTTCTTGGCTACTCTTGTAAGAACTTTATCTCCATAGAGATGTCCATATCTGTCATTAACCTGCTTGAAATAATCAATATCAAGTATAACTATGCTTACCCTGTTAATCTTCTCTTTCTTAACAAGCTTCTGGGCATACTCGGTTATAGTCTTCTTATTATACACCTTGGTAAGCGAATCCATCGTAAGCTCATCAGCAATCTCAACAATATTCCCCATACTGTTAGTTCCATCAGCAAGAATAATTCTTCCGATAACTGTATTCTCGCCTGTATACTTAGTATATACTGTTCCTATGAACTTAACCTTTTCCATAGCTTTGCCAAAGGTTCTCATATTAGTTGTAAGCTTGACACTGAATTCTGATGTATACAGCTTTATATACCTTATCAGATTATCCAGTTCAACAACATCCTCTTCAAGAATTCTGCCATCAAGCATATATGCTTTCCATTCATCAATAGGCATTCTTGTTATTACTTCTCTTGATGTGCCTTCATATCTTACAATCTTAATGTCCCCGGTCTTCTCAGAATACATAAACACATACTCGCCTGTAAGCCCCATAACCGCTCTTTCCCTTGCGATATCGTCACATATCCTGTAATTAGTCTCTACGGCACTATCTATATCAATCATCTCTATATCGATATTACGCAGAGCATCATTATTCTCAAATGATAAAAGCTTAACAAGATTATGTCTGTACTCCCCCTTGTAGTCCCTGAATAAAAAGCATTTACCCACAGGACTTCCGTCAAACGAATCAATAAGCTCTATTAACTTTTCTTTATCATCCGGATGCACAAACTCAGTAAGACAGCCATATGACGTATTTCCAAAATAGTCATTAAAGGCACGGTTTGTTACATTAGTAAGATAAAACCTGTCTATGACCGCAAGCCGGCGGTCTAGTCTATGTGCTGTCACATAGTCGTCCCCGATTCCAACATTCTGTTGTGAATACATATCTAAACCTTCTCCTTAATTCAATTGTCGAAATAACCCTGCGATTATTATAATTTATAATGTACAAATATGCAACAATTTTATTTGTTTTTTGGTACTTTAGTACCAATAGCAAATCTTGTATTTTATTTTAAATATGTATGTGATACAATACAACATATTGTTGATTTGTTTTAACAATGATGTTTTATCAATTTAATATGTGGAGGTTTTTTATTATGGAGCGTGTGAAATTCAGCAGAGTAGAGGTATATCACGGAGATAGTCCTAAGAAGTTTCCGGTATATGAGATTTATCTTGATGGGGTCATTGTAACAAAAGTATCATCCAGGACAGAAGCTGAGGAGATGGTATCACGCTGGCAGGAAGTTTACAAGTAAGTAAGCGTATAAGTATAATAACAAATATCACTGGCAATTATAAAGCTGTGGACAAGCATTATCTTTAAAAGATTATTTTTAAACAACGATTGCTCTGGAATAAAGATTACTCTAGAGTAAAGATTACTTTGTGATAAAGACTACTTTTGTATAAAGATTACTTTTAAAGATAATTACTGTTCCACAGCTTTTATTAAATAAATTATATAGCTTTATTATTATATATATCTATTATATAT
>JBNMLJ010000061.1:0-7968 GCA_050874785.1 Lachnospira sp.
AAAAGTAGCGGCAATACACTCCAGTCGAGTAGTCAAGCTACAGGGTAAAAATCAAAAGTCCATAGTATCTGAATTGTATTGAACCACGATATTAAAAGAAAGGAAACGTGTGATAATTAACTTCCTAATTATCATACAAGTTATATATGAATGAAAAGCCAACATATGAATTGGATAAAATACTTAATGATGTAAGTCCGGAACAATTTGAGCAGTATAATAAAAGTATTAATGAGGATAGTAATATTAATGTAAGTGAATACTTCAATTCATATATAGGAATGAACAATTTTGAATTAAGTGATGTTATAAAAAAGAGTGACATTCCATCTAATTATGCTTATGGAATATTAAATGGTAATCGCAAAAATCCAAGCCGTGACAGAGTTATATCATTATGTATTGCGTGTGAAATGGACTTAGTGCATACTAATCGTGCATTGAAAATAGCAGGTCACAATCCATTGTATTCAAAAGTGAGCCGTGATGCAGCTATTATCATAATGATTAACAAAGAGGAATATAATATAAGAATAATTAATGAATTTCTGTATGGTCATAATCTAGATATTCTTAAGACATCTAATAATTAAAATATATCCAGTGCAATAATACAGGATTTTAAAATGATTGTTTATTGTAATAATGCTTTAATAATCATTTAAACATAATGAAAAAATACCGGTGTTTAAAGGCAAGTCTAACGACAAGCTTTTAAGTACCGGTATTTTTATCTGTGTGCTGACAGCACACAAAAACTTATAAACAATATGTTATATTACAAAACGTAAACAAATCTTATTGGTCAGAATTGAAATTAAAATATGAAAAAAATATTTATATATGCAAATGCTTTAGTGCCAATGCTTATAGGGGGTCTGATGTATTACCTGATTTCTCCAGATGTAATTTTTGTAAGATGTATTGATAAGATTACGGGATTAAATCTGCATATTTCTTACGAAAGTACATTTATAGAAATTATACGCAATTATATACCTGATATATTGTGGGCATATGCACTTGTATTTTCATTGTTATTAGTTACAGGTAATAAAGCAGAACATATATGGAAAATATATGTAACCGCAGGCATATTTTCAATTGCCATAGAAGTCCTTCAATTAACAGGATACGTTAAAGGTACATTTGATGTGATTGATATTATTGTGGAGTTGATAGCAGAGTTTGTGGTTGTTTTTATTATAAAAATTATTATGAGGAGGAAATCATATGAAGAAATTTAAAAGATACTTAGGTGTATTAATGTGTCTTATTGTATTTGCTGTGGCGGCTATGGGAAGCGGTAGCGATAGTGGTACAAGTGTTGACAACAGTAATGCGAAGGAAGCATCTGACAAGACAACAAAAGATAAGGACAATGTTGTAGCAATTGGTGGAAGTTTTGAAAAGAAAGGTCTTAAATGTACAGTAACAGATGGAAGTGCGAATTTTACAGACTATGATGACCCATATGGTTTATATTCACCATCTGATGGAATGAAGTATGTTAAAGCTGATTTTACATTTGAGAATACAGGAAGCAGTGATATTTATGTAAGCCAATATGACTTTGACTGTTATGCAGATAATGTTAATTGTGAGCAGAAATATATTTCATCTGTAAGTGACTTTGTTGGAGGCAGCATATCAGCAGGGCGACAGGTAAGTTTTAGTGTTATATTTGAAGTTCCTCAGGATGCACAGTCAGTTGAGTTAGAATACACAGCTAATATATGGTCAAGTGAGAAAGTAATAATAAAAATTCAGTAAAATATCATTTTGAATATTATTAAGGAGAACATTAAAGATGAAGGTATGGAAATTAGTTTCAGGTATATTATCAATAATATTATTTGCGGTTGTTATGTTTCAGTCTTGTGCGGCAGGAGTTGTTAATGCAATGGAGGATAATGGCGGTTCATCAGGTAGTGTAGGTGTTATTGTTGGAATTCTTATGCTGGCTGGAGGAATTGTTTCAATTGCAACAAGAAACAAGACAGGAAAGGCTCACGATATTGCATTAATAGTTCTTTTTGGTTTAGCTGCAATTACTGGTTTTGCAGGATATGGTAATTATAGTGACCTTATTATATGGTCAGTATGGTGTCTTGTAAATGCAGTATTAGCAGGCTTAAATATTGTGAAAAGCAAGAAGGCAGAATAAATATTGCTATGTAATATGTATACTATTTTGTGTTATAATGTGCATAATTTATGAGCCGTGTCAGTACGGCACTATAAATAATTATAATAATATGTAAATAATGGTTACAATAACACAATATAGGAGCAGCAATATGTTTCAATGTAAAGATCTTCTCACTCTCCCCTCAATGGCGAAAGCCAGAATAATAGCAGGAAAGAGTGGATTGTCCAATAGAATAAGGTGGGTATATAAGCCTGAGAATATGAATTTTGCCAAGTGGGTAAAGGGGCAGGAGCTTTTGATTATAAGCACGCCTGTTATACAGAGTAAGGATTTTGACTTGCAAGCGGTTATTAAGAAAGCTAAGAAGCTTGATATGGCAGGCGCATTGCTTCTTGTTGGTGATAAGTACATTGCCAGCATAGACAGTACAATAATATCCTATGCCAATCTTAACGATTTTCCGATATTTGTCATATCAGGTGAAATTCCTCTTATAGATATTTTTGAAGAAATCGGACACGCTATTGCATACAATAAAGACTCAGATGTATTAAGCGATGATATTCTTTCAGGAATTATATTCGGAAAGGATATTAATATAGAAGCATTTTCTATTAAATTTGAAGAAGCTGGTTATGATATCAATGGTGATAACCGTATGTTTATGATTAATATTCATTCAGATAATAAGATAGAGAATTTTGATTATGATTTCATTATGAATAAACTGAGGGACAGTTTTGCACAGAACAATGGAAGCCTGATTTTATCAAGATATGCTAATAACATAGTTGGCTGTTTTAATTGCCCGGAAAATGCCGATGATACGCATAGTCTTATTAATCAATCTTACGAAGCATTATCTGAATATGTGCAGGGCAGGTATACGGATATAAAGCTTGTTATGGGAATTGGACGTGCATATAATGGAATAGCACATTTGCAGAAAAGCTTTACTGAGGCTTCAAGGTGCATAATTCTTTCAGAGAAGATACAGCTTAATGGAAGTGTGTTCTGGTATGAGGAAATGGGAATATATAACCTGTTCTCTGAATTTGGAGATAAAAAGCTTATACAGGATTTTGTTGACAGTACATTAGGCGTAATTATTAACTATGATAAGGAAAATAATACTAATCTTTTACAGACATTAAAAGCGTACCTTTGGAACAATAACAGCCTGCTTCACGCTTCGGAGCAGTTATTTACGCATCGTAACACAGTAAAGTACAGAATACAGAGAATAACTGAACTTACGGGAAGAAATTTTGATGATGCGATGACACGTCTGGAGTTTATGAATGCTTTGATATGTCTTGAGGTAAGATAGGTATTTGTGCTGTGAGAACAAATTAAGCAATACCAGATTGTTATTAGAAGTCATAACAATAAAATATTTATAAAAGAATGTTGAAGTATATATGTCTTAGTGATATATTCTTGAACATAAACAAGAAGCAAAGGGGCTTCTGCTAATGGTAATATTAGCGGAAGTCCCTTTTTGTGTATTAGTAAAAATGCTAATTCCACTGGCAGTCAAGACGGGAATAGAAATTACTAAATCACATTCATTGTTTATCTTGCGGTATATAAAATATGCCGCTGGACGCGTCAGATATTAATAAATATTTATATAACAGGAGGAAATGATTATGAGCTACGGTCTTATAGCAGTAATAATTGTAATTGGTATCGTCATAGGTGCCATAGCTACTAAGAAGTGTGAGCCATTCCTTATAGGCGGTTCAATTATAGGAGCAATATTTTTATATAAGCAGGATTTCATAACTGAATGGGTTAATACACTTGAAGGTGTTATGAGTGATGAAGCATACCTCATACTTGTATGTGGCCTGTTTGGAAGTATAATAGCACTTCTTACAGCATCTAAGGGACATTTTGGATTTGCAAAGATTGTTTCAAAGATATGTAACAGCGAAAGAAAGACTTTATTCACTACATTTATATTAGGTGTAATCATATTTATTGATGATTATCTTAATGTATTATCAATAGGTACTGCAATGAAGAAAGTATACGATAAGGTAAAAGTACCAAGAGAAGCACTTGCATATCTTCTTGATAGTACAGGTTCACCTGTCTGTGTTATGTTCCCATTCTCATCTTGGGCAGCATATTTCGGAGCTATCTTCTTTGCACAGGAGAGTGTTCAGGCACTTGGTGCAAAGACATGGATGGGAGCTTATATTAAAGCAATTCCATTTTGTATATATCCAATAGTTGCATTACTTATTGTAATTCTTTTCTCAGCAGGTGTATTTCCTAAGCTTGGTGGAATGAAGAAGGCTTATGAAAGAGTTGCAACAACAGGTAAAGTTTACAGTGATGCAAGTAAGAAGTACAATATGGACGATGGTGAAGGCGAACAGGACGGCAACATATTTAATTTCCTTATTCCAATGCTTGTACTTGTAGTTGTAGCATGCGTTACAGGTAACCTTGTAGTAGCACAGATTATATGTCTTGCAGTAACACTTGTTATGTATCTTGCAGAAAAGCTGATGACATTTACAGAATACTGGGATAATTACGTAAAAGGATTTGCAGATATGCTTCCAATTATAATTCTCCTTATATCAGCACTTACATTCCAGACAATTGCAAGCCAGATGCAGATGACAGAATTCTTTATCGATATTACACAGCCAATATTATCAGCAAAGATTTTCCCAATGCTTGCATTTATCATTACTGGTATATTAGCATTTATGATAGCCAATGCGTGGGGCGTATGTACACTTGTTGCACCAGTCCTTCTCCCACTTGGCGCAAGTGTAGGAGCCAATGCAATCCTTATAATGGCAGCAATTCTTTCAGGCTGTGCATTTGGTAATCACGCCTGCTTCTACTGCGACACAACAGTTCTTGCTTCACAGGGTTCAGGCATTGATAACTTTGACCACGCAGTATCACAGCTTCCATATGTACTTATAGGAGCTGGAATAAGTATAATTGGTTTCCTTGTATTAGGATTTGTTATGTAAAATGTGTTAGCTTTATAAAATGTACATAGGAATTATAAGCATAATTTCAGAATGGAGGCAGTTATGAGTGATAAGAAATATGTCGTTACAATAGCAAGGCAGTTTGGAAGCCTTGGACGTCCAATAGCCAAACTTATGAGCGAGAAGCTTGGAGTTGAATATTACGACAGGGATATAGTGGAGCAGGCGGCTAAGAAGCTTAATCTTCCAGTATCACAGATAGATGAACTTGAAGAAAAGGTTAAGAAGACAGCAACTAATTCATATAAGAGAATGATGTATCCGCTTGGAACACAATCAAGTACAGAGCAGGACAGAATATTTGAAGCCCAGCAGAATATTATGAAATTCTTAGTTGAGAGAGAAAGCTGTATAATAGTTGGACGTTGTTCAGATTTTGTTCTTTCTGATGAGGAAAATGCGGTGCATATATACATTTATGCGCCATATGAACAGAGAGTTAAGAACTGTGTGAATGATTTGCATTTAAGCGAAGAAGAAGCTAAGAAGATGATAAGGTCAGTAGATGAGGCAAGAGATAACTACCATATGCACTATGCAGGATTTCTCCCATCAGACCCTAAGCACAAGACAATAATGATAGACAGCAGCTCTCTTGGTGTTGAAGGTACAGCCGAGTATCTTGTAGATTTTATTCAGAAGAAATTTGATTTAAAAACATATACGCTTAACTAAGTATGTGTTATCATATGCGTAATCTAAACATTTACCACTTATAATAATTTAATTATAATGAGCTGGTAAATGTAACTAATAGAAAGAGCATATCAGGATAACCCTATGAAGATGAGTGTAGAACAGGCGTATAAAATATTAGCAGTATCAAAAGGTGCTGATATAAAAGCAATTAAGAAAAAATATAGAAAACTGATGTTAAAGGTGCATCCCGATTCATTAAAGTCAGGGAAGAATACATATCAATATAGTGCGCAGGAGATTAATGAGGCATATTCAATTATTATCAAGAATGTATCTGATAATAAAATGTCCGATTATTTCAATAATTCCAGCGGTGATAATTATTCATCAGAGTATACATATGATGAAGAATATTATCAGGACTATAATTCATATGCTTCCGATGGCGGTAATTGGGATGCACCTGTTAATGATAATGCGTATACAAGCCGCAATATATATCATTATGCAGAAGGCGTAAGAGGAAATGTTACCGGAAGCTTTGTTATAGCCAAAGGCAAGTATATCTGGACGACAGAAGAAGATTTTTCGCTATTCATAAAGAGCATATCAGAAAGCAGTGATAAGCTGTTATCAGGTATAGATAACAAAAGGAAAGTAAGCGTATCAGATACCAGCAGGGCAGTTATAAAAGCACAGCTTGCATACCTTTTAGCCCAGCAGTATATAGATGCAACTTACACACTTAATGAACTTATCACACCAGTAAAGCAGGATAATGCGCAGATATTTTATATAGACTCAATGCTTGAAATGCCACCCAATGCCCCATTCCTACGGGCAGGTATGACACTATATCCACAATCACTTAAAAATCACCGTCTATACTTAAAGACCAAATCGGGAAATGCCGCAGGTTATATATCATTCAGGGACGACAGGCTCTATTACATAATAATTCCACTTCTTGAACAAAAAAGAGCACAGGTAAAAGTCCAGATTGCCACCAGACAGGATAAGAACAACACAAGACACAATGTGAAATACAAGAATCTTGACTTTTGGATAAGAATTTCTGATAATAATTCAGGAACATTTCCTGAAAGCATAAATATGCAGATTGAGGAAATACTAACTAAATATTCTAAAATGTAATTGGAGGACAATCAATGAATAAACATATAGATAAAGCAATGCAGTTAAGAAATGAAACCCCAATGGTAAGCAACTGTGCCCAGACAATAATGAGAGCCTACGCTGATGAATTAGGAATGACCGAACAGCAGGCAGCAGCAATAGGCTGTAACTTTGGCGCAGGAATGAAATGCGGCGGAACCTGTGGAGCAATAACAAGCGCACTTATGGTATTAGGTGCAAAAGGAATAGACTCACCAGCCGTAATAACAGAATTCAGAAAAAGAATAGCCGCCAACCACGATGGCTTAACCGACTGCGTAGACCTCCTAAGAAACAACGCCCAGAAAGGCGGAGTAAAAAAAGAACACTGCGATAATATGATAAAAGAGTCCATAGAATTAATAGACGAAATCACCAACAAAGAAGATTAATGTTGCAAAATATTAAAACAAGTGCTATAGTAATAAACAATTAAATAATAAACAAATAGAGTGAATTTCAAAGAGTTCACGAAGGGGAGCACCACCACCGGCGCTTCCTTTCGTGAACTCTTTTTTGCGTGAGTAGCGATGAGAATACACTAACAAAGACACTTGCCGAAATCTGCTTGCAGAAGTGAGCAAGAGGCTTTGTTAGCGTATTCGAGGAGCACCGCGACAGTGACAGAGCGAAGCTCTGGAACGCGCTACTCACGCAAAAACAGTGGAGGGACGCCACCCATCAAACTTTATCCCTTCTGTCAGCTACCCCGCAGACAGAGGAAGCGAAGCTTCCAAATGTCGTCCGACAAAAGTAATTCCCCTCCTCCCGTCAGCACCCCGCAGACAGAGGAAGCGAAGCTTCCAAATGTCGTTCGACAAAAGCCAATTATCCCTTCCCCGTCTGCAAACCCCAGACAGAGGAAGCAAAGCTTCCAAATGTCGTCCGTAATCCATCAAAAAAATTCACTCCCCCAATCCCCAAAGAAAGAAGGACCAGCAATGATAACAATAAAATTCAACGGCACACCCACCC
>JBNMLJ010000062.1:0-7301 GCA_050874785.1 Lachnospira sp.
ATAAAATTTATTTAATAGAAATACAGTTTAATTAATATTCAAATAATAATTATAATTATTTTAATGGAGTTAATAAAAGTAATAATGCTGACAATAGTAATATTACGGATAATAATATGGCTGATAATGAGTCTGTACAGGGCAGTACGAATGGCAGTATAAATATGCATAATTATTTTCATCTTGAAAATGAGAGCGGTACGGGTGACATACTTGTATATCAGGTGTTTCCCGGAATTGAGCTTGTATACAATGATATGCATATGGAGTACTGCAATAAAAACCAGAAGACAGCAAGTAATGTTATGGAGATTAATTACTGTAAGGAGGGGCGCTGTGAATGTCTGTTTGGAAAAGGGCAGTACTGCTATATGTCGGCTGGTGACCTTTCCTTCTGCTCATTGCAGGACAGCTCACACCAGTCAGAGTTTCCGACCTCACATTATCACGGAATAACCATTACTATAAGTTTTTCGATGATAACGGATGAGATGAAAAAGGTGTTAGAGCTGCTGTCAGTTGATTTAGAGCGTATCAAGGAGCTTTCGGATATGCGTGATTTTACGATTATACGTGCCAATAAAACGATTGAGCATATATTTTCTGAGCTGTATATGATTCCAGAGGCAATAAAGCTTGGATATATAAGAGTAAAGGTGCTTGAGCTGCTGCTTGTGCTTACAGAAGCCAGATTTATAAAAGGAATGACAGAAACGTCAGAACGGCTTCATTTTTCAGAGGCACATATAGATACAATAAAGCAGATACACGCATTTCTTGTGAAGAATTATGGCGAACATTATACTATAGATTATCTGGCAGAGCATTATAATATATCGCCGACAGTTATGAAGAAATGCTTCAAGGGTGTGTATGGCGAGTCTGTCTATGCATATATGAAGCGTTACAGATTACAGATAGCAGAAAAGCTTCTTCGTGAGGAAACGCTTACGATAGGTGAGATAGCCTCTGATATAGGGTATCTTAATCCTAATAAGTTTACATCAGCGTTCTGTGCCGAATATGGTATGCCGCCGACAGACTACAGAAAAAATCTATAAAAAACAGAAAAGTCCGAATGGATAGAAAAAAGCCTTTTCAGTAATTGTATAAGGGTCTGTCTTCTTTTAAAATATCGCTGTGGTTAGAGAGTTCTAACTACAGCATTTTTACGTTTAAGGAGGATATTATGTATGAAAAAAAATTCTGAAATATCCAGAATGTTTCAGTATGCAGGAAACAGACACTGGCTTACAGTTGTTGGAATGATTTTTGCAGGCATCAGTACGGTGTTATCTATGATTCCATTTGTATGCATATGGTTTGTTATCCGTGATATGCTGGATGCACTTATAGCAGGAGATATCACACTTGCCGCAGGAAGTGGCAGGTATGCGTGGATGGCGGCTGGATTTTCTGTGCTTAGTATTCTGTTATACTTTATCGGACTCTGCTGTTCACATATTGCGGCTTTCCGTACAGCAACCAATATGAAAAAGACAGCTATGCACCATATAGTTACACTTCCACTTGGATACTTTAACCAGAACGCAAGCGGACGTTTAAGAAAGATTATTGATGATAATTCAGGGCTTACAGAAAATTTCCTTGCACACCAGCTACCAGACCTTACGGGTGCGGTTGTTATGCCGGCTGCAGTTATAATTCTTATATTTGTGTTTGATGTAAGACTTGGACTTTGCTGCCTTGTGCCACTTATTATAAGCGTTTTCTTTTTAAAGCAGATGATGGGCGGCGATAATGCGGACTTTATGCAGGGTTATATGACAGCCCTTGAAACTATGAATAAAGAGGCTGTTGAGTATATCAGGGGAATTCCGGTTGTTAAGGTATTCCAGCAGACAGTATACTCATTTAAGAACTTCCATAAGGCTATTGAAGAGTATGAAAAATATGCTTCTGGTTATGCAATGAAGTGCCGTATTCCGCTTACAGGCTTTAATGTAGTGTTAAATGCAGCATTTATACTGCTTATACCAGCAGGCTGTCTTATTCTTTCAGGTATCAGCGGACAGGCTTCTTATCAGGAGGTACTTCTTGACTTCCTTTTCTACAGTCTGTTTACACCTGTATGCACAACTATGATGAACAGAGTTATGTTTGCAAGTGAGGAACTTATGGCAGCCAAGAGCGCAGTTTCAAGAATTGTAAGAATAGTTGCCGAGCAGCATTTAAAGGAGGCTGCAAAGCCAGAGATGACAAAAGATGCATCTGTTGAGTTTAAAAATGTTTCCTTCAGTTATCCGGGAACTGACAAAAAGGTGCTTGATAATGTTACATTTAGTATTCCACAGGGAAAGACTGTAGCGCTTGTCGGCGCATCCGGAAGTGGTAAGTCGACAGCGGCAAAGCTTATACCACGTTTCTATGATGTGACAGGTGGAGAAGTGTTAGTTGGCGGAGTGGATGTAAGAAATATTGATAAGCATACACTTATGAACCAGATTGCTTTTGTGTTCCAGAATACAAGGCTTTTCAAGGATACACTGCTTGAGAATATAAGGGCGGCAAGACCACAGGCAGATAAGAAGGAGGTTCTTGCGGCGTGCGAGTCAGCACAGTGTATGGAAATTATAAACAGGCTTCCTGACGGACTTGATACAATAGTCGGTAACGGCGGTACATATTTATCGGGTGGTGAGAACCAGAGAGTAGCACTTGCGAGGGCAGTGTTAAAGAATGCACCTATAGTTATTCTTGATGAGGCGACTGCATTTGCGGATGCTGAAAATGAATACAAGATACAGAGTGTATTTTCAGAGCTTACAAAAGGAAAGACAGTTCTTATGATTGCGCACCGTTTATCTACAATCCAGAATGCAGACCAGATTCTTGTGTTTGATGGCGGAAAGATTATCGAAAGAGGAACACATAACGAGCTTCTTGCGGCAAATGGAAGATATGCGGCTATGTGGAATGACTATCAGACATCTGTCAACTGGAAGGTTAAAAAGGAGGTTGAGTAATAATGAAGTATCTTAGGGAAAAATATGCTCTGAGTGAAAGCGGAGCTAAAGATTTGTTTAAGGGAATTGTATATTCAGTTCTTGCATATATCAGCCTTATGCTGCCAGTTATTCTCCTTGCGTGTGTGCTTAACTCGCTTCTTTCACCTCTGCTTGAGGGTGGAAAATATGAAGGCAATGTGCTGATGTATGTTATAGCTGGAGTTGTGATATTAGCAGTAATATTTATACTTCATTATCTCCAGTATACGGTAACTTATATAGGAACATATAAGGAGAGCGAGAGAAGAAGAATTTCTCTTGCTGAAAAGTTAAGAGCTATGCCTTTAAGCTTCTTTCAGGAGCACGATGTAGCTGACCTTACAAGTACGATTATGGGTGACTGCTCAGGTTTTGAGCACGCATTTTCACATACAGTACCTCAGTTTTATGGTTCTATTATATCGACAGCTATCGTGTGTATAGCACTTCTGATATATGACTATAGAATGGGACTTGCACTTTTGTGGGTTGCGCCAGTTGCATTTGCAATCGTAATTCTTTCAAGAAAGTTGCAGCAGGAGCAGGGAAAGAAGCATATGAATGCCAAGCTTGCACTTGCTGACGGAATACAGGAGTGCCTTGAAACTGTACAGGATATTAAGGCGTGCAATCAGGAGGAGGCATATCTTAAGAAGCTTGACAGGAAGATGGAAAATGCTGAAAAGGCACAGATAGCCTCTGAAATGGTTACAGGAAGTCTTGTAACAACAGGACAGCTGTTTTTAAGGCTTGGACTTGCAACTGTCATAGTTGTGGGAAATGCTTTGATGATTAACAATGAAACTACATTATTTTCTTACATATTATTCTTAATAGCTGCTTCAAGACTGTATGACCCACTGTCAGGTGCTATGGCAAATATGGCTGAACTCTTCTCAGTAGATATGCAGGTAAAGAGACTTAAGGTTATTCAGGATTATAAGGAAGAGGATAAGGCAAAGGAATACAAGACTAACGGTTATGATATAACATTTGATAATGTAAAGTTTGCTTATGAAGCTGAAAAACCAGTGTTAAAGGGTGTATCCTTCACAGCAAAGCAGGGTCAGATAACAGCACTTGTCGGACCTTCCGGCGGTGGAAAGAGTACAGTGGCTAATCTGGCAGCAGGCTTTTATGATGCAGACAGCGGACGTATAAGTCTTGGCGGAACAGATATATCAAAGGTTGATTCAGTTGCGATGATGAAAGATTTTTCTGTTGTATTCCAGAATGTCGTGCTTTTTAATAACACTGTTATGGAAAATATAAGAGTCGGACGAAAGAATGCAACTGACAAAGAGGTAATAGAGGCTGCAAAGGCTGCCAACTGCCACGAATTCATCGAAAAACTTCCGAACGGTTATAACACTGTCATAGGTGAGAATGGTTCAACGCTTTCAGGCGGCGAGTGCCAGAGATTATCAATAGCCCGCGCGCTCTTAAAGGATGCACCTGTTATTCTTCTTGATGAGGCGACAGCTTCTCTTGATGTCGACAATGAAACTAAAATTCAGGAGGCTATATCAAGACTTATAAAAGGAAAGACAGTTCTTGTTATAGCACACAGAATGAGAACAGTTGAAAATGCTGATAAGATTATAGTTCTTGCCGATGGAGTAGTAAAAGAGAGCGGAACACACGATGAGCTTATGAAAGAAAATGGAATGTATGCAAGACTTGTAGAGTTGCAGACAGAGTCACTTAAGTGGAAACTTGTGTAATATATAATAGAAGTATTCATAAGCATTAAGCCGTGACAAAAGAAACACATTCTATATTAATGTACAGTACATTTGATATAGAATGTGTTTCTTTATATTATAATAAATATAATATTGCTAATGTAATTATGTTCATATTACAAAGATATATTATCGTAATTTAACCTGTTGGGTTAATTAAAATAAGTTTAATTTGTTTAGGTGTATCTGAGCTACAAACAGAAACAACCAGATTATAACTTTACAGTTTCCCCGCCTGGTATCTCAACGATACGGTCATTATTAACAGCAACCCATACAGAACAGGCACTTGGGTTATAGATATATTCATTGTCAGCAAATATCTGGAGTCTGTCGAAGGCTTCGTTGTAATCTACGATTTCGATATTAGTAGCGTACCATATATCATCACGGTGGCCAATCATCTCGCAGAATTCTTCCATAACTTCCCAATTGTTATTACGTTCAAATTCAAAGCTATGTCCCCATACATACATCATATAAAGGTACTGCTTTTTAGTAAGTTCCATAAAACGCTTGCCGAACTCAACAAGATTATGATTGTGGTGGCAGGTTGGTATCCAGTTCATATAATCAGTTGGCATTGAAAAGCCATTTTCATCACCAAGAAGAATAGGACCTTCACAATCGTTAGCATATTCAAGAGCCGATTTAACAGCAGCGTACTGGTCAGCGGCTGGTCTTATATATTTAATGCCAAGGTCAGCGGCAATAGAAGTGATAAGCTTGTTGCCAGCTCCATTAGGAAGAGCCATTCCTCGTACTGGTTTATGTATTATTTTCTCAATATTAGTCTTATCTTCAAGAATTTCCCTTGCTATCTCATAGCTTCCACATCTGTTCATAGTAGGGTGTGTACATGTATGAAGGGCTATTTCGTGATTGGCATATAAATCATTCCATTCGCTTGCAGGCAGTCTGATAGGCATATCCGTTAATTCTGAATTAACATTGAAAGTAGCGCGTATGCCGTTCTTGTTAAATATATCAACAAGTCTTTTATCTTCAAGCTTGCCGTCATCATAGCTTAATGTTAATACCTTGAATTTACCTCCTGGAAAGCATTTGTATATTCTATTCATAATAATCCTCCATTCTTGTATAAATTAACATAATGTATACAATCTCATATTCAATAATTATACTATATTAACATTAATGTGTCATTATTTTATTAATCAAATACACAAAAAATACAATAATCAATTATAATTTCTTGACTTTTTGTGTTATTTTACTAATAAATGAAACTTTTTTGATATTTTCATTACAATATATATTATATCTTTGAATTTCCTTATCATTAATATTAACACATACATTTCCAATAATACACTCGTTATTAACTGGAGCAGTAATACTTGAGGGAATATTGTACACGACCTCTACATTATCATTATCGCTTATGCAGGCAGATAATTTTTCGTCAAATAGTATATCAATGGAACTCTTAGAACCATTTTTAACTTTTATATTAAAGACTTTAGGGCAGGTAAGTATGTCCTGCTTTGTATAGCTGGCTCTGGCGTAATCAAGAAGACGTTTCGAGTCAGACCATTTATAAGTCTTGTTGTTAGGCCACCCACAGGCAAGCAGGGCGACAATAAATGTCCTGTCGTTATCCTTGTAGGCACATACATAGCAGTAGCCGGCATCGCCAGTAAAGCCAGTCTTGCCGGATATAATATTATCATACATATTAAGGAAAGCATTGGCATTGCTTACAGAATATTTTCTGCCGGAAAGGCTTGTGAAACTGTAATCGTGTGTCTGCGTTATAGAAAGAAAATGTTCATTTTTAATGCAGTATGACATAACAACCGCTAATTCATAGGCGGTTGTCGAGTGTATATCCGTATCATCAGAAGCATCAAGACCATTAGGAGTTATATAATGCGTGCTGTTACAGCCAAGGTCTGCGGCTTTTTTGTTCATTAAATTAGTGAATACAAGCACGAGTGTTCTGCTTTGTTCTTTAGATATATCCTGAATAAAATGTGAGTTATAAGAGTAGTCATTTATAAAAGAAAGGTCATAATTGAGTTCGTTGCGTTCTTTATCGGTTAAAGAACAGATATAATAGTAGGCGGTATTTTCTGCTATTATAACAGCAGTATCATTATGGGAACGAAGCATAAGGGAATAGTACAAATCCTTTATTGTGAACTGTTCACCTTTTACAGCATTAAGCTGTACATCTGGCATAGAAGCCGCGTATGCAGAAGTGGTGACAACATAATCATCAGGACATATCTCAAGGGCAGTTATTAATGTCATAATCTTGGTAGTGCTTGCCATAGGTGCTTTGGTGTCGGCATTTTTACCGTATAGAAGCCTGTTATTATCAGCATCTATTACTGCCGCAAATCTTGCGTGGATTTCATTATCTTTCGGAGGAGTGTCATTTTCTGTGGCATTTACCTGATTAAATGGAGTTAATACGATTGAAATAATCAGACATATTAAAACTATGGATTTTAATGGCTGTATAAGTCTTTGAAAAATATAAGCAACTGCTGATAGCATAAAGAAGTAACCTGATTATTAT
>JBNMLJ010000063.1:0-6549 GCA_050874785.1 Lachnospira sp.
CTAATTCATACCATGTTTAAAGGAGAATTCCTGCCGGGTGTTATAAGGCACTGGCAGGACTTTTCTTTTATATATATTGTTTCTTTGGCTGGGTATGGGAATGTTGTTATGTATCAGCCAGAAAAGGCAAGTGGGTCAACAGAGGATTTCTTCACGGACCAGCACTTCCAATATATGGCTCGGGTGCAATCGTAATACTGGTAAGCACGATAGGAGTAAGGGACAATATAGCTTTGATATTCCTGTTTGGAATGATATCATCAACAATACTTGAATTTGTCACAGGTTATTGTATGGAGAAAATGTTCGGTGTAAGATATTGGGACTACAGTAATCAGCCATTAAATGTAATGGGACATATCTGTCTGTTTGTATCATTAGGCTGGGGAGTGTTCTCTGTTCTTCTTGTAAGAATTGTACACAGACCGATAGAGGGTGTTGTGTATATGCTGCCAGATACAATTACGGATTTGATAGCATTTGCATTGACAATAGCTATGGCTGTCGACTTCACACAGTCATTCAATGAAGCTATGGATTTAAAGGCTACAATTGAAAAGCTTGCTAATAGTAATGAACAGATAAGAATTCTTGCTAAAAGACTTGAGGTTGCCTCTGCATTTGTTGAAGATGATTATAATAAAATGAAAGAGAAATTTGCTGAGGGTAAAGCCAGCGTTATGAATAAGGCTGGTTCAGTGAGTAAGCTTAGGGGCAGAATTTCATTCGAGAATGATATGAATGAAAGGAAAGGTGCTAAGCTTGCAACCTTGCAGAGAATGACAGAGACAGTTAAAGAGAGTCTTAAGAATAAGATTATGGACGAGAAAGCAGCTAACCAGCTTTTAGAAACACTTGAAAATGAAAAAGTAAATCTTAAAGCTGACACTGGCAGAAACTACAAGAGCGTATTCAGAATTATGAAACGTAATCCAGGTGCAATTTCAAGAAAGCACGAGGAAGAACTGAATGAAATTAAGAGAATGATTAAGTAACAGGGAAGTATAGTAATATGGAGAACTTGACTAATATATTAATTTAATTAAAAATGCTTAAATAATGAGGATTGCGAATGGAAAAGATTATAATATATAATGTAGCTGATGCCAGAAAGATTATAACAATGGCGGCTAATATGCGAATAAAAAGCATAGTTATTGACAATACTAAGCTTTCAGATATATTAGAAAATGTACTGGCACATAGTCAGGATTACAGAACTGATGATATTATGCCATTTATTAATGAAGATAAAAGCATAGTCATATTCTGTGATGTTACAGAGAAACATCTGGACAAGCTTTTATTCGGTATCAGAAACAACAATCTTAATGTCGATTACAAGGCTGTTATGACTAAGACTAACAGGTCGTGGACATTGAATAAATTACTATATCATATGGAAATTGAAAAGAAAAATGAAAGGAGATAATTATGGAGATTATTCACGTTACAGAAGCAACATTTAAACAGGAGGTACTTGAGTCAGATAAGCCAGTGCTTGTAGATTTCTGGGCAACCTGGTGTGGACCTTGCCAGATGCTTGCACCAGTCCTTGAGGAAGTAGCGGCAAAGCAGGACGATGTAAAGATATGTAAGATTGATACAGATAAGGAACTTAATCTTGCATTACAGTATAAGGTAGCTTCAATACCAACACTTCTTTTATTTAAGAATGGAGAAGTTGTTGCAACTAATATAGGATTTATCGGTGAAGAACAGGTTATGGAATTCATAGCCCAGTAAATGAATATTTCATCATAATTTTTGCGCGGCTTTTCAGCGCATATAAAGTTTTGCAAGGAACTTTTAAGATGAGCACTTTTGCGCTCATTATATCATAAACAAGGGCAGGCACAGCATCAGATTTATTATCTAGGTGAATGAAGCTTGCCTTTTTACTACATTTGCTAAGAAATGAGGTTATACATATATGAGAGAATTATATCTTGAATGTTATTCAGGAATAAGCGGAGATATGTCTGTTGCGGCTCTGCTTGATGCTGGAGCGGATAAAGAATATTTGTTAAAAACACTTGCAACAATGCCATTAACAGGCTATGAGGTTAAGATAACAAGAGTAAAAAAGAATGGCATAGATTCGTGCGATTTTAATGTTGTGCTGGACAGCGAACACGAAAACCACGACCACGATATGGAATATCTGTATGGACATCTTAATGGTGAAGGGCATACACACAATTCCGAAAATGTACATTCGCATACTCATTCATCACATCACAGCCACAGGGGGCTGAAAGAAATATATTCTATTATAGAGCAGACACAGCTTACTGACAATGCAGAAAAGCTTGCTAAGAAAATATTCAGAATATTAGCAGAAGCAGAAGCCAAGGCACACGCTACAGATATTGAAAATGTGCATTTTCACGAGGTGGGTGCAGTAGACTCGATTGTGGATATAGTGGCATTTGCTGTATGCTTCGATAATCTGCATATAGACAGGGTGTATGTTCCAAGTATCAGCGAGGGAACTGGAACAATAAGGTGCCAGCACGGAATAATTCCAGTGCCAGTGCCAGCGGTTCTTAATATAACATCGGCTTATAATATAGAATTAAGCAATGCCAATATTAAAGGTGAACTTGTAACGCCAACGGGAGCAGCAATCGTAGCAGCTGTAAGAACAGATACAGTACTTCCACAGCATTTTACAATAAAGAAGACTGGATATGGCGCAGGCAAGAGAAAATATGAGCTTCCGGGAGTTTTAAGGGCAATGCTTATTGAGAGTAATAGTGAAAGCTCAGATGAAAATGCTGACTTAATATATAAGCTGGAAACAGATATTGATGACTGCTCGCCAGAGATATTAGGATACACTATGGAACGTCTGTATAAGGCGGGCGCAAGAGAAGTGCATTTTCTTCCTATATATATGAAAAAGAACAGACCAGCATATGAGCTTGTTGTAATATGCCGCAAGGAAGATATTACGGCTATGGAAAATATTATATTTGAGGAAACAACTACAATAGGAATAAGACGTTGTGCAATGGAGAGAACAATTCTCCAAAGGAGAATTGAGAAAGCCTACACACCATATGGTGAAATTGACGTAAAGGTATGTACGCTTCCTAATGGCAAAGTTAAGAAATATCCTGAATATGAAACTGTTAAGAACATATGCGAGGCAGAAAATGTGCCATTGAGGGATATAATTGAGAATATAAGGGAAATTAATTAACTCGGTTGCCGTCAGTTCCAATAGTTACAACTCTTACAGGAATTGTCTTGCCGCTGTCAGCTACAGCCTTTTCAACTGCATACTGCAATCCGCCACAGCAAGGTACAGTCATACGTGTTACAGTTATGCTCTTTATGTTATTGCTCTTGAATATCTCTGTTAATTTCTCAGAGTAATCAACCATATCAAGCTTTGGACAGCCGATAAGTGTTATGTGGTTACGCATAAAATCGTGGTGGAATGTGCTGTATGCATAAGCTGTACAATCTGCGGCAATAAGCAGGTCAGCTCCATTAAAGTATGGCGCAAAAGGAGATACAAGCTTAATCTGTACAGGCCAGTTGTTAATCTGGTTTCCACTTGCCGCTTTGTTGGCAAGTACTTCAGCCTCATTATATTCAGGAGCTTCTCGCTCAATAAAACGTATTGCATTCATAGGACAGGCTGGCAGACAGTCGCCAAAACCATCACAATAATCATCTCTTAAAAGCT
This sequence comes from Lachnospira sp., assembly GCA_050874785.1. Taxonomy (GTDB): domain Bacteria; phylum Bacillota; class Clostridia; order Lachnospirales; family Lachnospiraceae; genus Lachnospira. The sequence goes on from JBNMLJ010000063.1 coordinate 3,701, forward strand.
TAGCCTTTCCGTCAACAATTCCAATAGCTCCCTCGTGACAGGCGTGCGCACATAAGCCACAGCCATTGCAGAGTTCTTCGTTAATTTCTATAATCTTTCTTATCATAATCAGATAAATCCTCCTAATTTATATAGTAGTGTTTTTATTTAATAGAAAATTTCGATAGAAATTTCCATTATAGACCATCTTAAAGGTCTTAATAAGTATAAGTCGTGGTTATTTTCAACCATTTCTTTCGTAGTCGGCTAATCAGTATGAATTATATCTTAACTACCTGGTAAGTATAATATTAAATATCAATAAAGTATGTTGTAAATACAACAAAAATAAGATTATAATGTAATTAGTGCAAAAGAAAAGGAAGCGGCTGTAAAGCAGACATTTACTTTTCTTGCATCATTAACGAACAAATATCCTGTGAAACAGGATAAAGAGTGCAAAAGCACGAATTCGTGAGTGTAGGATATGCTAGGTTATAGTACAGGTGTGTAATAGACAACACCAATTTTATAGATTATTTTAAGGATAATATAGAGAAGAATAGGATTGAAGAAAATGGGCAGAATATTATATGACATTTCACAGGATTATATGGGAGTTATACAGGGTAGCAGGCTGTTTAGCGGGATAGAACCAGATGAGGTTAATGGAATGAGCAAATGTCTTGAGATAACATTTCGTGAGTATGACAAAGAAGAAATTATATTTAATGAAGGCGATAAAATATCTAAAATAGGTATGGTAATTCAGGGCAATGTGAGCATAGAACAGGCTGATTACTGGGGCAACAGGCATATTATGACATATGTGTCAGCAGGTGAAATATTCGGAGAGGCGTATGCGTGCAGTAACGACAAGACATCTAATGTAGAGGTTGTTGCGGCAGATAAATGTATAGTTGCATTTCTTGACACATACAAGGTTATGACGGTATGCAGTTCATCGTGCCAGTTCCACAATAAGCTTATTCATAATCTTATATATATGCTTGCTGACAGGTGTGTGGTTATGAACGAGAAGATTACACATTTATCCAAACGAAGCACCAAGGAGAAGGTATTGTCGTATTTATCAGCAAGAGCTGCCAAATGTGGCAGTGATGAGTTCGATATACCATTTAACAGGCAGCAGTTAGCTGATTATCTTTCAGTTGACAGGAGTGCAATGTCGGCAGAATTGAGCCGTATGAAGAAAAATGGCGAAATTGATTTTAAGAAAAATCATTTTATTATAAAATGTCGTGATAAACAATAATTTGCCGCTGTAAAGCCACGTAATCTGGCAGAAAATGTTAATTTCAGCCGTCATTGTATAAAACTAAAAACAACTAAAAAATGTATTGAAATTAATTGACAGGGGTGTTAATATACCCTTGCGAGAGATAGTTAAGAAATTAACATTTCCGCTTTATATTTTTTTGAGAGTTTTGTATACAATATACAAACTATTATACAAATTAACAGTTATTTTATTAAGGAGGAACCAATAATGGTAAATTTTGATCAGTGGAACGGTTTCAAAGGCAGACTTTGGAAAGAAGAGATCAATGTAAGAGATTTCGTTCAGAACAATTACAAGCCATATGATGGAGATGAAAGTTTCCTTGAAGGACCTACAGAAGCTACTAACAAGCTTTGGGGCAGACTTCAGGAATTACAGAAGGAAGAAAGAGCTAAGGGCGGCGTACTTGATATGGAAACAAAAGTTGTTGCTGGTCTTACAGCTTATGGTCCTGGATATATAGATGAATCTATGAAGGAGCTTGAAAAGGTTGTTGGTCTTCAGACAGATAAGCCACTTAAGAGAGCATTTATGCCTTATGGTGGTATCAAGATGGCAGAAGAATCATGCAAGAACTATGGTTATGAGCCAGACCCAGAACTTCACAAGATCTTTACAGAATATCATAAGACACACAATCAGGGTGTATTTGATGCTTACACACCAGAGATGAGAAAGGCTCGTCACAGCCACATCATCACAGGTCTTCCAGATACTTACGGACGTGGACGTATCGTAGGTGACTACAGAAGAGTTGCTCTTTACGGTATCGACTTCCTTATGGAAGAAAAGAAGAAGGATCACGCTAACTGTGGTTGCGGAACAATGACAGATGACGTTATCCGTTTAAGAGAAGAAATATCTGATCAGTACAAGGCACTTGCAGGTATGAAGAAGATGGCTGAAAGCTATGGTTATGATATCAGCAAGCCAGCTACTAACGCTAAGGAAGCTGTTCAGTGGTTATACTTTGGATATCTTGCAGCTATCAAGACACAGAATGGTGCTGCTATGTCTGTAGGTCGTGTATCTACATTCCTTGATATCTATATTCAGAGAGATCTTGAAGCTGGTACTCTTACAGAGAAGGAAGCTCAGGAACTTATCGACCATTTCGTTATGAAGTGCAGAATGGTTAAATTCGCAAGAATTACATCATACAACGAATTATTCTCAGGAGATCCTACATGGGCTACTCTTGAAGTTGGTGGTACAGGTATCGATGGACGTTCAATGGTTACAAAGAACGACTACAGATTCCTTCATACACTTGAAAATATGGGACCTTCACCAGAACCAAACCTTACAGTACTTTACTCTTCAAGACTTCCAGAGAACTTCAAGAAGTATGCTGCTAAGATTTCTGTTGACACATCTTCAATCCAGTATGAGAACGATGATGTTATGAAGGTAACATGGGGTGATGATTACTCAATCTGCTGTTGTGTGTCTGCTACACAGACAGGTAAGGAAATGCAGTTCTTCGGAGCTAGAGCAAACCTTGCTAAGTGCTTACTTTATGCTATCAATGGTGGTGTTGATGTTAAGAACAGAGAACAGGTTGGTC
>JBNMLJ010000064.1:0-6382 GCA_050874785.1 Lachnospira sp.
GATAATCTAGTAAGACCCCTTGAAGACGACGAGGTAGATAGGCAGAAGGTGGAAGTGTGGTGACATATGGAGCTGATCTGTACTAATAGGTCGAGGGCTTAACCGAAGAGGTTAAGGTTTGGATAGAACAAAGAGAGTTATCTTAAGTGAGTAACAATCACGAAAGCATAAGTAATATATATGAAAGTGCTTTACAGGATACGGATGTAAGATATATTTAATGTGCAATTTTGAATGAGTAGTGAATAATTGTCATTTTAAGAGGCTTTATGGCCTCTTTTTTATTGCCAACAGTTTAAAACAATATAATTAAGAAAGTTCTCAATAATATTGCCATTTACAATAATATCGGTATTTAAGCAGGATAATATATTGGACAATATTCATATTTTATATAATAATATGTAATAGCAATTGAAATTACGCATTTAATTTGTTATAATATTCCAATAAAAGTACGGGATTTATGGAGGATAAAACTATATGGAAACTAATATATTAATGGAAAGTGGTACTAATGAATTAGAAGTACTTGAATTCATGGTTGGAGGAAATCATTATGGAATTAATGTCGCTAAGATTAAAGAGATAGTTCCATATAGCAAGGTTACACCAGTACCCAATTCACATCCTTGTGTAGAAGGTGTGTTTATGCCAAGAGATTTAATGATAACAATAGTTGATTTAGCTAAGGTTATTAAGTGTGCACCTTCTAAAGATATTACAAAGGATATGTTTATTATCACTAATTTCAATAAGCTTAATGTTGCATTTCATGTAGCATCAGTTGTTGGAATACATAGAGTATCTTGGACAGATATTATTAAGCCAGATAGCACAATAAGTAGTGCTGACAGCGGAATTGCAACAGGTGTTGTTAAGATTAATGGACAGTTAATTATCATTCTTGACTTTGAGAGAATCGTATCAGACATAAGTCCAGAGACAGGATTAAAGGTATCAGATATTGAAAAGCTTGAAGGAAGACCTAAGAATGAAGCACATATCGTAATCGCAGAGGATTCTCCATTGCTTATGAAGCTTATCTCAGACTCGCTTATTAAGTCAGGATATGATAATCTTACATTGTGTGCTAATGGACAGGAAGCTTGGGAAAATCTTGTTGCTTTGAAAGATTCACAAGATGCACAGATGGATGTAGCTTGTGTTATAACTGATTTAGAGATGCCATTAATGGATGGACACAGATTGACAAAGCTTATCAAGACAGATGATAAGTTAAAGAATATACCAGTTGTTATATTCTCATCATTAATTAATGACCAGATGAGAGCTAAGGGAGAAGCATTAGGAGCTGATGTTCAGTTGTCTAAGCCAGAGATTGGATTGTTAGTTAATGAGATTGATAAACTTCTCAGATAATATTATTTGTGTATTATGGTGTTATCTATATAATGATAGCACCATAATTTATTGTTAAGGCTGTGAGGATAGATATGGAATATACATTACAAGATTACTGTAATAGAATTAGAGAAGATATTAAAGATTATGATTATATATTAATAGGTCTTGGTGATGAAGCACTTAATAATAATGAAGATAATCTTATAGATATGCTTAATAAGTTTGGTGAACTTCTTGATAAGAATAATTATTTTATTATATCGTCTACCAAGCATAATTATCTAGGTGAATCAACAATCAATCCCAAAAGAATAGTTTGTCCATATATTAATGAAGATGAGAAACAGTGGGATTTCTACAACAAATGGTTATCAGCGACACTTGCTAAGAAGCTGCTTGTCATTGAGATAGGGGAAGGATTTAACAATCCTAATCTTATAAGGTGGCCATTTGAGCGAATTGTTATGATTAACGATAAAGCACATTTTTACAGGGTGCATAGTACATTTTATCAGATACCTAAAGAAATAGCTGACAAAGCTTCTACAATGAAGATTAACTCATATGAAGTATTGAAAGAGTTAGTTAATGTTGTTAATTAATATTCTTTATGGTAGAATTTTATTATAATTTTACGAAGGTGGTGGAATTGTGGCAGAGAATGAAGAGGATTACCTTGATGGCTTATTGAAATCATTATCTGAAGATGAGAATGCACAATCAGAGAATAAGGATGAAGAGGAAGAACAGATCAAAGAGCAGGTAAGGGAAGCCTTTGAAAAGTCTAATGAGAAGAGTTCCAAATTTGAAAATATATATGATGATGATGACGGAAGTCTTAGTGACGATAATATAGATGATTTATTAAAAGATGTTATGACAGTTCCTCGTCATATGGCGGCCTCTGATACAGAGGAGACATTTATAACGGATGATACAGATATAAAGACAGATGATAGTAATGCCAAAGCGGCAGATAAAGAACAGGAAGATGTCAGCAAGCAGGATGATGAGCTGATAGATGACAGCAGTCTTGGAACTGATATCAATGCGCTTATTGATGAAGCTGCTGATGATGATTCTGATGATACAGTATCAGAATTGACACCTGAGGAAGTTGCCAAGAAGGCACAGGAAGCAGATGAGCAGACAGAAGCAGATGACACATTTAAGGATAAGCAGGCAGATGAAGCTATTGATAAGATGTTAGATGACACTCCAGTAGATGAAGCTGCTGGCACTAATCTTGATAAGAATGATGAGCTTATGGATGATATGGGCTTATCAGATACAGAAAAAGATCGTCTGGCAAGTATGAATTTAGATGATCTTATAGGTGAGATGAATGATAATGTCGATGAATCATCTATGAATGATCTTCTTAATGAGATAGGTATGCAGTCAGAAGATGAGGTAGCGGCTGAGGATACATCAGCAGATAATTCAGCTTCATCAGCAGATAATGCTTCTTTAGACAATGCTGATAATGAGGTAAATGCAGCTTCAGATAGTATATCTGATAATAATGGTGCAGAAGCAGCTAATACAGACAGTGCGCAGAATAATGCTTTCAGTGCTGATGAAGAACAGTCTGGAGAAGATAAAGCCTCTAAGAAAAAGAAGCGTAAGAAAAAAGAAAAGAAGAAAGATAAGAAAGGCATTTTTTCTATTATAAAAGACATTTTCTTTGAAAGTATTGAAGATGATCTTAATGAAGCAAATGTGGCAACAGGCGATGGCGAATTGCTTGAAAAGGCTGTTGATAATGCAATAGCGGCTAAGACTAATACATCAGACGATGGCAAAGAGCAGGATGAGAATGAAAAGCTCATTGATGAGGTATTCCACGGCAAAGCTAATCTTGACCAGCCAGAAGCACCTAAGAAGGGCTTAATTGCTAAGATTAAGTATAGATATCAGCAGTTTAAGATTAAGCAGGAAAAAGAAGGCAAGCTTGAAGAAGAACAGGAAGAAATAGAAAATCAGCAGAAGGCTGAGGCTAAGGAAGCCAAGAAGGCTCAGGCTGAGGAGAAGAAGAAACAGGCTGCCGCTAAGAAAGAAGAAAAAAAGAAGCAGGCTAAACAGGCAAAAGATAAAAAGCCTAAGAAAGAAAAGAAACCTAAGAAGGTTAAGGTTAAAGAACCACCTAAACCAGGTGATATTCTTAAGATTAAACCAAAATCAATCATTTTATTTATATTACTCATAGCAGGAATTATTATGCTTATACAGGTATTTAGCTATAGTATCAATTACAGCAGTAAAGTAAATGCAGCTAAAGATTACTTTATTAATGGCGAATACGAGAAGGCTTATAATAGTTTAAGTGGTATGAACCTTTCAGGTAATGAAGAGACTATATATAATCAGTCAAAGGTTGTTATGTATGTTCAAAGACAGTATGAGTCATATCTTAATTACAGAAAGATGAATATGAATACAGAGGCAATTAATGCTCTTATAAAGGGTGTTGACAGATATCAGACATACAGGGCTGAAGGTAAAGAGTTAGGTGTTGATGATAAGATGAAGGAAAGCTATGACCAGATTATCAATGCACTTAAGGATACATACAAGATATCAGAGACAGAAGCTATATCTTTAGCAGATATGTCTAATAGCGATTTTGTTACTTATTATTACAAGATAGAAGCATATGGAGAGGCAGTAAAATGATAGCGATAATTGATTACGATGCAGGCAATCTTAAGAGTGTTGAGAAAGCATTAATAGCACTCGGTGAAGAAGTGATAGTATCCAGAGAGTCAAGTGAGATACTTCAGGCAGATAAGGTTATTCTTCCTGGAGTTGGTTCATTTGGTGATGCGATGAATAATCTGGATCATTTTGGACTTGTAGATACAATTAAAAATGTTGTAGCTAAGGATACACCATTTCTTGGAATATGCCTTGGACTTCAGCTTTTATTCAAAGAAAGCGAAGAGACACCAGGGGCGGAAGGACTTAACCTTCTTCCAGGAAAGATATTAAAAATTCCAGCTAAGGAAGGTTTTAAGATACCACATATGGGCTGGAATTCCTTAAATGTTAAGGATAATGCGAGATTGTTTGCAGGAATCAATGCTAAACCATATGTATATTTTGTACATTCATATTATTTAAAAGCTGATAATGAGGATATTGTAGCAGCGTCTACTGAGTATTCAACACATATTCATGCTTCAGTAGAAAAAGGTAATCTTTTTGCGTGCCAGTTCCACCCAGAAAAGAGTAGTGAGACAGGCTTAAGAATACTTAAAAATTTTGCTGAATTATAGAATGGAGAATGTGATATGTTTACTAAAAGAATTATACCTTGTCTTGACTGCAAAGATGGACGAGTAGTAAAAGGTACTAATTTTGTTGACTTAAAGGATGCTGGAGATCCAGTTGAAGTTGCTGCGATGTATGACAAATCAGGAGCAGATGAGCTTGTATTTCTTGATATAACAGCTTCAAGTGATGGAAGAAATACAACTGTTGATTTAGTAAGAAAGGTTGCTGAGAAAGTATTTATTCCATTCACAGTAGGCGGAGGAATACGAACAGTAGATGATTTTAAGGTGCTTTTAAGAGAAGGTGCTGACAAGATTTCTATTAATTCAGCGGCAATTATGGATCCAACACTTATATCAAGGGCGGCTGATAAATTCGGCAGTCAGTGTGTAGTTGTTGCAATAGATGCCAAAAGACAGGAAGATGGCCATTGGAGCATTTATAAGAATGGTGGAAGAGTTAATATGAATATTGATGCTGTTGAGTGGGCTGTTAAGGCAGAACAGCTTGGAGCAGGAGAGATACTTCTTACAAGTATGGACTGTGACGGCACTAAAGCAGGATACGATATTGAGCTTACAAGAGAGGTTGCTTCTAATGTATCAATTCCAGTTATAGCCTCAGGCGGAGCTGGCAATATGGAGCATTTTTATGATGCCTTCACAGAAGGTATGGCAGATGCCGCATTAGCTGCTTCTTTATTCCACTATAAAGAGATGGAGATAAATGATTTAAAGCAGTATTTATCTGATAAGGGAATACCTGTAAGATTAGTTAAGTAGATATTGGAGGGTGTTATTATGTCAATGATAACTAATGATTGGAAAGACGCTTTAAGTGATGAATTTAAGAAAGATTATTACAGAAAGTTGTATACATTTGTAAAAGATGAATATAGCAGATGTGTTGTCTATCCTCCAGCAGATGATATTTTTAACGCATTTCATTTTACACCTTTAAAAGATGTTAAAGTGCTTATATTAGGACAAGACCCATATCACGAGGTAAATCAGGCACACGGGCTTAGTTTCTCAGTTCTTCCGGGCAATCCTATTCCTAAGTCGCTACAGAATATATATAAAGAATTACACGATGACTGCGGCTGTTATTATCCTAATAATGGTTACCTTAAAAAATGGGCTGATCAGGGTGTACTGTTGTTAAACACAGTATTAACAGTAAGGGCTCATAATGCTAATTCACATCAGGGAATGGGCTGGGAACAGTTCACTGATGCAGTTATCAATGCAGTTAATATGCAGGACAGACCAATAGTATATATGCTTTGGGGTTCACCAGCACAGAGGAAGATACCTATGCTTACCAATCCCAAACATCTTATATTAAAGTGTCCACATCCTAGTCCTTTATCAGCATATAGAGGATTTTTTGGATGCAGGCATTTCAGCAAATGTAACGAATTCCTTGAAAGCCACGGAGTTGAGCCTATTGACTGGCAGATAGAGAATATCTGATATCAGGGATATTTTAAGAAAATTTAAAAAGTAGAGGTGATTGACAATCTTCATTAGTGAATTGTCAATCACCTCTGCTTTTTGTTTAGAAAATAAAACTATGGATGAAATGTCTATTCATCAAAATCTTCTTCTGAACCTGCAACAGCTCCTATTACAGCGATAATTACTACAACTGCAAATATAGCAACTGCAACACCGATAATTGGTCCTAAAAATAATAAAAAGTTCATATTACCGACCTCCATTTATTAGTATTATAC
>JBNMLJ010000065.1:0-4769 GCA_050874785.1 Lachnospira sp.
CAGGGATTCGAACCCTGGACCTTCAGAGCCACAATCTGACGCGCTAACCAGCTGTGCTATACCCACCATAACATAAAATAAGAGTTCTCTTAGAACTCTCTTACAAGTTAATTAACAACTTGTATCACACTTTTTAAAGTGCTTAACCAATATGGTTAAAAAAAAGTGTGCCCGGGGGGATTCGAACCCTCGACCCACGGCTTAGAAGGCCGTTGCTCTATCCAGCTGAGCTACGGACACACAAAGCGGGTGATGGGAATCGAACCCACGTATCTAGCTTGGAAGGCTAGTGTTCTACCATTGAACTACACCCGCATAGTATATTAAGTTGTAAGTCGGGGTGACAGGATTCGAACCTGCGACCTCTTGATCCCAAATCAAGCGCTCTAGCCAAGCTGAGCCACACCCCGAAAGGTTTTATCTTGTTGTTGTTTCTCAAGTTCTTAACTCGTGTACCGCAACAACAAGATAGATTATATGCTATGATTCGCCATATGTCAACACTTTTTTGAAACTTTTTTTGATTTTTTTTAATTTTTTTGAAGCATATGCTCCAAACACCCTATTTTACTGGGTTTCCTACACATTTTTTAATTCAAAATTAAACTCATTATTGTCATTAATCTCTAAAATTATGTAAGTTGGTATACCATCAGCCTGCCTTGGATACGATATGCTTCCTGGATTAATAAGTGTTATATTATCCTCCACGATAATAACCGGCCTGTGCGTATGTCCAAACATAACTATATCCATTCCTCTGGCAATGGCTTCCTGTTCAATAACCTTCAAATCCAAAGATACATAATAATTATGTCCGTGTGTCAGCCATATTTTCTTACCGCCAAGCTCAATTTCTTTCTCGCGGTCAAGTGGGGAAAAGAAATCATTATTTCCAGCTATAAATATAGTTTCACAGCCAGCCATGCTTTTTATTACCTCTTCTTCGCCTTCAACATCACCAAGATGTATAAACATATCCAGATGTCCCTCATTATATATAGCCTCTGCCAGATTACCGTGTCGTCTGTGCGTATCACTTACTATCATTATCCTCTGCATATAATTCCTCCGATTTGTCTAACTCTTCTTTAATCAGAGCCAATGCCTTGCCCCTGTGGCTTATCTTATTCTTCTCCTCAGGTGCAAGTTCTGCAGACGTCTTGCCGTATTCAGGAAGATATACAATCGGGTCATACCCAAAACCATTGTCTCCCTTTATCTCTTCGGCAATAAGCCCTTCCATTGTTCCTCTTTTAACTATTTCACGTCCATCTGGAAAACAGACCGCAATTGCACATACGAAGCGTCCGCTTCTGTCACTTCCCTTAACGCCCTCAAGCTTCTGTATAAGAGCTTTATTCTTTATATCATAAGAGGTGTCGTGTCCCATAAATCGCGCAGAATACACGCCAGGAGCTTTATTAAGATAATCTATCTCAAGCCCTGAGTCATCTGCCATTGTTATTTTGCCTGTAAGCTTCATAATTGCTCTTGCTTTTATCAAAGCATTTTCTTCAAATGTCGTTCCGTTCTCTTCAATATCAACATTAATTCCAGCTTCTTTCATAGAAATAATGTCGTATCCCTTCAGGATTTCTTTAACTTCTTTCACTTTGTCCTTGTTGTTAGATGCCAAAATAATACTCTTCATAATTAACCTCTCTTTGGTGGCTTAGGACCCATAAATGAATAAAAATATGTCTTAAGCATTCCATTGTATATTTTACGGTTCTTATCTGCCTTACGTCCAAAATATTTGACCGCATCTTCATATGATGTAATCATATACGCTGACCACGAATCCAGCTTTGCAAACTGCTTTCCAAATGCTGAATATATAGCTGGAAGCGTCTCTTTGTCTTCAAGACGTTCACCGTATGGCGGATTGGTTATTATGAAGCCATATTTTTTGTGATGGCTTAATTCGCTGACACTTCTTGCCTGAAAATGTATCAAGTCCTCAACACCTGCATTGGCAGCGTTGCTTCTTGCTATTTTAATTACATTTTCATCAATATCAAATCCTTGAATATCAGTGTCTATACTTAAATTAATTAAGTCTTCTGCTTCTTCTACTGCGTTATCCCACAGTTCATTATTTATTATATTAGTCCAGCGCAAAGATGTAAAGCGTCTATTCATTCCTGGTGCAATATTTGCTGCTATCATTGCTGCTTCAATTGGAAATGTTCCACTTCCGCAAAATGGATCTATAAGTATTCTGTCTGATTTCCAAGGTGTAAGCATTATAAGCGCAGCCGCTAAGGTCTCTGATATTGGTGCTTTTCCTGCCGCCGGTCTGTAACCCCTTTTATGTAACGAGTCCCCTGATGTATCAAGCGAAATGGTCACAACGTCCTTCATAAGGCTTACTCTTATAGGATAGCTGTTTCCGTCCTCCTCGAACCAATTAACGGCGTATTTGCCCTTTAAACGCTCTACAATGGCCTTTTTAACAATTGACTGTATATCTGATGAGCTAAAGAGCTTACTATTGATAGAATTGGCTTTAGTAACCCAGAACTTGCCATTCTTAGGAATGAATTCTTCCCATTCTAATTCTTTAGTATTATCAAACAGTTCGGTAAATGTTGTTGCCTTGAACTCACCAACCTTAAGCAGCACACGCTCTGCTGTTCTTAAGAAAATGTTAGCTCTTGCAATCGCATCCGCATCTCCTATAAATGTAACCTTTCCATCTTCCACTTTGGATATATCGTAGCCTAAATCGTATATTTCACGCTTTAATACTGACTCTAATCCAAAATGACACGGTGCAATCAATTCATACGTATTCTTCATATGCCTGCATTTCTCCATTCATATATTCTTTTATAGATTTTATAATAATTGTTCTATCCGGCAGTAACGCCCGACTGGCAATATTAAATCATTTTATTCTTAATATCGAACAATATATATCAATATTAAAATGCTTACCATAAATAATCAAGTAAAATAGTTAAATCCCATTTTCTGTCGACCAAAATTTCATACCTTCAAATATTATGGCTTTAGCTAAAAATATCTTTCCTTCAAATATTATGACTTTAGCTGAAAATATCTTCTATTCAAATATTATGGCTTTAACTGAAAATACCTTCCGTTATATCCTCTTATTCCACCAGCCAGCGATTTCACCATATATCCATATAATGCAAGCTTATTACATACAAGCAGGCTATTTGTCCCAGTTTCGCAATATAATACATATATGGCACTTTTATCCCTGTATTGGCTTTTAAAGGCTCTAATGCCCTCATACGAGCTCAGATAGTCATATGGATAATTGGCAGCTCCTTTTATATGACCACAGTCATACATTTCTTTGCTCCTTATGTCAATAATATAAGCATAAGGGTTATTTATATAATATTCTAACTTTCTAGGTCCTATTAATTCGCAATTCATATTACGCATTTCTTATATTTATTTTAATATATTTTATGCTGGATTTTCATAACTATAACCTAACTTCATTTTTAAAAATACATCGGATTTAAACATATGAATTCTTATGTATCAGGCTGTTTGCACAGCCTTTTATTGCAAACAGCCATTTTATAAGCAATGCTTTTTAATAGCAGTCTGAGCTATCTGTAGACTTGTTGTATGAATTCTTTGAGGAATTCTTAGATGAGTTCTTTGAAGAATTAGAAGAATTTTTTGAGGAATTCTTTGATGAGCTCTTGTTATATGAGTTCTTTCCAGCTTCATTATAGCTGTTTGACTCATTATAACTATTTGATTCGTTGTAGCTGTTAGATTCGTTTTTAGATGAATTATATGACATACCTGTGTCCTCCTTTAATTTAGTTCACTGTTTAGTATGTCTATTATTAATGGTTTTATTCACAGTTTTAAAGTTTCAATTTTATAAAATAATAAACAAAAAGCCCTGCATCATCTGTATGCACAGATAATACAGGGTTGATAAGATGTACGTGACAAGATTCGAACTCGCGGCCTTCTGGTCCGTAGCCAGACGCTCTATCCAGCTGAGCTACACGTACTTATTGGATAAACCAAATGCCGGCAACGGGAATCGAACCCGTATGGGAGTATAAGTCCCGCAGGATTTTAAGTCCTGTGCGTCTGCCAGTTCCGCCACACCGGCCTAATAAATAAGCAGTTTATTCAATAAATGATGGGACCTACAGGGCTCGAACCTGTGACCCTCTGCTTGTAAGGCAGATGCTCTCCCAGCTGAGCTAAGATCCCATATATACAACATTATTCTATTGTAAACGACCCGGATGGGGTTCGAACCCACGACCTCCGCCGTGACAGGGCGGCGCTCTAACCAGCTGAGCCACCAGGCCATATTAAACAGAACAAAAGCAAGTGGACCTTCGGGGACTCGAACCCAGGACCGACCGGTTATGAGCCGGTTGCTCTAACCAACTGAGCTAAAGGTCCAAAGAGCCGACAGTCGGAGTCGAACCAACAACCTGCTGATTACAAATCAGCTGCTCTGCCATTGAGCCATGTCGGCAAATTAAAACCTTTTGTTCTGTTTTATGACTCCAAGGGGATTTGAACCCCTGATACCACCGTGAAAGGGTGGTGTCTTAACCGCTTGACCATGGAGCCGAAAATATTTGTTAAAAAAAATAAGAATGAGTGTGAGCTATCACGAATTCATTCTTACAGCTCCCCGAGTAGGGCTCGAACCTACAACAACTCGGTTAACAGCCGAGTGCTCTACCATTGAGCTATCGAGGATTACACCTGAGTTCTTTAACTCATTATTTAAAGGATTGCTC
>JBNMLJ010000066.1:0-4422 GCA_050874785.1 Lachnospira sp.
ACACGTAATATTTTATTATAATGATATATCATTAGTCTTAATTATCTAGTGCATAGCCATCACGAATAACAATATTGTTCTTCTTGTCATAACTTTTCCCCAATGATAGAATATAGACATAGATAGATATTTTTATTGTTTCTTCAATATTGTAGTTGAATGTTAATGACTATGCTATCAAACATCATTACCACAGATTGGAGAACTTATGAAAAATATCAATAATATTACAGACAATACTACGCAGGCTGTACATTCAGCGGCTATAAGGCAGTATAAGGATAATGTATTCTGCCTGTTATACAGGGATAAGAATAATCTTCTTGACCTTTATAACGGTTTGAACGACACTAATTATACTAATGTAGATGATTTAACCATTACTACCCTTAAAGGTGGCGTATATATGAAGTATAAAAACGATGCTTCATTTGTGTTCGGGCAGGATTTGTATATGTTTGAACAGCAGTCAAGCCGCAATCCTAATATGCCGTTGCGATTTCTGCACTATTTATCTGATGTATACAAGCAGATGTATAACAATAGTGATTTGCACAGGAGTACAATGCTTAAAATTCCAGTACCGCATTTCGTTACATTTTATAATGGTAAACAGCCGCTTGAAGCGGAAAGTACTCTTCGATTATCGGATATGTATGAGAAGAACATAGATTGTCCGGAGCTGGAGCTTATTGTAAGAGTTATTAATATTAACACGGGTGCTATTATTAACCCAAAATTATTGGACACTGAGAAGACTGATATTATTAATGGTACTAATCAATCAGATGTTTTTGATAAATCCAATAAGAATATCAATGTAGGTGATGCCGCTAATTCACATACATACAGCTCTGAATTTCTTTCTAAATGCGAAACGCTTAAGGACTATATGACATTTGTTAATAAAGTGCGTGTTAAAACCGATGTTGAGAAGATTGATATCCGTACTGCTGTTACTGAGGCGGTTGATGAATGTATTGCTGAAAATGTATTGTCGGATTTTTTCAAAAATCACAGGGAGGAAGTGATTACTGTGAGTATTTATGAATATGACGAGGAAGGACATCTTGAAATTGTTAAGGAAGAAGGGCGGCAGTTGGGTATTGCCGAAGGTAAACAAATTGGTCTTGATGAAGGTAGACAAATTGGATTTAATGAGGGCAAGCAACTCGAACTTACTAAAGGTATCAACGCTTTTATCAAACTATGCAAAGATATGCACTTATCAGATGATGACACCGTAACTAAACTCATTGAAGATTACCAGCTATCTAAAGATGAAGCTGTCAACGCCTTAAAGAACTATTAACTACTTATTATATAACACTTTAACCTAGGTACAACACTCAATATAATTCAGCTATAAATATTGGGTGTTGTATATAAATAATCTTTATTTACAGATAATCTTATAACATTTTATATATTAAATATTAATGCTACATAGACTATTTATAAATATCTATATCAAATATCCAGCTATCATATTTAACAATCAATAAAACAACCACTTATAATGCAACATTTTTAATATGCTTGTCATACATATTTACTAATGATAATATAAAGATATGAAGTCTTCAATTTAAAGTAATTGTGTTTTATTGAACTAAATATGATATCAAACATTATTTACCAAGATTGGAGAACTTATGAGAAAATTAAATAATTATACTAACAATACTAAGCAAGCTTTACACCCGCAAAACAACAGCATAAATGCTGGTACTGTCAGACAATCAACTGAAATAAGGCAATATAAAGACAATGTATTCTGTCTTTTATATAGGGATAAGAATAATCTCCTTGACCTTTATAATGGATTGAACGATACGAATTACACTAATGTAGATGATTTAACCGTTACTACTCTTAAGGGTGGTGTGTATATGAAGTATAAAAATGATGCTTCATTTGTGTTCGGACAGGATTTGTATATGTTTGAACAGCAGTCAAGCCGCAATCCGAATATGCCGTTGCGATTTCTGCACTATTTATCTGATGTGTACAGACAGATGTATACCAATAGTGATTTGCACAGGAATACAATGCTTAAAATTCCAGTACCGCATTTCGTTACATTTTATAACGGGAAACAGCCACTTGAAGCGGAAAGTACTCTTCGATTATCGGATATGTATGAGAAGAAAATGGATTGCCCGGAGTTGGAGCTTGTTGTAAGAGTTATTAATATTAATACTGATAATAATAGTAGTAACAAAAACCGTAATATTAATTCAAATGTTAATGATAATTCGGGTAACCATTCTAATATGTGTACATACAGCTCTGAATTTCTTTCTAAATGCGAAACTCTTAAGGACTATATGACATTTGTTAATAAAGTGCGTGTTAAGACCGATATTGAGAAGATTGATATCCGTACTGCTGTTACTGAGGCAGTTGATGAGTGTATTGCTGAAAATGTATTGTCGGATTTTTTCAAAAATCACAGGGAGGAAGTGATTACTGTGAGCATTTACGAATATGACGAGGAAGGGCATCTTGAAATTGTTAAGGAAGAAGGTAGGCAGTTGGGTATCGCTGAGGGTAAACAAATTGGTCTTGATGAGGGTAGACAGCTTGGATTGGCTGAAGGCTTAAATAAAGGTATCAATGCTTTTATCAAATTATGTAAAGATATGCACTTATCCGATGATGATACAATTACTAAACTGATTGAAAATTACCAACTATCCAAAGATGAAGCTGTCAACGCTGTAAAGAATTATTAATACAAAAACAACCCCAACATATGTGCATGGAACATATTGCGGGGTTGTTTTTATATAATCTAATTTTGAAATTTTGATTATTTAGGCTTTTTTATTTAAGCTTGATTAACCTAGTAGTAATACGCTAATTGATTACTGAAGAAGTGTAAGAACACCCTGGTTAGCCTGATTAGCCTGTGCAAGCATAGACTGTCCAGCTTGAGCTAAGATGCTGTTCTTGCTGTAATTAACCATCTCTTCTGCCATATCTGTATCACGGATACGTGACTCAGCTGTCTGAAGGTTCTCAGAAGCTGTATCAAGGTTGTTGATTGTATGCTCAAGTCTGTTCTGAACAGCACCCATCTTACCTCTTGCAGCAGATACCTTCTTGATAGCTGCATCAATAGTTGTTGTAGCTGTCTTAGCGCTCTCCTGAGAGCTTAAGTCAACTGACTTTCCGCCAACGCCAAGTGCATCAGCGCTCATATCATCAAGTGTGAAGCTCATTGTCTGACCTTCGTTAGCACCAATCTGGAGTTCAATGCCCTTACCTGTTGCTGTTGATGATGGTTTTAAGTCAACATTCTTTCCATTAGTTGTTGCATTAATACCTGTCTTTGCCTTAATTAATGCAGCCATAGCATCTGCATCATCTGCACCAACTTTTCCTGCATTAGCTACAGTAACATAGTTAACATCCTTATAATCATCACCTAACTTAGAAGGATCATCAACATATGCAAATTTTTCACCATTAACTGTAAAGATTTTATCTTCAATATTACCTGTTCCATCATATGAACCTATAGCATCATTAATAGTTGTATAAGCTTCTGAACCTGTAGGATTAGCAGCAGCTAATGTACCTGCCGCACCATCTACACTAATTAATACGCTACTTGGAGTATCGCTAGCATCCTTTGTTGTTAATGTGATTTTAGCAGTACTTGTTCCAATATCAAATTTATCACCAAGTGATGTATTAGATAATGCCTTTGCAATTGCAGCCGCTGTTTCTGCTCCTGTAGCTTTAGTTGCTTTATCTGCACCTGTTGCTGTTCCTAATTCATTACCATCTTTATCTGTAAACTTATTTGTTGTTCCATCATATGATAATGTTACAGATGTTGTTGTAGCATTATTATTCTTATCCAATATAGTGATTGAATATGTCATACTCTTTCCTGATGCGAGTTCACCTACATCTGCAGCAGATGTATTAACCTGAGCTACTGCTGCATTATTAGTTGTTGCACCTGTTGCTGCACTCTTACTTACAGATACCTGCACTTTGCTTCCTGACTGAGAACCATCAAGTAACTTCATTGTGTTAAACTCTGTTGTATCAGAGATTCTTGTAAGCTCGCTCTGAAGCTGTTCGATTTCGTTCTGTACTGCTTCTCTATCATCATCTGTTTCTGTACCGTTAGCTGCCTGTACTGAAAGTTCTCTCATTCTCTGAAGGATTGAGTGTGATTCATTTAAAGCACCTTCAGCTGTCTGGATAAGTGAAATACCATCCTGAGCATTAGTTGAAGCCTGATTAAGACCTCTGATCTGACCTCTCATCTTCTCTGAAATTGAAAGTCCAGCAGCATCATCTGCGGCACGGTTAATTCTGTAACCTGATGATAACTTTTCTGTTGATTTTGACTGTGCAGATGAAACTCCGCTTAACATTCTGTTAGCATTCATAGCTGAC
>JBNMLJ010000067.1:0-3781 GCA_050874785.1 Lachnospira sp.
TACAGTATGTGTAACAGTTAATTCTGTTGATGCCGGAACTTCTTTAGTCACAGGAAGTTCCACAAATGTAGCTGCCTGTCTTTCAAGTGTATCAATACATGTTTCTTTGAGTTTCCTCTGCCAGTAGTAATACTGGTCTTTTGATATGTTGTTCATCTCAAGCCACTGAAGTATCTTCATGCCGCTTGAATGGCATTCTTTTATTATGGCTGCCCACTTTTTAAGATTGTGCTGCGTTTCCAGCTCTTTAGCGTTCAATAATTATAACCTCCTGAAAAATTTGTACTGGTTGTACGAATTGTACAATTCGTTAAAATCGTACAACTTGCGCAACTGGATTATTATGGTTATATCAAATTTTTCGGAGTATTTGTAGGTACATGGGTTGGAGCGTTTACATATGTTTTTTAAGTTTTAATTATAGTGAAGGTTATGTTACAATGAGTTAAGTAAATTTGTAGATGTCATCTAATATCTGGGGATTTTAGCTTGGTTAGAAGGGGAGATTGACGAAAATGGGGAATGATTAAACAATCATTGCCATAATTGTTATTATAATAGTTTAAGAACGTGAAGATGTGAAAGAGAGAAATTAGTAGACAATGTGATTTTAGGTTTAATGGTCATTAAAAAGGTTGTATTATATAATATATATAATTAATGTTAATAATGTAGAGGTTATTGTGAAAAAAGATTTAGAAAACGAAAGAAATATATTTGAAATTGAATATTACGATATGAAATTAAAATTTGAATGGTATACAAAAAATTTTATTTTAGCTAAGTTAGATGAATTAAAAGAAGATGGAATTATTTCATCGGTAAAGACTATAGTTATTCCAAATCAAAGAGGTGCATTTAAAAATTTAAAAAATTATTATAATGAAGAGCAAGAAGGAAAAAGATATTTCTTTGCTTATATTAAGTTGTTTAAGTGGGACAATAAAGAGTATGGAATAGTAGGTGGTAAAACAAACTATAGAAACCCAGATATAAATTTTGATAAAGAAACACAAAGTATTGCGAGGACATTCTTAAGGAATAATAAATGCGAATGGAGTAGAGAGATTATAGTAGTAAATTATATAGATGAAAATTTTGGAGATAAAAAGAAGGCTGATAGGCAAGTAAGATTTCTGGAATGTTTTTTACAAAGACAATTTAATTTATTAGATAGTTAATGTAATTATTTAGTGTTAATAATATTCGTTAGTAAAAATACCACTCACCCCCAAAATCCAACCGAATACCGAAATTTTATGACAAATACTTTTAAATCCGTTATAACATACTTAACGGAGGTGATGAGATGATTTTTAATCTAAAGATTAACAAGGATTGTGAAGAAGAAGTTACGGCAACTGTGCATAGGCGGACGGCATTGATTGATGAGATTGAAAGGCTCGTTATGCAGGAGAATGTTACCGATAAGATTGCAGGTTACTGCTAAGATGAGATAACAATGCTTGAGATAGAACAGGTGGAATGTTTTTATGTTGAGAATGAGAAGATATTTGCTATGTATTCTAATGGCAGAAAATATCTTATCAAAAAGAGGTTTAATGTGGGGTGCGTGGGGCGGTCCTGCAATTCTTGCAATTGTATGGCTGTGCCTTAAGGTAGCAGGTGTGGTAAATGTGCTGACAGTTGATGAGGTTGTGTATGAAATATTTTCAACAATTCTATTAGGCTTTATTGCGGCAGGCATATCAGTTGTATATCAGGTTGAGAGTATTCCGAAAGGAATTGCGGGACTTATTCAGGGCGGCGTGTTATACATAGATTATATGGTTATATATCTTTTGAATGGCTGGCTTCCAGCAGATAAAATACTCGCATTTACGATTATTTTTGTTGCTATTTTTGTTATAATATGGTTATGTATCTATATACCAATAAGAATGAAAATAGCCAAGCTTAATAAAATGCTTAGTAGGTAATGCATACACGGATACAAAACGCTTAGTAAGTAATGTATACACGGATATAAAACGCTTGGCACATGATAGTAGAAAGGAAGCCTGTTACATTTACATTATTATAATATATTTAGATATGTTGATATGCTGGATATATTAGATATGTGGATATAATTGATATGCTGGATATATTAGATACATTGGATATGTTAGATATGCTGGATATATTAAATGTGTTAGATATATTCACACAATTATGTTAGTGATAATTAATAAGACAGGCTGTATAAAAGACTATGGATAAAGTTAAGAAGCATACAATACGTATCAGGTATGTAGTATTATCGATGATAGGTTTTATTCTTGCTGTGATAATAGGAATAGTTACGATTGCGCTTATAAGCTACAGGAAGCAGCCGAAGCTTACGGACAGTGAGAAACAGGAATTAGATAACACGGACCTTTTAAAACGCCAGACAAGCCCTGAGAGAGCCAAGATAATAGAGGATAATAATGATGCGTTAAAAGAGCGTATAAGAATGATTAGCCAGGCAAAAGAAGAAATAATACTTTCAACCTTTGATTTCAGACCTGATGATAGTGGAAAGCTTATATTAGGCGCACTTATTGATGCGGCAGACAGGGGAGTATCGGTTAATGTTATAGTTGATGGAGTGTCAGGCTTTCTTAGAATGAGGGGCAATGCGTATTTTGAGGCACTTGCGGCTATGCCAGAAGCAACGGTTAAGATATATAACAAGGTCAATCCGTTAAAGTCTTACAAGTCAATGGGAAGACTGCACGACAAATATATAATTATAGACAGGCAGAATTATATTCTTGGTGGACGTAATACATTTAATTATTTCCTTGGAGATAATGAGGGACATAAGAATTATGACAGAGATGTGTTAGTGTATTGTGCCAAGACTGATGAGAACAGTTCAGTCAACCAGCTTATAGATTATTATGACAGCGTTTGGAATTATAAGGAGAGTAAGACACTTTTATCAAGCAGTAAAGCTTCTTATAAAGAAAAGATAGCCGCAAAGGATAAGGTTAAGACTGCCAAAGATGAGCTTTTATCAGGCTATGAGGCATATTGCGCTGATAATCAGGAGTTCGTAGACAATACTGATTATGCCAGTGAGACAGTGGAGGTCAACAGCATAACACTTCTTAGCAATCCGATAGATTACAAGGTAAAGAAGCCGGTTGTGTGGTATCAGCTTGTAAGGCTTATGAAATCGGCAGATATTAGGGTGAAGATACATACACCTTATATAATATGCAACGATTATATGTATGAAGGGCTTACTGAGGTATGTGATAAGGTAGAAAATGTATCTTTGATGACCAATTCTATTGGCAATAATGGTAATCCATTTGGCTCGGCAGATTATTATGTTAATAAAGATAAAATACTTAATACAGGGCTTGAAGTATGGGAGTACGAGGGCGGATATTCTTATCACGGAAAGTCGATACTTATAGATGATAATATATCGGTCATTGGCTCATTTAATGTGGATATGCGAAGCGTTTATCTGGATACGGAGCTTATGCTTGTAATTGACAGCAGGGAGATTAACAGCCAGTTAAATGAAGCTATGGAGTCATATGAGCATATAGCAAGAAAGGCTAACGCAGATGGAAGTTACAACAATCCATATGATGTTGAACCTGTGGAGCTTACACCATACAGGGAAAAGAGAATGAAGCTTATCAAGAACTTTATATTATGGACGAGATATCTATTTTAATAATAAATTGAATATTCATAATAGTATATAATATCAATATATATTATTATAATGTGAAATAAGAATATATTCTTATAAAAATAGTGATGTATATAATAA
>JBNMLJ010000068.1:0-3342 GCA_050874785.1 Lachnospira sp.
AAAAGTAGCGGCAATACACTCCAGTCGAGTAGTCAAGCTACAGGGTAAAAATCAAAAGTCCATAGTATCTGAATTGTATTGAACCACGATATTAAAAGAAAGGAAACGTGTGATAATTAACTTCCTAATTATCATACAAGGATAATATGCAGAAAGTTATTAGTACAGACAAAGCTCCAAGCGCAATTGGACCATACTCACAGGCTATTGAGATTAATGGAATGGTGTATACATCAGGTGTTATTCCAGTTATTCCAGCAACAGGAGAAATCGCTGAGGGTGGAGTAGAGGCTCAGGCAGAACAGGCTTTTAAAAATCTTTGCAATCTTGTAGAAGAATCAGGTTCAAAGGTTGAGAATATTGTAAAGACAACAGTATTTATTAAAGAAATGAATGATTTTGGAAAGATTAATGAAATTTATAAGAAGTATTTCAAAGAGCCATTTCCAGCTCGTTCTTGTGTAGAAGTTGCAAGACTTCCTAAAGACGTATTACTTGAAGTGGAAGCTATCGCATGGAAGTAAAAAAGATTAATTGTTTTATGCCGATATTGATTATTTCATATGTATTTCTTTCGGCGGCAATATCATTGCTGATGGTTGTGGCAATTAACCAGATGGGTATTCATATACCGGGCTGGGTGTCTTACATTATCAGCGAGGCAGTTATTCTTGCAATAGGGCTTATATATATTGCTGTTATGGGAATAAGCATAAAGCGTGATATGCAGTATCATATAATTGCATTTAAAGATGTAATTGCTTCTATACTTGCAGGTTATATGATGATACCTATGGTGCTGTTTATTAACAATGTTACAATGCTTTTTTCAAAGAATTATCTTGAAGAGGCATCACAGACATTGCTTACGTATCCATTTGTTGTACAGATTATACTTATAGCAGTTATACCAGCACTTGTTGAGGAATTCACATTCAGAGGTTTGTTTTATGGAACATATAGAAAATGTGGAGTATTAAAGGGAGCTCTTATGAGTGGTCTTGTGTTTGGACTATTCCACCTTAATATTAACCAGTTCTGTTATGCGTTTGCTATTGGCGTTGTATTTGCATTTATGGTAGAAGCAACAGGCTCTATATGGTCATCAGTGCTTGCACATTTTGCAATCAATACTTATTCGATTACGATTATACAGCTTCTTAAGATTACAGGTGCTTATGATACACTTGAGACAGCGGCTGGTGAAACGGCAGTACAGAGTTCACCAATTTCTATGATACTGACACTTGCTGTGCTTCTTGGTGTATCGATTGGATTTATGTCGCTTGTGTATCTGTGCATTAAGAAAATGGCACAGCATAATGGAAGATGGGAATATATCGTTAATGATGTGAAATCTTTCAGAGAACCAAAGAATACTGTGACAGAGCAGGCAGTTCCACAGCAGAAGGTTATGACAGTTCCAGCAATTGTTACAGTTATTGCAGTTGTTATATATATGATTGTAAGCGAAATATTCTAATTGAGAAAAGCAGTTAAGATAATTAATAATGAGCGTAATTCATATGCAGAATAATACGCCGCCAGTTATCAGTAAAGATAATTGACGGCGTATTATTGGTTTAATGTATCAGATAAAAGGAGTAAGAAATAATCCGTTATATACGAATGTCAATATTCTGTCCTAATTCAGGATTAACAGATGCTTCCATCATCTTAGTAAGACTATCTCCTGATGTCTCAAGAGTGTCAAGAGATTGTTTGAGCACAGCAACCTGAACATCATTTACTACATTAATTGTACTTAAATTAGTAGATAATCCAGCTATGTCCATATATAAATCCTCTCTTCTTTTTTAGAATAATTAATTGTTTAATATAATTATAAGCGCATAACAGCCATAATGCAAGGATAAATAGCTGAATATATATAAAAGATACTGCAAAAAATAGTAACAGGATAATAAGACATAAATCAAGGAATATAGAGAATGAAGATAAAAGAGAATGTTAAAAATATTAATTTAAAATGGATATATATTGTCACAGGAACATTTCTTATGGCAATTGCATATAAAAGCATATATGATTCTGCCGGAATGGTTACAGGCGGAATATCAGGAATAAGCATTATAGTAAGAAGATTGTCATTAATGGCAAAGGAAAGTTGTAAGCTTGGGTGGCTTCCGCAGTCGGGCATACCGATATGGCTTACTAATATTATGCTTGATATTCCTTTGTTTATATGGGCATACTGCAAAAAAGGAATAGGCTATATTAAGGATACGGTTGTTGCTGATGCACTGCTTACATTTTTTATGGCAGTACTTCCAGCGGATACAAGAGCTGATGTGAGTTATTTAAAGACTGCCATAATGGGAGGCATAATGGCAGGTGTAGGAATTGGCATGGTATTAAGGACAGAGATTACAACGGGTGGAACAGACCTGCTTGCGGGTCTGCTTGTTGAAAGAAGCAGAAATTTAAGTGTGGTTGTAATTATGAATATAATTGATGCTCTTATAATAATAGCAGGGGCATTTGTATTTGGAATAAGGGTTACAATGTATGCAATTCTGGCGATTATTATAACAACTTTTATAGCTGAATTTATTATAAGATGGCATATGAAAGCCAAGAGCTTTGGTGATGTTAGTGAAGATTGATTGTGTAAATTTGTGCAAAATACACATCAATTTAATAATTATGGTAAAAGTGATAAAAAAGCAAGCGCGATATTTGGCTAATTACCATATAGCCAAGGACAGGCATTTAGTGTAGAATAAGCACTATCAGAAAGCGTGCATACGCTTTTTATATTTTAGGAGGAAAGTTTTCAATGGCAAGTTTATCACTTAAAAATGTTTGTAAAGTATATCCTAACGGCTTTGTAGCTGTTAAAGATTTCAACCTTGAAATCGCAGATCAGGAATTTATTATCTTCGTAGGACCATCTGGTTGTGGTAAGTCTACAACTCTTCGTATGATCGCTGGTCTTGAAGAAATCAGTTCTGGTGAATTATGGATCGGAGACAAGCTCGTTAATGATGTAGAGCCTAAGGATAGAGATATCGCTATGGTATTCCAGAACTATGCGTTATATCCACATATGTCAGTATATGACAATATGGCATTCGGTCTTAAGTTAAGAAAAGTACCTAAGGATGAAATAGATAAGTCAGTTCACGAAGCTGCTAAGATTCTTGATATCGAGCACTTACTTGATCGTAAGCCAAAGGCTCTTTCAGGTGGTCAGAGACAGAGAGTTGCTATGGGACGTGCTATCGTTCGTAGCCCTAAGGTATTCCTTATGGATGAGCCTCTTTCAAACCTTGATGCTAAGTTAAGAGTTCAGATGCGTGTTGAGATTTCTAAGCTTCA
>JBNMLJ010000069.1:0-2821 GCA_050874785.1 Lachnospira sp.
ATATTTATTGTATCTATTATATCTAGTTATTTAGTGTGTTATAGCTTCATATATATAATCAAGAACCTTGATGTTATCTTTTTCGTGTAAAATGTCGTGGCGCATATTATCAAATATCACGGTGTCTTTTATATTAAATCCCTGTTTAGTCATTAAATTTACGGTAGTTTTAATATTTTTGCCATATTCGCTTACAGCATCATCACTGCCGCTAAGAATATATACAGGCGCCAAGCTTGCTGTCTTAGCCTTTTTAGATACACAGTTAATCATTCCTGATAACAGTTCATACATAAGGCTTGCTGTAATCTGTGCTGGAATATGTGGGTCGTTAAGATATTTATTGCGTTCTTCTTCATTATAGAGAAGCCAGTCTGCGCGCGATGTAGCATTTTTAATCTTATTATTGTACATTCCAAATGCAATAAACTGTATAAGCGGACTGCAATTCTGTCCGTTAGCCTGCATACAGGCGTGGTCAATATAACTTCTTATTGCTTTGAGAATAAAACGTGGCTGAGAACCAGTTCCAATAAGGAAACAGCCGTCAATCTTAGTCTTTAAGTGAGGAGATAAGAGCATATCCCTTACGATGAATGAACCCATAGAGAAACCAACAATATAATAAGGAAGCTTAGGGTAACGTTTTTTCATTTCGGTGTAGCAGGTATGAACATCTTTAACTACATATTCCCAGCTTCCTTTCTTGCCAAGATATGCTTTTCTGCTGCCATTCTGTAGTGAGTGGCCGTGTCCTATAACGTCAATACCACATACAACGTATCCTTTGCTTGTGAAATACTGGGCAACTTCGTCATATCTTCCCATATATTCTGTTATTCCGTGTACAAGCTGTATTACGCCGATTGGTTTGCTTTCAGCTTTCCATACAGTTGCCTGTATTGTTGTCTTATTATCAGATGATTTAAAATTAAACATATATAACCTCAATTCTTAGCCAGTAGGCCTTTGGTACTAAAAAGCATTATACGACAAAATACCAAATAAAACTACATAAAAAGTGCTAATTAAAACATATAATTATTTATTGAAAAAGAATAATAAATGTGTTATAGTCAGTATCCGTCTGGAGGGGTTGATTTACTTAATAAAACAAAGTGAACTCTAGGTGATTATAAAGATGTATCATTAATTAATAATTAAGGTATTAATAATAATTAACATAGTAAGTACTAAATATTAATAATTAAAGAAGATAACAAGTACTAAAGAATAGAAATTCAGAATTAAAGATAAAGAATATTGAGGTATATATGAGTAATGATAATACAAAAGCACTAACCAGTATGGATATGACTACAGGTTCGATACCGATTAAAATATTAAAGTTCAGTATTCCGCTTATGCTGGCACAGATTTTGGAAGTCCTGTTTAATATGTCAGATGTGGCGGTTGTTGGTAAATTTTCAAGCTATGAGGCACTTGGAGCAGTTGGCTCTACATCACTTCTTGTAACATTATTTACAGGATTTCTTATAGGTATGGGCTGTGGTGTCAACGTAAGAGTTGCACAGCAGCTTGGCGCAGGTCAGAAAGAAAATGTACGAAAGACTATTCATACATCATTTCTGCTCTGTCTTATTGTTGGACTTACAGCTCTGGTGCTTTGCATATTAGGTGCTGAATTCTTCCTGTCACTTATGAATACCAAGCCAGAGCTTATAGATGGGGCAGTGCTTTATTTTAGAATATATGCGCTTGGTATGCCCGCGATGGCTATATATAATTTTGGTAATGCAGTTATGAGCGCGAGCGGAGATACCAAGAAACCGCTTATATACCTTACACTGGCTGGCGTTGTGAATGTATGCCTTAATCTTATACTTGTTATAGGTGTAGGTATGGCTGAGGATGGTGTGGCATTTGCAAGTATAACAGCCCAGTACATATCAGCAATACTTGTAGTGGTTAATCTGTTAAGAAGAAATGACACAGACAGTTGTAGATTAAGAGTAAGAGAATTAAAGCTTTATCCGGGTGTGCCAAAAGTAATACTTATGCTTGGAATTCCAGCAGGTATCCAGAATGCGATATTTGCTATGGCGAATCTTTTTATACAGACAGGTGTTAATTCATTCAGTGCGGTTATGGTGTCAGGAAATGCCGCCGCCGCTAATGCGGATACGCTTATATATAATGTTATGATGGCTTTCTATACTGCCTGCTCAAGCTTTATGGGACAGAATATGGGAGCACGCAACAAGAAACGAATGTTAAAAAGCTACCTTATAAGTATGGCTTACGCTTTCTTTGCGGCGGCGATACTTGGAGGACTTCTTATAATATTTGGAAGACAGTTCCTGTCATTATTTACAAGTGAACCAGAAGTTGTAGATGCAGGTATGCAGAGAATTATGATTATGGGATTTTCGTATGCAGTATCTTCATTTATGGATTGTACAATAGCGGCATCAAGAGGACTTGGCAAGACAATAGTTCCTACAATAGTGGTTATTATAGGTTCGTGTGTGTTCAGGGTAGCGTGGGTGTATACAATATTTGCATATTTCCACACAATACCATCATTGTTCCTGTTATATCCATGTTCGTGGATAATTACAGCCGCCGCAGAGATAATTTATTTCGTGCATATATTTAAAAAAGTGACATTTTAATGATATCCATATAGCGACAGCCGCATAATGCATGTTAATAATATCTATATTGTAACAGCAGCATAATATATGTCAATGATATGTATATTACATCTTCTTCGTATAATAATGTTAATAATATTCATATTCCCCCTATAATTAATGGAAGCGTTAATTATAGGGGCTTTTTATTGTATAAATATGCC
>JBNMLJ010000070.1:0-2467 GCA_050874785.1 Lachnospira sp.
ATCTGATGTATATAGGCAGATGTATAACAATAGTGATTTGCACAGGAGCACAATGCTTAAAATTCCAGTACCGCATTTTGTTACATTTTATAATGGAAAACAGCCGCTTGAAGCGGAAAGTACTCTTCGATTATCGGATATGTATGAGAAGAAAATGGATTGTCCGGAGTTGGAGCTTGTTGTAAGGGTTATTAACATTAATACTGATAATAATGGGAGTAACAAAGCCCGTAATATTAATTCAAATGTTAATGATAATTCAGGTAACCATTCTAATATGTGTACAGACAGCTCTGAATTTCTTTCTAAATGTGAAACACTTAAAGACTATATGACATTTGTTAATAAAGTGCGTGTTAAGACCGATGTTGAGAAGATTGATATCCGAACTGCGGTTACCGAAGCAGTTGATGAGTGCATAGCTGAAAATGTATTGTCGGAATTTTTTAAAAATCACAGGGAGGAAGTGATTACTGTGAGTATTTATGAATATGACGAAGAAGGACATCTTGAAATAGTTAAGGAGGAAGGACGCCAATTAGGTCTTGCAGAGGGTGAAAAATTAGGTATAATCAAAGGAGAAGAAAAGGCTCGTTCTAACGGAATAAAAGTGTTTATTAAGTTGTGCAGGGATATGAACTTATCCGATGAAGATACCATTGATAAACTTATTGAAGATTATCAGCTATCCAAAGATGAAGCTATCAATGCTATAAAGAATTATTAATGAAAAACAACCCCACAATATGTGCATGGAACATATGTGGGGTTGCTTTGTGTAAATCTTAATAATCTAACTTTGCAGTTTTGATTATTTATTTTATATTAGCTTGATTAACTTAGTTGTAATACACTAACTGATTACTGAAGAAGTGTAAGAACACCCTGGTTAGACTGATTAGCCTGTGCGAGCATAGACTGTCCAGCCTGTGCAAGAATGTTGTTCTTGCTGTAGTTAACCATTTCTTCAGCCATATCTGTATCACGGATACGTGACTCAGCTGTCTGAAGGTTCTCAGAAGCTGTATCAAGGTTGTTGATTGTATGCTCAAGTCTGTTCTGAACAGCACCCATCTTACCTCTTGAAGCAGATACCTTCTTAATAGCTGCATCAATAGCTGTTGTAGCCTTCTGAGCAGTTGCCTGAGAACTTAAATCTACATTCTTTCCACCTACACCAAGTGCATCAGCACTCATATCATCAAGTGTAAAGCTCATTGTCTGGCCTTCGTTAGCACCAATCTGAAGTGTAATACCTGTTACTGAACCAGTAGAGCCTTCACTTGCCTTTAAATCAATTGAACCTGCTGTACCAGCGTTTGCTGCTGCAGCTATTCCTGTCTTCTGATTGATAAGTTTAGCCATAGCTGCTGCATCAGTTGCATCTAAACTAGTTGCATTATGAGTAGTTACTACATAATTAATATCCTTATTATCAGAACCAAGAACTGAAGCATCACTTACAAACGCAAATTTTTCGCCGTTTATTGTAAATGTATTATCTTCTAAATTACCTGTTCCATCATATACGCCGATTGTTTTGTCTATAGTCTGATAAGTATCTGCTCCATCAGTACCTGTAATAGCTGCTGTTGTTGATGTTGTAGTATTATTAGTTGTAGTAGCTACTGTTGTTGATGTTAACTTTGCAGATGAACCAGCTTCCTTTGCCTTCAAATTAATCTTTCCAGCATTTGTTCCATCAGCTTCAATATTAAATATATCGCCTAATTCGCTAGAAGATGCTAATGCACCTGCAATTGCAGTTGCTAACTCTGTAGGTGTGGTTGCAGCATTTGAAATAGAATATTTATTTCCTTTTTCATCCTCAAGTTCTGTACCTGAATTAGCCTTAAGTGTAATATTGGTTGATTTTGCATTACCATTTTCATCTGTATAGTTAACAGTATAACTTATCTTATCACCAGCTGCAATTGTAGTTACATTTGCGGCTGCAACAGCTCCTGTTGTGTAATCGCCAGGTACTGCATTATTAGTTGTAAGTGATGATAACGCATTTTTGCTAACTGAAGCATTAACCTTAACTCCGTTTGTAGAACTTCCACCCATAGAACCATCAAGTAACTTCATAGT
Organism: Lachnospira sp.; assembly: GCA_050874785.1. Classification (GTDB taxonomy): domain Bacteria; phylum Bacillota; class Clostridia; order Lachnospirales; family Lachnospiraceae; genus Lachnospira. The sequence goes on from JBNMLJ010000070.1 coordinate 2,095, forward strand.
ATTGAATTCCGTTGTTTCAGAAATTCTTGTTAATTCACTCTGAAGCTGTTCGATTTCGTTCTGTACTGCTTCTCTATCATCATCTGTTTCTGTACCATTTGAAGCCTGTACTGAAAGCTCTCTCATTCTCTGAAGAATTGAGTGTGATTCATTTAAAGCACCTTCAGCTGTCTGGATAAGTGAAATACCATCCTGAGCGTTTGTTGAAGCCTGATTAAGACCTCTAATCTGTCCTCTCATCTTCTCTGAAATTGAAAGTCCAGCAGCATCATCTGCGGCACGGTTAATTCTGTAACCTGATGATAACTTTTCTGTTGATTTTGACTGTGCAGATGAAACTCCGCTTAACATTCTGTTAGCATTCATAGCTGAC